>CAJQPA010000034.1 GCA_905480145.1 uncultured Flavobacteriales bacterium | reverse complement strand
TCTGCAACTGTTGGGTTAGATAGGATAACTTCATCCAATACGTGAACTACTCCATTATCTGCAGGTAAATCAAATCCTGATATTGGAGATTGATTGGCAAAGACATCCGTTCCGTCTATAGTAAACTTAATAGAATTGGTTGTATTCATCGGCGTTGCTATTAATCCGTTGGTTACCCCTGATGATGGAACTTCTACGTTCATTACATGGTATAGTAGAATGTCAGCTAAAGTAGGTAAAGCTAATAGCGCATTAATGTCAGCTAAGCCTAGATCAGTTACAACATTGTCAAAAGCTGTGTTTGTTGGTGCAAAAACTGTGTATTTTTCAAAAGGATTCGTTAAAGCAGGAAGTAGACGTGCTTCAACAACTGCTGCAACTAAAGAGGTATGAACTGCACTTCCTAGTGCAACATCAACAACAGTTGAATTTTCAAGAATCACTTCGTCCAAAACATGGACAACACCATTGTCTGCTGGTAAATCAAATTCTGATATTGGAGATTGATTCGCATAGACATCCATTCCGTCTACTGTAAATTTAATAGAGTTGCTTGTATTCATTGGTGTAGCAACTAGGCCATTAGTAACTGCTGATGCAGGAACTTCTGAATCTAGAACATGGTATAATAGAATGTCAGCTAAATTAGGTAACGCTAATAAGGCATTGATGTCAGCTAATCCTAAATCTGCCACAACAGCATCAAATGCAGCATTTGTTGGAGCAAAGACAGTGTAGCTCATCATCGGATCTTGAAGGTCATCATCCAAAAAAGCTGTTTCTAATGCAAGTTTTAAGGATGTATGTGCCGGACTCACAGCAATAACGTTATCAAATACGTTTGTTTGAGCAGAAGCTCCTATGGATGTAAAAACGATGCTTAAAGCTAAAGCTGTTTTCTTAAATCCGATTTGTAAAGTTCTTTTTTTCATGATGTTAATTGTTTGTTGTTTTTGTTTTGTTTAATGTTTTTTGTTATTTCCTCAACAAATATATGTTATTCTGTTTAAACAAAACAAGAAAAAGATAAACAAAATTTAAAATAATTTTACAATTTCAAGTTTAATCATTGAAATACAGTAGTTTAAGCTTTGAAAAAAAACAATAATTTATTCCAACTAGGCGCTAAAATATTATTATGAAATTTTGTGGAGTAGTATACTTGAATATTTTCGGCCAAAGACTTTTGCGCTTGTAAACGTTAAATTTTTACCATTCACAAAGCCAATCTGCTATACATATATTCTATTGTGCAAATACGCAGGTAAATTGTACATTTGTTTAAACAATTAAACCAACCTATAAGCTCGTATGCATCTTATCTAGATATTCAGATGGGACTGCTGATAAGGTTTTTAAACTAGAAGAATAATGAAATATATTATAATAGGTCTATGTATCGGTGTTGCCGTAGTTCTTTATATGAACTATTCCAGAAATAAATAAATTTTCGAAGCGCTCCTGTGACGGAGGGCTTTTTTGAATCATAATATTTATTTAAGTTTAATTTGGTTTAATCAATTGACTGCAACCAGGAAGAGTTTAGATGATCAATCAAGCAAAAATAAGCTTCTATTTTATGTCTTTGTTATTTACTTCTCTCTTCAAGAATGGTTTCAATATCAGACATTTTAAACCCTTTGGCTTTTAGCAGGATAAGATAGTGGTACATTAAATCAGCGGCCTCATTTTTGAATAAAACATCATCATTATCTTTGGCTTCAATCACTAATTCTACTGCTTCTTCTCCAACTTTTTGAGCGACTTTATTTATACCACGTCTATACAATTGGTTCGTATAAGATTTTTCATCGTTATTGTCAATGCGCTGACTAATGGTTTCTTCTAGTTGATATAAAAAACCTTTTGAAGTGTCTTCATTGAAGCAAGTAGTTGCTCCTGTATGGCAAGTTGGTCCTTTTGGAAAAGCAGAAATGAGAATGGTATCATTGTCGCAATCAATTTTTATGTCTTTTACTAAAAGTATATTTCCAGACTCTTCACCTTTTGTCCAAAGTCTATTTTTACTGCGACTAAAGAACGTTACTTTTTGCTCCAAAATTGTCTTTTGATAGGCTTCTTCATTCATATAGCCCAACATTAATACTTGTAATGTATTTGCATTTTGAATAATTACCGGAACGAGTCCGTTTCCTTTGTTAAAATCTATTTTCATCTTGTTATAGTCTAATTGATATGTTTTGTTCTGTGAGGTACTTTTTTAGAGATGGTATTGATATTTCTCCAAAGTGAAAAATACTAGCGGCTAATCCTGCACTAATTCCAGTCTGAAATAAATCTGAGAAATGTTCTTTGGCACCGGCTCCGCCAGAAGCAATAATTGGAATTTTTACCAAATTATTCGCTTGCTCTGTAATTTCTATTGCAAAACCACCTTTTGTGCCATCGTGATTCATAGAAGTTAAAAGAATTTCTCCCGCACCTAAAAGTTCCGCTTCCTTGATCCAATCCAATGTTTTTAACTCCGTTTGATCTCTGCCGCCTTTAGTGAAGACAATCCACTCATCATCCATCAATTTTGTATCTATGGCAACAACTACGCATTGCGAACCAAATTTAGAAGCAATTTCTTTAATCAACTTAGGATTTTTTACTGCAGAAGAATTGACACTAATTTTATCTGCTCCAGCTGTGATTAGTTTTGATGCATCTTCTAAAGAGTTAATACCGCCGCCAACTGTAAAAGGAATGTTTATTTCTCTTCCGATCTTTCTAACTAAATCAATCAAGGTTGATCTATTTTCAATCGTTGCCGTAATATCCAGGAATACTAATTCATCTGCACCTTGCTGCACATATCCCTTGGCCAATTCAATTGGGTCTCCGGCATCTTGAATATCAATGAAATTGACACCTTTTACCGTTCTTCCGTTTTTAATATCCAAACAAGGAATAATCCTTTTCTTTAGCATAATTGTTGTAGTTCTTTGAGTGAAATATTTCCTTCATAAATGGCTTTTCCTAGGATGACTCCTTCACAACCAAGCTCTTTTAATTGATATAAATCATCCATGCAAGAAACACCGCCACTCGCGATGAGTTTTATTTCCGTTGATTTCATTATTTCTTGGTACAATTCATTTGAAGTACCTTGCAACATGCCATCTTTACTTATATCTGTGCAAATTACATATTGTATTCCTTTTTTTTGGTAAGAATCGATGAATTCAATGACATCCAATTCTGATTCTTTTAGCCATCCATTTGTCGCAATTTTTCGATTGTTACAATCTGCTCCAAGGATAATTTTATCAGGACCATATTTAGCAATCCATTCATTGAATATGACTGGTTCACTCACAGCAATGCTTCCACCTGTGATTTGTTTCGCTCCCGAGTCAAAAGCCAATTGTACTGCCTCGTTCGTTTTTATTCCTCCACCGAAATCAATTTGCAAATCAGTATTTGTTGCAATGGATTCTAAAATTTTGTGGTTGACAATGTTTTTTGATTTAGCACCATCCAAATCTACAATATGTAAATACTTTATTCCATTCGCTTCAAATTCTTTGGCCACTTCTAAAGGATCTTCGTTGTATATTTTCTTTGTAGAATAGTCACCTTTAGTTAGTCTTACGCACTTTCCATCGATGATATCTATTGCTGGTATTATTCTCATAATGCTAAAAAGTTTTTAAGTATTTGCTCTCCAATATCTGCTGATTTTTCTGGGTGAAATTGGGTTCCGTAAAAATTATCTTTTTCCAATGAAGCACTGAATGGAAGGATGTAATTGCATTGGGAACTCGTTTCATTGCATAATTCAGCATAATAGCTATGAACGAAATAAACATCGCTATTCGTTTGAATTTGATCAGCAAGGTTTCCCTTTAAGGCATTGATGTTGTTCCAGCCCATGTGCGGTACTTTTTCTTTTGGCGGAAATCGTTTGACATTAGAATTAAAGATACCTAGACAAGTTGTATTGCCTTCTTCACTTGTGTTGCACATCAATTGCATGCCCAAACAAATGCCTAAGAAGGGTTGTTTTAATTCCTTTATAAAACCATCTAAACCAAATTCTTTTAAATGGTTCATGGCAGTTCCTGCTTCACCGACACCTGGAAGAATGACTTTATCTGCTTTTAGAATTTCTTCTTTGTTTCTTGTGACAATTGAATCATAGCCTAAACGATTGAGGGCATTCTGGACAGAACTAATGTTACCTGCGTTATAATCGATAATTGCTATCATAATTTTCCTTTTGTACTCGGTATTGTATATACTTCTGTTTTGCTTACTGCCATTTTAATCGCCTTGGCAAACCCTTTGAATATAGCCTCAATTTTGTGGTGTTCATTGTCTCCTTGAGCTTGAATGTTTAAATTACATTTTGAAGCATCTGAGAATGATTTAAAAAAGTGCATGAACATTTCAGTTGGCATTTCCCCAATCATTTCTCGCTTAAAATCAACATCCCAAACCAACCAAGGTCTGCCACCAAAATCAATGGCGACTTGCGCTAAACAATCATCCATGGGCAATAAAAAACCATAACGTTCTATGGCCTTCTTTGAACCTAAAGCTTTTATGAATGCTTCCCCTAAAGTAATGGCAACGTCTTCAATTGTGTGGTGCTCATCAATCTCTAAATCACCGTTTACTTTAACAGTCAAATCCATGTTTCCATGTTTTGCAATTTGTTCCAGCATATGATCAAAGAAACCAATCCCTGTAGAGAGCTCATTTCGACCGCTTCCATCAAGGTTTATTTCAACGAGAATGTTGGTCTCTTTTGTTACACGAGTGACTTCACCAACACGGGGTTTTGCTTTGAGGTAAGCGTATATTTCATTCCAATTGGTTGTCGATAAGGTAGCAGAATCATTCGACTCACCAATAAAAACACTTTTACAGTTTAAATTTGCCGCTAGTTGTATATCAGATGCTCTGTCTCCAATCACATATGAGTTCTCAAGATCATAATCTCCATGGATGTATTTTTGTAATAGACCTGTTCTAGGTTTTCTTGTCGGGGCATTATCTTCTGGAAAAGATTTATCGATCAATACTTCAGAAAATTCAATACCTTCATTTTTAAATGCTTCAATAATTTTATTTTGAGCGGGCCAAAAAGTTTCTTCAGGAAAAGAACTTGTTCCTAAGCCATCTTGATTTGTAACCATGACTAGCTCATAATCAAGTTGCTCAACAATTTTAGCTAAACCTTGAAATGCGCCAGGATAGAATTCTAGTTTCTCCAAACTGTCTAGTTGATAATCAATCGGTGGCTCTATCACTAGTGTTCCATCTCTATCTATAAATAATACTTTTTTCATCGTTATTTCTCTTTTAGTAGTTTGATTAATTGCACATTTTCTGTTTTTGTTCCAACAGTAATTCGCAGGCAGTTGTTTATTTGTGATGCCCTATTGCGAACGACAACTCCATCGTTCAGTAATTTTTGAAAGACTACTTTTTCATTTTTAAACTTAACAAGTAGAAAATTGGTGTCCGATGGATAAACCTCAACAACCATATCAAGCTCATTGAGTTGCATGGACATTATTTCTCTTTCTTGCTTTATCTGATTAATCTGTAGTTTAATTTTTTTAATTTCTGATAAGACTTCTAATGCTGCATTAATGCTTAAAGTGTTCACATTATAGGGTGGTTTTATTTTGTTAAGGACGGCTATGATTTCTGGATTTGAGAAAGCCATTCCTACGCGAGCGCCTGCTAAGCCAAATGCCTTACTGAAGGTTTGAAGAATTATTATGTTTGGATTTTCATTGAGTAATGAAAGTGCGCTTTCTCTTTCTGAAAAATCAATGTAAGCCTCATCAATGGCTACAATGCCATTAAAGGCCTTAGCAATTTTAGAAATTTCTCTCATGCTAGTGGAATTTCCAGTAGGATTATTGGGAGAGCAAATAAAAATTAGGCCTGGTGCATTTATTTCAGCTTTAATTTCTTCAAATGAAGGAAGCTGAAATTTTTCCGTCAAAGCTATCTCTACAATTTCAATATTGTTAATTGCGGCAGATACCTGATACATGCCATAAGTAGGAGGGAAGGTGTATACTTTACTTTTATTCGGTTCACAAAATGCTCTAAATAGTAAATCTATAATTTCATCACTTCCATTGCCAACGAATATTTGTTTTGTTTCCACTTTTCTAAGCGCAGCGATTTCTTTTTTGAGACTCATTTGAAGAGGGTCAGGGTAGCGATTCAATCCAGTTTCATTCGGATTTTCATTCGCATCTAACCAAACTTTGGCTTTTCCTTTATATTCACTTCTGGCAGAGCTATACGGACTCATCTCAAGTACGTTTTTTCGTGTAAGGGTTTTAAGATTAAACATTTTGATTTCTTTTTAATCTGAGTGTTACTGCATTTTTGTGTGCAAATAATTGTTCGGCCTCTGCCATAATTTCAATTGCTGGACCTATCGTTTGAATTCCAATTTCATTTATTTTTTGAAATGTAATTTTCTTTACAAAGCTGTCCAATGATACACCACTGTAATTTTTTGCAAAACCATTGGTAGGTAAAGTGTGATTCGTACCACTAGCATAATCTCCTGCACTTTCACAGCTAAAATTGCCTAGAAAAACGGAACCTGCGTTAATTATTTTGTCGACGTATTTTTCTGAGTTTTCCGATGCAATGATTAAGTGTTCAGGTGCATATTGGTTGCTGAAGTCTATGCAGTCCATGGTATTATTCAATAGTATAGCACGGCTATTTACGAGTGCTTTTTTCGCAATCTCATAGCGTGGTAGCTCATTGACTTGTTTGTCCAGTTCTATATTGACTTGATCGATGATTTCTATGCTTGTTGATAAAAGTATTACTTGACTATCGGCACCATGTTCAGCTTGCGATAATAGATCTGAAGCGACGAAAGATGGGATACAAGTTTCATCCGCAATTACTAATACTTCACTTGGTCCAGCGGGCATATCAATGGCAACACCATTCTGTTGAACTAATTCTTTGGCTTTTGTGACGAATTGATTTCCCGGACCAAATATTTTATAGACCTGAGGAATAGATTCAGTTCCATAAGCCATTGCAGCAATCGCTTGAGCTCCGCCAACTTTATATATTTTCGTTATTCCTACTAGAGAAGCCGTGTAGAGAATTGCCGGATTAATTTCTCCATTACTGTTTGGGGGTGTGCACAGAATGATTTCTGAGCATCCTGCAATTTTAGCAGGAATTGCCAACATTAATATGGTTGAAAATAGGGGAGCGGAACCTCCAGGAATATAAAGCCCTACTTTCTCTATTCCGACACTTTTTCTCCAACATTCCACTCCAATTGTTGTCTCAACTGCTGTCTCTGTGCTTTCTTGTGATTTGTGAAAGACTTCTATGTTTTTTTTAGCTACCGCAATCGCGTCTTTTAATTCTTTGGGCACACTCATGTTAGCACGCTCTATTTCTGGTTTACTTACCAACAATACTGATAATTGTGCTTTGTCAAATTGCATAGAGTATTCAAAAAGCGCACGATCACCAGATTCTTTAACATTGGAAATAATGCCAGTAACCGTCTGATTGAGCTCTGCTTTTTCTATTTCTGGTCGTGTCGTAAGTGCTGACCAATTTGATTTTATAGGTTTTTTGATCACTTTCATCACATTACCATTTTGTCTATTGGTACTATTAGAATATTCTCTGCCCCCGCCTCTTTTAGTTGATTGATGACTTCCCAAAATTCATCTTCTTTTATAACACTGTGCAGTGAACTCCATCCTTTCTCAATCAAAGGCAGAATAGTCGGGCTTTTCATGACCGGTAGAATTGAACTTACTTTTTCAATATTTTCATTCGGTACATTCATAAGAATGTATTTAGTGTTTTTGGCGCGAAGTATAGATTTGATTCTAAATAGAAACTCCGATAATATTTTTTCTTTCTCAATTGATAGTGTTTTGCTTTTTGCCAGAACAGCTTCTGATTTTAGAATAACTTGAGTTTCTTTGAGCCCATTTTTAAACAAGGTACTTCCAGAACTTACGATATCACATATGCCCTCGGCTAAACCTATGCTAGGAGCGATTTCAACGGATCCAGAAATGACGTGTATCTCCGCTTTAATTCCATTCTTTTTAAAGAAATTCCTTACGGTGTTAGGGTAGGATGTAGCTATTCTTTTGCCTTGAAAATAACCTATAGATTCGTCTGTCACTTCTTTACTGACAGCAAGAGAAACGCGACATTTTGAGAACCCGAGTTTCTCAATTACTTCGATTTCCTTCTCCTTTTCAATCAATAGATTTTCTCCTATTATGGCGATGTCTACTACACCATCCTCTAGATATTGCGGGATATCTGCATTTCTAAGATATAGAATTTCAATTGGGAAATTACTTGCTGTTACCTTCAATTGGTCTTTGCCATTCTCTATGTTAATTCCGCAATTTTTTAGAAGTGTTATAGAATCTTCATTCAGTCTTCCTTTTTTCTGAATTGCAATTTTTAGTTTACTCATTGTTTTTAATTTGGTGTTTGAGCAGTCAAAAGGGAAATGTTAGAAACAAAAAACCCGTCTGATTACTCAAACGGGTTTTAGAAATATTGATTTTATATATATATCATTTCCATATCGCTTGAGTGCAAGTATGTAAATGATGATGATGTAAGTTGAACTTATACATTGTTTAATTGTTTCTTCGGCAAATATATAATTTTTTTTCAAAGTTAGTTGATTATTATGTCCATAATTTCATTTCTATGGACTCAAGATTATTGACCCTATTATTTTAATATACCTTTTGAATAAGTTTCCAATGCTCTTTTTCTCGCATATTTGTGTTCAACTATTTGAATAGTATTCTCTTTCCAATTGGGGTTCCACTTTTCGATATATTGGAATTCTTTGTCAAATCTTTTTTGTTGTTCTGTCGGATTAAATATGCGGAAATATGGAGCAGCATCGCATCCCGTGCCAGCAGCCCATTGCCAATTTCCATTGTTGGCAGAAAGATCATAATCCAATAACTTTGATGCGAAGTATGCTTCTCCCCATCTCCAATCAATTAATAAGTGCTTGCAAAGGAACCCAGCTGTTATCATTCTGACTCTATTATGCATTAGGCCAGTCTTATTTAATTCAATCATTCCGGCATCCACAATTGGGTATCCCGTTTTGCCCTCACACCAAGCCTTAAATTCATCAGGATTGTTTCTCCATTCTATACCATCATATTTTTGCTTAAAATTGGAATTCACTACTTTTGGGAAATTATATATTATTTGCTTAAAAAAATCTCTCCAAATAAGCTCACTTAAGAAGGTTGAGGTCAGCTCTAAGTTTGAAACTAATTCTCGGATACTAACGGTTCCAAATCTTAAATGAGTACCGAGATAACTCGTCGAATTTTTTGATGGATAATCTCTGAGTTCAGCGTAATCAGGAATTACATTAAGGTTGTGTTTTGGGACTTCTATAGTCGATTTTTTGAAATTTAAATCTTCTATAGGCATTAGATTATGACTGCACTTGTGGAAGTTTTTTGTGTTGATTAACGGAGCTTGCTGCGCGTGCAATGCAGAGAACTGACTGATCCATTTTTTTTTATAGGGAGTAAAGACAGTGTAAGGGGTTCCATCATTTTTAGTTACTTCTAACTTTTCGAAAATGACCTGGTCTTTAAAACCAGTCATTTTTATATTTTTTGAAGTCAGCAATTCGTAAATACTCTTATCTCGATCTGCCGCATAGGGCTCGTAATCTCTATTCAGGTATACTTCTGTTACTGTGTAAGTCTTAATTAAGCTTTTGAAAACTTCAAGTGGACTACCATAAATACATTTGACTGAACTTCCGTACTTTCTTAATTCCTTATTAATCGCATCTAGGGTTTGATGTATAAATGTGACTCTTGCATCATTTGGGTTTAACTCTTCTAAAATGTTTGAGTCAAAAATAAAGATAGGCAGCACATTTTTGTGATTTTGAAGTGCTGCATTTAATGCTCGGTTGTCAATTAAACGAAGGTCTCTTCTAAACCAAAAAAGTGCTATAGGTTGGCTATTGCTCATTAGCTTTTGTTTGTTTAAAAATTTCATCTAATAGTGATGTTCTATGAGAAAAAATATGGGTCAATTGCTTTTTTACAAAGAGTTTATAGGCGATCGAAGAGAGGAGTGGTATTGGTAATTTAAAGTGAATGACATCAGTCATCAGCACACCGCCTTCTACAGATTCAAACTTATGCACATGGTGCCACATTTTATAGGGACCAAACCGCTGTTCATCAACAAAATATTCTTCTTCTTTTAAATGAGTAATTTCAGTTACCCAGTTCATTTTAATGATTTTGTTTAATTTGATTGAATAAGTAATGATTTGCCCTGCATACGCTTTTGGATTATCAATACTCGTAATTTTAAAGTCCATCTCTTTTGGTGTAATGACTTGTAAATTTGAGGGGTTTGAAAAAAAAGTCCAAGCTGCTGCAATAGAAATAGGGAAGAACTGCTGATTATATAATCTATAGGTTCCTGATTTTTTAGTGAATTCCATATGATTTTATTCAAATTCAATGCGGTCCAAAATAAGTTTGAACGTTTCATTTTTCTTATTGGCAATAAGAATTGATATTTCTTCAAAAGTCTTTTTATTGAAATTTGGCTTGTCTAATTTTCTACCCCGGAAACTTGGATACAAGTCACTCAACTTAATCGCAATGGTTTCCCATTTTCCTGATGTTGAAAATGAAGTTATGTAAGATTCAAAATCGGAAGCCTTATTTTTTATTCTAAATTGGTAGTCCTTTCCGTCGCCTTTAAAGCGAAATTTAATTGTTTTTGAGTTCCCAACTTTGACAGATGAACTATAACGAACCGATGCAAATCCACCATTATTTGCTGTAGAAACCTCTCCTTGAAAAACGCCATTGCCTTCTTTATTGAGTTTAAATGTTGATGCGGAAACACCACCCATTACCCCATCATTTAACGTTCTCCAAGCACTAATGTTTGCGTCTTTATTAAAACTAAATATGGCCTTCTTGTCGTCACTTGAAGATGTAAAAGAGCATATGGAAAGGGCTATTGCTGCAATCATTCCTAAATGTTTAATTTTCATTTTCCATTTGTTTAATTAATTGTTCTGCTTCATAAATTAGCTCATCTGATTTTTGACGACTTATAGGTGCCATTTTGTGGGCTTCTGCTAATTTTTTTTCATACTCTTTCATCAACTTTTCTTTTTTTGTCTTACGCTTAAAAAAATTCATTTGTTATTGTTTTAATTGATATTCTATTTGTTAGTTCGAAGAACATAGTTTTTTAATCATTCCATTAAATATGAGGCCATGAAAGGGGTAGACAGAATACCAATATAGTCTTCCAGCTAAACCTAATGGTCTAAAAGTGGCTGTTTGCTCTATTTTTCCATCTACCATTTTAAATTCTAGCCAAGCCTCTCCTGGTAGTTTCATCTCGGCGAAAAGAAGCAGTCTACCTTCTTTTTTGTCTGCATAGAGCACTCTCCAAAAATCAAGAGAATCACCTGCAGAAATTGTTGACCTATTTGTTCTTCCTCGTCTTAGACCAACTCCGCCAACAACCTTATCTAAAAAACCACGAAATCTCCATAGTGTATCACCATAATACCATCCTGTCTCTCCACCAATACTCCATATTTTTTCCAAAGAGGACTTTTTATTTTCCATTTTTCTTGAGCGTTTGTCTTGGAAACATCCAAATTTTGGAACAGAAATGAATTCCGATATATTCATATCAATCTCACTGCTAGAGTATGAGTCTTTCCAGCTGGATACAATATCATTGTTCTCTATACTCTCAAATGCCTTTAACAAAGACTCTTTATAAGAAATGGGTTGAATATCTAAGATTTGATTGATTTCGTTGTTTCTACAGACAACCTCAACCTTCATGCTATCGACTAAAGACCGCGCTAATTTGAATGATGTTGAGGTTACGAAGTAAAGCCAGTAAGAAGATAATCTTGGTGTTAGAACGGGAACTGTCAAAATGAAACGCTTTAAGTTTCTGACTTCTGCAAAACGCAGAAGCATTTCTTTGTATGAAAGAACATCATCACTCCCAATATCGAAGTTACGATTATATGTCTCTTCTTTTAAGATACATTTCGTTAAAAACGATTGAACATCAGATATACCAATTGGTTGGCACTTTGTCAATAGCCATTTCGGTGTGATCATGACAGGTAATTTTTCCACTAAGTCACGCATAATTTCGAATGATGCGCTTCCTGATCCAACTATTATTCCTGCCCTAAAACAAGTTAAATTAAAATTACCCTGTTGTAATTCGTCTTCTACTGCTTTTCTAGACTGGAGATGCTTAGATAAATTAGATTCGTTGATAATACCACTGAGGTAAATTACTTGAGTAACGTTTTTGTTGAATAGTGCATTTCTAAAGTTGATTGCTGAATTCTGTTCTAGTTTCTTATAATTATCGGAAACGGTCATAGAATGAACGAGGTAATAAGCAACATCTATATCATCTGGGATTTTAACAAGAGAAGAAGCGTCCAAAAGGTCAACTTCAATCACGGAAATATTTGCTCTTAAAGAACTTGGAGGATTAAACCTAGAAACGTCTCTAACACAGCAAACTACGTGATGTCCATTTTGAACTAAAATAGGAAGAATACGCTTTCCTATATAACCAGTAGCTCCTGTTAAAAGTATTTTCATTTTTTGTTTGATTCAATTCAATTTACCATTATTGATGATTGGAGGTGCTCTATTTATTTTAAGAATGATGTGATTTCCGCGCTCATTGGTTTAACACCTGATGCAAAAACTTCCAAAAGTTCACCTGATTCATTCACCAAGTATTTTTGAAAATTCCATTTAACCTTTGAATCTGTGCTTCCATTCATTTTTTCTTGAGTGAGCCATTTATAAAGTTCATGCTGACCTGAGCCTTTTACATCCACTTTTTCAGTCATCAAAAATGAAACGCCATAATTTTTTTGGCAGAATTGCACAATTTCTTCATTTGTTCCAGGCTCTTGATTCATAAATTGATTGCATGGAATTCCAATAATTACCAATTGATCTTTGTATGTTTCGTGTAGTTTTTGAAGCTCTGCATATTGAGAGGTATATCCGCATTTCGAGGCAACATTTACAAAGAGTATTTTTTTTCCTTTGAACTCTTTCAAATCTATGCTTTCATTGTCTATTGAGTTTAAATTTATCGTATATATTGATTTATTTGGCGGCTTGACTTCCTTTACTGATTGTTTGAATGACATTGTCATAAGACCGACAATTGACATTCCTAGAATGATTGATTTTAACTTTACTGACATAGTTTTTGGATTAAGTGATTTATTAGATATTCTGATTATTAAATTTTGTAATTTTTTAGAGTAATTGTTACTTCATTTTTACGGTTAAATAATTTATATGGAGGGTTGTATCCAAGAAAGCTATAACTATCCTCAAAGTCGATTGATTCCTTCTTTAATTTTGTCTTGAGCAGATTGAACTGTTCCTGCAACACTTGATCCGAAGCCCAGCCAGAAAACTCTATGACCGCTACAATTTTTGAAGGTTGAACCTGAACTAGCACGTCAGTTCTGTTTGGTTTAGGTAAATCAGCAGAATTCATATTGTTTGGCATAAAGAAACTCATGGTCGGTTCAGTTCCCATTTCCATTTGAACTGGCGATGTCATTGCAATTTGCATATTTGAACTGTTTCCCCCAAAAATGTAGGATGCAATTTTACGAAAACCTGAACTCGAGTTGTTCGAATACGAATTGTCATTTAATTTTGTTGTAGCAACCGTCAAATCAGGGTACTTTCTGATTTGAAAGCCATTTTTCGATTCTAAAACTTCATACTTAATGGTCTTTTCAGTATTGTTTGCTTCTGCATTTATTGAGTTCTGGCCATCGTTGGTTTTAGCAGAAATGACTTTTTGTGAAATTACAATCGAGACTAAAAAAATGAAAGCGGAGAATAAAATATATTTCATAGTGTTTAATGTTTATTTCTTGATGTTAAACAAATATATAGATAATGTTTAATTATTGCAACAATAAGTTAAACATAATATGATATTTAATTGAAATACAATTTTTACCATCTAATTTTTGAGTTCAAAACCTGTTTATGCTTTGGTGATTGCATATAAACTATTGAACATATGCCCTGAGTAGCAGTATCACTTATTGATTTTAGATTATAACAATTTTTACAATAGTGCTAATCCCTGTGATTAATATAAGTACTAGAACGATTGTTCTAAATTTTGCTTCAGAAATTTTAGTTAGAAGTTTTTTACCTATGTAGGTCCCAAAAATACTCGCTATGACTAAAAAAGGTGTGATATAGAGGTCATGAGAATGAACGTATCCATTAAACCAATAAACAATTCCTCTTCCAGAGTCTACCCCCAAGTCAATTATTGCTGAGGTAGCAATGAAAATTTCAGGCTTTAGTTTAAATGATGTTAAAGTTAGGCCTCTTATTGCGCCGCCAGTTCCAACTAGACCTGCTATTCCTCCTGATACAACGCCTCCAATAATTGAATTCTTTCTAGATGGAACTATAGAGATGGTTTTGAAAATCAGAAAAATTAGACTGGTTATTATTAAAAAGATAGCGAGCCATATTTCTAATTTTTCAGAAATAATAAACTTACTCAAGTAAGCTCCTATGAGAACAAAAATGATAGCAGGAATCCCTAGATAAAAAACCAATTTCTTATCGAACCCTTTCCTAAACATTGCGATTTTGGTTAGGTTACTTGAAACATGAAATAATGCGGTAATTCCCAATACAGAATGAAAGTCCAAGAAAAATGCGGCAATTGGTATGAAAAATACGGATGAGCCAAAGCCTCCAACAGTTCCAAGGATTTCAGCAATTAATGCTAGAAAAATAAATAAAAGAAAGTAGTCCAATTTGTTCTTGATTAAGTGTAAAATAATAGCATAAAAGACATTAAAATGTCTTTTATGCTATCTATCGTTTTATTCACGTATTTACATCACTTCACTTACTTGAACAATCGGCTCAATATTGGTAAAGTTAGGTAAGTCGCCCATTATTTTTTCTGAATTTGGTCCAAACGCTTTTCCGAAATCTTCGACAGAGTCAAAATACATATTCCCCATTCCAGCGAATGGTGCAGTTGTGCCAGGAACAGCTCCACCTAGGCCCTTCTCAACTGTTGCGCCCTTCAGGGCATTCCCTAATAATTCACCTACCATTGGCAAGTGTGTATTGCAATAATAATCCATGTTGAATGTTTTGCCTTCTCCATTAGGATACATTACACTTACTTTTGTCATTCCCTTTTTCATAATTGTGGTTTTCATACTCATATGGCTTTTCTGAAACCGCCTCGTTTTTTTTAGTGATTCTGAACTCCACTTGATAATGCGCTTTGGTTATTTGTAAATCTTCACTCCATTTTTTTGTAAGGTCATTTAAATATTATTTTTCTTTGTTTGCTTAAAAAAAGGTGATTCAGTTATCACATACTTCTTTAAATACTCTTTGGCTGTATCTAAAAGTTTTTCAGCCACTTTTAAATCATAACTTTCTTTTGTAGTGGTAGTTACTTTTTTGCTTGAATAATATTCGCCTGATTGGAGTTGAGTATTTGAAGTCTCTATAAGGTAACTTAAAGTCTGAGATCCTTTTTCGGGGGACTTGCCCATCAAGTAAAAGATCATTTTAGAAAACCAACCTGCATTTCGGCCTAAATTTGTTCTAACCATTCCTGGATGCTGCGAATAGATACCAATGTTATGTTCTAACAATCTTTTAGACAAAAGCCTGCAAACTAATATAACACCTAGTTTTGACTGTCTATAAACATTGAAGCTTGAAAAAGATTTTTTGAACTCTAGATTATTAAAATTTATTTGACCTTGATGAAGACCTGAACTGGTGAATACAATCTTAGGGTCCTTGGCATTTTTCAGATTGTCGAAGAGTAAATGACAGATTAATATTGGGGATAATAAATTTACTTGTAACGTTTCTTCAATTTTATCATGAGTCAAATTGAATTCAAAATTCATTATACCTGCATTATTTATTATTGCATCAATGATTGGGTATTTCAATTTAATTTCTTTGCATGCTTTAGTTATTGAATCAAAAGAGTTTAGGTTTCCTTCAATAATTTTTATTTTACCCATAGCATTTGGGTGCTGATTTTTGAATTCCGTTTTGAGTTCTTTTCCTTTGGTTTTATTCCTAGCGAGGATTATTAACGTATTCCCTTGGCTAGCTGCCTTGATAGCGCTAACCATGCCCAAGCCCGAAGTAGCACCGGTCATAAATATGTATTTACTCTCTTTTGTTTCCCCCATGTTTGATTTAGTTTTTAAGGAGTATATATCCATTTAAGGAAGTGGCAATAATGAGCCAAATAAAATATGGTAGAATTAAAATTGACTTTGATTTCAAATCAGGAAAGTACCGGATCATTATGAAGCCAATCAAAATGGTAAGGGCGGTAATTAATAAGAGTCCAACTTTAACATTATGGAAATAGAAAAAAGTGGGATTCCAGCCAATATTCAATATCCATTGAATAACTAAAAGAAAAATTAGTAGGTTTTTATTTTCTGCAGAAGGCCAGAGGTAAGCAAGATAAATACTGAAACAAATCATTATTGTTGTCCATGCAAATCCAAATATCCAACCAGGTGGAGTCCATGGTGCTTTTATCAAATTAGCATACCAATCAGAAGGAACTCCTTTTCCCGTGAAAATTCCACCTATTGCAAGTGCCGTAAAGTTTATCAGTAAAAATACAATCAGTCTGTAAATCATATTATTCAATTTGCAATTTGATTAATTGGTTAAAGTGCACAAATCTGTGGTTGAATTCTAAATATAAGGATGATTTTTTTTAAAAAAATGATTAATATTAGAAATATAAGACTGATTCTTTTGGTGTTATGTTATAAATTATTTTGACTCGTTTATGGAAAACAAAGTGCCACTAATTAAATTCATCGATGCCATAGAGGTTTTATCGAAAAGTAAATCCTTAAGGGATGGTGAAGTTAAACAAAGTCTTAAGGAGATATTAAAGTTAGCAACTGAAGCTTTAGGTTGTCAAAGAGCCAATGCATGGGTTTTCAATGAAGATTTGACTGTTCTTGAGTCCTTATTGTCATATGTTAAAGAGGGGAATGTTTATAACGTAGAATTGCCATTAACCAGAAAAGATTTACCAGAGTATTTCAAAGGGTTAGTAAAAAATGAAATAATCGTTTCTGATGATGCGGTTAATGAAGAAATAAATGAAGAATTAGTTGAGGTTTATCTGAATCCAAATGAAATAAAGTCAATGATTGATATTCCTATTCGTTCAGAGGGCAATATGATTGGAGTAGTTTGTTTTGAGCAGACCAATAAATATCGAAAATGGACCGATGAAGACATGAAATTTGCTCAGTCATTAGCGCAGTTAATTTCTATTGCTTTAGAAACCAATAAAAAGAAAAAATATCGCTTAGAACTTGAAAGTCTTGTGCGTCAAAAAGATGTGCTTATATCAGAAATTAATCATAGAGTCAAAAATAATATTTCAGTTATATTGGGACTTGTGAACTTGCAGCAGCTTAAATCAAATGATGATTTTCATAAGGGCTTATTTAATGAATTGAAGGATAAAATTTTTTCAATGTCGGCTGTGCAGAACCAGCTTCTTTTAAGCCAAGAAGTGGATAAAATTAATCTTGGAGATTTTTTATCTAGCCTTTTAAGTAATTTGAGTAATTCTTACGATAAAGAGGTTATTTTTAAGATTGATAAAGAGGAAATTTTTATTGACCTCACGAAGGGAGTTCCACTAGGTCTTATTGCAAATGAAATTATTACAAATTCATATAAGTATGCCTTTGTTCATACAAATGATTCTCCTCAAATAAATGTTAAATGTTTTAGAGTTGGCAATGAGATTTTTGTTTGTTTTGAAGACAATGGTCCCGGATTCAACTTAACTTCTGAAAATATAGGAATGGGATTGGGGATTGTTAAGGATTTGTGCGATCAAATTGATGGAAATATAGATTTTGTAAATAAAAAAGGAGCGAGTATAACCTTATCATTTCAGGTTACTTAGATGTCTGAATACATCAAGTTTTAAAAAAAGCTAAGGCTCTATAAAGTGCCTTTTATTCATCTTGCATTGATGGACACTTGTGAGTTCCATAGGTGCAAAACACACAACAATCAACATCTTATAGTGTTAATTCCCTTTTACAATTTTCACTAGTGTACATTATTGCATAGACTTTAGTTGGTAATGCTTCTGTGCTTTTATTTCCACATTCAGAATAGTTGATTTCTTTTTTTTGATTTCAATGACTTAAATTAATAGTATTAAATTTTATTGCAAAAAAAGAGGTTGCTTTAAGGCAACCTCTTCATCAATAAGAACTTAAAGTATAATTTATTTTAAAGCTTTTTTGCAGCCTTAGCTGATACTTTTTTAATTTTTTTACCTAAGTCGGCAACTAATTTTTCTGATGCACTTTCACAAAGTGGTAAAAGTGTTTCAGTTTTCATAATTGGAATACCGCCAACCATAGCAACTGTTTTTTTGGAAGTTCCATACTCATTAATAGAAAATACCTTTTTACCTTCTTTGTTCCATACTTTAATTTTGACATATGCTCTTACACCTGCGGTGAATGGAATTGGTTTTTTAACAAAATCATAACCCATCGATACAAACATTACTCCGTCAGATCCATCAAACATTTTAACCATCTGCATTTGATTACTTTTCTCACCTTTAAACAGTGACTCAACAAGTGGCTTATAACCTTCTGGTGTCAGATATCTTTGAAATAATTTACTTCGGTCTGCGTCATCAGATTCATTAAATCGACCTTCATAATTAATATACTCTTCCTTTTTTATTACATCATCTTCAGCGACTAAATCAAAAGGAAAGTTCTTTGCGTAAACTTCTGTAAACGTTTTGTAGAAGTTGTCTAAAACCGGCTGTAGGTTGAAGTCAGGGTTCTCGCTTAGAGATGCAATTGAAGCTGCTAAAGCTGCACTTCCACCCAATTGTTCAAATCCTATATGTTTAGAAACCCAAAATGATGTTAAAGCAACTTGCTTATTTTGAGAATGTCCAACAAAACTATTTACCAATAGAGTTGTAAATAATAACGGTAGCAATAGTGTTTTTTTCATAGTGAAATTTTAAATAAGTGATTATTTTATTTCAAATGTACAATAAATATTCATCCATTATACCAGTGGAAAATAATTTTTCGCAACCTTTTTGCGGTTCCTGAATCCATAGAATATAATTTTCAGAGCAGGAATGCACATTTTTAAAAGTAAACTCTATTTAGTCATGATTTATATTTTTTATAACGTAATTAATATTTACGTTATCTTATTGTTTATTAGTAAATTATGTTTTTTTTAGCTTTATATATATTGATTTAATCGTAATAATTGAATTGAATT
>CAJQPA010000033.1 GCA_905480145.1 uncultured Flavobacteriales bacterium | reverse complement strand
AGCCAGTTCGAATGATAATTTTTGGTCAATTGAACGGTCCCGAAAAAGAATGCAACGTAAGCTAGAATATTGGGTAACCTCAGCACGGGAATATTATCACCAACGAATTGATACATTAAATGACCGATGAATGAATTCAGTAAATGATTGTTGGCATCCCATTGAATTGCATCTCCAATAAAGTCCCCATGATAGAAATAGAAAATATACGTTGCTACTTCATCGTGCAATGTTTCTACGTTAAAAATGCGCAGTAAAAGGTAGCCTAATACAAATACGAAAAGTATACGTGACGTGATTTTATATACTTTATCAGAAAGTACCATTGTTATGCTTTAGGACGCACAGTTCTTTTCTCAATACGTTTTTCAAATCTGTCACCTTGAAAAATACGTTGAACAAAAATTCCGGCAGTATGAATTTCATTGGGGTCTAATTCTCCAGCGGGAACTAACTCTTCGACTTCAGCAATGGTAATTTTTCCTGCCATCGCCATCATTGGGTTAAAATTTCGAGCAGTTGCTTTATAGATTAAGTTTCCCTCAGTATCGCCCTTCCATGCCTTCACAATTGCAAAATCTGCCGACAATGCTTCTTCCAAAATATGCGGTTTACCATTGAATTCTCTTACTTCTTTCCCTTCAGCTACCTCAGTTCCATAACCAGCCGGAGTATAAAATGCCGGAATTCCTGCTCCTCCAGCACGACAACGCTCTGCTAGTGACCCTTGCGGAATTAAATCAACCTCTAATTCACCAGACAACATCTGACGCTCAAATTCATCATTCTCCCCAACGTAAGAAGAAATCATTTTTTTGATCTGTTTCTCTTGTAATAAAAGACCCAATCCAAAATCATCAACTCCAGCATTGTTGGATATGCAAGTCAGTCCTGTGATACCCAACTTGACCATTTGACCAATTGAATTTTCTGGAATTCCACAAAGTCCAAATCCACCGAGCATTATGGTCATATCACTTTTGATACCATCCAATGCTTTTTCTACATTTTCTACAACTTTATTCATAATCTATAAGCCTAAATCTATTTCTATATCACCGGGGTTCTCATTTCCATTTTCGCACTCAAATCGAGTAGGGTCGTAACCAATTGGTACTTCAAATTCATCTTGAGATATTTTTATTTTCTTGTCTTTGTACACCTGTTGCATATAGTACCCGTAAATTGGTAGTGCCATTCTTGCTCCTTGCCCCCAATTCATTGATCTAAAACGAACACCTCTATCTTCAGCTCCGACCCAAACACCTGTCACTAAATCTGGCGTTAGGCCCATGAACCACCCGTCCGAATTACTTTGAGTCGTTCCAGTTTTACCCGCTGTAGGCTGTGTTATTCCACCCCATTTTCTCCAGGTTCCGCGTAAACTTGCACCTGTTCCAAATTGAATTACGCCTTTCATCATTTCTAATGTTTTGTATGCAACATGGCTGTTCAATACTTCTTTGGAATAAAGGTCAGCATCGTAAATTACATTCCCATTTCTATCTTCGATTCTTAAAATTGTCGTAGGTCGATTATATATCCCTTGATTCACGAACATCGCCTGTGCTGCGACCATTTGATAAACAGATAAATCCATAACACCTAGACACATTGATGGAACTTCATCTTCTGGACGTAATTCAATATCTAAATCCTTTAATACTTTTGAAATTGTTTTAGGTCCCGAAACACCACCCATTTTTGCCATTACTGCAACGGTGATGGGATTACTTGATGCAGCCAAACCGCCAGCTACAGTAGGATTTTTTTTAGGAATATCCCCTTTTGGACACCATTGTTTTGCTGGGGTAAAATTATCTCCTGGTATGTCTACACAATATGAAGTGCCTTCTTCGAATTTTGTACAAGGTTTTACGACTTGCATTGATAGTGCGGTTCCATATACGAAAGGTTTGATCGTAGACCCGACCTGTCTTTTTCCTTGACGCACGTGATCAAAAGCGAAGTGGTTAAAGTCAATTCCCCCTACCCAAGCTTTCACAAATCCTGTGCTTGGTTCAATTGACATCATTCCTGAACGCAGGATTCCCTTGTAATATCTAATTGAATCATTTGGTGTTAAAACTGTATCTATGGCACCTTTCCAAGAGAACAACTCCATTGGAACAGGAACTTCAAAGCTTTTGAGTATTTCATTTTCTGGAACACCCCGTTGGTTCATGTTATAATAACGATCCGATGATTTACGAGCCCTTCTTATAGATGCATTGACTTCCTTTTCAGTAATTGTATTTGAAAATGGGTAGCGTTTTACGGTTTTATTATTTTTATCAAATTGAGGTTGTAAATCTTCTGATAAATGGCGCTTCATGGCAAACTCTGCATGTTGCTGCAAATCCACATTAATCGTGGTGTATATTTTCAAACCATCTGTATAGATATTGTAAGCTTCACCTTTTTCATTTTTGTATATAAGATCGCCCTTTTCATTTTTCGACTTAAACAATGTGGAAATATCACTACGTAAAGATTCTCTAAAATAAGGAGCGAGCCCCTCTTTATGATCCACGACCTGATAATCTACAATAATAGGAAGTTTATTAAGGGAGTCATATTCCTTTTGATTCAATTGGTTTGTTAAAGCAGGATTATCTTTGTTTGAACTGCGCTTCCACTGATAAAGAACTTGATTTCTTCTCGAAATTGAGCGCGCACTATCACTTCTCCTTGCCTCATTTATTTGAGCGATTGTAACATTTGATAAATCAATATTTTTTCTTTTGGAAACAATTTTTCTGTAATTTTTAACTTTATATCCATGCGGATTATACAGTCCAGGATTTTTGCACATTCCAACTAAAATAGCCGCTTCTTGCTTATTAAGATCAATGGCTTTTTTATTAAAATAAACTTTTGCCGCATTTTCAATTCCCACGGCGTTATATAAAAAATCAAATTGATTTAAATACATTGTAATGATTTCTTCTTTCGTATATCTTTCTTCTAAACGAACCGCTATTATATTTTCAATTACTTTTTCTTCTAGTCGTTTTTTTAAACCACTCGATGCATTTGGATTTTCTTTTCCTTGCGCCTTTAAACTGGCCAATCTCTTCCTGTTTTCTAAAGTGAAGACTAACTTAGCCAACTGCTGAGTAATCGTGGAAGCACCACCTTTACTCCCTGCATTTAGCAGAGCTCTTGCAACTCCTCTAAAATCAATTCCAGGGTGCTCCAAAAACCTTTCATCTTCAGTGGCAATTAGTGCGTCAAATACGTGGGTCGAAATATCTTTGTACTTTGTACTTGTTCTGTTCACACTCCAGTAACGCCCCAATTCAGTCTCGCCGTCATCGGCAAGAACAATTGAAGCTAACATTTCGGGCGGGTTTTCCAAAGATGCTACAGATGGCAAATCTTCTTCATTCTGCGTATAAACAATAGCAGCAATAAGCAGGATAGGCGAGAATGCTCCGATCCACATCAAAATGCTAAGCGCACGTGACGTTTTTTTATTGAAAACAGGCTTTTCTATCGGGTCCTTTTTTGCCATGACTTATTTGTTAACGTAAATGTAAATATTATTTTTTCCAATTACTATAATGCCAAAAGTACTAATTGAGTACATCTTTTCTTTGACTATCTAATTTAAGCAAGATAAACATCATCATTGAGAAAGACATCATTGAGGACCCACCGTAGCTAAAAAAAGGAAGAGGAATTCCAATAACCGGAGCAAAACCGATATTCATTCCAATATTTATTGCAAAATGATAAAATAAAATCATGGCCACAGCGTATGCATAGACTCGGTTAAAGACCGATTTTTGTCGTTCGGCAATGAAGACGATTCTCAAAATCATAAAAATGTATAAAATTACAAGTATAAATGTTCCGATGAATCCCCATTCTTCAGCGAAAGGACAAAAAATAAAGTCGGTTTCACTCTCAGGAACATGATTTGATTCCACACTTGAAACCGAAGCGTTTCTATAGCCCTTTCCTGAAAAGTTACCAGAGCCGACAGCCGCCATTGCTCTGTATCTATTGTAGTCATCGCCATTAGGGTCTTCTTTCAGTCCTAAAACCAATTCTATTCTATCTTTCTGGTGTTCCGCCAATTTTTGAAATCCAAAATCAACTGTTGCCGTGAGTGAAACTGACAGCAACAAACCAATAATTGCGATAGTAGCTGCACGTTTCCTGTCGCGTCTTGTAAAAGTGGAGCGCATGAAAATGTAGGCCGCTGCGAATAAAGCAACCAGGAAGCTAAAAACACCCCAATATCCACCCATCTCTATATCAAGAAAATCAATACTGATAACGGTACTGCTATATAAGAGTGTAATTACACTTAAGAATATAACTACAAAAAGAATTGGAATAAAGTGAGTCCCTATCCATGTTTGTTTAAAGCGAAGACTGCTTATTGGGATGGCGTTAAGGATTGGAATAATAATCGTATCGTAAGATATTCCCTCTCTATATAGGACGAATAAGAAAGCTGTAAAAACCACAAAAGTCCCAGCGTCAGGCTGCATTAGAATCAAAGCCATTGGAATGAGAATAATACCATTGGCGATTAGAACCATTCGACGATCTTGTTTTTTAATATTTGAAGTGCTTAGAAATCGAGCGAGTATTATCGCAGTTCCAATTTTGGCAAATTCGGCGGGTTGTATGCCCATTGATCCAATACCCAACCATGCTCTAGCTCCATTTATGGGGGGTGTAAACAACACTAAAATAAGTAAAGACAGAGTGAATAAATAAATGGGCACCGCAAATTTTTGGTAAATATCAGAATCAATTAAAAAGACTAGAAACCCTAAGAAAAGAGAAATAGCCAACCACATAATTTGCTTTCCATATTTTTGAGAAAAGTCAAAAAGATTCGGGTGTTCTGGATCATAGGCGACGGAATAAATAGTTCCAATACCAATAACCAGCAAAACGATATAACCGGAGAGTAATGGCCAATCAATATTCCCTATTATGGATTCATTTTTTCTCATCGCTCTTTTTGTAATAGGATCGCATCTAAAATTCTCTTCTCTTTAGCAGAGGGTTTAACCTTCCCCTTTAAATATTGTTCAATCATTAAACTGGCAATTGGGGCCGCCCAGGTACCACCCCCACCCCCTGCATTTTCGATAAAAACGGAAATTGCAATTTTTGGTTTGTCCATTGGAGCAAATGCTATAAATACGGAGTGATTTCTCAATTTTAAACTCCCTCTGTAATTCTCAACAGTCCCTGTTTTTCCACAAACAACAACACTATCAACCCGCGCGCGGCGAGCCGTGCCTCCTGGCTCGTAAACAACGCGCCGCATCCCTTCAACTACCGGATCAAAATGCTGTCGGTCGACTAATGTTTTGTGCTTGATGATATATTCTTCTTTTGGTCCTTTCTCTCCAAATGACTTTACGAAATGAGGCGTATAATACCAACCACGATTGGCCATGATTGCCGCCATATTTGCCAATTGAAGTGGGGTAACCTGAACCTCACCTTGTCCAATAGAAATAGAACGAATCGTAGAAAATTTCCAATTATGATGGCCATACCAATGATCATAGTATTTTGGTGTTGGAATCAATCCAGGACGTAATCCAGTGATATCAGTTTTTAAGGATTTTCCTAAACCAAAACTGTGCATGTATTTAGACCAAATATCTAGGCCTAACTCTGCATCTTCATTGTCGTTAGATTTTTTCCCTTGTTGAATAATCCTTCTTGTTAAAGCATAAAAATAAGGATTACAAGACATTTTTACGGCGTCCGTAACGCTCTGTGCTGATGGATGGTTGTGACATCCTACAACACTTTTATTACAAGGAAAACCGGTGTTTTCATCAATCACTTTTTCTTGAAGACCAATTAAACTCTGTAAAAGTTTAAATGTTGAACCGGGCATATACTCTGAAGCCAATGGCCTTGGGAAAAGAGGTTTGTCTTCGTTTTCTAATAATTTAGGATAATTCTCTTTTATTTTTCTGTTTCCGACCAGAAGATTTGGGTCATAGTTTGGAGAAGAGACCAAGGCGAGAATTTCCCCTGTGCTAGGTTCAATTGCAACAATACAGCCACGCTTATTTTTAAGTAACTTTTCACCATAACCTTGAAGTAGGACATCCAACCCTAACGTGATTGGGTCAGCCTGAACAGCGGTTGTATCATATTTTCCGTCCTCAAACGATCCGATTGTGGCACTCAGAGCTGAAGTAATAATGTATTTAACTCCCTTGGTTCCGCGGAAGTCTTTTTCATAAAACCGCTCAATACCAGACCTTCCAATTCTACTTCCCGCCTTGTAGAATGCGTCTTTATCAATTTCATTTTGATTTACTTCACTTAAATACCCCAGTATGTTTGCCCCGGTTCCATAGGGGTAGTCACGCATACTTGTAACTTCTTTATAGAACCCTTTATAATTTTCGAGGTATGGCGCAATTTTAACCATTTCGTCAGAAGTGAGCTCTTTAATAAAAGGGTAAGATCGATACGGCCGATAATTAGGATCCATTTTTCCCATATGTCGGTTGTAATATTCACCTTCATTTGCGACAATATCAATAAATCGCTGTTTCACTTCTTCTTTAGTCCAGCCAATTAATTTCGCGAAAGCCACAGTGTCCAAATCGACAATGTTATTTTCAACCATCATTAAATTGTAATAAGTTCTATTGGCCACGATTTTTTTGCCAAATCGGTCGAAAACGACCGCTCTTGGAGGCGTGATTAATCTTCTTTTTTCAGCAATGACTTGAGCTCGTAGCGACCATGTGTCATCTATTACTTGCATGTAAAACAATTTCGAAATGTATAGCACCCCGATGAATAAAAAGATTACAATGAACACATATTTCCGTGAGTCAAAATTCATTTGGACGACGGCTTATTTACAAAGAGGTATTGGACAAGAATACAAATCAAAAAGGAAAGAGGTAAGCTTAATATTGTTTTAATAAGAATATAGCCTATATCATTGAACTTGAATTCTTCAAGCATAAAGAACCATAAATGATGCATAAATAAAAGAGACCCGAATGTTCTTATGAACCAAAAATTGCCCATATTAAAAATATTAGTTTCTAGCATTGAGTCATATCCATCCCTAGAGCTGAATAGCCTTAAGAAAGTTGGTCGTAACATGGTGAAAATTAAGAGGGAAGAGGTGTGCAACCCATAAGTGTTTGAGAAAATGTCAATTCCAAACCCCAGAAAGAATGCAATTATTAATAGGTAGATAATACTTGTGTCTACAGGCAACAAGAAAATAAATAACGGATAAATCATTAATTGAACACCTTGACCTAATTCTATTTGGTTTAGAACTAGAGCTTGTGCTAATATTACGGCAATAAACCGCAGGCTATATTTTAGAATATCATTCATTTCCTTCGGTGAGTGCTTCTATTTTTTTTTGTTCGTCTAAAAGCAAATTCTTAATAATATATACATTTTGAAGACTTCTAAAGTCTACAGCAAATTTAAAAGTGATATTCCATAATGACTCCCCTTCAATTACTTCGTATTTGTCTACTATTCCAACAGGAAGTCCCCTTGGGAATATTCCGGCGCCACCCCTAGTTACAATCCGTGCCTTTTCCTTTATTTTTGAGTCGTTTGAAACCCCGGTCATTAAGCCAGTTCTTGCATCAGGCCCGTTCCATGCTAAAAAACCATCTTGACCAGTTTCTTCTAGCATAATTGCTGTATTTAATTTTTCTGTCAAACAAGACTTTATTACAGAAAAATGAGGACTTACATTGTGAATAACACCAACAATTCCTTCGCTTGAAAAAACGCCCATTCCTCTTTTTATTCCTTGCTTTGAACCCGTGTTGATCGTTATGTAGTTATTTGCTTTAGAGTATGTTGAATTAATTACGACAGCAGGAGTGTATTCATATTGCAATCGATGAAGTGTATCATTGATTTTAGTCAATCCATTCTCTAGTTTGATAAAACTGTGTGGTAATGTTTTGTGAAGTAATATATTTTCAGCTTGCAGAATTTTATTGTTCTCTGACAGACTGAAGTGCTTGGTAAGCGAGTTTCTTACGGACAACACAGACCCCTGAATAGAAGATGCTGTTGTAAGATATTGAGACCTAGGAAATTGAACGAATGTAGTGTACCATGTGAGCGCAATACCTTGAAGTAAAGCAAAAAGGAGAATAACTCTGAAGTGCCTAATAAATGCAATAAAATTCCGCATGTCTAAAAGTAGGAAAAGTAGGCTTAACTATTTCAGGTGTTGATAATTAAACAATAAGTTTAATTAATCTCTAATTAAGAATAAGTAAGTATCCAAGTTTTTTAAGGCAATACTTGTTCCTCTTGCAACCGCCCTCAATGGATCTTCAGCGATATGAACCGGCAACTTTGTTTTCATTGAGATTCTTTTATCTAATCCTCTCAACATTGATCCTCCACCAGCTAAATAAATACCTGTTTTAAAAATGTCAGCTGAAAGTTCGGGAGGGGTAAGCTCTAAGGCATTAAGAATGGCTTCTTCTATTTTTGAAATTGTCTTATCCAACGCATGTGCAATTTCCACGTAAGAAATAACAATTTCTTTTGGAATACCAGTCATTAAGTCTCTTCCCTGCACTGCATATTCTTGTGGAGGATTTTCTAATTCCGGCAACGCTGCGCCAACGTTAATTTTAATTGCTTCTGCTGTTCGTTCACCGACTAAAATGTTGTGCTGACGACGCATGTACTCTTCTATATCATTTGTAAAATCATCTCCGGCTACACGAATAGATTTATCTGCGACAATTCCACCTAGGGCAATAACGGCTATTTCAGAAGTGCCACCTCCAATATCGATAATCATATTACCCATTGGCTCTTGGACGTCAATTCCTATTCCAATAGCAGCTGCCATTGGCTCGTGAATTAAATAAACTTCTTTTGCCCCTGCGTGCTCCGCAGAATCACGAACGGCTCTTTTTTCAACCTCCGTAATTCCAGAAGGAATACAAATAACCATTCTTAATGAAGGATTAAACAAACTCTTGCCATTTCCGATCATTTTGATCATCCCTTTAATCATTTGCTCTGCTGCCTGGAAATCTGCAATTACACCGTCTCTTAATGGACGCACAGTTTCAATTAATTTATGGGTTTTACCATGCATTTGTTGCGCTTTTTTACCGATCGCAACAATTTCACCAGTTTGTATATTTTTTGCTACTATTGAAGGCTCGTCAACAACAACCTTATCATTCATGATGATAAGCGTGTTGGCTGTCCCTAAATCGATAGCAATTTCTTGTGTTAAGAAGCTAAATAATCCCATAGTTTTTTGTCTTCTAAAATGTAATTGAGTAAAAATAATTTAATTCTTGTTGAAACTGACCAAAAACCAATAAAAAATGACAAAAACTTTCGAATTAATGTTTAAAATGGCGAATACCTGTGAAAACCATAGCAATGTCGTTCTCGTTGCAATAATCGATTGATAATTGATCTTTAATGGAACCCCCTGGTTGTATGACCGTTTTAACCCCAACATTTCCAGCAATTTCGACGCAGTCAGGAAATGGAAAGAAAGCGTCAGATGCCATTACTGCTCCCTTTAAATCAAACTTGAATGTTTGTGCTTTATGAATCGCTTGATTTAGTGCGTCAACTCTTGAGGTTTGACCAGTTCCACTCGCTAAAAGCTGCTTGTTTTTAGCAATTACAATTGTATTCGATTTCGTATGTTTCGATAACTTGTTAGCAAACAAAAGATCCTCAATTTGATTGTCTTTTGGTGTTGCGTTTGTCGCGTTGGTTAACTGCTCTCTTGTTTCTGTGATTAAATCTTTATCCTGCTCCAACACCCCATTCAGAATTGTTCTAAATTGTCGCTTTGGTAATTCAATTTCTTTTTGAATTAGAATTATTCTATTTTTCTTTCCCTTCAAGATTTCAATTGCCTCCGCTTCATAGGAAGGTGCTATGACAACCTCACAGAATAAAGAACTAATTTCATTTGCTGTCGCAACGTCTAATCTTGTATTACTGATAAGAATTCCTCCAAAAGCACTCACTGGATCACCAGCTAAAGCACTTAAGTATGCTTCGTGAACAGTTGGTCTAGTTGCCAATCCGCAAGCGTTGTTGTGTTTTAAAATTGCGAATGTAGGGTCATCTCCTTTAAATTCGTTCATTAAATTTACTGCGGCATCAACATCTAATAAGTTGTTGTAAGAAAGTTCTTTACCCCATATTTTATCAAACATTTGATCTAATTCGCCATGAAAAATTCCTTTTTGGTGAGGGTTTTCACCGTAACGTAATGTTTGGTTATTAGAAATGCTCTGTTTGAAGGTTTCTTTCTTGTCGTTGTTGAAATAACTGAAAATATGAGAGTCATAATGAGACGAAACATCAAATGAATCTCGCGCAAAATCTTTTCTTTCTCCTAATGAAGTTGAAGCATCATTCTCTGAAATAATTTTTAAAAATGAAGCGTATTGATTCTTAGAAGGGATAATCACAACGTCCTTGTAGTTTTTGGCAGCTGCTCTAATTAAAGAGATTCCGCCAATATCAATTTTTTCAATTATGTCAGCATGCCCTGCTCCAGAGGCCACAGTGTCTTCGAATGGGTATAAATCAACGATTACTACATCCAAAGAAGGGATTTCAAATTCTGCAATCTGTTCTTGATCTGATTCGTTATCTCTTCTATTTAAAATTCCACCAAAGACCTTTGGATGTAAAGTTTTAACACGACCGCCTAAAATGGAAGGGTAAGAAGTTAAATCCTCAACTCGAACAACTGGAATACCAAGGTCTTCAATGAATTTTTGAGTTCCACCGGTAGAATATATCACTACCTTATTCTTGTGAAGTTCTTGAACAATTGGCCCTAAACCTTCCTTGTCAAAAACTGAAATTAATGCTGATTGAATTTTTTTGATACCGTTCATTTCTGTGGTGTTTTGAATTTAATTGAAAGCGCAAAAATACATCAAATTTTAGGATTAACAATTCAAATAACACTAACAAAACCGATATAGTTTTCAACGCTTTCGATAACGTATTCATCACTTCAATCTAATATTCAGATTTTATTCTTTACTTTTAGCTGTAAAGAGAAGAAAATGCAAAGAATTTGCCTTGTAGAGGATGAGAAAAGTATTGGAGAAATCATTCAACTCAATTTAGAGCTAGAAGGATATCAAATAATATGGAAGAATAATGGCAATGAGGCAAGAGCATTTTTTGAAGAAGACTTAAACTTTGATTTAATTATTCTTGATGTAATGTTGCCCGGGGTAAATGGAATTGATTTATGTAGACAAATTAGAGATAAAAGTAAGGTGCCAATACTCTTTCTTTCTGCTAAAGGGACCACTACGGATAGAATCAAAGGGTTGAAGTCTGGAGGTAACGACTATCTTTCAAAGCCATTTGATTTAGAGGAATTATTGTTGCGCGTGCAAGTTCTTGTCGGAAAAAACACCCATGAACTACTTGAGAAAGTGGTGATAGGATCGTATGAATTGAATTTTAAATCGTTTAATTTAACTCACCTTAATTCTTCGGAAGAAACAAGCTTGTCAAAAAAAGAAATTGCCCTAATTCAACTATTTGTGGAAAGAGAAGGTGAAGTTGTTTCGAGAGATGAAATTTTAGATAAAATATGGGGAAAAGATCAATTCCCTACCTCTCGTACCATTGACAACTATATTTTGAATCTTCGAAAAATCTTCGAAGAAGACCCTAAAAACCCAATTTATTTTCATTCTATAAGAGGGGTTGGGTATAAATTTACCGCGTAATTATTTATGTCTCGATAAGCGTCTTTATTATTACTTTTGTAGCGCGATAGTTATCGAATGAACAGAACAATTAGAATGAAAGAAGATAGAAAACAGACGAGGTACGACAAGGCTTATTTGAGAATGGCTAAAACTTGGTCGGAATTGTCGCATTGTTCTAGAAAACAAGTTGGCGCAATTATAGTCAAAGATGGAATGATTATCTCTGATGGATTTAATGGAACACCAAGTGGCTTTGATAATAGCTGTGAAAATATCATTGGTGAAACACACTGGTATGTGCTTCATGCGGAGGCAAATGCGATTCTAAAAGTTGCAAAGTCCACCCATAACTGCCATGGTTCTACATTATATTTAACACTTTCTCCTTGCAAAGACTGTAGTAAATTGGTCGTGCAATCGGGCATTTCAAGAATTGTTTATATGAATGGTTATAAAGACCAAAGTGGAATAGATTTTTTAAAAACAGCTGGTATTGAAGTCGTTCAAATCGAGGACCCATACGATGGAGAATAAACAAAATCAATATTTAATTCCAATTGTGATGGCTTGTTTCTTAGCTGTCGGATTGTTGTTGGGCAAAAAGCTAACACCACAACAAGAAGTTGCAACTTCAGGGGGTGAAGTTCGCTACCAAAAAATACAAGAAATTATTCATGTTCTCGATGAGCGATATGTAGAATCCGTGGATGGAGAAGAGCTGTTCGAAAAAACGATAAGTGACATGCTTCATAAATTGGACCCGCATAGTAATTATATTCCAGCTGAAGATTTAAAAGCAATGAACGAATCGATTGAAGGTAAATTCAGTGGAGTTGGAATACGTTTCTTTATTATTAGAGATACATTGTGTATTACGAATGTCTTACCATATTCACCTGCTGAAAAATCAGGTCTTTTTTCAGGAGATAAAATATTAAGCGTCGATAAAAAACCAATTGTAGGTTCAGGAATTAAGAACGAAGATGTGATGTCAATGCTTAAAGGTGTTGCTGGAACTAAAGTAAAACTTACGGTGCTTCGAGAAGGAAAAATTTTATCAAAGTCTGTGGTAAGAGGATCAATACCAGTTGAATCGGTAATTGCTTCTTTTATGATAAATGAGGATATAGGATACATTAGAATAAATCAATTCAGTGTGGCAACTTCCGAAGAGTTTCACTATGCTTCACAAAATTTATTGAATCAAGGCTTGAAAAAACTCATTGTGGACTTAAGAGACAATGGTGGAGGAGTTCTAACTGGAGCAACAGAAATTGCGGATGAGTTTTTATCGGCGAACGTGGCTATTGTAGAAACAAGAGGAGAACATTCACGAGAATATACCTATCGAGCTACCAAGAATGGAAGTTTAGATGACATTAATGTGGCAATTGTTATCAATTCTAATAGCGCTTCAGCTTCGGAAATATTGGCGGGAGCAATACAGGATAATGACCGGGGAACTATTGTTGGCAGACGCTCATTTGGAAAAGGGTTGGTGCAGGAAGATATGATGCTTCGCGATGGAAGTAACTTGCGCCTGACTATTGCTAGATATTATACACCAACAGGAAGATGTATCCAAAAACCATATGATGAAGGAGCAGATTCATATTATAATGATCAAATGGAACGCTATGAGAACGGTGAATTGTATAAAGTAGACTCTACTTTATTTGTTGATTCATTAAAATTCACGACACCAGCAGGTAAAATCGTTTATGGCGGCGGTGGAATTATGCCCGACATTTTTGTGCCTTATGATACAGTAGGGAATAGTTGGTATTATACTGAACTTAGATACTCTTCTGCATTTACGACATTTGCTTTTGATTTTGTTGAAGGAAAAAGAAAGACTTGGAAATCGGTTAATGAATTTATTGAAACGTTTGTTGTTTCTGAAGAAATCTTGAATGACTTTACTGCTTTTTCTGAAGAGGAAGCAGGAATAAAACTTCGCCCATCAGATTTAGAGGTGAGTGAATCATTGATTAAACGGACCATTAAGGGAGAAATCGCTCGACAGCTATGGGTAGAACAAGGTTATTATCGAGTTCAAACTGAAACTGATACGGATATTCAAGAAGCCATAAAATCGTTGAACTAATCATACTTTCATGAAGAAGTTTATTCCCATATCAATTTTTAGGGAGTTGTATGCTTCTCATGGAGACATTCTAACTTCAGAGGGTCTAAATAAATTTGTAGAACGTCTAAAAAGTGAAGAGGGGATTTTAATTTGTAGATCTTCTCAAATCCTAACCGACGATTTCAAGTTTTTTGTGCTGACACTTTTGAAACAAGAAAATGTCTTATTTTATGGATGGGTAGAACAGAATAAAACCCTATTCGAACTTTTAACTGAAAATAGAGTTTCCTTCTATGAGGACAAAGAAGGACACCTTCAACATCAACTTGGAGAATCTTTTCAAAAGTTTTTATCTCCTTTTTTATCCAATCAATTAATTAAGCGCAAAGGAGAGAGGGAGCTAGGTAGTTTAGAAAAACTATTTTCATTTGTTCAATTGTTAGATGTTGAACACCGATCTGTGATTGAAAACAATTTGTTAGAGGGCCTAATGCCAGAAGTGAAAAGTGTCATTTCTAATGCCAGTTCGATAACGGATGAACAGGAACTGATACAAGTTGTAAAGCCGATGATGGATGATCGTATTCTTACAATAGTTAATTCGTTGTCAAAAGCATCTTATGGTTTTAAAGTGGACTATGTCGATGATTGTTTAAGTGTATTAAAAACAAAATCATGCACTCCAAGATTTGCAAACTGGGTGTTGAAGAAGTTGGAAAACATTGAATTAAATAAAGAGCATGAACACAAAGTCGTTGAATTAAGAAATGAATTAATAGCGGGAAATCTTATTGTTAAAAACCATGGAAAAAGAAAGATTAATTTACGTTTTAGAAACGTGGCCATGTTTGTTTTTGCGATTTCTGCAGTTGGTCTTATTGGTTATCTAGTTTTTTATAAACCATTCTCTAGAGTGGAGGATGTCTTGTTTACGAATGACACTTCTTTTATGCAGTTTTCAAAAGAAGAAAGGTTTAGAATTGACTCTTTGCTTGTTGCAATGAAAGGTCAAACGGCAGAAGACGAATTAAGAATAGACCAGGGCGCCCCATTAATAGGAGACAGCGATGAACTCACGATTCGAAAGTCATTTGAAAACCCAACTCTTGAAAGAATTTATAAGGATTTAATCAAAGACGCAGAGTATAGGGAATATTTGTATCAAGACTCATGTAAAAATGCTGTTTCATTTAAACTGATTCCAGGTAGTTCTGATTTGGAAAAACGAAAAGCGAATATTGAAACAATGATTAAAAATGAGTCGGATTATGATGCGATCATTGTGGTTTCAGAAAACACGAAAAACGGCGAAACATTTTCGATGATTTTATTAAAGGGAGAAACAAAAAACTTTGAGATCAACAAGTATAATTTTTTGAAGATTATACCAGGGAATGACTTACAAAAACATGCGACTTTGTCTGAAGAAGACCAACCATCGAAAAATTTCAAACAACACTTTTGCGACATTGACTTTAATTATAAAGAAGGGATAAAGACAGATTATCAAATGATTAACCTTTTTGAAGGACGAAATAAACTACTACTAATGGGTGACATTGGTGGTAGTTTTAAAGTTATTGATATCAACGGAGCTTTTGAGACTCAATAGTTCCATTAAATTCTCCTAACTTTGCAATATGATTTTATATAATGTAACGGTAAGTATTGATAACTCCATTCATTTAGATTGGCTAAATTGGATGCGCTCAACACATATCCCCGATGTTATGGCCACTGATTGCTTTAAAGAATGTAGACTTTCTAGAGTTCACGGTGAAGAGGAAGGGGGAATGACATTTGCAGTTTCTTATATTGCTCCGTCACAAGAAAAATACGATGAGTACCAAGAAAAATTTGCCCAGGCTTTACAAAATGATCATGCCACCAAATATGCTGGGAAAATAGCCGCGTTTAGAACACTGTTGACGGTACTTGAAGAGTTTAAAAAATGAGTGTAAAAGCAAAAAAACATCTTGGACAGCATTTTTTAACGGATAAAAACGTTTGTCTAAGAATCGCTCACAGTTATAAGTCGCATCAGAATTGTACACGAGTTTTGGAAATTGGCCCAGGAATGGGCGCGCTGACGAAAGATCTTTTGGAAAATGGGTTAGATGTTTCCGTTATGGAGATTGATACAGAAAGCATCGCTTATCTGCAGGAAAACTTTCCAGTTTTAAAAAACAAAATCTTTGAAGCCGACTTTTTGAAAACAGAATTAAAAGAGGTCATGGGAGATGAACCCTTTGGTGTAGTTGGAAACTTTCCTTACAACATTTCTTCTCAGATACTTTTCAAATGTCTTGAATACAGAAATCAAATTCCTGAAATCATGGGAATGTTTCAACGTGAAGTTGCAAAGAGAATTGCAGAGAAGCCTGGGACAAAGCAATATGGAATATTAAGTGTTTTTATGCAAGCTTACTATGACATTGAATATTGTTTTACAGTAGATGAACACGTGTTTGACCCTCCACCAAAGGTGAAGTCGGGCGTTATTCGTTGCACAAGAAATGAACGAGAGAGTTTGCCTTGCGATGAAAATTTATTCAGACAGGTTGTAAAATTAAGCTTTGGTCAAAGGAGAAAGACCATTCGAAACTCTATTAAATCCTTGTTAAAAGGGAATAAAATAGACCACCCATTTATGGCATTGAGGCCAGAAACGTTATCTGTTGATGAGTTCATTGAACTTACTCAAATGATTGATTTACTAGAATCAGTAGAGTAGAATACAAACTTTTCGCCTTGAATGGTTGATTAAACCAAAGAAATTGATTTTATTTGTAACAACAAAACAATTGCAATTATGACATTTACAAGTTTTTTTTGGGGATTAGGAGATATTTTAGGATCTATGCTTTCTTTATTGCAAGCAGATATGATTGGTGATATGGCCAATAATTTCTTTATACTGTTAATTTCTTTTGGATTATTACGTTGGTTGTTTTGGCAGAAAAAACTTAACTCTCAAGCTGGGGATAATCAGTTGAAATAAGAAAGAAACCTATTTAAGGTTACGAATATAATTGGCTGTCTTTGGACGGCCATTTTTTTTACATGAAAGTCATAATTTTTATATTTACAATATGCGCAGCGCAATCATAACAGCAGGAGGTATAGGTAAACGGATGAAGTCTGCTTTACCAAAGCAATTCTTACCAATTTGTGATAAGCCATTATTAATGCATACGATTGAAAAATTCTATCATTTTGACCCCAAGATTCAGATTGTTCTGACACTACCAGATGTTTGGCGAGAATACTGGGAGGCTCTTGTTGCTGAGAATGAGTTTAAAATTCCCCACCGCGTAGTTTCTGGAGGAGCAGAGAGATATCACTCAATAAAGAATGCCCTACAATATTGTTTAGGAGATGTAATTGCCATTCATGACGGCGTTCGACCGCTAGTTTCTTCGAAAACACTAGACGCTTGTTTTGATTCTGTAAAATCGAACGATGCTGTAATTCCAGTTTTAGAAATAAATAGTTCATTACGAAAAATCTCCAATGGAATTTCTGAAGTTGTTGATAGGACTTCTTTTGTAGAAGTGCAAACACCACAATGTTTTAAAAAGGAAGTAATTATAGCTTCTTACCAGCGAGAATATCACGATAAAATAACGGATGATGCTGGTCTTGCTGAAGAAGCTGGCTTTAAAATCACATGTGTTTCTGGCAATGAAGAAAACATAAAAGTGACCAGTCAAACAGATTTACTTTTTGCTGAATTATTACTAAAGTAGTAAAACTAAACTCTAGTGTTCTCTGCTCCGGTATAGGCCTAATTTCAAATCCCATATTATCCTAAAAAAAGGCCGTTAAAAGAAGTTTAAAATTATCTTTGCCTATTAGTTGTCAAGAATGAAAGTAACAGAACATATAAAAGCATCGAAAGAGACGCTATTTTCTTTCGAAATATTACCCCCTTTAAAGGGGAAAAGTATTCAATCTATTTTTGATGGAATTGACCCCCTGATGGAATTCAAGCCTAAATTTGTAAATGTTACCTATCATCGTGAGGAGTTCATTTATAAAGAGCGTGAGAATGGCTTACTTGAAAAAATTGCAATTCGAAAAAGACCCGGTACTGTTGGCATTTGTGCCGCAATTATGAATCGGTACGATGTTGATGCCGTTCCTCATCTTATTTGCGGAGGCTTTAGCAGAGAAGAAACAGAAAACGCTTTAATTGACCTGCAATTTTTAGGAATAGATAATGTGCTCGCCTTAAGAGGTGATTCTATTAAAACGGAAGCAAACTTTCGCCCCCACAAATATGGTCATCAATATGCTCAGCAATTAATTGAGCAGGTTGCGGAGATGAATAAAGGAAATTATTTGATGGATGACTATCAATTAGAACCAACAGATTTTTGTATCGGAGCGGCGGGTTACCCTGAAAAGCATTTCGAAGCGATGAATTTAAATTTTGATTTAGAAAACCTAAAGAAAAAAGTTGATTCAGGAGCCGAATATATAGTCACACAGATGTTCTTCGATAACCAAAAATATTTCGATTTCGTCAAAGCTTGTCGCGCCATGGGAATTAATGTTCCTATTATTCCGGGGCTAAAACCTATTAAATCATTGAATCATATTTCATTCTTACCTAAGTTTTTTCATATTGATTATCCCGAAGCATTGTCAAAAGCATTGTTAAAATGCACAACAAATGCTGAGGTAAGTCAAGTTGGAATAGAATGGGCAATACAACAATCTAAAGAATTAAAAGCTGCAGGAGTTCCCTGCATTCATTATTATACAATGTCCAATTCTGATTCGGTTAAGGCCATTGCAAAAAACATTTTTTAACTATGAAAAACGCAATCATTTTAGTCTTATTCGCAACAATGTCATTGAGTTTATTTGGTCAAAAACAAGCCGCACTTGGATTGACAAACGCCTTAGTAATAGGGCAGCTCGACAATCCTGAAGACCGCTATTCTTTAGAAATTAATTTCACGGAACTGTTAACGATGTATGGTGTAAAGGCAGAGCCATCTTTGAATTACATTAAATTTGGAGAGAATTCTCAAGTATTGGGAGAAGATTCGTTGATTCAAATAATGAAAAGCAAAGGAATCGATACTTATGCTTTAGTTTCGGTGAGAGGGTACGACAAAAAATTTAAGAAAACGAATAGAAGAGATTCGCTATCAAATGCACTGTCAGTTGGAAGTTTGTTTGATTTATATAGAGAAGATATAGTTTCTATAAGTTTTGAATTTAAGTTTTATAGAAACGGAGTATTTGTTTACACTGACATCGTCAAATGCGGGAATGTTGGAGATCGATCTTCAGTTATTAAGCGTTTTAGAAAGAAAACTGGAAAGCGAATTGCAAAGAGATGGATGAAGAAATAATTTCAGCCCTTATCTAACGCATCATTTTAGCAACATACTTCCCTATAATATCAAATTCCAAGTTCACAGTACTACCTATTTCTAACTGATGAAAATTGGTAAATTCATAGGTGTAAGGAATAATGTGCACTGAGAATTGGTTCTCTTTTGAATCAACAACAGTTAGGCTCGTTCCATTAATTGTAATAGAACCTTTTTCTACGGTAACGTCATTGCTGCTGTAATCGAAAGTAAATTTCCAGCTACCATCTTTATTTTCAACACCAATGCATTTAGCAGTCGTGTCAACATGCCCTTGAACAATGTGACCATCCAATCGACCATTCATGACCATGCAGCGCTCTAAATTAACTTTTGTACCAACCTTCCATTCAGAAAGATTCGTTTTGATTAAAGTTTCTTGAATAGCCGTAACTGTATATTGATTTTCGTCTAATTGAACAACTGTTAAGCAGCATCCATTATGTGCTACGCTTTGATCAATCTTCAATTCTTGTGTAAACTCTGCCACTAATGTAAAGTGAATGTTTTCACCTTCTTTTTCGATTGATTTAATCGTTCCTAATTGTTCTATAATTCCTGTAAACATATTTAAATTATAAGTTGATAAAATTAATTATTCCCTTTGAGGAAACAATCTTTTATTTTTTGAGCCACAGCCAATCTTCCACTTTCAAAATAGTGCTCAGTGGGATATGCTTTATCACTAAATTCTTTGTCTGTATTTAATGAGACATTATTAATAACTTTCACTCCCTTTTCAGAAAAATACCGAGCGAGTTTACGGGCGTTTCCCAGAACAATTTTAGTAAGATCACTTCCAACTAACTTTTCCATTGTCTCAATGTTTTCAGGTAGAATGTGAAAAACTAAGTCCCATTTTTTTTGTTTAGCGATTGAAATTATTTCATTAAAATTAATTATCCGAGGGTGCTTGTTAAAGTTGATATTAAACCCGAAAGTATTGGTATAGTTTAAGGCCAATTGCCGTTGATCCATATCATCCCCCTTCCAATTTTCCTTAATTGTTTGTTTCCAATTTTCAACATTATGAAAAGCAGGGAAGCCAGCAGCTTGTAGGTTTATAGAACTTTGCCATGCATTTATTTTTTCAAATCTTTTACGATCATTCATGGGGCGATAGCCCTTGAACGAGAGTAAAAATCGATTATATAAATCAGGGCGATTTTGGAGCAATAAAATTTCCTTTTGCAGTGCTGATTCAAGATCAGAATATACCCAGTCTGCGTTGAAGGATCTTAAATTCATTGTGACAACTACGGTATGTATATTATTCGTTTCCGAAACATTTTCCATAAGAACTTTATAAATACCTGAATGTGCAGCGGGTTTTGTAATATCTGAAACAACTTCATCGGGAAGCAATTGATTTAACATTTGACTAATGGAATTTTTATTCACGTCCAGTTCAGAATAACTAGTGTTTGAAGATTCACCGAAATAGAGAACAGTCGTTTCTATAGGAATTGCCCTTACAGAGTTAACAATAGGTGAATTTTCTTGTAAATCACTTTCTAAAAACAACTGAACATACAAATAATTCATGGCTACTAGCATCAGAGCTAACGCTAAAAACCGTGGCGCTATTTTCTTAAAAATCTCCATTAGAATTGAAAATAAATGAAAGGAACATCTTCAACGCCTGATAGGCAGATCAAGCTAAAGATTAAGAGGAAATATGTTCCCCATCTCACAACGACGGATTTGGTGTCAACCCATTTATCGTATCTATTATTGTAGAGAAGGATATCCAAAATGAAAAAGGTGCTGAGAAGAATAATTATAGTGATTGAAAGGTTCATTGATTCATTTCCTGGTGAGCCAAAGAAAAGACATTGAAAAATTTCGAAAGCTTCTGCGATTGAAGCGCTTCTGAAAAAGGTCCAGGCAAAAGTTACAATTAGGAAGGTTTTGAGGTAATATAGTATGCTTGCTCCCATTTTTGAATCTTGACGATTGAGTTTCTTTTTTGATGAAAGAAGGTTTTCAAGAATATAGAAAAATCCAAAAATTAAGCCCCAAAATAGAAAAGTTAAGTTTGCGCCATGCCACAGTCCACTGACTATAAACACTACGAGGATATTCAAAAACCAGCGTGCTTTTTTAACCCGATTTCCGCCAAGAGGGAAATAGAGATAATCACGAAACCAGGTAGAAAGCGAAATATGCCATCTCTGCCAAAATTCAGCAATGTTTTTGGAGAGGTAAGGTGTTTTAAAATTATCCATTAAATCAATACCCATAAGTTTCGCGCTTCCAATAGCAACCAGAGAATAGCCGAAAAAATCACCATAGATTTGAAAAGAATAAAAAACCATAGCCAACCCAATTGAGAGTTGATTATATAGTTCTGGTGCTTCATACACGGAATCCACAAGAGGCCCTAAATTATCCGCAATTACCATTTTCACAAAAAGGCCGAAAAGAATTAATCTCAGCCCATTCTTGATTGAATCATATTGTAGTTTTTTTATTGATTTAAGCTGCGGAGTTAAGCGCGAATAGCGTTCAATTGGACCAGCAACAAGTTGAGGAAAAAACGACACATAAAGTGCAAAATACCCCAGATGATTTTCTGCTTTTAGTTTTCCCTGATACACATCAATAGAGTAACTTAAAGTCTGGAATGTGTAGAAAGAGATCCCAACTGGAAGTAACAGTTCTAATAAGGGTATTTCGGCATTGACCGAAAGACAGATTAGAATTTCATTTGTTGTTTCGGAAAAGAAGTTCCAGTATTTAAAAAGAAAAAGCATTCCTAAATTTGAGACTATACTCAGAATTAAAAAGGGGCGTCTTTTAATTTTTGCTGAATACTTTTCCATCATTCTGCCACAGAAAAAATCTATGAGTGTAGAAAAAATAATTAGGATGATATATTCTAACTTCCAACTGGCATAGAAATAATAACTCCCTGCTAAAAGAAGTGCCCAGCGATATTTTTGAGGAAGCAGATAATACCCAATTATTAAAAGGGGTAAAAAGAAGACATAATCTATTGAATTAAAAAGCATTATTGATCTTTAAAATTATTTCTTCGTTAATTTAATTTCAATGAATTTTGATACGGGCGTATTACTTTTCTTTGCCACACTATTAATTGGCACCAAAACATTCGTTTCTGGGAAATAAGAAGCCACACAACCTTTCGCGATATCATAAGCGATAATTTTAAAATTAGATGCGTGACGTTCATCACCTTTGAAGAAACTTGTAATGTTCACTTCGTCGTATTGTTTAAACCCTTGAGTAATCATGTCTTCTTTATTCATCAAAATGACTCTTCTTTCGTTAAGAATTCCTCTATAACGATCGTCCATTCCATAGATTGTTGTGTTATATTGATCATGCGTTCGAATGGTCATCATGATTAAATTTCCGTCAGCAACACGTCTTTTTGGAATTGGGTTGATTGTAAATTTTGCCTTCTTATTTTCTGTAGAAAAGTTTCTATCTCGAGCTCCATTTGGAAGGTAAAAACCAGCTGGATTTTGAACACGTTTGTTGAAGTTATCGAAGCCACTAATGGTAGCCGAAATATGATCTCGAACAACAGAATAATCGTCCACCATATGCGTCCAGTTGACAGATGAGTTTTTAAATGTTGCGTTGGCAATACCACCAATTATTGCATGTTCACTTAATAATTTTGGAGAAGCCGGCTTAAAACCACCACGGCTTTTATGTACGATACCCATCGAGTTTTCTACGGTTAAAAATTGTTTTCCGGTTTTTTGAATGTCTGTTTCAGAACGAGAAATGCAAGGAAGAATAAGTGCTTCTGTTCCCGTCACCAAATGAGATCGATTCAATTTTGTGCTAATTTGAACCGTTAAATCGCAATTTTGAACTGATTTTCCCGTAAATTCACTATCGGGAGTTGCTGAAACGAAATTCCCGCCAAGTGCCACAAACACTTTTACTTTGTTTTCATGCATAGCCTCAATACTTTCTACGGCATCTACTCCATGTTCTCTTGGGGTGTTAATATTGAATCGTTCATCGAGTTTTGAAAGAAACCCTTCTTTCGGTTTTTCCCAAATCCCCATCGTTCGATCTCCTTGAACATTACTATGACCTCTTACCGGACAAGTTCCAGCTCCAGGTTTTCCAATACTTCCTTTTGTCAATAATATATTGACAATTTCACGTACGTTTTGAACACCATTTTCATGCTGTGTTAAACCCATTGCCCAGCAAATAATAATTTTCTTTTTCTCGATTAATAATTGTGCAAAAGCACGCACTTGATTTTCTGGAATTCCACTTTCTAAAACGGCATCTTTGAAATCAATAGTTTTAATATCTGAGATAAAGGCATCATAGTTTTCTGTGAATTCTTGAATGAATTCTGTATCGAAGACCGTACCCGGATTTTTTTCTTCTGCCTCTAGCATTAAAAATAAAGCGGCTTTCATTAAGGCAACATCTCCATTTATTTTCACTTGTAAATAGAGGTCTGTTAATTGCTCTCCACCCTTTAAAATTGCCAATGGATTTTGAGGGTCAATGAACACATTATTTCCTGCTTCAGGAATTGGGTTCACGCTGACAACAGTTCCACCATTTTTTTTGCATTTTTCTAAAGCTCCTAACATCCTTGGATGATTTGTTCCAGGATTTTGTCCCATTACGACAATTACTTCGGCAATATGCAGATCTTCAAGAGTAACACTTCCTTTTCCAATTCCAACGGTTTCACTTAGGCCAGCACCACTTGATTCATGACACATGTTCGAACAGTCTGGCAAATTATTAGTTCCTAGTTGCCTTGCCATGAGTTGGTACATATAGGCAGCTTCGTTACTTGTTCTTCCTGAAGTATAAAATACTGCTTCGTTTGGCGAATCTATAGTGTTGAGTTTATCACCAATTATTTTAAAAGCATTCTCCCAAGAAATTGGTTCATATTTAGAAGCCCCTTCTTTTAGATACATCGGCTCTGTTATTCTTCCAGATTTCCCAATTTTATAATCAGTCCAAGTACTCATTTCTTCCACAGAATGTTTT
>CAJQPA010000032.1 GCA_905480145.1 uncultured Flavobacteriales bacterium | reverse complement strand
AGTTACTTTTACCGGAAGTGATGCTGGAACGACTTATGACTGGGTCAACGATGATGTGGCAACAGGCTTAGCAGTTAGTGGATCAGGAGACATTGCTTCTTTCACAGCAACAAATGCAACGGGTTCTGCAATAGTATCGACTGTTACAGTTACTCCAAGTTTAGCGGGTTGTATTGGAACTTCTGAGTCTTTCACAATTACAGTGAACTCAACGCCTACGTTGACATTGGTAGATCCAGCGGCAGTTTGTTCGCCAGCAACGGTTGATATTACCGCAGCCGGAATTTCAAGCACGGATGTTGGGTCAATAGCTTATTATTCAGACATGGCTATGACTATACCTTTTTTAACTGGAACAACTGCAGGAGACGGAATATACTATATTGAAGCAACGAACGGGACTTGCACATCAAGCGGCTTTGTGACGGTTACAGTTGTTACTACTCCAGTTTTAGATCCATTCGTACCAGTTGTGGCTTGTGATTCATATGACTTACCTGTTATTATGGGGACAGATTTATCAGGAACAGAAGCTTATTATGATGCAACTGGTGGACCGACTGTAGCAAATGTTGTAATAGGACCGATTACCTCAGACATGAATATATTTATCTACGACGGAGCGTCAGGTTGTTCAGATGAACAGCCAGTTTCTATCACAATAAACCCTTTGCCTGCAGTAACGAATATTTCAGGAGAAGACACATATTGTGAAGGTCTGACTGTTAATGATATCCTTGTTGATGTTTCAGGAACAGCTGATTGGAATGTTTATTATTCTTTAGATGGAACTTCACAAACAGCTACAGGTTCTGCAAGTCCAATTAATTTAGGCAATGCACCTGGTGTGTATGTTTTAGATAGTGTTTCAGATGCAGCATGTTCTAATACAGCTTCGGGAACACAAACGATTATTGTTAATCCGATCCCATCTGCACCGACAGCAGGAACTAATTCAGAATACTGTTCTACAGTGCCTTTTGCTGACATGACTGCTTCAGGTGGAGCAGGAACGATGACTTGGTATTCAGATGCTGGTTTAACATCGGTTATTTCAACAGGTCCTACTTTAGCCCCAAACAACATGGAAGGCACAACGACTTATTATGTAACAGAAACATTGAATGGGTGTGAAGGCCCAGAGAGCCAAGTGGTCATTACGGTAAACTTCTGTGAGATAACTGTTCCAACGGCCTTTACGCCAGATGGGGATGGTGTGAATGATGACTGGGAGATTTTAGACATCGATCAGACATATCCAGATAACATGGTTTATGTTTACAATAGATGGGGTAATTTATTATTCACGTCCGTTCAGGGAGATTACGACAACAATAGATGGGATGGAACATACAACGGAAATGCACTTCCAGTCGGTTCCTACTACTTTATTATTGAGTATAACGATCAAGTAACAGAGCCTTCAAATGGAGTGGTATCTATTATTTTAAACAAATAAGATATTTAATATTGATTATAATTAGACCTTTTCTATAAAGGTTGACAATGGTACTTTATTTAGAATAGGCTCATTAGAAAAACGCCACTATATGTTGATTATTTAACAAGCTTCTTCTTCTTCTTCTTCTTCTTGGGCTTCAAACCCAAATTCAAGAAAAGAATATTCTCGTCCAGAGATAACACACTTTTATTCATCCATAGACATAGTTTGGTCAACTGTGGGATATTAATTGCTTATTGCGATAGGGATTTATTATGTTTGTACCTGAAAACCTTACACACTATATTATATGAAAACTATTTTTTTAGCCATATTTGCGCTGTTTAGTATTAATTCATTTGCTCAAGAATGGACAAGTAATCAACTCGAAGTCATAGAAAAATTTAGCCTTTCAGAAAAAGACAATAGAGGAATTATTTTTACGGCTGATAATTACGGTTGTGATGTTGAGGTTGATTCTCAACTGCAAGCAATAGAATCATTTTTCAATCCAGATATTAGAAAGGACATAATTACTGCCTGTATTTCAGGAGAAGAAAAAGACTATTATAATAAGCCTTTAGGGTTAAAGGAGGTTATTGATATTTACCTTTCCATTACTAAATAATTATAGCATGAAATTATCTAAATTATTATTTATCGTTGCTTCTGCAATGTTGATTGGTTTTAGCACTAATTATTCAACTGCTGGAGGAGGAGGAGGAACTCCAAACGGAACCAACTTAACCTGTGGTAATATCGACGCATTTTCATTAGGAACAAATGGCTTTACGGGCGTTAACCCAACGACTGCGGCTGGTTCTTGTGGGCAATGCTGTTATTCAGGGTCAGATCTTGATGGCGACGGTGATCAGGACGTTTCATATTCTGTTGAAAATACGGTATGGTATGAGTACTGTAATACTTCAGGAGCGACTGTTAATATTGATGTTATAGTAGCTGAAGTAAACGGCAATTGTAATGTACAGGGAGCTATATTTGTTGGGCCATCGGGAGGCACCGACGTAATTGATTGTTCAAATTCTGAGTTTGCTGAATATGGAAGTAACCCGGGAGGAAATGGAAACGGATTTAGTTTTAATGTTGATGTTCCTGATGGCGAATGTGCATTTATCATGATTGACGGTTATGGAGGAGCGACATGTAGTGATTTGACCATAGAAATTCCCTGTCCAATTAACTGTACACCACCAACCGTTATGACAGCAACAGCTCCAGCGATATGTGAGGGTGAATCATCAGCTATTGATGCAACCGTTTCGGGAGGTATTGTTTTTGGAAGTACCGTTTATTCTTGGTCTCCAACTACTGCATTGAGTTGTACAACTTGTGAGGATCCAACCGCGTCACCAACCTCAACAACTACATATACTCTTACAGCCTGTAATGATGGTGTAGGAAGCTCATGTTGTGCCACGGTTGACGTACTAGTGGATGTCACACCATTATTTGTCCCAGACGCTGGGCCAGATATTACCGCATGCCAAGGGAGTTCGATAACAATCGGAGGAAGCCCAACAGGACCTAATGGTTCGACCTATTCTTGGGCTGAAACAGGCAATAATACAGGAATGGCAATTTCAGGTTCTTCAACGGTTGCTAATCCAACGATAGATATAGATGCCGGAGCGAGCGGAAGTGGAACCTACACTGTTACCGTAACAAATGGAGCCTGTATATTTACGGATGAAGTTATTATAACCGTAGGTGTCCTATCTGTCGATGCCGGTGCAGATGTTTTCTTATGTGAAGGTACAACGGGATCAATTGGCGGTGCACCAACCGCTCCAGCAGGAGCAACATATTCATGGTCAGAAACAGTAGCGAATGGAGATATAACAATTTCAGGACCTTCGAATGTAGCTAACCCAACGGTTGGCGTAAATTTAGGCGGAACAGGATCTGCAACATATGAAGTAACGGCGACATTAAGCGGTTGTGTTAATACTGACATTGTCGTAGTAACAATTGACCCACTTCCAGCGACACCAACTGCGGTTGCGAGTCCGGCAAGTATTTGCCCAGGTATTAGCTCTACCTTAACTGCTTCTGGTGGAGATGGTTCAGGAACTTATACATGGTTAGATGGACCTGGAGGGGCAAGTATAGGAACAACAGATGCTTTGGTAGTTTCGCCATCAGTCACTACAACATATTATCTAACTTCTACAGATGCAGTAACGGGCTGTGTGAGTCTTGAAGGGTCTGTTACGGTTATAGTTACACCCGCACCTGTTGCTAATGCGGGGACAGATGTTACTATTTGCGAAGCTGATTTTTCATTAACAGGGTCTATATTAAACCCTGCTGCTTGTGGAACTCAATCTTGGAATATTATATCAGGAACAGGGACATGGTCGGATAATACAGTTTTAAATCCAACATTTACGCCTACTGCAGGGCCAGGCGACTATGAATTCGAATTAGTGCCATGTGGATCTGGTGCATGCACACCTGTTAGCGATAACGTAATTATAACTATCACGCCGGCACCAACAGTTGTTGCGAGTGCTCAAGATGCAGAGTTGTGCCTCGGTCTTCTTACAATATTAAATGCAGAAGCTTCAGGAGGTACTCCTACGCCGCCAACAATTGTCACAGCATCTTTTAGTTCTGGGTTGATTGAGCAAGCAATTCCGAACAATGATTGCAGCACAGGGTCATCAATAAGTATACCCGTTGGTGGTGTTATTGACCCTTTAGTTGGAACGACTACTGTAACAATCTGTGTTGATGTCGATTTAAACAACACCGATGATATTCAAATTATCGTATGTGCTCCAGGAGGAAGCCCTTGCTTAACACTTGTTCCTGCACCTAATAATGGCTTATCAGGGAATAATTTTATATCAACTTGCTTTAGTTTTGATGGCGCAGCAATGACAGGCGGAGCTCCATATACAGGTGACTGGGTTCCCTTGGGAGGAGGAAGCATGAGTGATTTGGATGGTGCTCAAACCAATGGGACTTGGACGATGACTGTATTTGATTGTACAGGAGGACCTTCAGGAGAGTTTGATTCATGGGACATTACCTTTGACACTCCGGTTGCTAACGATGCTTATAGCTACAGCTGGAGCCCAAGCGGTGATCTTGATGATGGAACGATTCAATCTCCTACTTTCTTTTCTAGTGGCTTGACAGCTCCTTCTAATGAATGTTTGGATGTAACTGTAACAGATGATATTGGTTGTACAGCTACAGATCAAGTTTGTATTGGCATTATTGATGTCCCTGCGGCATTCTCCCTTACCAATGATCAAATTTGTGCCGATCCATATACGCTAACAGGACCAGCATTAAATCTAGGAGAAACAGGTATATGGACTGTGATTAGTGGGTCTGGGGCATTTGATGATGCTACTGACCCAGGAACAGACGTTTCTGGTTTAACTCTTGGCGATAATATATTTGAATGGACAATAACAAATTCTTGTGGTTCAACTTCTAGTCAAATAACGATCACTCTAGTTGCTCCACCAACAACTCCTACATTATCAAACAACGGTCCGATTTGTATAAATGAGGATGCTATATTTACGATAAATGGAGATAATAATGATGACGTAACTTATAATATCAATGGAGGAGCAAGTACAATTGTTACCTTGACAGGAGGGAATGCTACCGTTACTGTGTCAGGAGCTACAACAACTCAAACGTTAACATTAGAATCTGTAGATGATGGAAATTGTATAGCAGTTTTAACTGGTACGTCCGTTGTTAATATTAATCCATTACCAACAATCACTGGTACCCTAATTGCATGTGTGAATGGAAGTGCAGATTTAACAGGATCAGGTACGCCAGGAATTATTCCAGCATGGTCAATTACGGGAGGGACTGGGACTGCAACTCTAACGAATGAAGGAACGAATACTGTAACTGTTAACGGCACGGGAGCAGGAACCATCATTCTTGAATATACAGATGTAAATGGGTGTGTTGCAACTGAAACAGTGACATTTAACCCTTTACCAACGATTACTGGAACCTTGATTGCATGTGTGAATGGAAGTTTAGACTTATCAGGATCAGGTACCCCATCAGCAGGCACAGCTTGGGTAATCACAGGAGGAACAGGCACTGCAACATTGACCAATGCTGGAACTAACGTTGTAACTGTTAATGGCACAGTTGCCGGAACTATTATTCTTGAATATACAGATGTAAACGGATGCGTTGCAACTGAAACCGTGACATTTAATCCATTACCAACGATTACTGGAACCTTGATTACATGTACGAACGGAACATTAGATTTAACAGGTTCAGGCACTCCAGCTGCCACACCAGCTTGGGCAATTACGGGAGGAACTGGAACTGCAACATTGACCAATGCCGGAAATAATATTGTATCTGTTAATGGTACAGTTGCAGGAACTATTATTCTTGAATATACGGACGTAAGTGGCTGTATTGCAACTGAAACCGTGACATTTAATCCTTTACCAACTATTACGGGTACCTTGAGTACATGTGTAAACGGAACGCTAGATTTAACAGGTTCAGGCACACCAGCTGCCGCACCAGCGTGGTCAATTACGGGAGGGACGGGTACCGCAACATTGACCAATGCCGGAAATAATATTGTAACTGTCAATGGCACAGTTGCAGGAACTATTATTCTTGAATATACAGATTTAAGTGGCTGTGTTGCAATTGAAACAGTGACATTTAACCCAACCCCAACCATCACAGGTACTTTAAGTGCATGTGTAAATGGAACGCTAGATTTAACAGCTTCAGGCACACCAGCGGCAGGCACAGCTTGGATAATTACAGGAGGAACTGGAACTGGAACATTGTCCAATGAAGGAACTAACGTTGTAACTGTAACCGGTACAGCTGCAGGAACAGTAATACTAGAATATACAGACATAAACGGTTGTCTTATAAGCGAAACAGTAACTTTTAATGTATTACCAACGATTGGCGGAACTTTAAACGTTTGTGTTGGTTTATCGACTCAGCTTACTGGATCAGGAACACCAGATGGAACGGCGCCATGGATGTCTTCAAACCCTGGAGTAGCTTCAGTTAATAGTACAGGACTTGTAAATGCAGTTTCAGCGGGACCAACAGACATTACTTATACTGACATTAACGGTTGTACAGTAACTGAAACAGTTACTGTTGAAGCCTTACCCACCTATACTTTAACACCAACTGATCCAAATACATGTAATGCAGTTAATGGAAGTATATTGATTGAAGGACTAGTGCCTGGATCCAGTTATGATGTTACATATGATAGTGGAACGCCATTGGTTCTTTCAGCTGAAGTTGCAAATGGTAGCGGTGAAATTACAATTCCTGCATTAGGCGCCGGAACATATACTGTGACTATTGCCTCTAACTCTACTACATGTGTCGGGTTACCAATTGTAACCTCTTTAATTAATCCTGGTGCACCCACTATTAATCCTTATGGTTTACCTACAGTTTGTGATAGTTATATCGTTCCAGCAATAACTGGGACGACTTTATCAGGGAATCAAGAATATTATGATGCAACTGGAGGACCAGGTGGTGGTGGAACTATTGTAAATGAGGGTGATGTTATAACGACAAGCACTATACTCTACGCTTATGATGAAAACGGTTCATGTTCAAATGAAGAAATCCTTAACATCACAGTAAATATCACACCAGATGTTGCGCTTTTGGCTAATCAAATAGAATGTGACTCTTATGAGTTGATAGCTATAGGTGGAACAAACTTAACTGGAAATGAGGCTTATTATGATTTACCAGGTGGTCCTTTAGGAGGTGGAACACAAATCAGTGTTGGGGGAACAATAACTGCCCCCGGAACAACTACATTGTATATGTATGATGAAACGAATACGTCACCGAATTGTTTTGATGAAGAAACATTCACGGTAACAATCAACTTATCACCAGATGTTACTCCATTAGCAAATCAAGTAGCTTGTGACACTTATACTTTGCCAGTGATTACGGGGACAAACCTAACGGGTACTCAGGCATATTATGATGCTGTGAATGGAGGAGGCACACAATACAATTCTGGAGATGCTATAACAGCAGCTGGAGCAACAACTTTGTATATCTATGATGAAACAGGAACTTTGCCAAATTGTTTTGATGAAGAGACTTTCACCGTAACAATTAACCTTACACCAGTTCTAGATCCATTAGCAAATCAAGTAGCTTGTGATACATATACTTTACCGGTCATCACAGGTGCTAACTTGACAGGTACAGAGGCTTATTATGATGCAGTAAATGGAGGGGGGACACAATACACTGCTGGTGATTTTATAACAGCACTGGGAGTAACAACATTGTATATCTATGATGAAACAGGCACGGCAACAAACTGTTCAGACGAAGAAACATTTACGGTTACCATAATTGAAACACCAGTTTATACTTTAACGCCAGCAGATCCAACAGTATGTAATGGAACTGATGGAAGTATTCTTATAGATGGTTTAGGAATAGGAGTAACATATGATGTAACATATGATGATGGAACTCCAACGAACTTACCAGGAGAATTAGCAAATGGAAGTGGACAAATAACAGTATCTGGTTTAGCTGCAGGAACGTATACCATTACAATTACACCAACAGGAACCACATGCATTGGATTACCTGTTAATGCTACATTAATTAATCCGGGAGCACCTATAATTGATCCATATGCGGTAGTTGTAGAATGCGACACGTATGCTATTCCGCCAATTACAGGTTCATTATTGACAGGTTCTGCAGCATATTATGATTTAGCTGGAGGGCCTACCGGTGGAGGAGCTCTATTTAGTGTTGGGACCCCAATTACTAGTAGTACTATTTTGTATGCATTTGATGAGAACGGAGCGTGTGCATCTGAAGAAATATTGGATATCACAATTAACCCTACACCGGCTTTAGCCCCTTTAGCAAATCAAGTAGCTTGTGATACATACACTTTACCAGTAATCACGGGGACAAACCTAACGGGTACTGAGGCATATTATGATGCTGTAAATGGAGGAGGAACACAGTATAGTTCAGGTGATGCGATAACAGCATCGGGTGCAAATACCTTCTATATCTTTGATGAAACAGGAACTTTGCCAAATTGTTTTGATGAAGAGACTTTCACCGTAACAATTAACCTTACACCAGTTGTAGATCCATTAGCAAATCAAGTAGCTTGTGATACATATACTTTACCGGTCATCACAGGTGCTAACTTGACAGGCACAGAGGCTTATTATGATGCAGTAAATGGAGGGGGGACACAATACACTGCTGGTGATTTTATAACAGCACTGGGAGTAACAACATTGTATATCTATGATGAAACAGGCACTGCAACAAACTGTTCAGACGAAGAAACATTTACGGTTACCATAAATGAAACACCAGATATCACGCCTTTAGCGAACCAGGTGGAATGTGATACATACACATTACCATTTATCAATGGGAACTTAACAGGTAATGAAGCATATTATGATACTCCAAATGGATTGGGAACTCAATACAATCCAGGTGATTTAATTGCCGCTTTAGGAGTAACAACATTATATATTTATGGTGAAACTGGAACTATTCCAAATTGCTTTGATGAGGAGACTTTCACAGTGACGATTAACGAAACACCAGTTTATACATTAACACCGACTGACCCTACTCTTTGTAATGCAACAGACGGAAGTATATTAATTGAGGGTCTTCTAGCAGGCGGTGCATATGATGTAGTAATTGACGATGGAACGCCAGTAAACATGCCTGGAGAAGTTGCTAATGGAAGTGGTCAAATTACCCTGGGAACTTTAGGATACGGTACATATACAATTACAATAACGCCAACTGAGTCAACATGTGTTGGTTTACCAGTGGGTACAGTATTAAATAACCCAGGTGCACCAACTCTTGATTTAATTGCAGACACAACAGTTTGTGATCTATTTAATCTTGAAGTAATAATAGGAACTGGTTTAACTGGTTTTGAGACATATTGGAGTGGTGCAGGAGCAACAGGAACACAGTATAATGTTGGAGATGCAATAACGTCAACCACTACAATGTATGCCTATGATATAAACGGTGTATGTTGGGTTGAAGAGCCATTCGTGATTACAGTCAATTTAACACCTGTCTTGGATGCTATTGCGGATGTTTTAGAATGTGAAACTTACACGCTTCCTGCAATTATGGGAACTAGCCTTTCAGGTAACGAGAATTTCTATAATGACTCTCAGTTAAATGGTGGAACTGTTTTAACAGGTCCAATCACTGCGACTCAAACAGTTTGGGTTTATGATGAGAATGGATTATGTTCAGATGAATTGAGCTTTGATGTAACAATAAATCCTTTACCAACAGTTACAAATGTTATAGGTGAAGGAACATATTGTCCAAGTGAAATTGCAGCGGACATCTTAGTTGATGTTACTGGAACAGCTGACTGGAGTGTTGACTACACATTGGATGGAACTGTTCAAAATGCGACAGGTTCTTCGAGTCCTATTAATTTAGGAAATGCGGCTGGTGTTTATGTTGTTACGAATGTTACAGATTTATATTGTACAAACATGGCAACAGGAACACAGACTGTTACCATTAACCCTCTTCCTTCAGCACCATTAGCAGGAACAGATTCAGAGTACTGTTCTACAGTGCCTTTTGCTGACATGACTGCTTCAGGTGGAGTAGGAACGATGACTTGGTATTCAGATGCAGCTTTAACATCAGTTATTTCAACAGGTCCTACTTTAACTCCAAACAACACAGAGGGCACAACAACTTACTATGTGACTGAAACATTGAATGGTTGTGAAGGTCCAGAAAGTGAAGTAATCATTACAGTAAACTTCTGTACGATAACTGTTCCAACCGCCTTTACACCAGATGGGGATGGTGTGAATGATGACTGGGAAATCTTAGACATCGATCAGACATATCCAAATAACATGGTTTATGTTTACAACAGGTGGGGTAATTTATTATTCACATCCGTTCAGGGAGATTACGACAACAATAGATGGGATGGAACATATAACGGTGATGACTTACCAGTTGGTTCGTACTACTTTATTATTGAGTATAACGATGAAGTAACAGAGCCTTCAAATGGAGTGGTATCTATTATTTTAAACAAATAATTAAGATTTCGTAATCATACGACATTTATCTATTGATATGTGTAATTTTGGTGTATGAAGAAAGTCTTGTTGTTTGCTTTGTTTTTTATTATTGGGGTTTCAGTAACATTTTATTTACAACAACCCAAAATCAAAAAACTACCTGTAATTAATCCAGTTGATTTGGAGCCAGAAATGGTTGACTCTGAGGTTTTAATGGAAAGGAAAGGTTTTGGCCACACCATCGGCGACTTTGAATTTACAAACCAAAATGGTGAGATTTTTTCTCAAAATGATCTTGACAACTGTGTTTATGTAGCGGAATATTTTTTCACTACATGTGGTTCTATTTGCCCAATAATGAACAAGCAAATGCAACGTGTTCATGAGAAATATAAATCTCAATTAGACTTTAGAATATTAAGTTTTACAGTCGACCCTGAAGTGGACAATGTTGAAAGAATGAAAGCCTACGCCGAAGGTCATAATGCGGGAAGTCAATGGCAATTTCTAACAGGAAAGAAAGAAGACCTTTACAACTTGGCAAGGAAGTCGTTCTTCGTTTTAAAGCCCGCAGAGGCGGAAAACCTAGGTGATGCGGGAAGCGACTTTATTCACACAAACAATTTTGTTCTAGTAGATAGAAAAAGTAGAATAAGAGGCTATTATGATGGGACAAAAGCTACTTCTGTCGACTCATTGATGGTTGATATAGGAAGGCTGTTAAAGGAGAGGGAATAAATTTACTCCTCCAATTCTTTCAAAATTTGGTTTACATCTTCTTCTGTGGACGTTAACTTTTGCTTACAAACCTTAATCAATTCAGACGCACGCTTTACCTTAATGCTAAGTTCGTCTACACTAATTTCACCATCCTCAATGTCAACAACAATCTGTTGTAGTTCGTCAAATGCTTCTGTGTATTTTATTTCTTTACTCATCTTTTGAATTTTCAATTTCTACTACTTCAGAATCAATACTAAAAGTAGCCGTTTTGGTTTGAATTCTATCTCCTTTCTTTACTTTATTCTCACTACTAATCGATTTCCCATTAATTAACGAGATAGAGTATCCGCGGTTGAGAACATTAATTGGGTTCATCAAACGAACCGATTGTTCCATCTGATGCAATAGATTCTCTTTTACTTTAAATAAAGCATCTGCGGAATTTGCCATGGCTTGTGAACTTGTGTTCAAATCGTTCTTTTTACTCGCAAGAAGTAGCTTTGAATTTCTATACACTCCTTGTTCTAATCTTTGAATATTATTGCTTTGATTCAACTGTACTACCCTTATGTTATTTTCTAAATCCTTTATACTAGATAGAATCACTTGTTTATTGCTCGAAACAGATTGTTTAACAACACTTCGAAACAATTTCGAGGTATTGTTAAGAGCCAAAATTGAAGTCGCTGTTACATTGGAAGTAGAAACCTTTAAGCGTTTTATGGCATCTTTTACAGGAACAGCAAAATTGTGAAAGGCTTGTATTAGAAAATCTCCTAATTCAGTAGGCGTTATTGCATTCCTATAAGCAATCATTTCTGCAACAGTTAAGTTTGTAGAATGACCTATTCCCGTTAATACCGGTAGGGAAAATTGAGCGATGTTTTTACAAAGATTATAGTTGTTATAGCAAGAAAGGCCAACTTCTCCGCCACCACCTCGGACGATAACAACACAATCAAAATGATGCTGAACTTTTTTAATTCGTTCCAATTGGGCAATAATAGAACTCGCTGCATGATCCCCTTGTAAATAAGCAGGAAATAGCATGGTGAAAAACTGATAATTCCAATCATTCGTTTCTATTACCTTCATAAAATCTGAAAGACCCTTACTCGCATCAGCGGAAACAATTGCAATTCTTTTAGGAAGAACAGGAAAGGTTAACTGCTGATTCAAATTGATTAAGCCTTCTTTTTGAAGTTTTTTGAGTGTTTCTTGACGTTCTTTTTGTAGCTCTCCTAAAGCATAGTTAGGATCAATATCCATAATTTGAAGACTCAAGCCGTACATCTCATGAAAACTGACCTTTACTTGAAGCAAAAGAGTCGTATCTTCTTTCAACGGTTCTTTCACAACATCAATGAACCGTTTGTTTATTCTCTCAAAGTTATGTTTCCAAATTGATCCTGATATTTGAGCTAGGATTTTGCCATCTTCTTTTTGCAGAAGCTCAGGAAAACAATGACCGCTTGGAAATTGATTCAACTTATGCATTTCAGCCTTTACCCAATAGAGGTTTTTATAACGTTCATCAATTGTTTTCCTTATGGAGGAAACGACTTGCTTTAAGGTGAATATTTTTGGAGTTTCAGCCATTAAAACTTGTCGATGAGTTTAGGAAGAAATATTAATACACCAACAATTAATGAAGTTATAGCACTAAATAGAGTGGCCGCGGCAGATAAGTCTTTGATTTTCTTAATCATTGAATGTCGTTCAGGCGAAATAAAATCACAAACATTTTCAATCGCCGTATTGATTATTTCTACGGCAAACACAAATCCAATGCAGAAGACCACAAGAATCCATTCTAACAGGCTAATTTTTAACCAAACGGCCAGAAAAACGGCCAATGCAGTAAGCATTAAATGAATCCAAGAATTGTGTTCTTCTTTGAAGAGAAGTTTCACTCCCTGAAAGGCAAACTTAAAACTTAAGATTCGCTTTAAAATGGAAAATTTTGATTGTTTCATTTCTATTTTATTCTTCTCTATCAAAGATAAGTTTAAATTCTTTGTTGTGTTAAATTTGAAATAGAAATAAAAAAGAAGGTAATTTTCACGCCAAATAAAGTGCATTTCATAACTTTATGGTCCAAACCAAATAATAAAATGCAGAACATCCACACTTACGATTTTTCAAATAAGAGAGCTTTAATTCGAGTTGATTTTAATGTTCCTCTGAATAAAGAAACATTAGCAGTTACAGATGACACAAGAATAAGAGCAGCTATTCCTACTATAAAAAAAGTTATTGAGAATGGAGGTTCTGTTGTGCTAATTTCCCACCTGGGAAGACCGTCAATGGATAGAGAATTGCGTTTTTCATTGAGTAATATAGTGGATCATGTTTCTAAGGTTTTGGGAACAAACGTAAAGTTCGGTGGAGACTGTATTGGAAAAGAAGGGTTTGAAATGAGTGAAAATTTGAAGCCTGGAGAAGTGATGCTTTTAGAGAATGTTCGCTATTACAAACAGGAAACAACTGGAACGGAAGAGTTTGCAAAACAGTTGTCGCAGCATGGTGATGTTTTTGTAAATGATGCTTTTGGAACTGCTCATAGAGCGCACGCGAGTACAACTGTCGTCGCTAAATTCTTTCCAAATGATAAAATGTTTGGTCTTTTAATTGAAGGTGAAATAGTAAGTGTAGATAAGGTCTTAAATTCAAAAGAAAAACCAGTGACGGCTATTGTTGGAGGTGCGAAAGTATCTTCAAAAATCACAATTATTGAACGTTTATTGGATACGGTAGACAACTTAATTGTTGGTGGTGGAATGGCCTATACGTTTGCAAAATCGCAAGGCGGAAAAGTAGGAAATTCTCTAGTGGAAGATGACTATTTAGATGTAGCAAAAAAAATTATCACTGAAGCGAAATTGAAAGGAGTTAATCTATACATTCCTGTAGATACAATAATTGCAGATGACTTCAGCAATGACGCAAATATTTCAGAAGTCGATATTAATAAAATACCAGATGGTTGGATGGGTCTTGATGTAGGAAAGCAAACGATGCTAGACTGCACTGAGATTATTAAAAACTCTAAGATTATTCTTTGGAATGGACCAATGGGTGTTTTTGAAATGTCTAATTTCCAAGCTGGAACGAAGTCTGTAGCTGATGCAATTGTTGAAGCGACAGGAAACAATGCTTTCTCGCTTATTGGTGGAGGAGATTCTGTTGCGGCAATAAATAAATTTAACTTGTCCGATAAGGTGAGTTACGTTTCAACAGGCGGTGGTGCGATGTTAGAATATTTAGAAGGAAAAGAATTACCAGGAATTAAAGCGATAAAAGAGGCTTAGACTTCTTCAATAAGAATCCCCATTTTCCCTTTTTGATAATCTCTCAGAGCTTCCATTATTTCTGTTTGACTATTCATTACATACGGCCCATATTGTGATACTTTTTCATTAATTGGAACACCTGAAAGAAGTAGAAATTGTGCATCTGAATTAACGGTTATTTCAATTTGTTCTTCAGTATCTTGTTCGAAAATGATTAAACTCTGTGGGTCAACAATTCCGTGACCTCCAACTCTAATCTCTCCTTTAATCGTGTAAATTGAAGTTTGATATTCCTTAGGAATTTTAAACGTTTGCGCACTGCCGCCTTCTGCAATATTCCAAAGAATAAGTAGTTCGCTTTCTGTTTTTATTTGAGAAGTGAGACCGTCATAATTTCCAGCAATTAGCTTAGAGAACATTTTCCCATCATTTGAGGTTATCGTTTTCATTTCCTCTTTAGGCGTATACTGATAACTAGATTCCTTCATCTTGTTTTTAGAAGGTGAGTTAATCCATAACTGGACAATCTCTGTTGAACCGCCAAATGCCGCCATTTCGGCGGAAGGTCTTTCGCTATGAATAATTCCTGAACCAGAATGAATCCATTGTACCTCTCCTGTTTTCGCCAATTGACGATTTCCTCGACTATCACGATGATCAATTTCTCCGTCAATAACAAAAGTTACTGGAGTAAATCCACGATGTGGATGCGGCCCAACTCCTTGGTGAAGAGCGGGGACTCCTTTTTGAAATTCTATTCTACCATGATGTAATAAGAGAAATGGATCTACCTGATCAACATTATTTGTCGGTAAAGCCTGCTGGAGAATAATTCCTCCCATATCAATATCAAAAGCCGGAATTATTCTTTTTACTTTTTTCATGAGGTGTGTTAAAGTGCTTTTTCTAGCAAACTAACTTTTTCTGCTAGGGAAGCACTTAGTGCATCATCTTTGAGGCCTGATTCACTAAAATTGTCATAAAACGATGGCAAAGAAAAATTAGCGACAATGTTTCCCCCCATATGCGGAAATGACCCCAGCGCTGCGGCAAGAACTGTCTGTCCTCCTCTTTCTCCGGGAGATGTTGCCATTAATAACATTGGTTTTTGACCCCAAAGTTTCCCGTCAATTCGTGACATCCAATCCAATGCATTTTTAAATGCTGTTGAATACGACCCGTTATGCTCTGCCAACGAAATTATTAGACCATCTGCTGATTGGACGCTATTAAATAATCGATGCGCTTCGTTTGGTATACCGGATTCATTTTCTAAATCAATACCATAAAGCGGAAGGACAAAATTATTTAAATCCAAAGAAACTATTTCTATATTTTCTATTTGCTTAGCTGCATAGTTGGCCAACTTTTTATTTATTGACTCTTTGCTATTACTCCCTGCTAGTGTGATTATTTTTTTCATAGAACAAAGGTCGAACTTAATTAATCCACTCGCATTAATATAGGTTAAGAAATCTAAAAAATTACTTTCCTCTCGCTTTTGTGCCTTTTACTTTGCTCAGTGCTTCGGGTGTTATCCCGAGATAAGAGGCAATCATTTTTTGTGGTACACGCTGAGATATGCCGGGATAAGTTTTCGTAAAATGTTCATACCTTTCGATAGCTGAAGCGCTTATAAGCATGATGATCCTTTTTTGCATAACTGCCATTCGTCTCATCATTACTTCCGCCCTTTTAGAATCATTTAATGCTGTGAATGGAAGAAACAGTTCTAAAAAATCTTTTTGGTCAATGACTTCTACCTCTGTATTCTCTAAAGCATCAATAAATAATTCAGTCGCCCCAGAGTTAATTGATCCATCAGCAATTAGCCAGCCTTCAGGAGCAAACATAAAAATATGCTCTTTGCCTTTGTCGTCAATTGTATAACTTCTCAACAAGCCTCTTTTAACATAAAATAGAGATATCTTTTCATCACCTGCATTTTGTAAGATTGTATTTTTTGCAAACGTTTGTCTCTTAATTTTCTTCATTAAAGAAGATAGTTCAATAGAGTTTGAGTTTTTATGCTGATTGATCTCTTCTGTGAATGAAAGCATAGTTATATTAATTTACTCATTGCGATCATAATTCCTAAATGCAATGCCTCATGCGTATTACTGAAATTAATCGCTTCTTCAACTGAATTTAAAGTGATATTATAGCTTGTTGGGTAAGTTTTAAATTCAGACCCCATCAACATTTCAATATCTTTTTCTAATAAATTTATTGTGTCTAAATAGTCTTTCTTCACTTGTTCCAAATTTTCTTTGGAAAGGACTGCTTTTCCATCTGAGTTTTTTCTAAACGGATCAATAATTTCTTTTTTAAGATACATTTCATTACTTGAGAGCCCGTAAACCAATAATTGTTGAGAAACAATAGAATGGACAAAATTCCACAAAATAGAATTTGAAAACCCTTTAGGAATAGTTGTCAGTTGATCGTAAGACAGATGATTAACAAGTTTGAGGGTGTTTTTTCTGGTTGCCCTTAGAATTTCAAGATTGTATTTTATTTGTTGATTCATAATTGTAATCTTTTTAAAAACTATAATTGGTGTTCTAATATTTCGATTCGCTTTTCAATGGGAGGGTGAGTTGAAAAAAGAGTTCTCAAAGAAGCTAAAATCCCCTTTTTCTTTCCACTGTTTTCAATGAACATTTGTTTTACATCATCACTTTTTATATCGACATCAGGGTTGGTTGATATTTTTCTTAATGCACACGCGAGTGCGTGTGCGTTTTTCGTTAACTCCACCGCCCCAGCATCGGCTAAATATTCCCTTTTGCGAGAGAGTGCAAATCGAAATAAGATAGATAAAAAATAGCCTACAGTTGCCACAGCAATGGCAATAATCATAATTTTTGGATCCATTTTACTGTCGCGCCTTCGTCCTCCGCCATAAATGAAAGACCGCATCATGATCTGCACGAGAAACCCAAAAATACCAACGAAAACAATGGAAATTATCAATAGACGAACATCCTTGTTTCTAATATGGGTTAATTCATGAGCAATGACACCTTCAATTTCATCTTTATTCAGATGATTTATCAAACCGGTTGTAAGAGTAACTGCAAAAGTACTCTCATTAATACCCGAAGCAAAAGCATTGAGTCCTGAGGATTCAATAATAAACAACTTGGGCATTTTCATACCAATAGACATACATAAGTTCTCAGTTAAATTATAAATCTCTGGATTTTTCGTTCTGCTCAATGACTTTGATTTAGTTGCTCTATTAATTATTGAGGTGTGAGCGTAAAAAGCAATAAAAAACCAAATACCAACGCCAACAATAATGAAAGGAATAACTTGTAAAAACAGGGTGTTTACTGTTTCAATTTCAGAATGATAACTAAGAAATAGAACGAGGTAAGTTCCAAAAATGATGAGCGCAGGAAATGAAATTAAAAGCAAGAGAGAACGAAAATTGTTCTGCCTTATTTGCTTCTGTAAACCAATATACTCCATAAATTATTTCCTGGAATTAAAATTTAATCTTAAGGGCTTTATCTAAACCTTGTCTTACCTTTAAAGCTATAATGTACGAATCATATTATAAAGTGTTAAAAAAACAATTACTTTAGATTAATAAAATTAACATTTATTGCTCGAATTGAGCATATCGTCAATGAGAAAGATACTACACATTTATGTTTTAGCTGAATGGCCATAACCACAACATACATAGCCCACAAAAAAACCTACGTCTTTCTTCTTGTTCTCGTTTTTGGCTTGTATTCTCAGACAATGAATTTGGGCTTTTATTCAGATGACTATTTAGGAATTAACGGATATCAAACTCAGGGAATTCAAGGGTTTTTCAATAATTTAGGGGTCCCTTTTTTCATGCCTATTAATTACTTGTTTCAGTTTGCTGAGTTAAAAATATTTGGTGTTAATTATACAACCTTCAAAATAATTAACCTTTTGCTTTTTTATTTAACAGCCTTATTTGTATATCACATTTCTCGTCGGATAAACTCTCAATTAAATACATTCTCACCCAATTCCAATTCCAATTTCACTGGATTGCTGGCAGCAACTCTGTTTATTGCATCCCCATACCAAACAGAGACAATTAATTGGTTTGCCAGCCAAGCATACATATTGTCGACACTGCTAGCGCTCGTCAGTCTCAATTACTACTTGATGTTCAAAGAGTCAACCAAACCGAAACACGTCATTTTTTATTTTTTATTTTTCTTTCTTTCTATTTTATGCAAAGAAATTAGCATTATTCTTCCAATAATTATTTTTGCAATTGCATTGCTTTTTGGGAGGTTGACAAAAGAAAGTAACAAGTTGTTTTTAATTGGAAACATAACTACTCTTGGAGTGTATTTTTTGATGCGTTACATATTTCTTGGGAATATTATTGGAGGGTATGGTGTGGAAACGCATTTAAATTTTGATCTTGAGATTTTGGGGTTTGGTATAAAAGCCTACATGGCCAAGTTCTTTTTGTTATACCGTTACTCAGCAACTCTGGCTTTAACACTTGGCTTTGTGTTTCTTGCATTAGCGATTAGTATTTTTGTGAAACCAAGTTCAGCAACAAGAGTAAAAATTTCAGCAGTTGCAGCTCTCTTGCTAATATTTATTATTTCACTTTTCCCAGTTCTAAATTTGGAAACTTCTTTTTTAGGCAGTATTCAGAGTGACAGATATGGCTACTTGCCATCTGTCTTTTTTGCAATTTTAATTTCGTCTACTTTTGGATTCTATTCAAAAAGAATGTGTTACATCATTGCTTTATCTGCTTTTAGTCTTTATTGTACACTAACAATTTACACGAATCAAATTTGGGTTGAAGCTTCAGAAATTAGAGATAATCTAGTCTTATCAATTGATAATATCTCAAGAAATGATAAAAATATCCTCCTGGTTAATTTGCCGGACAATTATCGGGGTGTATATATCTTTAGAAATGGTTTTAGCGAATCTTTAAGGTTAAAAAATAATTCAAGTTTAAGAATTGCGTTTACTCATGAAATCCTAGAAAATGCGGTTTACGAATTGAAATCAAATAAAAATGATTCTTCAACTTCTCTAATTCTAAACGGCAAACTCACAAAAAAGGAAAAGTCGAACATTCAACATTATCACTCAATTGATCAAATGAAAACTGAATTAATAATGAAAGTTTCCGACCTTAAAAGAGAAAACACATATTATTTCAACAAAAAGAAATTGATTAAGATTAACTAACCCACTTAAAACTTAATCTCAGGAGCCTTGTCTAAGTCTTCTCTTTGTGTTTCTCCTAGATCAAACATTGGTTGAGGCGTCATACCTTTAATGTTTGCTACAAAGTTTGAGGGTATCGATTCAATTGCAGTGTTCAACTCCTTAGTTGCTGAGTTAAAATAACGTCTAACGGCAGCTAATTTGTTTTCTACATCCGATATTTCCCCTTGAAGCTGCAAGAAGTTTGTGCTTGCTTTCAAATCTGGGTATGCTTCAACCTGAATATTGAAACCACTCATAGCCGCAGAGAGTTCATTTTCAGCAGACACCTTATCATTAATCGTTTTTGCCCCCATCGCATTAGATCTTGCCTCAGTAATACGAAGAAGAACTTCTTTTTCATGATCCATATATCCTTTGACCGTTGCAATTAATTGTGGAATTAAATCATGTCGTTGCTTAAGTTGAACATCAATGTCGGCAAATGCATTTTCACGGTTGTTTTTTAAAGCTACAAGTTTGTTGTTTGCTGAGATATACCATAGAATAATGAGAGCTCCTATTCCTAATAAAATGTACAATACTGTCATGATAAATGAAGTTATTTTTTTACTAAAGATATAAATTTTGTCTGGACTTGTAACTTTTCGGTAACTTGTAAGTCTTACCTATGAAAAACAGAGTGAATGACTCAAAAAGAGTATAATAAAGCAATTGACGATTATTCGGATAACATTTTCCGGTTCGCTATGAAGCACCTTAGAAATGAGATGTCGGCAAAAGATATTGTGCAAGAGACTTTTATGAAAGTTTGGGTTAAGCATGAGGAAGTTCAGTATTCAAAAGTTAAGTCCTATTTGTTCACAACTGCTTATCATGCGATTATCGACTGGTCAAAGAAGGACAAGCGATCAGGTGACATTGATCAAGCGCCGGAGTCTACAACCAATCAGACACTGCAATTTGACATGAATGAAGTACTGACTGACGCACTGTCTAAACTCAATGAAATACAAAAAACAGTGGTGTTATTAAGAGATTATGAAGGGTATAGTTACTCAGAAATTGCGGAGATAACAGAATTGTCAGAATCACAAGTAAAGGTCTACATTTTTAGAGCTAGAAAGGCGTTGAAAGAATATATAAAGAGACTAGATTTAGTCATATAACAGAATGGAAAGAATAAGTATTTTTAATTATGAAGCATTTTATCTCGACTTCCTTGAAGGAAACTTGAGTGAGGAAGACCATGCTTTGTTTTTATTATTCTTAGAAGAAAACCCTGAATTAAAAGTTGTCGATGAAGATCTTCCTGCTCTGGAGTTAGAGCAGCCTTTTATGGATGACACCTTTAAGAATAGTTTGAAACAGCCTTTATTGTCCGACAAGATTACAAACCTTAATTATGAGTACTTTCTTATTTCTCAAGCTGAAGGGTTATTGAGTGAAGAGAAAGAAAATGAAATCGATTCGTTTATTGCAGGGAATTCAGAACTTGAAAAAGAAAAGACTTTAATAAATAGCACTTACTTCAGTCCAGAAGAGAAGTTTGTTTATTTAGAGAAGAATAGTTTAAAAAGAAAAAGAGCTATCATTCTTTGGCCATATTATGCTGTTGCTGCAAGCATTATGCTAGCAATGTTATTGTGGAACTTCAATAGGAATGATATTCTTGAAAATGAAAATGTAAAATTTGTTGAAAAAGACCCGGTCAATCCAGAAATAGTAAAAGAAGTTCCAGGGACAGATGCAAAGGATAATTTGCAGTTCGCTGAAAAGTCATTCGAAGAAAAAACAAACGTGCTGACAACGAAAGAAAGTGTTGGATCAACTGCTCCTACAAATAAACCGAATATAACGGACAAGATCAATAACAACTTATCTCCGCGAGGTCCATCAGCTAATTTAATTTCCTTGGAAAATCAAAAAGTTGAACCAATTCATATTTACCCCCCTGACCCAAATGAACTAGTTAGTGAAGAGAACAACCAAGATTTAGCTTCTCTTGAGTTTAGTGATATGAATAACCCTATCAAACCGGTTACAAACTTTGTAGGGGATAAAATTAAGCGAACAGTTGACTTTAGATTAAAGAAAAAAGAAGCAGGAAAACCAAGTGGATTCTTTCTGAAGATAGGGAAATTGGAGATTTCTAGAAAGAGAAATTAAAGCTTGACAAATCGTTTTTCTACCCAATTTTTATTCAAGTATATTCGTAAGAAGTATATGCCGGGAGCCAAATCAGAAGTGTTTACAGTATTAATAATTGGCTTGCTTAAAGATAACAATACTTCTCCCTGAATATTGATTACTTCAACTTTATTAGTGTTCAGTTTTCCTTTGATTTTCAAGATGTCATTTGTCGGGTTTGGGAAGACTTCGAATAAGTTTTTATTTAATTCAGATGTGCTCAAAAATGTGTTATTTCCAGGAAGGATTAGCCGAGATGGATAGCTTGAATTGTGATGAATTTGTATACTAGCTATATTCGTGTCCCCGGCAATATACATGGGACCTCCATTTTGTAAATTAACATCATACCTTTTTGCGTTATTTCCTCCGATGTATATCTTAATTTGATGACCAGCTTTCCAGGTGTAGTGAATAAAAGGAAGTTCAACTTCAACATTATAAACACTCCCCGGAGTCATAAAAGACTCATCTGTTTGGGTAAACCCATTTCTAAAACGCATTCTATGAATTCCATCGGTAACCAACATTGAACGGCCATCTGGATATAAGTCAACTATTCGAATGGAGACGTCTGCATCTGGTTGATCAGATTCAACGAACAAGTTCACTTTAATTCGACCTGAAGCAGTAACATCATTGCTTAGGTCATCTGTTTCAAAGGTGATTATATCAGGTCTTGAATCTAAACTACTCTGGTTAAAAGGACCTTGCTCCAAAGTTGTGTGTAAGGTTGCACCACCAATTGTGGGAGATGGCAGGTGCGGATCGGAAATAAACAGCGTTGATGAGGTTCCATTATTAGAAGAAAGTTGTCCACCTTGATCAAGGAATAAAATATCTTCAGTAATAATTTCAATACTATTTGCATTGGTTGAGCTCCATTGATTTTCACCTGTACGATAATACGTGATCAGATTTGTATTCTCCCAATTATTTGGTGTGTCTAGCAGGTAATAGGATAGAAAATCCCAAGCCATGCTGTCTGATACGTGCTCAGCATTGGGATAAGAAAGTTCTCCTTGTATTGAGCTTCCGACATATGCTGCTCCTGAACCACCATGCACCCATGGGCCAACCAAGAACCATTGCTCGTTTTGCACGGAAGATTCAGATTGTGTTCTTGTTGCAATATACCAATCCATCATAATATCAATATTGTGATCATACCATCCTCCAATTTGTAAGGTTGGAATAATAATGTCTTGCGGATACCAAGTACTGTTTTCTGAAAAAGTCCAAAGTGCATTATAGTATGGGTTGGCAAGAATTATTGGAGATAGGCCATACCCTAAAGCATCCAGCTGTTCGAGCCTAGCTTTTTCTAAAACTCCTCCAGTGAAATACCCATTATAATTTTGTTGAGGATGCGCAACTATGGGCACAGCGCAAGTGTGACTGGGGTGTTGTTCTCTCGCAGTGCTATATTGAACCCCACCCAAAGCAGAAGGCCCCCAAGTTCCAATCCTATCTTTATGCCAAACCTGTTGAGAAATCCACTCACAAACATCATAACCGTCTTCACCTCGCTCAAAATTGGACAAATCAGCCCCATTTGAACCATAAAACCCTCGCCAATCCACGATAACCCATATGTAAGGTTGTCCATCCAAGTTAGTTCCAACACCAAGAGGTAGGGACAATGAAAAGAAGTTTTTATTGTAAGGGGTTTGAATTAAAATGACCTCAGCAGAATCAACACCACTAGGAATGTAAACGTCTGCTTGAATTTGTTCACCATCCCGCATGTTAATCCATATGTCATTATAGGTGGGTGTTAATTGTGAATAGGATAAAAACGAAAAGAATAGGAAAGCAATGATTAATTTATTTGTCTGTGGCATAATATAAATTTACAAAAATTCATCAACTTCCTGTTTCAATTGGTGTACAGTAACTTTTATTATGATGCAGGTGGGTGGTAAAAGCTAAAGAAACCATATTCTTTAGAAAAATCGTTTTGCAACTAAAATAAGGGGCTTTGAAGAAACAATTAACACCTGTGTAAGTATTTATTCTTTATATTCGTCTAATTGCAAATTCATGATATACACTTGAATAGATTAATATGAGCTTATGAAAAACAGATTATTTTTTACTTTCCTTTTGATATACTCCATCTCTTTGGGGCAAAATTTAAAATTGAAATCGGGCACTTATTCTTTTCAAGAATTAGAAGATATCAGAGAGAATTATAATTCAGAAACTCAGCAATATGCTATAGTTTCATTTCATAATACTCCGACCACTGCAGAAAAAGAAAAGCTTAAATCAGCAGGAATAGAGTTGCATGGGTATCTTCCTGAAAAGTCTTTTTATGCTTTGATTAAAGCGGGAGTTAATTTTTCTTCATTCAATCAAATTGCTCAAGTTTCAGCAATTAGAAATGAATTTAAACTAGCAAAAAACTTAAGTGAAGGAATTTATCCAGCGCACGCAATTTCTGAGAATGATCAAGTAGATTTAATATGTAATTACTTTTCAGGAGTGGAGGTGCAATCTCTTTTCGGTGAAGAGCTCAACGTAATAATTTTAGAGTCATCTCCATCATTAAATCAATTAACAATTCGAGTTCAATTGTCTAAACTTAATGAATTATATAGCATAAACGAGCTGTTTTATTTCGAACCAACAAGTGAAGAGGGTCAGCCTGAAAATAAAGTCGGAAGGACTGACCATAGATCAAATTTTCTTCGTTCAGATAATGCAAATGGATTGTTTTATCGCGGGGAAGGTGTTACAGTGATGATGCAAGATGATGGCTATATCGGTGACCATATTGATTATGAGGGTCGTATTGATCAATCTGGTTGTCTAGGTTGTAGTTCAGATGATGCCGATAATCATGGTGACCATGTTGCTGGTACAATTATGGGAGCAGGAAACCTTGACCCCTCCACAAGAGGAATGGCTGATGGAGTGAATTTATTAGTTTACAGTTCTGCAAATACAAACTATAATCTAATACCAAGCTTGTATGCGAACGATAGTCTTGTTGTGACATCTAAGAGTTATAGTAATGGTTGTAATGGGGGGTATACTTCATTGGCGGCACAACTTGATCAGCAAATAAGACAAATGCCAGCATTAACCCACGTATTTTCAGCAGGGAACTCAGGAACGGAAGATTGCGGATATGGAGCAGGAGCCGGATGGGGGAATATTACCGGAGGCCACAAGGTAGGAAAAAATGTTTTTTGTGTTGGGAATTTAACTCGTTATGATGTGATAGCCTCATCGAGTAGCAGAGGCCCCGCAGAAGATGGAAGAATTAAGCCGGATATTTGTGGAGTTGGCTCAAGTGTATATTCAACAATTTCAGATAATAGCTACGAAAATAAAACGGGAACTTCAATGTCTTGCCCTGGAGTCGCCGGAACAATTGCGCAACTTTATGAAGCATACAGAAGTGATTATGGCGTAAACCCACTTTCTGGCTTAATTAAAGCGAGTATTCTGAACACAGGAGAAGATTTAGGGAATAAAGGTCCGGACTTCATTCATGGATGGGGCAGAATTAACGCTAGAAGAGCTTATGAAACCTTCAACAAGAATCTATTTATTTATGATTCTATTTCTCAAGGCAGTTTGAACACCCATATTGTTTCTGTACCTGCAGAAGTAAAAGAGTTAAGGGTTATGGTTTATTGGGTAGATTATGAAGGCTCAACAAGTTCTTCAACTGCCTTAGTAAATGATATTAATATGGTTGTTTCAGACCCATCGGCGGTTGATTATTTGCCATGGGTTTTGGATCCGACACCAACAGTTGCCTCTTTAAACGCACTTGCTGTTCCCGGGATTGATAACCTGAACAACATGGAACAGGTGACCATTCTTAATCCAACATCTGGGAATCATACAATAACAATTGATGGTTTTAATATCCCTCAAGGACCGCAGTCATATCATATTGTCTATTATTTCATTAAAGATGAGGTAAATATTACATACCCTAATGGAGGTGAACCTTTTGAACCTTCTACATCAGAAATTATTAGATGGGATGCTCCTGAATCTCCAGAGGATTTTGTTCTAGAGTATACAACAGACAACGGATTACTTTGGAATCCTATGGTAACTGTAAATGCAAATAAACTGTTTCACAACTGGTCAGTGCCTGACTCTCTATCTGGATTAGTGAAAGTGAGGGTGACGAGAGGTTTAATTTCAGACGAAAGTGATGAAGTGTTCAGCATTATCGATGTGCCTAATAATCTTGATTTTGCTTGGGCTTGTCCGGATTCTACAAAAATAATATGGGATTCTGTTCCCGGCGCTATACTATACGAAGTCAGTATGTTGGGAAGTAAGTACATGGACTCAATAGGTGTGAGTGCAACAAATTATTTTACTATTATGCAGCCATCGACAAATACAGGTTGGTATAGTGTAAAGGCAATAGGTCCTGACAATGCAATTAGTGAAAGACATTTTGCCATTCAAAAAACAGGAGTTGAATTTGAGTGCCTGTGGAGTACTCCAACAGCCTTGTTTTCAGTCGACTGTGAAGATGCGGGAACTGGTCATTGCTTGACTTTTGATAATCAAAGTATTAATGCGGACGCAACATCTTCTTATTCTTGGTACTTTCCAAATGGGACACCTTCTTTCAGTTCAGACCAGAATCCGCAAGTATGTTATAGTGCAGCGGGAGATTATGATGTTGCCTTAGTCGTGGACAATGGTTTTGATGTAGATTCAGTTTATTTGACTGACAGAATTCACATTAGTGCAGCGTCTGCCATACCTTATTTTGAAGGTTTTGAAAATTATTCATCATTGACCAATATTGATGAATGGTCAGTGGTCAACTCAGGGTTTAATCAGGCATGGATGATTAATACACAAGCAGCATTATCCGGTAATCAGTCCGCTAGATTATTAAATTATACCCAAAGTGGAGGTAATATTGATGAACTAATTTCTGGTCCGGTAGATTTGTCGACTCTTGATGCTTCTGCATCAATGACACTTAGTTTTAGGTACTCATATAGAAAAAAGATTTCTGGAAATGACGAATGGTTAAGGGTTTACGCTCGAGAAAACTGCTCAGAAAATTGGTTGCTCAGAAAATCGCTTCACGGCTCTTTTTTATCTGATCAAACATCACCAGCTAGCTGGACACCAAGTATAGAAGAAGACTGGACAACGGTGCATATGACAAATATTACGAATGCATTTTTTTCAGATGATTTCAGATTCAAATTTACTTTCGAAAGCGATGGGGGGAACTCAATATATATTGATGATATAAATATATATGAAGGAGCTCCTTCAGATACTTTGATTACTTCTGGCATTATTGAAAATTCAATGGAGCAAGTTCAAATTTACCCTAACCCAGCAACGAAAGAGTTAAATATAAGCTATAATCTGACGTCTAACCAATTCACTAATGTGGTGATTAGAGACCTAACAGGAAAGTTAATAAAGGAAGTTTTTGTGAATAGTCAAAGTGGTAAGAATTTAATAACAATAGACGTGTCAAAATTCGACGCGGGTGTCTATTTAATTGAAACTGGAGGCCTGAATCCAGAAAGAATAGTGATTCGTTAAAGCTCGTTAAACTTAAAGCGCTGCTCGTCCTTTGTTTTTTCTGTTGTAAAGATCAATAAGGGTTGTGTAATTACCTCGGCAACATTTCCAACGGGTCGTGTTATTCCTATGTTAAATTCAAAGATGTTGTCATTCATAATTCCATTTGAAATGCGTAGTTGGTAACCCGCAGTCGGTCTTACCTTATCCGTGAAGAGGTAAAGGTTTGTTTTTTCGAAATCTATTTGATGAGCATCAAATTTGCTTTCAAAAGGATTAATAGCACTTAGCGCTTCCGATACTTCATTCCAATGGGTAAGACTCGCGATTCTGATAACATTTTGACTAAAACCTTCTTCCCCCGCTCCATTTAATAAACCTTCTTGCAATATGTTTGAAGAGATTATTGGTGAATTGATAGGTTGCTTTATAGTTGTGCAATGATTAAGGGGGATCAATAATACCAAACACGTAATTAACACCTTAATTTTTTGAAACATATTTTAATTGTTATTAGACCAATAATTTATTGGAACGAGGTTCATTTTTGAAACAAAAAATCAAACTTTTTATTTCTACTAGTTCAGGTAATTTTAACATATAAACACGAAACTAATGGATTTAAAATTAGTTTCATTCACTCATTCAAAAATAAGCAATTCTATTTAATCGTCTTGGAAAAGCTATTGTAAGCACGTAAATTTCATGAACTCTTTTTGTTATATTTACTTCTCTTGTAAATGATAACCAGAACTATTGAAGGAAACGAAATTTATAGAACAAAACCAAAAAAAGTGGCAACGCTTTGAGGAGCTTTATAAATCAAAATCTAATGACCCAGAAGAATTAAGTGACTTGTACATGGATGTCACTGATGACCTGAGTTACGCGCAAACATTTTATAAAAGAAGAACAGTTCGAGTTTATCTTAACAAATTAGCTCAAACGGTCTATACGGGAGTTCACAAACAAAAAGGAGAATCGATTTCACGGTTTATCGATGTTTGGAGAGTGTCTTTACCTTTGGAAATTTATCGGTCTAGAAAAAGTCTTCTATTTGCACTAATCGCTTTTGTGGTTTACGCTCTAATAGGAGTAGCAACGACAATGGTCGACCCAGACTTCCCAAGAGTCGTGCTAGGAGACTATTATGTAGACATGACCATAGAAAACATTCAAAATGGGAACCCATTAAAAATTTATGAAGACAATGATCAAACAAGAATGTTCATTGAAATCACCACGAATAATATGAAGGTTGCATTTCTCACCTTCTTTGTAGGCTTTTTCTTTACCATTGGGACTCACATTCTATTGTTTTCAAATGGTGTTATGCTAGGAGCGTTTCAATATTTTTTCCACGCCAAAGGATTATTAATCACAAGTTTTTTAGGAATTTGGATCCACGGCGCATTCGAAATTTCTGCGATTGTGCTGGCGGGTGGAGCGGGTATTACTGCTGGAAATGGTTTATTATTCCCCAAAAGCTATACACGCCTTCAATCATTGCAACTTTCGACAAAGCGTGGGTTAAAAATAATGATGAGTTTAGTTCCGTTTATTATTGCCGCAGGATTTCTTGAAAGTTTTGTGACTGCAAATTATCAAGATTTGCCCGAGTGGTCTAAATGGGCATTGATTTTCACTTCATTTGGAATTATTTTGTTCTTCTATGTCTTCTACCCGCTATATGTGGCAAGAAAATATCCTGAATTAATCGAAAAAGAAGAGGTGGGAAATTTTATTGACCGAGGTAATTTCAATTTTTTCCAAATTCGATCTGTAGGAGAGGTCTTGGCAGATTCTTTCAGAATGTATCGCTTTATTTTCGAAAAGTTATCGAGAATCGTCTTGTCATTATTAGCCCCTATTATTGGTGTGATCCTAATTCTACAAACTCTCAATCATTATGACTTACAAAGAACAGAATATTGGTATGATTGGATGTCTCAATTAGAGTTTATAATGGGTTATTGTTTTATTAATTTGCAAGACTATATTGTATTTGGAGTATGGACTCTGCTACTCACATTTCTTTTTACTTCAATTTATTGGTGTATTTCTGTGGTTAATGAGCCCTTTCGTTGGGGCGCTCTCTTTACTTTTCAAAAACAAAAATTTATCGGTGTTTGGATTGGCAGTTTATTATTCGGCCTATGTGTTTTAGGGTGTTTAACGTTGCCTTGGTTTTTTGTATTTATTATACTATTCATTGCGCCGTTCTTTTTCATAAACGGAGCGTTAATGGCCTTTGACCCTGCAAGTTTTAAAACCCGCGTATTAAAAGGGGGTAAATTTAGTAAAAGGCAGTATGGTAATTCTCTTTTGACACTTGGGATTTTAATAGTCATAACGGCCATTGTTGTTCAGCCGATAGCATTTTATTTAAGCATACATGAGTCCTGGAGTGACGAGCCAACAATGAGAGATTTATTAGATATGATGGCTGATTTTGTGAAAAGAGTGGCGTATATTTTCAATGCTGATGCTTTGGTTTGGAGTAATCTATTTCGACAAATTGTTTATGTTATATTTTTATTAGGAATAATTCCGTTATACATCATTACAATGACTTTTGTCTATTTCAATGAAAGGGAAAAATCAGAAGCTCTTGGATTGCATAAAGCATTCGAAAAGTTTGGTAAAAGAAGTAACATCAAAGAAACGAAGGAAGATTTTGAATAAATGGATTCTACATATCGTTTTTGTGGCTTTGCCATTTTGTTTTGTAGCGCAGAAAAAATCTACGAAAGAAAAAACCTGGGAGTCAGAGAAAGAGTATCTTCAATACCAGAAGAAAAATAAATATGAAGGCCCAGAAGATTGGCATGGGTCTTACTCCTCTGATCTGCAAAGTGAGGACGAATATGTGAACACTTCTTCTTCAATTAGTCAACAAAGCTTAGAATACAATCCAAATCAATTAGATCAAGACCGCCAGAAGAGAAACATTGGCTATGATCGTGGCGGAGGTTCTGTGAATTTTGACCCAAAAGTAGAAAGACCCGAGCCTATTGAGTTTCCGGATATTGACACCCCTGACATTGACACTCCTGACATTAACCTTCCTGACATTGACTTGCCTAGTATATCCGAGAACTTTTGGAAAATGCTTTTATTCCTACTTATTTTTGTGTCCATTTTCGTTCTTGTTTATTTAATTATTAAGAATAAAAAACCCACCGACAAGAAGATAATAATTGATATTCAAGATGATTGGAATCCTGAAGTTGTAACAAAAACCCAATTACAATTGCGACTTGAAGATGCTCAAGCCAAAGATGACTATAGAGAATGTGTTCGCATCTATTTCACCTTTATTTTGAAAGAACTAATTCGCAAATCATGGATTAATTGGAAAAAAGAAAAGACAAACCATCATTATGTTGTTGAAATGAGTGGCAGAAAGGAAGCGTTTGGATTTATGGAGTGTGTTCGGATTTATGATCTAGTTTGGTATGGTGATTACTCTATCAATAAAGAGGTATACGAATTGTTAGCCCCCAATTTAGAAGAATATTACAAAATGCTAGCGCCCGTTAATGAATAAGCAAACTAAAATAGCATTAATTGGTGCGGTCATACTTGCTATGTCGTTGCTTTTTTGGATGTTTTCAGCCGAAGGCAATACTGACCAAACTGCCGGAAATAAGAGAAAGGCATTTGTTTCTTCTAATTGGAATAATCGTTTTCAGATTTTTGGAAAGAAACCAATGGGCTTGTATTTGTTTTCGACGATTGCCAAAGCTCATCTCGACACAAATAAAAGTGTGCATGTTGCCGATGAATGGAGTGATCTTGATTCGCTTGTAAGGATGAATAATACGAATAAAACATTCCTTTTTGTGGGGAACAGGTTTGGTGTGTATAGCGATGAATTTGAAGCAATTTTAAAAGAAGTGAATAAAGGCTCAGATTTATTTTTAGCCTATCATGATTTAACCACTAATATTACAGAAGAACTGTTTGAATCTTATAGCACGAATTTCGATTATGCTCCTGGTGTTACGATCAATGCTCAAGGAAATAATTATTACATGGTTAATCTTTTTCAAAACGACACTGTGGCAAAATCTTGGACCGCTTTTGGTGAGTATATTAGACCGAGAAATCAACATTCTTCGTTGTCATCGTTTACAAGTAGATCGAATTTTATTCGGATTAATGAAGGCCAAGGAAAAATATTCTTGATGACTAACCCAGGTGTTTTTTATAATTATCAACTGAAACGGAGCGCTGGTTATAAATATGCCGAGTTTGTTTTGAATAAACTTCCAAAAAATCAAGATATTATATTGTTAGAGTTCGGAAGATTGACCGATGATTATGGTTCTGAAGAAGAAGAAATAGAGGAAGAAGATGGTCAAAAAGCAGACGACAGCTATTTGGTTTTAATATTTGGAAACCCAACATTATTAAAGGCAATGTTACTAGCAATATTTGGAATTATTCTTTTCGTTCTATTTCGCTCTAAACGAATCCGCCCAGTGGTTCCTTATGTTGGCAAAAAGAAGGATATGACTCTCGCTTTTGCGGACACAATTACGTCGATATACTTTGCAAAAAGACAACCGTATGGGTTATTGCAATTACAAAAGAAGAACTTCTATACGATGATTCAAAAACACTTTTACATTGACTTAAATCATATTGATCAAGAGAAAGTAAAAAACTCTCTCGCTGAAAAAAGCAATTACAGTCGAAAGAAAATAGATGATCTATTGGATGCGTTTAATATAAAAGATGTTTCAGTAATTAATGATCAATATGTTTCTAGAACGTTAAAGAGTCAGCAGGATTTTTACAGAGAAGTAGGTATCATTACAGACAAATTGGCAAAGAGAACGAGTAAGCGCGAATCTATTTACAAACGATCATTGCTGCTTCCAGCGCTTCTCATATTAACCGGTTTGTTTTTGTTTTTCTTCGGGTTATTTTATCTCGTAAGTTCCATCGGAATAGGCATTATTTTTTGGCCATTGGGAATTATTATTTTCTCCCTGGGTATTTTGAGAATGACGAATCCATATTTGATTGTAAAAGAAAATATATGGACGTACTATTCTCCTTTAGGAATAAAAAAAACATATAATCAAGATGAAATTAGACAAATAGAAATTTTAACTTCAGGAGTTGTGGTAAACTTTATAGAAGGAGAAAAACTAATGATCAATTATTGGGACCTTAGTCGTTTTGATCACAAACAATTTAAAGATTTTATTACCAAATTACATACACAAGAATTATGATAAACGAAGAAGAAAATAATTTTGAGAACGAAACGCCAAATACAAATTCTGCGATGAGTGACGAACCTAAAGCTTTTGGGTTTGAACGAGAAAACACGGAGTTGATATGGGTTGCGCAGAAAGTAGGGGAAGTGCGTACTGAACTAAAAAAATACATCATTGGACAAACAGAAATGGTGGATTTATTAATGACGAGTATCTTTGCAAATGGTCATATTTTATTAGAGGGTGCCCCAGGTGTTGCAAAAACACTTTCATCAAAAGTCTTGGCCAAGTCATTGGCAATTGATTTTTCAAGAATTCAATTCACACCAGATATGATGCCTTCAGATGTTATCGGAACTTCTGTTTTCAATTCTAAAGAGGCAACTTTTACCTTTAAAAAAGGACCCATTTTTTCAAACATAGTGCTTATTGATGAAATCAATAGAGCTCCAGCGAAAACTCAGGCCGCCTTGTTTGAGGTAATGGAAGAGCGGCAAATTACATATGATGGTCAAAGATATCCAATGTCATTTCCGTTCATTGTAATTGCTACGCAGAATCCGATTGACCAAGAGGGAACGTATAACCTTCCGGAAGCTCAGTTGGATCGATTTTTATTTAAAATTAAAATTGATTATCCGAGCCTTGCAGAAGAAGAACAAATTCTTCAACGGTATAAAAATGATATTCAAACACCGAGCTTGGATGAGGTCAAAGCGATATTCTCGGCAGAAGAAATTAAGAAAATTCAAAATGCTGTAAGTGAAGTCATTGTTGAAGATAACTTAGTCAAGTACATCGCTGGAATAACCAACAAAACAAGAAACCACGGGAAAATATATTTAGGTGGATCACCGAGAGCCTCATTATCAATTATCAAAGCGTCGAAGGCAATAGCCGCAATTCGCGGAAGAGATTTTGTAACACCTGAAGATATTCAATTTGTTGCGGTACATGTTTTGAACCATCGATTAATTTTAACACCTGAGGCAGAAATGGAAGGGGTTGAGGCAGAGGAAGTAATAGCCGAGATATTAAAAACAGTTGAGGTTCCTCGATAGTATTAAGAAGTAAAAGGTGATTTTTTTAAAAAACATATATCTAACAAAATGGTTTTTTGCACTTCTCGTGAGTGTGATTCTGATCTATATACTTGCCTTTTCTTTTCCTTGGCTAGAATTCATGGCCAATGTGTTTTTGGCCTCGTTAATAGGATTAACATTTGTTGATGTTTTGGTTATTTTCAGCAGTAATGATCCAATAGAAGTCACCAGAAAAGTAAAAAGCAGGTTGAGCTTAGGAGATGACAATAAGGTAATATTACGCATCCTTAATAAGACAACTCAACCAATTAGCTTCACGATGATCGAAGGTTACCCTAATGAAATGCAAGATCGGTCAAGTGTTTTAAGAGGACTGCTATCATCCAAAAGTTCCAAAGAATTCACGTACACTTTTCAACCTAAAAAAAGAGGAGAATATCTATTTGGGGATGTATTTGTTATGATTAGATCGATGTTCTTTTTGGCGTCCAGAAGAATTGACATAGAGCTTGAAGAAACTATTCATGTTTATCCTTCAGTGTTACAAATGAAGAAGTACGAGCTGCTGGTTTTCCAACAACAAAAAACAAGTGCCGGTATAAAGCGTATTCGCCGCCTTGGAAACAACAGTGAGTTTGAACAGATTAAAAATTATGTTCAAGGAGATGATTTAAAATCAATTAACTGGAAAGCGACGAGTAGAAGAAATGAATTGATGATCAATCAATATCAAGAAGAAAAATCACAAAGTATCTATTGTATAATTGATAAGAGTAGAAGTATGCAAATGGAGTTTGACGGTTTGTCAATGTTGGATTACGCTATTAACTCTTCCCTAGTTTTTACAAACATTGCATTGAAAAAGGGAGATAAGGCAGGTTTAATAACTTATTCAGATAAGATTGGAACATTGCTACCTGCTGAACATTCAAGTGGTCAAATGAGAAGAATTCAAGAAACATTGTACAATCAAAAAACGCTGTTTAAAGAATCGAATTATGATTTACTTTATCAGTCGGTCAGAAAGACGATAAAAACTAGGTCACTGTTGGTGTTGTTTACAAATTTTGAGACTGAATTTGCAATGAGACGAGCAATCCCAATGCTTCGAAAATTGAATCAAAAACATATTTTAGTGGTGGTGTTTTTCCAAAATAGCGAATTACAAGACTTGGCGTTTAGACCTTCCAAAACCATTCAAGAAGTATATCAAGCGACAATTGCAGAAAAATTGATTTCAACAAAATCTAAGATTGCAAGGGAGTTAAAACAAAACGGTATACAGACTGTTTTAACGCTCCCTGAAGAACTCTCTATTAATACAATTAACAAGTATCTTGAATTGAAAGCTCGAGGATCTATTTAGCTTTCATTTGTTGGTAGGATCATGTTAAAAGTTGTCCCAACACCGACAGTTGATGTAAAATCAATTTTTCCCTTATGATTTTCAACAATTTGTTTCACCATGGCAAGTCCCAAACCTGTACCAGTGCTTTTTGTCGTAAAATATGGAACGAATATTTTTTCTTGCTTGGACGGCTCAATACCAATACCATTGTCAGTAATTGAAATTTCAACATAGCTTTCCGAAGCCTTTAGACTAATATCCACGGTTCCTTTTTGATCTCGCGGAATCGCTTGAGTGGCATTTTTGATGAGATTATTAAAGACACGAACAAATTGATCCTTGTCGACGAGTAGGTTTATTGTTGGTTTATTGGTTTTTAAACTTATTTGAATTCTTTCATCATGCGCAAAGAGATCTTTCACACCTTCTATTAAAGCAACAATGTCCAAGTTTTCTTCACTAGGGTTTGGCATTTTGGCAAAGGTGGAGAACTCGTTCGCAATTTTTGTGAGAGCATCAATTTGCTCAATGATAGAGCCTGCAACTTTTTTTAATTTATCTCCACTTTTCGGATCATCGGGGTTGTATGTTCTGAGAAGTTGCTGAACACTTAGTTTCATTGGAGTTAAAGGATTTTTAATCTCATGAGCAACTTGTTTGGCCATTTCTCTCCATGCTGTTTCACGTTCGCTTTTCGCCAATTGTTGTGCTGTAAATTCGAGCTCTTCTAGTTTTCGGTTGTAATCCTTAACGAGAGAACCTATTTCATCTTCCTTATCGTACAGAATTTGCTCATTTTGTTTACCGAATTTGACTTTTGAAAAATTCTCTTGAAGCAACCTCAGGGGTGAAGTAAGCCAATTGGAAATAAAAATGGCTAGAATAATGGAAATGGCTAGCAACAGAATAAACACATTAATAATGGCGACTAAAAATTTTTGAATTTGATTTTCAAATTCTCGCTGTTGACCAAAATGCTGAAGGTTGATGTAACCCAACAAGTTTCCTTTTGTGCTATAAAAAGGTTTATAAGCAGATGAATAATCTAACTCCCCTATATTCTCTTTGTGCACAAATTCACTTTCCTTAAGATATTTTAGATGCCTCATTGCTGTCGGGTTCATTTGTTCACTCAGTAGGCCAATGTTATAAACCTTGGGTCTAGATGAAGCAAGAAGATACCCCTGTCTATCGTAAAGATTAATGTCAGTAAAGAAGACCCGCGCAAATTTTTGAAGAATGTACTGCATATAATTTCCATTCTCTGAAATAGTTAAATCATCAAACGACCCTAGCTTTACACCGACTTCGGTTTCTACTGAACTTAATTTTTCACTAATAACATCATTGGTTAAGTGATTGTATTGTGAAGTAACAAACATTCCACTTCCCCAGCCAAATGCAAGAAGAGAGATGAATACCAAAGCAATAAGAACAATCTGAATTTTCATTGCCAGACTTAATGTGCGACTAAATGTATTTTTTGCATTAACCCTAAAAAGTAGGGGCATCAGGAGCATGCCATAAAGACTAAAAAGATATGAAAACGAAGTAATGAAATCAATGAATGTATTGTTTCTAACGGACAACACCACCATATCAGTTTCTGATTTCTTTAGGGAGAAATGATTGAATTTATTGTAATTAAAAAAACCTTTTTGAGCGGATATGTTTTTCCCAAAAACATCAGGTGAAGATGGATAGTTAAACTCACCATATTTTGTGATCATACGACTGTCATGGTATCTAGCAATAGAATAGGATTCCAGTGGCTTTAAAACATTAGATTTAGAAGAGATGAGTAATCGAGGAAAACCAATTTCTTCAGGAATTTTTTTGGATTTTAGTGTACAGAATAGAACACCTTTGGCACCTGTTTTAGACACAACCTCTTGTCGAATGATATAATTGTATTGTTTCGTATAGTCATCAATAAAGAAAATGTTGGAGTCTAATTCAGAAACAGTTCCAGCTCGCTCGATGATCTCATCTAACTCGTCATATTGAGTTGTGCTTGCCTTCAGCTTGTCAATTAACGGTAGATGAGCCTCATCAAATAAATGAAAGTTTATTTCGTACCTTTCCCAATAACCATTGAATATTCGTCGTTCGATTCCTTCTTGGAATGAAGAGCTGCTTATCGCTACGGGATTACCAATAAATTTCCGAAGAAAATTATCCTCTTGAAGATCTTTTGAAAGGTTTTTATATTCAAGTTCTGTCTCTATATTTTTTTCCGTAATAAGCTGTTGAGCGTATAATTCTCTTTCGTCTTTTTCTTTTCTTTCGTTGAATTCATCAATCATCGAGGCTGTAACAACAGAAAAAAGCAACAATAAAATGATTCCTGGTCCAAGTTGACTGGTTTTTTTCTTTCGATAAACCATGAATAGAATCAGGGAATAAAAAACCAGAGGAAACATCGACGCAAGAAGCAACTGGTGGCCCCAATTTATTTCATATAAAAAGCATAAGCATCCCATTCCAAAACTGATAACAGCTAAGCGAGAACCACTAAACCCTTGTACTTCTCCGAGTTCAATTAAAGCCCTAACGAAATGATAGTATGAAAAGAAATAAACACCTAAACTTCCTATAGCTAGAAAAGAAAATGCATCAAGAGAAAACAATTTATCAATTTCCAATGAGATGGTTGAGTTTTCAATTAATCCATAGGTTAGGTAGAGGTATAAAAACCAAAGAATAAATGATCCAAACAGTAAAAAAAATGTGACATACTTTTTAAGAAGCTCACCTTGAACCCTTCTTAACATTCTTATGACCTGATGCATCAGGAAAATAATGACAATAAGGTTAACGAAGTACTCAAACAAATTTGGAAACCACTGATTAGATCCATAAAGACTCGACTCAAAAGCGATAGATCCTTTAGCAAAAGCGAACCATTCAAACTTGAGGGATAAAATTCTTAGTGCCAATATTAGAAATAGGGCTAAGGGGTAAAACTTAAGTAGGGTTTTATGTTTTACGCGTGTCAACCAAAAAAACCATAAAGCGATACTAATTAAAAGTAAAAGCATTAACCATATAGATTCTACTTTTGATAAGTGTTGTTGTTCGTTGGGCAGGATCGAAAATATGAAAGAATTCTTTTCTGATAAAATCGGATAACCCAAGGATTGATCTAGTGATATTTCAGCATTAAACGGAATAGAAAATCCAGGGCCCCAACGATTTATTAGTTCAGAGTTTTTGTAAGAATAATCTTGTTTTACCAAAAATGAAGCACATATTACATAAGAACCAACTTGTTTTGTTTTTGCAAAGTACCAACCGTTTTGCAAGTGCAAAAGCCCGCTAGACGGAAAATGAATGTCTGCAAAACGATGAATTGGAAGTTGGTTGGTGTTCCAAAAAATTAAAGAGTCTTTTCTATAGACATGAACATTTATGTCATCTGAAAAATCAGCCTTTTTCCACTGTTCAGAAATGAAGCCATATTTTAGTTCGTCAGAACGATAATTAATCGTTTTGTCTAATTCGTTTTCTAATGTCTTAAAGTGCTGTGTTGCAGTGGAAAGGTAGGCGCTATATTCCGTTGAGTTCGTTTTGTAGAAAAACAATAACACGAACAAGCTTGAAAAAGCAGCAAGGAATAAGTTCCGGTATTTATTTATTTTTTTAAGCAAGTTTTACCATTAAGATAAGTGTTTTATTTACCCAATTTAGATTGAATCTCTTTGGTTAGCATTTCAAAGTCGTAATCGGCTCTAGAGTCATTTCTAAAACTGAAGTCTGCTTGTTTTTGGTAAGGTAGTAAATAGTTTTCATAGCATGGTTTAACATGATTATCCCATTGATATAGAATTGCTTCACGAGAATACCCTCTGCTTTCTTGGTCACGATAAAGCCTTCTGTCAAGTTGCGTTTTTGGTTCAACGTCTACGAAAATTGAATAATCCAATGCATTTTTTACACCGTCATAATGAAAAAGGAAAAGCCCTTCCACTATAATTAAATCAGATGGGTTAATGGTTAAAAGTACATGCTTGTCAGGTGGAGAATTGAAGTGATATTCTTTAACCAAAATCTCATTCCCACTTTTAAGTTGAACCAGATCTTCGGTTAGTTTTGATTCATCTAGTGCCGTTGGTAAGTCAAAGTTATATTCCCCTTTAGGATCTTTGTGTTGTTTGTCGATCGGTAAGTAATAGTTGTCCATTGTGAAAACACTAGGATTCAAATCCTTAAAGTGATCTCTAAGCCTTTTTAACAGGGTAGTTTTTCCGGACCCTGACCCCCCACAAATACCAATAATCATTATTTTATTATTTCGAATTTAACACTACCTTTTTTCCCAAGTTGACTTGTGTCAAATTGTAAAAGTCCATTTGTCAAAATTACGTTAAATTCTTCTTTTTTCTTGCGTTCAAACACACTACTTGGGTTGTAAATAGTTCTCGAAGTGAAATCATTGTGTGGAGCTTCCTTTTTTGAAGCGTAATAAATCATACTTACCTTGTTGTAACCATTGTGGTTTAGGTGATAACCAACACCTTCATTCATTGGGTAAATTCCAAGTTTTAAGTTTTTGTTTTCAATAAAATAATTAAGCTGCATTGCATTAAGTGGTTTCCATTCATCCTCAACAAGCTCGTAAAGAGTTATTTCAGCTGCAGCTCCTGTTGATTTTTCAGCACCTACCAAATAAAATTTAGAATTTATAAATGTTAACAATCCCGTCTCAACAGATGCTTTATCTTCTAAATAATAACTTCCTGTGGTTCCAAAACCTATATTTTCAATAGGAATAAGGTTTTCAGGAGAGTTGATAAAAACACCCAATTGTGGCTTTCCCTTTGATGTGTATTCTTTCAATGTCCATCCTCTTGTTTTGTTTTGATAGTCTCGCGCTCCAAACAATATTCGATCTCCAGTGAAACCAATAAACTGCCAGTGTCCATACTTTTCATTTTTTAAACTTTCAAAAGAAACACTTCCTAACTCAACACCATAGGTTAAAAAATTGTGATGTGTCATAAAGATGGCTAGTTCAGTAACTTGTTTGTTTTTTTTGTCGTTGTATCGGAAATGATGCACTAATGCTTTATCCGTAACAACAACATTGATCAATTCTAGTTTGTTATAATCATAGGCCCCTAATTTTTTAATTGCGCTAATAAAAGAAACCGAAGTTGATTTGACGTTCCCGGCAGAGTTTAACTGACTAAAATAGACTTTACCATTATTCAAGTCAAGGTTGTCTAAAAAATAGACATAACGAGCATTTTCACTAGAAATGTAATAATACTCTTCTTTTTTTGGTGTGAATTTTTGATCCCAAATACTAGTTGGATGATCTCCAACCAGTGTAATATTAATTTGTTTTGAATTCCCAGAAGGATCTTTGCTTAATAATAAGCCCCCCATTCCTTTCCATTCTATGATATCAAAATAGGGGTGGTTCGCCTCATCAATTTCAATATTTTGGCCAAATAGAATGCTGGTAAAAAAAAGAGGAAGAAAGAGTAAATTTTTTTTCATGATTGTTTTTTAATTTGTTTTGGCAAACATCGTGCTAAATGTATCAATGAATATTAGAATTAACAAATTCACATATAGCCAACTAATGATAAATTTTCGGTTCTAATTATGAAATCAATTCAAAAAAGCGAACAAAAAGCAATTAAAAAACACTAAGAATTGAAATCCGAAAATTAGCTAATCATAGGATATTTTTATATTTTACGATGTTAAACTATTAAAACTATGATTAAAAAACTACTCTCTATTTGCATAGGAGCCTTTATTTCCTGGTCATCCTTCTCGCAAACAATCGATCTTGGTGAGCCAACTAGCTGGAATGGAAATCTTGGAGGAATTGAGTCCTTTGAAACATATACTATGTCAGGTTTCGACAGAGTTGCCATTGATATAGAAGATGCGATACATGATGCCGCAAAAGATGCTCCTTGGCGTTTTGGGTACAAATATGATACAGATTATACTCTTATTAATTCTGGAACTTGGACAAACTTGCCAAATGGTGATCGCCTTTGGAGAATTGGATTCAAGTGCCAAGAGGCAATGACGATTAATTTATTAATGGAAAACTTCTTTATCCCAGAAGGAGCATTTATGCACCTTTACGATGTTAATCATACGAATGTTATTGGTGCTTTTACATCAAAAAACAATTCTCAGGGTGGTTTGTTAGGCACTGAATTGGTGCATGGGGAGCATGTTATTCTTGAATATTACGAGCCGGCAAGTGTAAATGGGCAAGGTCACTTAACCGTATCTAATGTAGTACATGGATACAGAAGTTTAGACCGTATACAAAAAAGCCTAATTAAAGCATTGAATGATTCAGGTGATTGTAACATTGATGTTAATTGTCCACTAGGAATAGGATGGGAAAATCAAATTCGTTCAGTTGCAATGATTGTTGTCGGAGGGTCTGGAATTTGTTCAGGAGCATTAATCAACAACACATGTGACGATGGTACAGCATATTTTTTAACGGCAGACCACTGTCTTGGGGGTGCTAATGTAGGTGCAAATTTAAATTGGGCATTCAGATTCAATTGGAAAAGCCCTCCGGGAACAGAGTCTTGTGCGACTACGACAGGAAGCACTGACCCAGGCACGCCATACGATCAAACGGCATATGGAGCAACTGTTTTAGTGCAAGGAACAGAAGCAGATCATGCTTTATTGCAAATTGACAATATGACCTTAACCGACGCTCAATCATGGAATGTCTTCTATGCCGGTTGGAACAATGATGATACTGATGGTTTAATTACACAAGCCACAGGTATTCACCACCCAAGTGGAGATTTAATGAAAATATGTAGAGAGGATGACGCACCATTTCATAATAATTCAGCGGGAGCAGATGTTTGGTACATTAACTCTTGGGAGCAAGGAGTAACAGAGCCAGGTTCTTCAGGATCTCCTTTGTTTGATCAAAATGGAAGAATTATTGGTCAATTATATGGTGGCCTAGCGGCTTGCAGCGGAACTGTTAATAATGGCACATATGATTATTACGGTCGTTTAGGCGTTTCATGGGGGTTAGGAATAGCTGGATATTTAGCTCCAACAGCCTGTGGAATTGCAATAACGAATGATGGATGGGATCCAAATACCCCAACTTTAGATTATACACTAGAGGTACTGACAAGTTCTCTTGAGGTTTGTCAACCTGATGATGCTGTTTATACAATTAATATTGGAGAATTAGGAGGATATATAGATCCGGTAACGCTCTCGGTTAGCGGTTTGCCATTGGGGGTCACTGCGAATTTTTCACAAAACCCTGTGACACCAGTTGGAACTAGTAATTTAACTATTTCAAACACGGCTGCTGCAACTCCTGGTTTTTATTCATTAACACTAGAAGCTAATAGTACCTCTGGTATAAAAACAGTAGACCTTGATTTAATAATAGGAAGTAATTCCCCTGCTCCCTCCAGTTTGCTGACACCTATGAATGGGGCTATCGTCACGATGATTCCAACTGATTTTTCATGGTCTCCTTCAATGGCTCCTGGAACTACCTATTCAATAGAAATTTCTACTGATGCAGGCTTTTCTTTGCTGATCGATCAAGCAACAGGATTAACAGCTGAATCCTTCTCTTCTGCCAATCTAAATATGAATACCGTCTATTATTGGAGAGTAATGACTTTGACGTCATGCGGAACATCTAGTTGGTCTGCAATTTATAGCTTTACCACTGGGGGATGTTTAACAAACACTTCTACAGATATTCCAATCACAATTCCCGCGAATGGAACCCCAGTCGTGACTTCAACGATAGATTTCGTAGCAACAGGTATAATAAATGATGTGAATGTGATTGATTTAATAGGAACACACACTCGTGTAAAAAACTTAGTAATTACCTTACAAAGTCCACTTGGAACTACGGTTACATTAATGGATCAACCATGTAACAACAATCACAGTGATTTTAATGTTGATTATGATGATGCAGCCGCAACAGGAGTTCTTCCTTGCGCTCCGGTCGATGGAAATGCTTATCAACCTATTGGACTGCTTTCTGATTTTAACGGTGAAGATGCTTTTGGAACATGGATCTTAACCATATCTGACATGGTTAACAATAGTGGAGGAGAGCTACAAACTTGGTCATTGGAAATCTGCACGGATCCAGAAACCCCTTGTCTTTCACCAGAACTCCCAATCACCTCAGGAACATCTTCTATTTGTTCTGGCAGCACAACTACTTTATCCGTTGTTTCAGGGAATTTAAATGATGCAACTGATTGGAATTGGTATGAGACATCTTGCGGAGGCACTTTAATAGGCTCAGGCGCATCAGTAGATGTTTCTCCAATAGTAAACACTACATATTTCGTGAGAGGAGAAGGTGGTTGCGTAACGCCAGGTTTGTGCGAAGAAGCTACTGTATTGGTTAACCCTATTTATAATGAAACTGCTAATGCATTAACTTGTGGCGGGTCTCCATATGTGTTTGGAACCCAAACACTAACTGTTCCGGGAGATTATACAGAGGTGTTTACTTCAGTTAATGGTTGTGATTCAACGGTAGTTTTAACGTTAAGTTCAATTGCCGCGTACAATGAAACGGCATCTGCCATAATTTGTGAAGGTGATTCATATATATTCGGGGCTCAAACATTAACAACTTCTGGACCATATACTGAATTGTTTACTTCAGTTACTGGTTGTGATTCAACAGTTATTTTAACATTAACTGTTACTCCAGCTTTTAATGAAACGGCATCTGCCATAATTTGTGAAGGTGATTCATATATATTCGGGGCTCAAACATTAACAACTCCTGGACCATATACTGAATTGTTTACTTCAGCTAATGGTTGTGATTCAACGGTAGTATTAACGTTAACTGTTGCACCAGCTTATAATGAAACGGCAATGGCAACAATTTGTCAAGGTGATTCTTATATATTCGGAACACAAACCTTAACAACGGCAGGCCCATACAATGAGTTATTTACTTCAGTTGACGGATGTGACTCAACGGTAGTATTAACGTTAACTATTAACCCTGCTTATAATGAGACAGCATCTGCTACAATTTGTGCAGGTGATTCATATATATTCGGCACCCAAACATTAACAACTTCCGGTCCTTATACTGAATTGTTTACTACCATTGATGGATGTGATTCAACAGTTGTTTTAACATTGACGGTTGAGAATATTGACAACACAGTGACGCAGACAGGCTCAACATTGTCTTCGAATCAAGATGGAGCGATGTATCAATGGGTTGATTGTGACAATGGGAATTCAGAAATTTTTGGTGAAACGAATCAGACGTATACTCCAACAACAAATACAGGGAATTATGCTGTGATTGTTACAAGTGGAAGCTGCTCAGAAACATCAGCTTGCTATTTAGTTGATGATGCTGGAGTTGAAGAAGAAGAATTAAGTTTCTTCTCAATTTTCCCTAATCCAAGTAATGGTGTTGTGAATGTCAAATTATTAAAAAAACCAACAGATAATTTCAGAGTTTCAGTTCTTGATTTATCTGGAAGAATTGTATTCATGGAAGATAAATTGAATAATGATAGTTTTATTGTTGACCTTTCTTCTATGGCAAGCGGAACCTATATGATCCGTATTAATGCGGGTGGAGATCAATCAACGCAAAGAATTGTTTTGAGAAAGTAAACTAAGATTATATTACTTTTAATTAAAGGCGACTGAATTCAGTCGCCTTTTTTGTAAGGTGCATTTTTTGTTTTTAAAGCAAATTGCTTTTCAAAAAGATTAAACTAATAATTACCAACCAATTGATGCGTTTATACGTCATAAATATACGTCATAAATGAATAGACTTTAATTTTTCGTTATAAACGAAACAGTATAGACATTTTTTAAGTTAGCCCGCTAATTGTGTATGTCCAGGCAAATTATTACCTTACGGTGCTAGACTATTAAATTAAACTAAAATTATGAAGAAAAAACTACTCTTTGCCGCTTCTTTAATGTTGCTTGGCACCACTACTTTCTCTCAACAAGGAGATGGAGGAACACCACTTTTTAACACATCAGAAACAGCACTTAACGACATTGACTCACGAGTTTTCGAGACGCCAGACATTGATGAACTGCGCATCGAAGATGCAATTGTAGACGCTGACAAGTCAGGGCCATGGCGTTTTGGTTATAATAACGATACAGATTTAAACTTTTCAAATTCAGGAACATGGTTGGACCTAGCAAATGGAGGTAAATTATGGCAAGTTGTTTTGAATTGTGAAAATGCATTAACGGTCAACTTAACATTTGAAAACTTAACAATCCCTGCGGGAAATGAGATGTATGTTTTTAACCCAAGTAAATCATTTATTCTTGGGAAATTTACAAGAAACCATATTTATGAAGGACAATTAGGAACTGAGTTAGTTCCAGGGTCAACGGCAATTGTTGAGTATTATGTTGCACCAGAAAATGTGAATGCAGCAAAAAGCTTAACAATAAGTAAAGTAACACATGGTTATAGAACAGCAGGAGAATTTCAAGAAAAAGCTTTTGGTAGTTCGGGAAATTGTAACATGAATTCTATTTGTCCGGACGGCGACCCAATTAGAAACCCGATTAGAGCTACAATGATGCTAGTTTCTGGAAGTAACGGTTTTTGCACAGGATCAATGATTAACAATACGGCCAATGATGGTAGACCTTATGTATTAACTGCAAATCA
>CAJQPA010000031.1 GCA_905480145.1 uncultured Flavobacteriales bacterium | reverse complement strand
AACACATTTACACCAGATGGTGATGAGTATAACAATACTTTCCACCCAGTGTTCACATCAGGATATGATCCGTTTGATTACAACATGTTAATCTTTAACAGATGGGGTGAAATTGTATTTGAATCAAATGATACTAGATTTGGATGGGATGGAACCTACAACGGTAAAATGGTTCAAGATGGAACTTATACTTGGAAAATTGAGTTTAAGCAATCACTCAATGATAAACGTATTATGATTACAGGTCATGTAAATATTATTCGTTAGTTCTTTCAATAACTATACTTAATTTAAAAGAGCCTCGTATATCGAGGCTCTTTTTGTTTTATGTTGTTTCTTTGTGTGAAGCGTTGATAAATGTTAAAAGATAAAAAAGTACTAATTATTGGTAAAGTTTGGCCGGAACCTAAGTCTTCTGCGGCAGGAATAAGAATGATGCAGCTGATTGATTTCTTTCTTAAAGAAGGGCTCAATATTATTTTTGCAACGACAGCTAAGAGAACTGGTTTTGAAGAATCACTGGATAATTTAAAATTGGATGTCAAAGAAATTCAGCTTAATTCTGATTCTTTTGATGAGTTTGTCTCCGAGTGCTCACCAAATTTAGTTGTCTTTGATCGTTTTATGACAGAAGAACAATTCGGATGGAGAGTGACTCAAAGTTGTCCTGATGCAAAACAAATATTGAATACAGAAGATTTGCACTTTCTTAGAGATGCTCGTCGAGAAGCTTCGAAAAAAGAAGTATCATTAGATATTACTAATTTGAGGACAGATCTTTTATTTAGAGAATTAATGGCTATTCAACGATGTGATTTAACCCTCCTTGTTTCCAAAGTTGAATATGATTTACTAAAAGACTCTTATGAAGTGCCAGAAGATAAACTTCATTATTTACCACTTTTTAGAAAACAAAATAAAGAATGCCTACCGTATGAAGCAAGGAAAGATTTCATGTTTATTGGCAATTATTATCACGAACCAAATTGGGATGCATTATTGATGTTGAAAAAAGAAGTTTGGCCGAGAATAAGAAAACGATTACCGAAGGCAAAGCTGAACATTTATGGAGCTTATTCGAATCAAAAAGTACTTGATTTACAAAATGAAAAAGAAGGTTTTATAATTCATGGTAGGGCAGACGAGACTGATTCGGTTTTTAGTCAAGCTAGAATTTGTTTGGCACCCATTCGTTTTGGAGCAGGAATAAAAGGTAAGTTTCTAGAAGCGATGGCAAATGGAACACCTGTTGTGACGACAACATTAGGAGCAGAGGATATGCTCATTGAGAATGAATGGTGTGGGATACTTTCAGACAACTTTAATGAAATGGCAGATTCCGCTGTTGATTTGTACAACAATCAAGAACAATGGGATGCTGCACAAAGAATTGGGTTCAATATTCTTAAAACAAAATTTCAGGTTGGGACATACAGAGAAGACTTTGTAAGAATACTTGATAAGTTGGATGTCGAGAGAAAGAAATCACTTACAGAAGAATTGATACAACATCATTTTTTAAAAAGCTCGATGTACTTATCCAAATGGATTAGTGAAAAAGAACAAAAAAAATAAGCGCCTCTTTTGGAGACGCTTATTGCTAGTCAAAAAAAATATAAATGCACTTTATGAAAAACACTTACTATGAGTAAGACCAGCTTATTGATAAAAGGTTACAATTAATCCCAATGACTATAAGATCCGTTATGTCTTAGCTCGCCATGCTCGTAATAGTAGTCGTAGTCCTCGTCGTCTTTTTCACTTTTAAATTCAACCGTTTCACCATCGATAAGAACTTTTCCACCTCTTGGAATTTCTATGATGACTTTTACCATTTGAGCTCGAATTTTGTCCGTCTTCGGATAAGAGTATCCAGTCTTCATAGATAAAGTATCATTTTTCAGACTGATTTCGTGTGAGATATTCTCAGCTTTTTCTAAAGCGATTTTATGAGAGTGACTTTGCACACTAAAATTTTGGCTGATATGAAACAAAGAGTCTGGTGAAGGTTTGTAGTTAATGCGAATGCCATGAAACGTAATCGTTTTTTTATTGACATTCATCATGTGAAAATTTCCGCTGCTTTTTACTTTGAAATCTTCATTAGAAATATAATCTTCTAGAACTGGCTCAATAACCAATGTTTGACTCGTTGTTTGTCCAATTGATTTTTCAATCTCACCAGTCACTGCAAAATCTCTTCCCGTTCTCATTCCGACTGTTGCACACATTATAAATCCGGTGATTCCTATTACAAAAAGAACCAATAAACTTAATTTAGCCCAAGTATTGTATAATCTAAAGATGAGCATTGAACCCAGTAACAATAAGAACATAACTAGCGCTGAATTAGCAATGATCGACCCCCACCAGAATAATTGGTAATCACCATTGTCAAGTAATACAAGAGAACCTAGTTCAGGCATGGAAAGAAATCCGGTGTCACCTTGTACTGGGAATATTTGGGTTTCACCAATTCCGAAAATGACTAGAATTACAAGGAAAAGAAGTCCCATCCCAATAAAGCCAATCCCAAAAAGACTTGAGAAAAATCTTCCTGTTTTTGAAATACTTTTAGAATACGTATCATTGTTTCTTATTCCATCGGTGAATTTTTTACTTCCTAATTTTATTTTCTGCGCTGCATTTTCTACCTCTTCTCTAACGTTTTCAACCGTAATTGGCCGTCCTTTCATGCGCAGTCTATCAATTGTGCTCTTCGTAGAAGGAACAATAATCCATAGAATTAAATAAAGCGGTAAACCAAAGCCTGCGAATAGAAATATTACAACGAAAATTGCGCGTACAATTACTACGTCAATATGAAGGAAGTTTGCAATTCCCATACATACACCGGCAACAGTTCCGTTTTCAACATCTCTAAAGAGTCTTCGTTCACTTTTTTCACTGTTAAATGTATTTTCATTTGAATGTGTGTTTGACTCCGAATCTTCGTCTAGGTATTCTTCAGGATCTCCCAAAGTGGCTATGATTTCCTGGATGTCATTGTATTCAATGACCGTCTTGGAATCTGTTAAACTTGAATTGCAAATTTCTGCAATTCTTAATTCAATGTCCTCAACGATTTCTTGACTACCTTCTTCGTTTTTTAATGTATTATTCAATCGTTCCAAATAGTTTTGCAACAATTCATACGCATCTTCTTCAATCATAAAGTTGATGCCCCTGATGTTTATTGATACGGTCTTTTTCATTTTGAAGTGTTTTTAATGATTTTGTTAACGGCAGTATTTAGTTCTTTCCATGTTCCTGAAAGTTCTTCTAAAAACGTTTTTCCGAGTTTCGTTAGTGAATAATATTTTCTCGGTGGTCCTGAAGATGATTCCTCCCAACGATAGGTTAATAATTCAGCATTCTTCAATCGGGTAAGAAGTGGGTAAAGGGTTCCTTCAACTACAATTAGTTTGGCTTCCTTTAAGGCTTCAATAATTTCCGAAGGATACGCTTCTTTTTTATCCAGAGTGGAAAGAATACAGAATTCTAGAATTCCCTTCCGCATTTGTGCTTTCGTATTTTCTAATTTCATATTCGATTGTTTTATACAAAGATATATGTTTTATATGGAACTATGCAATACAAAGTACTATTTATTTTTAATTAACAGCGTTATTTTTATTTAAACAATTGTATTTCAATGTTTTAAATTCTGTTTTATTTTTTGACATCTAATGATTTTTTAGTGATTTAATCGATTAATGAGTCATTTTAGACAAAACATTTGTCATTTTTAATTCAATAATGAATATATTTTATCCATTTGAATATTATTAACTGAAATCTTATTATTAAGTCTATCGATACATAGTAAATTTCTAGGCTTTAATTCACTACTTTTACTTCGAATTTCACATAAACGTTAGTTATGACAGTAGTAAATGCAGAAAAAGAGGTGAGAGGTAAAATTACATTTAAGCAATGTATTCCGTTTATTATTCTTCATCTTTTGCCACTAGGTATGATTTGGACTGGCGCGACATTTTTTGACTGGATGGTTTGCATCGTATTGTATTTTGGCAGAATGTTTTTCATTACAGCGGGATACCACCGTTATTTTGCACATAAGTCATTCGAAACCTCAAGGTGGTTTCAATTCTTTTTAGCGTTTATGGCGCAAACATCGATTCAAAAAGGAGTATTGTGGTGGGCTGCAAACCATAGAGGACATCATTTGACGAGTGATACACCTCAAGATCCTCATTCAATGAAAGTCTATGGTTTTTTGTATTCTCATATGGGATGGTTTTTAGGACCAGATTATAATGAAACGAAATTTAATAATATTAAAGAATTTTCCAAGTTTAAAGAATTAGTTTGGTTGAACAGAAGATATGGAGTTCCTCCAGTGGTATTGGCTTTATTTGTTATGATGCTAGGAGGTATTGTTAACGGAAATGGGGTGGTAGATATGTTTTCTAATGCTGGCTTGTCGACTTTATTTTGTGGGTTCTTTTTTAGTACTATTCTTTTATTCCATGGTACCTATTCGATTAATTCAATTATGCACTACTTCGGGAGACAAAAATATAAAACGGGTGATGAATCAAAAAATCATTTTTTGTTGGCTTTTTTCACGATGGGAGAGGGATGGCATAATAATCATCATTATTTTCAGAGTTCAGCAAAGGCTGGTTTTTTTTGGTGGCAATTAGATATGACTTATTATATATTAAAAGTATGGTCTTGGATGGGCTTGATTAAAAATTTAAGAGGTGTTCCTGATGCAGTTAGATATTCTACAGATAGAGAAGATATTCTTAATTTACAGAAGAATCCAGAAGAATTGGCCTTAAGAATGAAAAAATAATAGATTTTTATTCTGGTTATTAGTGCAATTATATTTTAGCGGTTTTACTCCTGTAAGTGTCGCTTATATGAGGAAGTTGCGATTTATGAAGTGATTGCATCGAGTTCTGAATTTAGATAAGAGAAGGCTTTTTTTAATTACTTCTATGTCAAACCATATTAAAAGCCTACATTTACACTCAAAATAAAAATAATTGATATGAGTAACGGAACAGTAAAATTTTTCAACACGCAAAAAGGATTTGGATTCATTACACCGGATGAAGGTGATAAGGACGTATTTGTACACGCGAATGATATCGTTGAAGAAATCAATGAAGGAGATACAGTAAGCTTCGATATTGAAGAAAGCGAAAAAGGATTAAATGCAGTAAATGTAAAAGTAGTTTAATTACAACTTCAAACATATTTGTATAAAAGGTCTATCATTTTGATAGACCTTTTTTTGTCTTTAACTTTTAGTAATCAGTACTTAAAAATATAAGGCAAAAAAAAGCCTTCCGAAGAAGGCTTTTAATATCTCTAGCGAATAGACATTAAGCTGTCACAGCCATAACCTCTGCCATCTTAGCTCCAATTTGTGCTGGAGAATCAACAACGTGAATACCACATTCTTTCATAATTCTTTTCTTAGCTTCTGCCGTGTCATCATCTCCACCTACAATTGCACCAGCATGACCCATTGTACGTCCTTTAGGTGCTGTTTCACCAGCAATAAACCCAACAACTGGTTTAGTTGCATTATCTTTAATCCAGCGAGCTGCATCAGCCTCTAAATTACCTCCAATTTCACCAATCATTACAATTCCTTTTGTTTCAGGATCATTCATTAACATCATAACCGCCTCTTTCGTTGTAGTTCCGATAATTGGATCTCCTCCGATTCCGATAGCAGTTGTGATTCCTAATCCAGCTTTTGCAACTTGATCAGCCGCTTCATACGTTAAAGTACCTGACTTAGAAATAATTCCCACATTTCCTTTTGCGAAAACAAAACCAGGCATAATTCCAACTTTAGCTTCCCCAGCGGTAATAACACCTGGGCAGTTTGGACCGATTAATGTGCAATCGTATTCAGAAATGAACTCTTGTGCCTTAACCATATCGTTAACAGGTATACCTTCTGTAATACAAACAATTACTTTAATACCAGCCTGTGCTGCTTCCATAATTGCATCAGCAGCAAACGCTGGAGGAACAAAAATAATAGAAACATCAGCTCCTTTTTTATCTACCGCTTCAGCAACTGTATTAAAAACAGGACGATCTAAATGAGATTGACCACCTTTTCCTGGAGTAACACCTCCAACAACGTTTGTTCCATATTCAATCATTTGACCGGCGTGAAAAGTACCTTCACTACCTGTAAATCCTTGAACAATTACTTTAGAATCTTTATTTACTAATACGCTCATTTTGCGGTTATTTAATTTCGTTTATATAATTGAACCCAAAAATAAGACTTTGAATCTGCTTTATCAACAGAAGAAGGTAAAAATCGGGTATTATTTTGAAAGTGTGAAAACACGAATGTTTTGAAATGTCTAATATCTGTTAAATTCAACGTTTCAAGAATTTAAGGTAGAATTATTACTTTACGTCAGTAACTTCTATCTCAAATGTCAGTATTGAGTTTTTAGGGATGTTTTCTAGATCATGATCGCCATAGCCTAGTTGCGGTGGAGAAACAATAAAAGCTTTACCACCTTTATTCAACTCTAGAATAATCTCTTTCCAACAGGCAATTAGTTGCTCCAATTTAAACTCTACCGGATCTTTTTGTTCGTCAAAAACCAAACCGTTCAAAAGTTCACCTCGATATTTAAAAGAAATAATATCCTTGTATTTTATTTTTTGACCCTCGCCTTGATTAATAATTTTGTAATACAATCCAGATTCAGATCGTTCACATTCTATGTTTTTTTCAGAAAGGTACCTTTCTATTTGTTGGTCAAAATCAAGTAGTTCTTCATCTGAATAAGTTGAACATGAGCTTATTCCTATTAGAATAGCGAATAGATAAAATAACTTCATAATTGAATAGGTGTTAGAGTGTATCCTTTGTTAATTAATAATTGTATCACACCCTGCTGGCCATCAAGGTGACCTGCTCCGACTGCAATAAACGTTTTATGTTTTGAAATTTCATGTATTATTTTTGGAATCCAGTTTTTATTTCTGTTATCTAGAAATTTATTTTGCTCTTCAGAAATAATACCTCCAGATGATGTAATCATCTTATACAAAGCGTTAAGGTTTTGATTGGTATATAGTTTCTGCATTTTTTTAGCATCTTCAATATCCTCCTCTTGATTGCGAATTGCGGCCATCAACATTTCTGATTGTTGTATGTCACTCAAATTATCAAACAAACTCATTTGCTCTTCAATGGTCTCTAATCCAATTGTGCTTATTTGGTTTTCTTTGGCAATCTTTTCAATTGTAAGTTCATACGATTCTGTCTTACCTTGGAAATAGACTTCTGTCGCTAATTGCATGACAGCAAAAGGTTTCATCTTTGTGAATGACATTTTAAACATTGTTTCATTCATCTGGAAATTTTCGTCCGCCCAAGTATATATGCTGTCAATTTGCGCTTGATTGAAGAAATCAAAGAATTCTCCTTTTTCAAGCATTATAAGATCTAATACTTTTTGAGGGTCAGGAATACCTTTCAATTCCATCATCAACGACCGTGATTGTTTGATTTTCCGGTGTAATTTTTTTGTAAATAAAAAGTTCTCTTTTTCTATGAGGTGGGCTGTACCAAACAAGTACGAGTTCTTTTTTAAACGAGGTCCAGAAATTTTCCAAAGAAGTGCATTTCCGTGATCAGTATTACTTATCTTTGTTACTTTCTGTTGGGCAAAAGTGAGGTGACCAATAAATATAAATAGAACAATCAATCTCATTCGTCTAGCGTTAATTCGGCTAAATATTGGTTGTCTTCCTCATGAAGTTTCTGGATTGTAAAACCACATTTCTCAGCCGCCAATTTTAATTTGTTGAAATCTACATATAACCAATCAAACCAATCAGAGTCGTGTTCATTGAATGTCATTTGAAATTTAAAATTCCCATAATATTCGGTATTTAAGTCTACCCATAATCCTTCTTCCTCATCTTGGTATAAATATTTAATATCTGAAGAATCACAAAGTAGTCTACCGTTTTTTTTTAGCAATGATTTAGCTTTTAACAGCAGTAATTCTAGATTGGATAATTTACCAGCAATTCCGACACCGTTCATTAACATCAAGATGGTATCATATCTCTTTTCTTCCTTGTCAAAGAAGTTAATTTGCTCTGCATTTAATCCTTTATCTTTTAGATATTTAACTGATTTGGCACTAATATCAATACAGTCTACATTAAAACCCTGTTCAATAAGGTAAGAAGCGTGTATACCAGCAGCTGATCCAACATCTAATATAGAACCTTGACATCTTTTCAGTGCTAATTGTTCTATATCTGGCATTTCTTCGAATGACCTGAAAAGGTATTCTGAAGGGATTACATCGTCATCACAGATTTCAGATTTTACAACAATATCTTTATTTTTTCCAGTTTTGGAATAATCCAGAATTGCCTCTCCTATTGGGTCGTTCAAAATTTCGCTCATCTAATAATCGTACTCATCTTCAAATTCACCGAAACCAAATTCATCTTCTTCGTCATCACCCATTTCAGATTCCGTTTCGAATTGAAGTTCTGAATCTCCTTGTGATTTGGAGTCTTCGCTGGGTGCATCGCCAATAGAAAGAACCATTTTTGGAATTTCAGGAGTTTCACTTTCAACACCTATGAGTTCTACTAAGAACATCCACATTCTCAAGAAGTCATGAACTAAGATCATTTTTTGGTCAGGATCTTGAATGTATTCTCGAATGATTGAAGTATTCATTACCGCTGGAAGAATTTGGTCTTCACTTTCACCAAAAGTCATGTCAAAAAGACTAATTTCAAATCCTTTATCCCAATTATGATTCGACATATAGAAAGATGCCATTTGTTCTTCACTAAATGCATATGCTTTAAGAATAGCTCTATAGAATGATTCAAAATTATCAGAGTCACTTATTAGAATATCACGAAATATTTCATTCTTATTTTTCGAATCTAACAATACTCTAAATTTCAATCCTGCCATAACCCAATTGTTTGATGTTCAATATTTAATACGATGTTCTTATTGAATTGTTTCAAGTCCCAATTCCGCAGCAACTTTATACATAAAGACAAGTGCTTCTTCCTCATCATTTTTAATTACTCCTTCGAGAATAGCTTCTTTTATTTTTGCCTTGATGGTACCGATTTCTTTGCATGGAGCTAAGCCGAAAGTGTCCATTATTCGTTTGCCAGAAACAGGAGGTTCAAAGTTTCGAATTCTATCTTTTTCTTCCACTGCTTTTAACTTCTCAACAACCAACTCAAAGTTTTTCTTGTATTTTCTTACTTTATGCTCATTCTTTGAAGTTATGTCTGCGTTGCATAATTTCATTAAATCATCAATATCATCGCCAGCATCAAACAACAATCTTCTGATGGCAGAATCAGTAACAAAACCTTTAACTAAAGCAATTGGACGTAAGTGAAGACGAACTAATTTCTCTACATACTTCATTTTTGAGTCAAGAGGAAGTTTCAGTCGCTTAAAAATTCGAGGAACCCATTTCGCTCCCAAATCTTCATGCCCATGAAATGTCCATCCAACTTTCTTGTCAAAGCGTTTTGTGGGTGGTTTCGCAATATCATGCAGAATTGCCGACCAGCGCAACCAAAGGTCATCTGTGACCTCACAAATGTTATCTAGAACTTCTAATGTGTGGTGAAAGTTATCTTTATGAGATTTTCCTTCACGTGTTTCAACTCCATATAAGGCAACCATTTCAGGGAAAAATCTGTGCAGTAATTGAGTAGAAAAAAGCAAATTAAATCCTCTTGATGGTTTTGAACTAAGAATAATTTTATTCAGTTCGTCCATTATCCGTTCTTTAGAAATAATATCTAATCTTTCCGCATTCTCGCGAATTGCTTGAAGACTTTCTTTTTCTATTTTGAAATCTAACTGCGTGGCAAATCTAATCGCGCGCATCATTCTTAACGGGTCGTCAGAATACGTTTTTGAAGGCTTTAATGGAGTTCGAATGATTTGTTTTTCAAGGTCTTCTATACCGTTAAAAGGATCAATTAACATTCCAAAATTATCTTTGTGCAAGCTTAAAGCCATGGCATTGATAGAAAAATCTCTTCGGTTTTGATCATCACTTAATGTTCCATCTTCAACGATAGGTTTTCTGGAGTCTCGACGATAAGATTCTTTGCGGGCACCCACAAATTCAATGTCTAAATCTTTATAGACGAATTGTGCAGTGCCAAAGTTCTGAAAAGTAGACACTTTTTTAACGCGGAGTTTTGCCGCAATTAATTGGGCTAATTCTAATCCATTTCCAATGACCACAATATCAATATCTTTTGATGGTCGTTCGAGTATTAAATCTCTAACGTATCCGCCAATTACATAGGCTTCAAGGTTCCTTTCAGTTACTATTTCTGAAGCAACTTTGAAGACTGGATGCTGAAGATATTGACTATAATTTTGTGACATTTCGGATGCAAAGTTAAGGATAACTTTTTATCTACCGTTTAAAGCTGTCGTTAATTAGATATTATTACCTTAACTTTAGCCTAATAATTTTTATAGCTTGAAATACCTCTTTTTAATAATGTCATTATTGTCGCTTTTTTCTTGCAGTACTTTTAAAATTGCCGATAACTATGTGAGTAAAAAAATGGAATCTGCATCCATGCAGTGTCAGCGAAAAGTGATCAAAGGGGATACGGTTGAATATTGGGATTCTCAATCAGATAAGCCAGTTTTAATGCTGATACATGGATTTGGAGCAACAACAAGGTTTCAATGGTTCAAGCAAGTTGAATTTCTAAGTGAAAATTACCGGGTGATTTTACCTAATCTTTTGCACTTTGGAAACTCTTTTCCTTCTGAAGAAAAATTTAGTCTCCAGCATCAGGTTGATTTGGTTTCAAATTTAGCAGATGATTTGGGCTTAAAAAAGTTTATCCTCGGAGGTGTTTCTTATGGTGGATTGGTTAGTATTGAATATGCTAATTTGAATCCGGAAAGGTTAGAGAAATTGATCATTCTTGACGCTCCGATTAAGTTCATGTTCGTCTCGGATATTAAGAACGTTTGTAAAACCTTCAAAGTTTCATCAGTTGAAGAACTATTCGCTCCTTCAAATCCGAAAGGGTTGAAAAAATTATGGCATTTATCTTCGAGCAAGAAAAGTATGCTTCCAGCATTTATGTTCAAAGAATTTCATGAGAAAATGTATGTTGGTGATTTATCTAATAAACGAACTTTAATGAGAAGTTTGGTGAATGATTTGAATAAGTATGCAAGACATGAATATTCTTTGGAAATGCCGATATTGTTGGTTTGGGGTAGCAATGACATGGTCATTCCAGCAGAAAGAGGAAAAATGTTGAAAGAATATTTGGGAACCAACTCTGAGTTTCATGTAATACACAAAGGTGGCCATATGGTTAATTTGAACAAAACACCAGAGTTCAATAAAATTCTTGGAAACTTTTTAGGAATATAGCTGAGCTACTTTCTAATTAGTTCAACACTCCCATTTAATCCGACTTTAATGATTTGAGAAGGTTGATTCATTTCGCGATGCAAATTAGCCTCAACGATTGTATCTACATTTTCTTTGATTATATCAGAAACATCATCAAAACATGTGGGGCTTTTTTCACCAGAGATATTTGCTGAAGTGCTGACAATAGGCTTTCTCATTCCCCGAATTAGTTTTAGACAAATCGGGTCCTCTGTTATTCTGATCCCAATAGACCCATCTTTTGCCAGGATAGAAGGAGCTAATCCTTTAGCATTGGGATATATAATAGTTAATGGCTTAGTTGCTAAGTCAACTAAATCATAACAGACCTCCTGGAATTCTGGGATAAAACGCTCGAGCATATTGAAATTATCTACCAAAATGATGAAACTTTTATCCTCTGGTCTATTTTTTATCTTCAATATTTTCTGACATGCCTCTTCATTCGTAGCATCACAGCCAATTCCCCAAATTGTATCGGTCGGGTATAGTGCAGTTCCGCCCTCTTTTAATATTTCTACGTTTTTTCGAATATCCATTTTAGTCTTTTCCTTCTAGTAAATCAGGTCTTCTGTCCTTTGTTCTTTCCAATGCTTTTTCTTCTCTCCATTTATCAATTTTTTTAAAGTTGCCTGAAAGTAATACTTCAGGAACCTTCATCCCTTTATAATCAGATGGCTTTGTATAAACAGGAGGTGATAATAAGTTGTCTTGGAAACTGTCTGATAGCGCTGAAGTTTCATCATTTATAACACCCGGAATTAATCGCACAATACTATCTACTAGAACAGCTGCTCCTAATTCTCCTCCAGTCAGAACATAAGATCCGATTGAAATTTCTTTGGTGATGTAATGTTCTCTGATGCGCTCATCAATACCTTTGTAGTGACCACAAAGAATAATTATATTTTCAGTTAGACTTAATTCGTTGCAAAGATCCTGTTCTAATACTTCTCCATCGGGAGTCATAAAAATAATTTCATCATAATCTCTTTCAGATTTTAATTTTTCAATTAAATCTACAATGGGCTGAATTGTCATCACCATACCCGCGCCTCCTCCATATTGAGTGTCATCCACTTTGTGATGTTTGTTAGTGGAGTAATCTCTAATGTTGTGAACCATTAATTCGAGATGCCCTTTTTCTTGAGCTCGTTTCATGATTGATTCAGAAAATGGACCGTTTAATAAATCAGGTAAAATCGTGAGAATATCTATTCGCATGGAACAAAATTAATTAATTTAGACTTGAAAACTAAAAAATGATAATTCAACTAATTCAATATAGGGCATGAAAGTATTTTTTCTTCTTAGTTTATTCTGTTTGTCAGGGTTAAATTTAAAGGCACAATATGATGGAAATTTAACGCCTACTTATTCTGAATTGATAAGGGATTACGAGGAGTTGGCGGATAAACATAGTGAGATAAGTTTGTTCCAAATGGGAGAGTCAGATTACGGCTTACCGATCTACCTCTGCGTTATTAATGGTTCCTCAGACTCGTTGTCAACTTTTAAAAAGGCGAAAGAATCAACAACCTTATTAATTAATAATGGAATTCACCCTGGTGAACCTGATGGAGTGAATGCTTGTTTAATTTGGATAAATAATTGGATTGATCAAGGAAAAAAAACAAAGAAATTACCAGTGATAGGAATTATTCCAGCCTACAATGTTGGAGGAATGATCAATCGTTCAAGTTCAAGTCGAGCTAATCAGGATGGACCTGAAGAATATGGATTTAGAGGTAATTCTAAAAACCTTGATCTAAATAGAGATTTCATTAAAATGGATTCTAAAAACATGTTCACTTTTGCAAAAATTTATCATGCTTTGGATCCTGATGTTTTTATAGATACCCATGTTTCCAACGGAGCAGATTATCAATACACGATTTCACACATTGCTTCTGTAAAAGAACGGATGGCACCTGAATTAGGAATGTTGATGCATGAAGACCTCATTCCACACCTCAATGATTGCCTTAAAAAGAAGAAGTTTGATCTAATACCATATGTAAATTTGAAAGGTGAAACTCCCGAGGAAGGGATTGTTGTTTTTAATGATTTGCCAAGATATGCTATGGGGTATGCTTCTTTAATGAACGCAATGAGTTTTACGATTGAGACGCACATGCTAAAACCATTCGCAGAAAGAGTAAACGCAACATTGGTTTTTTTAGAAGGGACTGTTTCTTGGATGTCAGTGCACAAGAGTGAAATTGAAAAAGCGAGAAATGGCGCCAGAAACTGGGAAGAAAATTTAGAGTATTACAATTTCAACTTCAAGCCAATTGATGAAAAAGACTCATTGCTATTTAAGGGTTTTGAATATTCTCACCCAATAAGCGAAGTGACAGGGTTAAAACGATTAAAGTACCATCGGGACAAACCGTATGAAAAGTATGTCCCATATTATAAAGTATATGAAGCGAATGACTCAACTTTTATTCCTGATTTTTATATTGTCGAAAAACAATGTGATGATGTGATAAATAGACTTAAGGCGAATAATATTGCAATGACTTTGATAAGTGATCCTGGAACCGTATTGTTGGGAAGATATAAAGTGTTGAATTTTATGAGTCCGAAAAAACCTTATGAAGGCCACTTTTTACATTCGAATATAGAAAAAGAAATATCATTGATTTACAAATATTTTAAACCTGGTGATGTCTTTATAAAAACGAATCAGAAGAACAAAAGATTTCTTGTTTCTGTATTGGAACCTGACACCCCAGATAGTTATTTTGCTTGGAATTTATTTGATTCATACGTGCAGCAAAAAGAACATTTTTCATCGTATGTTTTTGAAGATATGGCTCTAGAAATTTTGGCAAAAAATGAATCTCTGAGAATTGAATTTGAAGAAAAAAAAGAGAGTGATGAGAGTTTTAGAAAATCGTCAAGGGCTCAGTTAGACTTCATTTATAAACGCAGTAAATATTATGAACCGACACATAACTATTTACCTATATTTTCTGGTATGGATGATAAGGATGATTCAGAAGACTAGTTATTCAAATCCTTTATTAAATTTGTCGAGAATTCGGATAAACAGAGATTATGACATATGACATTGCAATAGTTGGTGGAGGTATAGTAGGAGGAGCAACTTTATATAAGTTGCAAACAAAGTACCCACATTTGAAAATTGTGTTGATTGAGAAAGAAGAAAAGCTTGCTGATCATCAAACGGGTCATAATTCAGGTGTAATTCATTCTGGGCTATATTATAAGCCTGGTTCTTTAAAAGCAAAGAATTGTATTGAGGGTCGTCACGAATTAGTTGCTTTTGCAAAAGAGCACAATATTGCTCATGATGTATGTGGTAAAGTTGTCGTAGCAACCGATGAAAGTGAATTGCCGTTTATGGAGAAAATTTACAATATTGGTTTAGAGAATAAGATTGAAGGACTGAAAAAATTAACAGGAGAACAGGTCAAAGAGCATGAGCCATATGTAGAAGCAATTGCAGGTTTGTTAGTTCCGTGCACAGGAATAATTGATTTTGTAGGTGCGACCAATAAAATGGTGGAGTTAGCATTGAAAACTCAAAAAGACAGTAAGTTATTGCTTGGTAATACTGTTTTATCTGTAGCGATGAATGAGTCGGATAAGGTCTCTACAATTATGACGAACAAAGAATCCATCAAAGCAAAGAATGTTGTTTTTTGTGCAGGACTTCAAGCAGACCGTTTGGCGAAAATGGATGGTGTTGACTTGAAAGAGAGAGTTGTAGGGTTTCGGGGTGATTATTATGAGTTGACTGAGCAAGGAATGCACAAGGTGAAGCATTTAATCTACCCAGTTCCAAATCCGGACTTCCCATTTTTAGGAGTACATTTTACAAGAATGACCAATGGTGATATAGAATGTGGACCTAACGCAGTGTTTACATTTAAGAGAGAAGGTTATGGTAAAACAGACTTTTCACTCCGAGATACATGGGATGCTTTAACATACAAAGGAACTTGGAAGCTGTTCTTTAAGAATATGCGTTTCGGAATCAATGAATACCGTCGTGCTTTTTCAAAGAAATTGTTCTTAAAAACACTTCAAAGAATGATTCCTTCTTTAACAATGGATGATTTGAAACCAGGTAGAGCGGGAGTAAGGGCACTTTTGTTAAGACAAGATGGCGATACCAGAGATGATTTCAGAATTGAATACCATGGGAATGCCATTCATGTGTTAAATGCTCCGTCACCAGCCGCTACGGCATCTTTAGCGATAGGTGGTTACATAACTGATAAAGCTGAAGAACACTTTAATTTAAAGTAGTTCCATTATACGCGGCCTTTTTCTGAAAGTAAAATTGCTAAGTTTTTGGTGTTCTTAAACTGAGAAAAAACAATAATCATTGCCACAGTAATCGGAACACTTAAAAGCATTCCAGTAATACCCCAGATGCTTCCCCAAACCGCTAAAGCTAGAATAGCTACCAAAGGACTTATGTTCAAGGTGTTTCCCATTAATTTTGGTTCGATGATACTGCCTACAGTCATTACTACGATTCCTACACCGAGCAGGATAATTAAAAATGGTGCGAATTCTCCAAATTGAATCAAAGCAAAAAGAGCGGGGAATATTGTTCCAATAATTGGCCCGATTGAAGGGATGAAATTGAAAATAAAAATCAAGAAAGCCCAAAAAACTGGAGAGTCAATGCCAACGGCAAGTAAAATAAAATAACTTACCCCAGCGGACATTAGGTTAACCAAAGATTTTAAACTGATGTAGCTAGACATTGATTTGTCTATCTTTTGGAAAATAGACATGACATTTTTATATCTCGTTTTGTCAGAAAAAATTAGCTTGATTTTATGCTGGAACAATGTTTCTTCCACAAATAAAAAGGTGACATAAAAAATGATCATCACCATATTTCCGAGTATGAAAGAAATTGAATTGAAAATTGATTTTAAATAGGATTGAATATCTAGTTTGTCAAAGAAATTAATCACTTCAACATGAATGTTAATAGCAAACAACTCATTTATTTTTATGGATAAGGATTCAATGTTAGGAGCATAGTTCTCATAAGAATTTGCCAAACTTTCAATATTACTAGTTAGTATTCTTCCAGTGAGAAGGATAGCGATAAATATAACCGCAGATGCTAATATCGTCTTGATCCAGTGTGGTATATATTTTAGAATGAAAGCTGACTTATCCAAAAGATTTCTCATTTTCTTTACCACAAACCAAATCAGTAGTGCAATGATGAATGGGATAATTATTGATTGTCCCATAACTAAAGTTGCCACGATTAGCACGATAACAATTAGTGTAGATGAAATAGATTGAATTTTCATTTTACTAAAGTATGAAATCTCTAGTCGAGAGCAAGAAAACGGTAGTCTATTTTCAGATTTCCTTGAAGTTCATTCTTGCTGTCAAACTTCAATTTACAGGAAGATGAGTACCAGTCACCAACATATAGTTGATTAATTTCTCCTTTTTTTAGTCGGACTTGTTGGTTTGGTATGCCAATAGAATCACAGATGAATATCGTGGTGTTGGATTTTAATTGACCGGCGAATTCAATTTCAATGGAATAAATGTGTTTCTGGTTTTTATGTTTTGTTAAAAGAAGTTCTTGTCCTTCTTTCAGAATAATTTGTGTTGATTGTAATTTATTCTTTAGGTAAATTGGATAGATGAATTTCTGATATGTAAAATAGCAAAGTATCACAATTGTAATTGATATAATAACAGAAATGATAGACCAATTTTTCTTTTTCAAAACCCTTTTTTTTATTCAAAAATAGGGTTTTAAATGACTATTGATTTATTTCATTCTTATTTATACTAATTCGAATTTATTTCAAATAGAAATGGCAACACAAATGTTATTGGAACAATTTATTGATTAAATTTGAATCGAGTATATGCTAATCAATCTATCAAAACAAATGAACTACCGATTATTGCTATTTACCTTTTTTACAATTTCTACAGTCTTTTCTCAACAGGCATATTATGATGATGTTAATCTGACGCTTTCTGGAATGGCTTTAAAAAGTGAGTTGTCAAATAAAATAATTGCATCACATACAAATAATTTGTCCTATGCTGAGGTTTGGAACGCCTTGAAAATAACAGACCTCGTTCCTGGAAGCGCTACAGACGTTTATTTAGTGTATGGATATAACGATGTTGATGGAGATATTACAACGGATTTAACGAGAGATAAAAACAGTAATGGTGGTTCTGTTGGCGATTGGAACAGAGAGCATGTCTACCCTAAATCTTTAGGAATTCCAGATCTAGGCACGTCTGGTCCAGGTGCTGATGCGCACATGCTTCGATCGAGCGATGTTCAGCGGAATGGAATGCGTGGAAATATGAAGTTTGTTGATGGTGCTGGTTTTTCCCAATCGATAAGCGGAGGATGGTACCCAGGTGATGAATGGAAAGGAGATGTGGCTAGGATTATTATGTATATGTACTTGCGCTATGAGAGCAGATGTTTGCCCATAAATACTGGAGTAGGAACTTCTGTAAATATAGACCCTGATATGGTTGATTTGTTCTTAGAATGGAATGCAGAAGATCCCGTTTCATCATACGAGGAAGTGCGAAATGATTATTTAGGAGCAACGAGCAATCAATTTGGACAAGGGAATCGTAACCCATTTATTGATAACCCATATTTAGCCACTAAAATTTGGGGTGGAACAGCGGCTGAAGATATTTGGGGTATATATGCTTCAGTGGCTGAATCAGACTTAAATAATTCCATTGCTGTATATCCAAATCCAGTTGATGATATTTTAACAATTGAGTTAGATGATGAGTTAAATCTCGAAAGTGTTAGCATTTACTCGTTGTTTGGAAAGTTAATATATTCTGAATTATCTATGGCTTCAAAAGAGCACAATGTCAGTTACCTTGAGAGTGGTGTTTATATGATTGAGGTTGTTACGAATTCGGGAACTGCATTTAAAAAGATAATTGTTAACTAATTTTTAGATTCTATTCTTAATAGAAACAGTATCTTTGCTCAAAAATAATAATAGATGAGCGAAGAAATTAAAGCAGTAAGTTACTGCGTAGGAATGAGTTTAGGAGGAAGTTTGTTACAACAAAATTTACAAGATATTTCTCCAGAAGTTTTGGCAGAAGCAATTGCAGATACTTTCGCAAAGAAAGAATTAAAATATACTCCAGAAGAAGCAAATGGAATTATTCAAGGTTTTTTAAATAGCCAGAATGAAGAAAAATTTGGAGCAAATAAAGAATTGGGTGAAACTTTCTTGGCTGAGAACGCAAAAAGAAATGAAGTTTCAGTAACTGAATCAGGATTACAATATGAAGTTCTTGCGGCAGGTGAAGGTGATAAGCCAGCTGCAACGAGTAATGTAACAGTACATTACCATGGTACTTTAACGAATGGAACTGTATTCGATAGTTCTATTGAAAGAGCAGAACCAGCTACTTTTGGTGTAAATCAAGTTATTCCAGGGTGGACAGAAGCACTACAGTTGATGCCAAAGGGGGCTAAATATAGATTATATATTCCTCAAAATTTGGCATATGGAGCAACTCCTCATCCAGGTGGACCAATTGAGCCATATATGGCGTTGATTTTTGATGTTGAACTTTTAGAAATTGCATAATGAAAAACGTATTATTTATATTGGTAGCAGCTACTTTGATCTCTTGTGGGTCGAAGCAGTCAAATGATATTGAATTAGAAACATTTGATCAAAAAATCTCATTTTCTTTGGGTTCTTTGAGAGCAAAGGATTTAATGTCAACACAAGAGATTGATGTGTCTAAATTGGACAAAGATCAATTAATGGATGGTTTCAAGAATGGTTATGTTAAAACAACTCAACCAGATTGCGGTTCTTCCATTGAAGGTCTTTTAGGTGTAGATGGAACAGAATTTAATGATGCTTTCATCACCGAAGCTTCTAATTGTATTGGACAATTTATCAGTTTTGATTTATACTCACTATTATTAGGGGTAGAGAAAATTGATCAAATTGATACAATGTTGCTTTTTAAAGGTTTTTCTGAAGGATTGATTGGTTTGGATACAACATACATTTCTAATGAAGAGCAAGCATCAGTAAATCAAGAGTTTGGTGATGGTTTAAAAGCTAAAATGGAAGCGAAAATGCAACAACAGTATGGTGCGATTAGAGCTGCTGGCGAAACGTTTTTAGCTTCAAATACGACTAAGCCTGGTGTAATCACAACACCTTCCGGATTGCAATACGAAGTTATTCAAGAAGGTAAGGGTGCAAAACCAGGTATTAGAGACAACGTAGAATGTCATTACCATGGTACTTTATTAGATGGAACTGTTTTCGATAGTTCTGTAGATAGAGGTCAACCAGCTCAATTCAATGTTTCTGGAGTCATTCGCGGATGGACTGAAGTTCTTCAGTTAATGAATGTAGGATCGAAGTTTAGAGTGTATGTTCCTCAGGAATTGGCATATGGCGCAAATCCTCAGCCAGGAGGTCCTATTCAACCTTTCTCAGCATTGATTTTTGATATCGATTTATTAGAGATTAAATAATCTGAGAAAATAATTATTCAGTGAAGCGTCTATCGAAAGGTAGGCGCTTTTTTTATGAAAGGGGAATGAAAAATGCCAATCTAAAAATGATGGGTAAAATTTTCACAACTTGACCCTGCTCATTTTTTACAGTGAAATTATAAGACCTTTTAAAAGGACTGTTTTCGGCATTGATCACATCGTACATTATTCCCGCGTTAATTCGAAAGGACTCATTGAATTCACGTGAAAACCCACCTCCAAGAAAAAGTGTCGGTGCCCAAGATGGAAGTGAGGTTAGTTGACCTATTTTGGTATAAGGTGATTTTAACATTTCAAATTCAACCCCAGCAAATAATACATTTTGAAATCGATAATGTCCAAATACTCCTCCTCCATAAACGTTATAACCTCCGTTGATTCCTGTAATATTGTTTTTGATCCAAGTTCTTTCATATCTAGCGGAGGGTCCTACAATCAAGCTTTCTCCGAAATTGATTCCATACTTCAGACCTATTCCTGCATTACCACCATTCGTGGATGCGTTAAAAGCAAGATCAAATCCAATTTCTGTTCCGTCCATTTCAAAATTTTGAGCGAATGAAGAAACACTTGTAAATAGGATGATGGAAAAGATAATTGACTTCATAAAATAGTTTTTTTCAAAAGTAACTAAATCATTCAATTCAAAAAATTAAATGGAATTAGCCTATATTTTTGATAGAGTATTAACTTTGTGAAAAACATCATTATGCAACTATTAGACGGAAAAGCCACATCGCAGCAGATTAAAGATGAACTCCATGTATCTGTTCAAAGCAGAAAAGAGTCAGGTAAAAAGATTCCCCATTTAGCGGCTGTTCTTGTTGGTAATGATGGTGGTTCCTTAACTTATGTGAACGCTAAAGTTAAGGCATGTGAACAAATTGGGTTTGAAAGTTCTTTGATTCAATATGACGACAATGTTTCTGAAGAAGAATTGTTAGCAAAAATCATCGAACTCAATAATGATGATGAGGTAGATGGTTTTATTGTTCAGTTGCCTTTGCCGGAGCATATTGATGAATTAAAAATCACAATGGCCATTGATCCAATAAAAGATGTTGACGGTTTTCATCCTGAAAATCTAGGGAAAATGATGTTGAATTTACCTGCTTTTTTACCAGCTACGCCAGCGGGTATTTTAGAGTTGATCAAGCGGAATAATATCGATACTTCAGGAAAAGACTGTGTGGTTATTGGCAGAAGTAACATTGTAGGAATGCCTTTAAGTATCATGTTGTCGAGAAATACAAACCCGGGAAATTGCACGGTGACTTTGATGCATAGTAGAACGAAAGATCTTAAGCAAAAAGTTAGAGAAGCAGATATAATTATTGCCGCTATTGGCAGACCTGGATTCGTAACTGAAGATATGGTTAAAGAAGGTGCTGTTGTTATTGATGTTGGAACAACCCGCGTTGTGGATGAATCAAAGAAAAATGGCTGGGCATTAAAAGGAGATGTCGACTTTGAAAATGTTGCGTCTAAATGTTCTTATATCACACCTGTTCCGGGCGGAGTAGGACCGATGACCATTGCTTCATTGATGATCAACACATTGAAATCAATGGATCTTCGAAATAAATAAAATGATTTTGGGCGTGCTCTCGCACATTTAGCTATAATCTTTCTAACGGAGTTTTAACGCCATTGACAAGGGAGTAACAAGCAAGGTGATCTTTGAATACAGATGACTTAAATAATGATTTATTCAAGAGCATTCGAACGCATTCTTGAACCCCCTCCACAATTGAAGGGTGAGGGTGAATCAATTCAGCTAATACTTCAATAGGTAAATTCAGTTTTATCAATAGTCCAACTGCCTGGATCGCAGAAGAAGCATGTTCTCCAACTGCTCTCATTCCTAAAATTCTCATTTCATCATCGTTTGTAACAATGATTTTAAAGAAACCTTGCGTTTTACGCATAGCAATAGCTCTAGCAATAACTGAGTAGTCTACTTTTACAACTTTCACAGGAATGTTTTGCATCACGCATTCGCGTTCATTAATTCCTACAGCCGCAACCTCAGGTTTTAAGAACATGATGGTGCAAACATTATCATAACTTAAGCGATTAGTTTTATTTCCAAAAGCCCTTTCTACAGCATGACGAGCCTCAATTTCTCCAGTGTTTACTAATGCAATTCTCCCAGTAACATCACCAACGGCATATATATTTGGGACATTCGTTTGTGTGTCATCATCACCTATGTGGTGACCTCTAGATGACATTTTAACACCGGCATTTTCTAAACCTAAATTCTCGAAATTTGGCACTCGCCCTACCGATAATAATGCTTTCTCTACTTGAATAACTTCTGTTGATCCATCTTCGTATTTGAGTTCATACTCAACTCCATCACCTTTCTTTTCTAACCTTTCCAGGTTTGCAGAATGATGTATAGTAACTCCTTGTGCTTCTAAATTTTTCGCTACCAATTTACTAATGTCGCGGTCCTCAAAGGGCAAAATTCTATCTTTCCTATCTATTAAATACACTTTTGTTTTTCCAAAATTAGAAAAAATTGTTGCGTACTCACAGCCAATAACTCCTGCACCTACAATTACTAAGCTTTTTGGATAATCACTAATATTGTCAATGGCATCACTTGTGAGAATGTTTTCCTCATCAACATTATAGTTTTTAATCTTTCTTGGCCGACTTCCACTAGCAATCACAATCTTGTTACCTCTAATTATTTTTTCCTTTTTACCATTTGTAATTTTGACTTCATTGGCGGAGATAAAAGAACCAGTTCCTCTTTCATGTTTGAGGAGTTTATCCATCGTTTCAGTTTGAAGAAGTTTGATATGACATGCGTATTGAAACTTTCTTTCAAAAATAGCTTCATCATGTACTTTTTTTACTTCTTTCCAAGTCAATCGATAAGGCGACCTTCCCTCAGAAACTAGCGTTTCATTAATAAATGAAACTCTAGTAGACAATTCCCACAAAGTTTTAGACGATAATGCGCCATTATATATAGCGGCACCTCCAATTCTTGATTTTTCAATTAGACATACGCGTTTACCAAAATCAATTCCACGCATCGCTGCAGCATATCCTGCAGGCCCACCTCCAATAACAATTAAGTCGTAATTATCCATACCTTTGTAAAAATTCAAAGTAAATATAGAAAAAGGAAAAGCATTACGCATGAAATACCAAAAAGAACTTGACGACGCATACGAGATTAAAGAAGAAATCACGAAAGCTTTTAAAAAATTAAATAAAAAGCAGCATAGTAAGGTTGATGAAGTTTTCAATACACTTCATGATGAAGCATTTGAAACTATTGATTGCATGGAGTGTGCTAATTGTTGTAAAACAACGAGTCCAATTTTCAGAGATGTAGACGTTAGGCGCATTTCTAAAAAAATGAAAATGTCTTCAGCTAATTTTGAAAACCAATATTTAAATAAAGATGTAGATGGTGATTGGGTATTAAAAACAACTCCCTGCCCTTTTCTTTATGATGACAATTCATGCGGAATTTACGAATACAGACCACAGGCTTGTCGCGAATATCCTCACACCGATAGAAAACGAATTGTTTCAATTTTAGATTTAACATTGAAGAATGTTGAGATTTGTCCTGCCGTAGCAAAGATTGCGATTCAAATACCGGATAAATTTAAGAAATAGCCAACTTTTTTTGGTTATATTCGTCTGACTAATATTGGAGTTTTCCAGTGTTAATGATCTTCTTATTTCTTGAATAAATATTTTTTATGAAAACGATTAATGGAATTATTTTGCTAATTGCCTTGATGGCTTCTCAAATTAGCTATACACAGCGAGCAAAAGATGGCGATTACATTGCGTCAACAGCCGATAACATTGTTAACTCCTATACATTTTTAACAGCTGATGCTGCGTTAGGAACGAATTCAATTATAGTTGATGACAACGCAATGATTGGTGGAGTGTTTACAAATGATTTGGCGGCAGGTGACTTAATACTTGTAATTCAAATGCAAGGTGCTGACATAGCTGTGTCTACTGGAACAGTTGATAACGGTTTTGGAAACTATACAGTACCACCTTTTCCACAATATGATTTTTGGAACCAAAGCGATTGGCGAAATTATATAGATATATGGGGTGGTATAAGTTCTTACAATAATGCTGGTAAATTTGAAAAAGTTGAAGTGTTAAGTGTTACTGGAAGTAATACAATATTATTGCAATGTAACTTAAAGAATAGCTATTCGGAATCAGGAAAAGTTCAAGTTGTTAGAATTCCTCGCTTCGATAATTTAACCGTTAACGGCGGGTTAAATTCAATTATTCCTGAAATTTGGGATGGTCAAATAGGAGGAATTGTTGCCATAGAAGTGGATACTGAGCTCAATGTTGCGACGAACTCTTCGATAAGTGCTTCAGAATTTGGCTTTAGAGGTGGAGAAGTGGATCCAGTCGGTATTACTGGAATTGCATCGGGTTATGACAATGTTTCATTTCTCGGAACATCTGATCCTGCAGAAGGCTCGGAAAAAGGAGAAGGTATTTTTGGTTTTCATACTGAATTGGACTTAATATACTCGAGATATGGAATCTCTGGCGCTGCCAATGGTGGTGGAGGTGCAGGGTACACCAATGCTGGTGGTGGAGGAGGTTCTAATATTGGGACAGGAACGTATACTGGAGATGGTATACCTCAGGATATTGCTACTTTTGGAACTCCGTTGAACTTTGTTCCTATTTGGAATCTAGAAACACCACCAATTGGAGGTGTTATTTCATCAGGAGGTGGTCGAGGAGGCTATACGATTGCTTCAAACGACCTAGATGAAACAGTTTTTGGACCGCGTGATCCGCTTTGGGGTGATGACGGAAGAAGAAATAACGGAGGTCGAGGAGGACATCCATTAACTTATGATATTAGCAGAACATTTTTTGGAGGTGGCGGAGGAGCTGGCGATCAAGATAGTGATCAAGCAGGATCTGGCGGTCGCGGTGGTGGAATTGTTTTCATTACGAGTTACGGATCAATCGTTGGAGATGGAATTATTGAAGTAAATGGGCAGGATGGACAGAATTCAAATCCTCTAGATCTTCCAGTAGGCGGAGGAGCAACGAGAAGAGGGAACGATGGCGCTGGTGGCGGTGGTGCAGCTGGTTCAATTTTAATTGACAATATTGCCCCAATGCCAGCAACAATAAAATTAAATGCTTTTGGTGGAGATGGAGGAAATCAAAACCTTCAATATTCCTCTTTATCCTTAAATCGAGAAGCAGGCGGTCCTGGTGGGGCTGGAGCCGGCGGCAGCATCTCTTACTCGTCTGGTACTCCAACCCAAAATTTATTGGGTGGAACTGCAGGAGTAACTAATTCACCTTTTGTTGAAAATTTTAATGTTAATGGAGCAACTGGCGGAGCTAATGGTATTGGAAATTTTGTTATTCCAGTTTTTGATTTGGCTACAACGGATGCGATAATTTGTACGAATTCATCAGTGGACTTAACGGCGACTGTTATAGGATCATTACCTGTAGGTTCTGATGTTGAATGGTATGATCAAGAATTTGGAGGCACTTCTATTTGGACAGGAACAACTTATACTACGCCGCTACTGACTGCGACAACGACTTATTATGTAACAGTTTGCCCTGGGAGCTTCAGAATTCCTGTAACAGTAACAATAACTTTAGTGGATGACCCAACGTTTATTAGTTCTGACTTTTGCGCAGCAACCACTAATGCTATATCTTCAGTCGCTACATCCGGAGGTGTTTTTACAATAACATCTCAAACAGGATCTAATGCGGTTACAATTGATAGTGGAACGGGTATTCTTTCGAATTATACTGCTGGAGACCAAGTAACAATTCAATATACAACTCCAGTTGGAGGATGTCAGAATTCTTCAACACAAGTGGTCAACGTAACAGGTTTAGATGATGCAACGTTTGTAAGTTCTGATTTTTGTTCTTCTACAACAAACACTATTTCTTTAGTAGCCACTTCTGGCGGAGTTTATACAATTGCATCTCAAACGGGATCTAATGCCGTTACGATTGATGGTGGAACGGGTATTCTTTCTAATTATGTAGCTGGAGACCAAGTTACAATTCAATATACCACTCCAGTTGGAGGATGTCAGAATTCTTCAACACAAGTGGTCAACGTAACAGGTTTAGACGATGCAACTTTTGCGAGTTCTGATTTTTGTTCTTCTACTGCAAATACAATATCTTCAGTGGCCACTTCAGGCGGAGTTTATACAATTGCTTCTCAAACAGGATCAAATGCAGTTACAATTGATAGTGGAACGGGTATTCTTTCGAATTATACTGCTGGTGATCAAGTGACAATTCAATATACAACTCCAGCTGGAGGTTGTCAAAACTCTTCAACGCAAATAGTGAACGTTACAAACCTTGATGATGCATCTTTTGCCAGCATTGACTTTTGCGAGTCATCTGTCAATGAGATAAGTTCTGTTGTGACAACAGGTGGTGTTTTCGCTATTTCAAATCAAACTGGATCAGGATCTGTAACGATCAATACACTGACGGGTATTTTAACAAATTATTCATCTGGAGATCAAATTTCAATTGAGTACACAACACCAGCAGGAGCATGTCAAAATTCTGCGATACAAGTTGTTAATGTTATTGGTAATCCAGTTTTGATTATTTCTGATCCAGCTCCTATTTGTGAGCCTGATGGAATAGATCTTACGGTTTCATCTGTTACTGCAGGTTCTGACACAGGCTCTTTAACGTATTGGTCTGATGCTGGTGCAACAGCCTCCTTAATGAATGCGAATAACATTACAAGTGGGTCAGTGTACTATGTGCAATTGGAGAACTCGGTTGGTTGTCAATCTATTGCTCCCGTTAATGTTTTGTTTAATTCTGCTCCAATATTAAATTTGTTCTCAAGTGGGGGGGTATATTGTAGTGGAGATTTTATTGTAGATTTAAGTGTTGATGTAACTGGTGCTGCTGATTATACACTTGAATATACGTTAGATGGTGTCGCTCAAACTGTCACAAGTACTACGAATACAATAAACATAGGCAGTGCAGAAGGTGTTTATGTGTTAACGAGTTTGTCCGATGCGAATTGCTTAATTTCATTAAATGACACGCAAGAAATTGTAATAAATACTATTCCTAGTGCTCCAGTTGTTAGTCCTGACGCTATTTATTGTGAAGGAGTCGAAATGTCAGAACTAATTGCGACAGGTAATGGCGGAGTTTATACGTGGTATTCTGATATGACCTTATCAAGTGTTTTATCGAATGGCTTTAGCTTATCTCCATTTCTAAGTCTTGGGCAAACAAATTACTATGTTACAGAATCTAATAACGGATGTGAAGGCCTTGCCAGTGTGGTTTCAATTACAATTGAAAATTGTGAGATTACAATTCCAACTGCTTTTACTCCGGATGGGGATTTGACAAATGATACTTGGGAAATATTAGACATTGATGTAACCTACCCAGACAATATTGTTAGAGTATTTAATAGATGGGGGAATAATATTTTTACTTCAATTCAAGGTGAGTACAATAACAAAAGATGGGATGGTACATACGAGGGTAAGATATTACCCGTTGGATCATACTATTTCATTATTGATTATAACAAGGAAGGGAAGGAAAATGAAAAAGGTGTAGTTTCAATAATACTGAATAAGTAATTAAAAATATGACGACAGTCGAAATAAGAGAAATTTATCAAAATCAGCAAGACGCAATCGTCTCTCAAAAAGGTTGCAAGGTTTTAGTTTCTCATTTCGGACCATTTTCTCAAGATTTAGTAAGTAGTTTAACATTGAATGTTGAACACCTTTTAAGGTCAAAAAACGTCAACAAGCAAGTCGCAAAGAGGATTTTCTCAATTATAATTGAGGGGCTTCAAAACTTGAGATTACACGGACAAAAAGATGAGGCAAATAGACAATTAGGGTATTTTATTCTTTCAGAATCGGAGAATAAATTTCATATCTCTATGGCAAATATGATATCAACAGATGAATTTCAGAAAGTTGATAATTACATTGAGAGAATTAATAATTATTCAAAAGGAGAATTGAAAAAGACATACCTGTCTATTTTAGAAAATGAATTTTTAACCACAAAGGGTGGTTCAGGTTTAGGTTTTATAACCACACGAATAAAGTCAGGCAGTCCATTAAAACATAGTTTTTTCGCTTTGAAAGATGGAAATATGCTTTTTACGTTTAAAATTGATCTCTTAAAATAGTATCTATTAAGTTTCTCATTTCTTCTATTTTCAGTATTCTTGTCCTTGTATAATTCTGAATACTTTATTCCAATGGCAAAAAAGAAAAAAATCAATGTTGTTTATTCAACAAATCCAGATTTCGAATATGATTTTAACGAATCCGAAGAATCGGAAACATTAGATGCGAGTGAACAGTCTTTATATGTTTCCATTGACAGGAAAAAGAGAGCCGGAAAAGAAGTGACGCTTGTTGAAGGTTTTGTTGGTCAGTCCGAAGATCTTAAAGCTTTAGCAAAGGTTTTAAAAAGTAAGTGTGGTGTAGGTGGTTCTGTTAAAGACGGCGAAATATTAATCCAAGGAAATTTTAAAGAAAAAGTATATAACTTACTGAAGGATCTTGGTTATAGTGTTAAGAAGAAAGGTGGTAATTAAAAAAAACTTGACTTTATGCTTAAAAAGCGAATTCAACCAATAAATTCGAAGAAAAATGAAATACACAAAGTCAAGTTTCAAACCAAAAACAAATAAAACTCCAAAGAGTTTCCTACTATTAGTATGTAAGATAGGAAGAATTTAAAATCTTTTTTGATCTAAAACTTAAACGGTAATAATTATTGATTTAAGCGTTTGTATCAACTCATTAAGTTGTTTGAAGTGACTATTTATTAGTTTTTTCCGACAATAGTTGTTTTTTTTCATTCTTCTTGAATAGTGAATTGGAAAAAACTTATCTTTGCTTCAATGGAAAGACAAGTTATTCTAAATTCTGAACATTTTGAACTAACGATTAAGCGTCTTTGCTATCAATTAATAGAAAACCATAACGACTTCTCAAATACTGTGCTTATTGGTCTTCAGCCAAGAGGTATTAATGTTTTAACCCGAATAAAAGAACATTTAGAATCTATTTTGGGTAAAGAGGTTCTCTGTGGAGATCTTGATATCACCTTTTTTAGAGATGATTTTCGTAGAAGAGAAATACCGTTAATTCCAAGTGCGACTAATATTGATTTTGTAATAGAGAATAAAAATGTTGTCATAATTGACGACGTTTTATACACGGGTCGAACGATTCGTTCGGGTTTAGATGCATTGCTGGCGTTTGGTCGTCCAGATCAAGTTGAATTACTTGTGATGATAGATCGAAGATTTCAAAGAGATTTACCTATTCAGGCCGATTATATAGGTAAAATGGTTGATACATTAATTTCAGAACGTGTTTCTGTTGAATGGAAAGAAATTGAGGGAGAAGATAAAGTAGTACTTTTTACACCAGAAACTAATGGATAAATTAAGTGTAGAACATCTTACAGGAATTGAACATTTGACAAAGAATGATATCGATTTGATATTCAAAACTGCCGATGCTTTTAAAGAGGTTATTAATAGACCAATTAAGAAAGTCCCGTCATTAAGAGATATTACGATAGCCAATTTATTTTTCGAAAATTCCACTAGAACTAGATTGTCATTTGAATTGGCTGAAAAAAGAATGTCAGCTGATGTAGTTAATTTTTCTGCTGCCAGCAGCTCTGTGAAGAAAGGCGAGACATTAATTGATACCGTAAATAATATTTTATCCATGAAAGTGGATATGGTAGTGATGCGACATCCTAATCCTGGCGCAGCGAAATTCTTATCTGAAAGAATTGATGCAAAAGTTATCAATGCTGGAGATGGGACACATGAACATCCAACACAAGCTTTGCTAGATGCTTATTCAATTCGAGAGCAATTGGGCGAAGTGAAAGGTAAAAAAGTAGTAATCGTAGGAGATATACTTCACTCTAGGGTGGCCTTATCAAATATTTATTGCTTACAAAAATTAGGTGCAGAAGTAATGGTTTGTGGTCCAACTACATTAATTCCAAAGTATATTTCGGGATTAGGAATAAAGGTTGAGCACAACTTGAAAAAAGCATTGGAATGGTGCGATGTTGCCAACATGCTACGAATTCAACTGGAAAGACAGGATATGAAGTATTTCCCATCTTTAAGAGAGTATTCAATGCAGTATGGATTAACAAAGAAGATTTTAGATACGTTATCTAAAAAAATTATTGTGATGCACCCAGGACCAATTAATAGAGGGGTAGAAATAACGAGTGATGTTGCTGATTCGGATCAGGCTATTATCCTTCAGCAAGTGGAGAATGGAGTGGCTATTAGAATGGCAGTTATATATTTATTGGCATCTCAAATAAAACGTCAATAATTTTAGTATTTTTGAAAGAAACAACCTATGAATTTCACAGTTAGTCAAAATAAAGATACCGCCGTAATTAATACGAAAGTTGATAAGTTGAATGCTTCAAACGCTCCAGAATTGAAAGCAGAATTAACTGTTTTGAGTAACAAAAGCATAAACAATATCATCATCGACATGAAGGAGACTAAGTATTGCGATTCATCGGGATTGAGTGCTTTATTGGTTGCAAATAGAATGTGTAAGGATACAAACGGGCAATTTATTTTGTGTGGTTTGGAAAAAAATGTTTCAAAAATGATTGAGATTGCTCAATTACACCGTGTTCTAACAATCGTAAAATCTTCAAAAGAGGCGTTAGAGCTTGTTGATTAGTGAAGTTTACCGTTACTATCTTAGGCAGTGGAGCTGCTTTACCTACTTCTAGTAGAAAACCAACTGCACAATACATCGAATGTCGAGGAAGAAAAATTCTAATTGATTGCGGAGAGGGAACTCAAATGCAATTCAGAAAATTAGGAATTAAATTTCAAAGAATAGAACATATTTTAATCTCTCACTTGCATGGTGATCATTACTTTGGGTTGGTGGGGCTATTGAGTACAATGCACCTTTTAGGCAGAAAGAAATCAATCGAAATCTATGCCCCAAAAGAATTAAAGTTAATTCTTGAAAATCAATTGAATTATAGCGGCTCGAGGCTAGCATTTGACCTTGTTTTCCATGAAGTGAATTCGAATGAATCAGGTGTATTGTTTGAAGATGATAAAATGTCAATTGAACATTTCCCTTTATCGCATAAAGTGCCAACAAGTGGTTTTATCATAAAAGAGCGAGAAAAGGAGCGTAAGTTAATTGGTGATCTTGTTCAAGCAGATAAAATTAGGATCGAGCATTTTCAAAGCTTAAAAGAGGGCAAAGACGTTATTGATGAAAACGGTAAAATTATTGAAGCAAAAAAATACACCCGACCAGCCGAATCAGCGAAGTCATATGCTTATTGCTCAGATACGCGTTATTATGAAAACGTGATTCCTTTTATTAGAAATGCGGATGTATTGTACCATGAAGCTACCTTTACAGAGGAGTTTATGGATAGAGCGAAAGTAACCATGCATTCTACCGCTAGGCAAGCAGCAAAAATAGCAAAGCAAGCAGGGGTTAAAAGGTTATTAATGGGGCACTTAAGCGCTCGCTATGAGTCAGGTGATAAACATGTTGAAGAAGCGAAGGAGATCTTTGAGCAAAGTGAAGTTGTAGAAGATGGAAACGTTTATGATTTAAGCGCATAAAAAAAAGCATTCATTTCTGAATGCTTTTCTGTAAAACGACCTTAATTTTTTTAATCTTTAATAACGGTATAACCTGGGTATTTCTTTTTGTCAAACACAAATTTAGAATCGCTAATAGTTGGGTTTGGAGTATATTTTTTCAGGTTGTATGTCATAGACGTTGCGTCTTTTGTTTTAATAATTACTTTTTTCAATTCTCCTTTTGTTTTTGAGATGTATAAAATAATTGTATGGTATTCAACGTCACTTGGGTTTTTAGGATAAAGATAAATCACATCAACTTTTTCATTGTTGATTGTCGTTTCTTTCCCTAATTTATTTTTAAATCCAGCTTCCCAAATTGTCATCAATTTTCTAGGGTTCATCATATCCTCATCTTCATCAGAGTCCGATTCATAAACTGATTTCTCCTCCTTAACTATGGTCCAAGTTTTCATGCCGTTTGATACAACTGCAATTTCACCCATTGAAGCATAAAACTTATTTCCTTTGACCCAGCCTTTTCCAGTCTCTGTAGAGTTCGTTCCTGTATCAGTGTTTTTTGTGTTCGCACTGAATTCAACATAAAATGAATTATGTGACTTCATTTTTTTAGAGAGTTTATCTAAAATGGTTTGAGAACTAGTTTGCCCGAAAGAGAATGACGATAAGGTTAAAAAGGCAATGAGTATAGATAATATTTTCATGTTATTAATTTTTATTCTGTCAATCAGAAACTGTGCCAAACTTAGGATTAGCTTCTTATATTTTTAATTAAATTAGTTAAGGTTTCTTTATCAATATCGTGGGATCCATTATATGGGCAGATTTTATAACTTTTTGCCTTATAATCCTCAATCATTTGTGATTTTATTTCTGCGCGTATAAATTCATCGTTATCACCGATTACGAAATAATCGTTCCCTTTTTTGGTTATAGTATCCTTTGGATGGTCGCTCGCCCATACAATTAAAGAATCAAAGTTGATTGTAGATTCATTTCTCCATCGGATAGCTGTTGCTCCCCCTTGCGAGAAACCAATTAATATTTTTTTATCAATTGAAAATTCTCTTGACAGCTGAGCGTCAAGAGAATTAAGGTAATTGATATTGTCCGAAATATCTGTTTCTCTAGCTTCTTTTGTCATCCAAGAAGCACCAACTCTTCCACTTGTGCCTTTAAGGTAAAATCGATGACCACCTTCTGGAGCAACAATAATTATGTTCTCTAAATGACTAAATTTTTGAATAAAATACTTTGCAAGTTGACCATATCCATGAAGAACATACAACAACGTCGAAGGTTTATCACCTTTGCATGATATTTGGTAACGATATGTTTTATTTTGAGTAATATTGAACTCCATTGCTAGCAAAGATACAAGTTAGAAATAGAAAGATGCATATATGGGTATGATAAATAAGGTTGTTTTATTAATTGTTTTCTTTGTTACGGTTGTATCATCTAATTTTTATGGACAAGAGATTACCGTTATAGATAAAATTACCCAAGAGAGAATACCAGGTGTTCTCATATACAGTAAGAATCCCAAGGTAAATGTCAGAGGTAATGCCGAAGGAAGGTTTCAATTGAATTCTTTCCAGGGGTGTGATTCAATATTTATTTCATATCCCGAATATGAGGTTTACATTAGTTCATACAGTCTAATGTCAAGCATTAGAACTTTAGAGTTATCCGAAAAAGCATTATCTGTCTCCGAAATGGTCGTTACAGCCAGCAGGTGGGGGGAGGATCAAGCCAAAACATCATCTAAAATCACTAAACTTAATTTAAAAGAGTTAGGCATCCTTGAACCTCAAACTTCAGCAGATTTATTAGAATCAACCGGATATGTTTTTGTTCAAAAAAGCCAATTTGCTGGTGGTTCGCCTCAGTTAAGAGGTTTTGGCACGAATAGAGTAATGATTGTAGTAGATGGTGTAAGAATGAATAACGCTATTTTTAGATCAGGAAATCTTCAAAATATTATTTCATTAGATGGAAATTCTTTAGAGTCCGCAGAAGTTCAGTTCGGTCCGGGTTCCGTAATTTACGGTTCTGATGCAATAGGAGGAGTGATGAATTTTACAACTAAATTGGCCAAATATTCTCAAGACTCAGCCAAGTCATATGTTAAAACTACTTTGTTTACGAGGTATTCTTCGGCAAGTAATGAATCTACATCTCATTTAGGTTTTAATTACGGAAGAAAAAAATGGGCTTTTTTTACTGGAGCAACTTTTTCTCGCTTTGGGGATTTAAAAACTGGAAAGTATGGAGACAATAGTTTTCTGCGCCCAACATATCAGACAACTATTAATGGATTGGATACAACTCTTAATAATAATAATTCTCGAGTTCAATTAAACTCGGGATATTCACAATTAAATGTTCTGCAGAAAATAAATTTCAAACCCAATGAGCGATGGGAAGTTAATTATGGGTTTAATTTTTCAAAGTCATCGGATGCTCCTCGATATGATCGTTTAATTCAAGACAATAATGGTGATGGACAACTAGATGTTGCTGAATGGTATTATGGACCTCAAGAATGGATGATGCATCGGATAACTGTTTTTAATACACCTGTAAAAAGCAAAATCTACGATAACCTGAGGATTACAGCCGCTTATCAAAAACACTTAGAAAGTCGACACGACAGAAAAATGAGTTCGGATAAATTAAGACACCAATTTGAAAAAGTAAATGCATTTTCATTGAATATTGATTTCACAAAGAAAATTACCAAAAGAGCAGCTGTTTATTATGGAGCTGAAGGTGTGTTTAATAAGGTTAGTTCATATGCATATCGTGAGTCTATTAATAATGGAATAAAAGAAGTAATAAATCCTCGGTATCCTAATAACAGTGTTTGGCAAACTTATGGTGCTTATGCTAATTTGAAATTTGAGTTAACAGAGAAATGGATACTCAATTCAGGTATGCGATATAGTGTTTACGCAATTAATGCTGAATTTGACACAAGCCTTTTTGCATTTCCAGTATCGCAAATTTCTAATTCAAACAACGCATTAAATGGATCAATGGGTCTCGTTTATAATCCAAATAAAAAAACCAGATTATACTTTAACGTTTCTAGTGGATTTAGAGCACCAAATATTGATGATGTTGGAAAGGTTTTTGACTCTGAACCTGGCAGTGTAATTGTCCCGAACGTTGATTTGAAGCCCGAATATGCTTACAGCGCTGAAATTGGCATCGTTAAAACTTTTAAGAGTGTGGTTAAGATGGATGGTGCTATTTATTATACTTATTTAGATAATGCCTTGGCCCGTTCTTCATTTAAGTTTGATAATCAAGATAGTATTCTATATGAAGGGGAATTGAGTCAAGTATTAGCCATTCAAAATATTAACAACGCATACGTATATGGAGTGCAAGGTGGAGTAGAAGTTATTCTAGGAAAGGGGTTTACAATAAAAAGTATGATCAGTTATCAGAAAGGATTTGAATACAATTCAGATAGCGCATTTTACTTTCCAAAATCACATGTGGTACCCACTTTTGGACGAACTGCCTTTTCTTTTAAAAGAAGACATATTCACCTCGAGTTTTATGCTGTTTATCATGGAGAAATGAAGCATAAAGATTTGCCTCTTCAAGAAAGGGATGATTATGTTTATGCAAAGGACAAGAATGGTAACGCTTATGCACCTTCTTGGTATACATTGAATTTTAAAGGGGCTTATTTCTTTAACAAACACCTTTCATTGAATGCGGGCGTTGAAAATTTTACAAATCAATTGTATAGAACGTTTGGTTCGGGTATATCGGCCTCTGGGCTTAATGTTACGATTTCAGTTAAAGCTAACTTCTAAGAGTTTTTTCGTGTGAAATATTTTCGTTCATTCTCGTTATAGAACCATCTTCTCTCAAGTGTTTTTGTGCTTTCAATAATTGGTTTTGTTGAATACACAGCTTCAGGATCATCGAATATAATATTCTTCATTTTACCAGAGTAAATTAGAATGTCTTTTGCTAAAGAATAACTTCCCGTATCATATTCTACATTGATTGATGTGTTCTCTTTACTCCCAAACCCATCATATAACATTATTTCAAATGTTTGCCTAGGTTTTTTGTTGTATACGGTAAAAAATCTTCTAAAGCCACCACTACTTATTTTAAAGTCTATCTGAAAATCTTTAAATGCCTCTGATCTTATGTTGTCAAAATGAACTTCTAATTCTGATAGAGGACTAGATCCAACAGGAATAACACTTGAGAATGATTTCGTAGCTCCATCCATATAGATATAGCTGTTATAGCGCCCTACAAATCCTGATTCAGCTCGTTTTGCGAGTTTACCCCCTTCAATGGCTCTTTGTTTTGCATATTCTAGACGGTTTACTGTTATGATGTAATCCAAGCTATCATCATTGTCTAAATGTTCTTTATATATCTGATAAGAATATTTTTCTGTAGCTGGAATCTCATGACTCGCCTCGATTTGACGTATGATTTTCTGCTCTAATGTTAGAGTTATATCTGAAATTGGTTTGTCTATGTTTATTTGGTCTGGTGTTTCTTTACAAGAGTATAATAAAGTCAAGGCAAGAAGAATTATTAAATATTTCATAGGACCAAATTTAAGGCTTCTTAATTGAAATCAATTAATTTTGTAATATGGAAATTGATATAAATTCTGATTGGTCCAATTTATTGGCTAAAACATACAAGAAAAAATATTTTTTAAATCTATTGAAGTTTTTAGAAGTTGAGTATTCTAAAAACAGACTCACAACTTTCCCTGATCAAAAATTACTGTTTAACGCACTAAATTCTTGCTCTTTGAATGATGTAAAAGTAGTGATTTTAGGTCAGGACCCTTATCCAACAAGAGGTCATGCGAATGGTCTTTCTTTTTCTGTCAATGAAAATGTATCTCCACTCCCTAAAAGTTTGAAAAACATTTTCAAAGAATTATCTTCTGATCTCCTTATGCCTGAAAGGACGAATGGTAATTTAGAAGATTGGGCAAATCAAGGAGTTTTACTTCTTAATAATGTAATGAGTGTCCGAGAAGGTGAGGCTGGAAGTCATTTTAACAATGGTTGGGAAGAATTCACATCAGATGTAATTGAAATAATTAACGAACAATTGGATGGCGTAGTTTTTATTCTTTGGGGAACTAAAGCCCAAATAAAAGCTGTCGGAGTTAATCTAGATAAGCATTTGATCATAAAATCGTCGCACCCATCACCACTTTCATCCTATAGAGGTTTTTTTGGAAGTAAACCATTTTCAAGAACAAATGACTTTTTAAAATCAGTTGGCAAACAGCCAATTATTTGGTAGTTAGCTTTCCATTAATTATCCTTATTCTTAGTACATTTGTATTAATGGAATTAAAAAATGATTTAATACTGAGAGCGGCTAAGGGAGAGCCGATTGAAAGATATCCAGTATGGCTAATGAGGCAGGCTGGTCGAATTCTCCCTGAATACAGAGCTGTTAGAGGAGCATTGTCAGGATTTAAAGAGTTAGTAGAGACTCCAGAGAGAGCTGCTGAAGTTACGGTTCAACCTGTTGATATTTTGGGTGTCGATGCAGCAATTATATTTTCTGATATTCTTGTTGTTCCAGAAGCAATGGGACTTGAATACCAATTAATCGAAAAGAAAGGTCCTTGGTTTGAAAAAACAATTCGTTCTGAAAAAGGCTTGAAATATGCAAGTACAAATTTTGATGTTGAAGATAGACTAAGTTACGTTTTAGAAGCCATTAAGATTGCGAATAAAGAATTAAATGGAAGGGTACCATTGATCGGTTTTGCAGGAGCACCATGGACTATCTTTTGTTATATGACAGAAGGGCAAGGGTCTAAAACTTTTTCTGAATCAAGAAAGATTTTATATACGAATCCGACTTTGGCACATGAGTTGCTTAATCGTATTACGGATGTGACAATCAAATATTTGAAAGCTCAAATAAATGCAGGTGCTCACATGGTTCAAGTTTTTGATTCATGGGCAGGGATTTTAGGAGAGGAACAATATGCAGAGTTTGGTTTAAAGTACATGGAGAAGATAGCGAATGCTATAACAGAAGTGCCACTTACTTTATTTGCCAAGGGGGCGTATAGTTCAATTTCAAAAATAGTCAAGATGAAATGTAACACAGTCGGTTTAGATTGGAATACAAATTCATCTGAGATTAGAAAAATGGTTGGTGAAAACAGAACGTTGCAAGGTAACCTAGATCCTTGTGCATTGTATTCTTCTCATTCTGAAGTAGAAATTTTAACAAATAGTATGTTGGATTCATACAAAAGTAAAAGGCATATTGTAAATTTAGGACATGGAGTGTATCCTGATGTTGATCCTGAGAAAGTGAAGACGTTTATTAAAACAGTAAAGAATTATGAAATTAAATACTAAAAAAATGAAAACATTATTTGCAACATTGACGTTTGGTTTAATGTCGATTTATTCTTTTGGTCAAGATGAGGGACAGAACATTGTGCCTAATGGATCGTTTGAGGCGGTGGGTAAAAGCCCTAAAAGATTGGGGTCTATAGAAAGTGCTACGGGGTGGGTTTCACCGACAGGAGTTCGCGCTGATTTATTTGTAGATTCTAAAAATATGGATATCGATGTTCCGATTAATATTTACGGTAAGGAAGTTGCTAAGGAAGGTGAAAATTACGCCGGAATTGTTGGCTTTTCTTATGGAGATAAAGAATCTCGTTCGTACTTAATGATAAAATTGGATAGTCCTTTGAAAAAAGGAATGCGTTATTGTGTAAAATTCAATACTTCTTTGTCTGAGTCATCAAAGTATGCATCTAACAATTTGGGAATTTTGTTTAGTAAGAAAGCGTATGGAACAGATGCAAAACTTCCAATTATTGAAGATGCAAGCGTATTGCATTTTAACAACGATAAGAAAATGTTTAATGCAAGATTTAATTGGACTGAAATAGGTGGGCAGTTTATAGCGTCTGGTGGTGAAAAGTTTTTAACGATTGGTAATTTTTACTCGAATGCTGAGACAAAAAGTGAACGTGTGAAAAAAGATGCTCGTGTAAAGGTTAAAATAATTGCTGCAGCCTATTATTATATTGATGATGTTTCAGTCGTTTTGTTGAGTGATGACGAAAAATGTGATTGTGTAGAGTCAGAAGCAAATGATGACTTTTCTTCAATGATTTATCAAAAAGTATATTCAACGGATGAGAAAATGAGCTCTAAAGAGAAAGTAGAGATTCAACAAGTGTTTTTTGGATTTGGAAAGAAAAAATTATCTGCTCAAGCAGAAGTTGTTTTGGATGGTGTTGTCTCTGAATTGAAAGCGAATCCTGAATCGAAACTTCAAATTTTAGGTCATTCGAATGTAATGGAAGATTCTGTTGGAGTTGAGAATGATTACTACGCAGGAATGGATATGAAGAGAGTCGGCGCAGTAATGAAATATTTGATGGCCAATGGTATTGAAGAAAGTAGAATGATTCCTGCAGCAAAAGGCAATGCAATGAAGAACGAAGACATTACAGCTGCAGATAGTGATGAGTTAAAAATGGCTAAAAACCGTAGAGTAACTTTTAAATTAAGATAGTCTAACGAACAGGTAATATTTAAAGGGTTAACAGTTTGTTAGCCCTTTTTTTATATGATATTAATAGGACAACATATTGTTCCCGAAACAAATGAGCAACGACGCTTTGTTGATTACTGCATAGGTCTATTTCCTCAGTTAATGACGAAGAATGCTGTGAAGAAAGCAATAAAAAAAGAAGAGCTGTTCGTTAATGGTTCGTTGGCAACTTCAGGTCTTTTTATGAAAAAAGGGGATATTATTGATTTAATTGATAATCAAAAAAGACTTTTAAAAGCCTTCCCCTTGGATGTTGAAATTGTTTTTGAAGATGATTATTTTGTTATTGTAAACAAGCCCTCTGGTTTGGTTGTTAGTGGCAATATGTTTCGAACATTAGAAAATGCCATGGTAGATAAAGCTCTGCCTTCAACTCAACAAGATAAAAATCAACATGTCAAGCCGGTTCATAGACTTGACGCTGCAACTTCGGGGTTGTTAATCATGTCGAAAACGGCAACAGCGCATCGGAGCTTGGCTAAATTATTTGAGAATAGGCAGATTCAGAAAGTTTATCATGCCATTGTATCAGGTGAATTTGAAGATAAAAAAGGTTCCATAAATCAAGACATTCGCGGGCAATATGCTGAAACTGATTTTGAGGTAAAAAAGATAGTAAGCTCTTTGCGAAGTGAAAAGTTGTCTTTGATTGAGTTAACTCCTAAGACCGGAAGAACTCATCAGTTGAGGATTCATTGTGCTGCCATGGGAATTCCTATCGTTGGAGATCAATTGTATGGTGAAGAGGGAAAAACAATGTTGCATAAAGGTCTTTTTCTTGTCGCTACCAGCTTAATTTTTAATCATCCGATTACGGATGACTTAGTAGTTGTAGAAATAGAAATTCCAAATAAATTTGAATCCTTAATGGAGAGAGAAGAGCGAAGATGGAATCGATTTAAACTTGATGATAGCCAGGGAAATTGAGTTGTTTCTCTAAGAATCAACAATTATATGATTGGTGTACCGTTTGAATCAGTTGTAAGAACATCACTCATATAATCCAAGAAAGGCCGCATTGCAATGAATGATTCATTCAAGTTATCAGCAAAATTAGGGCTCAATACTTCTTTGTCTGTAAAAGATTTGTGAAATATAAATTGTTTAAACCTCAATAAGTCAACTGACTCATGGTCCTTTGGATATCCTTTAGGCGCTGTTTTCAATTGTTCACCCTTCAGTGTCTCAAAATGATCAACAAAGTTTTTTTCAGAAATAATGGTGCGTAATTCGGTTGGATCCATGGCGAGCTCTTCTCTTATTCTAGCTAAATCTTCTTTGTTTGGGCCCCAAAATCCGCCTGCAACCATCGATTTATTGCCCGGCTCTATATGAAAGTAATACCCACCTCTCAGTTTTTTTGTTGCTCTTTTGAATCCACCAGACCAATGTGTTTTGTATGGATCTTTATTTTTTGAAAAGCGTACATCTCTATATATTCTATATAAGCACTTTTTCCCTGAAACTGTTTCGATTTGATCGTGACTCGATAGTTTTTGTAGCAGTGTGTCAGCGAAAGAGATCATATCTTCATGCTGAGAGTGATACTCCAATTTATGGTCAGAAAACCAGTCTCTGTTATTATTCTTCTTGAGTTTTTCAAGAAAGTCAAAGTTATTTTGAGTTACTTTTATCATAGTTATTGTTTTGATAAAATGAAGTCAACCCGTCTGTTTTTTCGAGCATCTTCTTCTGTTTTTTCTCTTATTACTAAAGGTTTAGAATTACTATATCCGTAATGACTAATTCTGTCCTTAGAAATCCCCATTTTTTTTATATACCGTGCAGCTCTTCTTGCTCTTCTTCTTGAAATAGCTTTGCTTGGCCCGCAGCAAACATGTCCTCTAACATGCACTTTGAGCAGAGGATTCTGTTCAAGTTTTTCCTGTAAGGATTGCATAACATATAAATAATTAGGATTCACATTCGTACTCTTTCCAATGTATTTAATATCATTCTCAAAGAAAAATGAATTAGAATCTAGAATTTCTTCAACGTGATTCGGTTTTTGAGAGAATATATTAATAGTAAATATTAAAAACAGAAAAATAAGTAAAGCGTGAATTCTCAATGTAGTTTTATTTTGTCTTTAGAAAACGGAATGTAGCGATAAGAATTATTGCGCCAATTGTAGATGTAATAACAGATCCAAGCCAGCCATCTTCAGTAGATATATTCAAGATTCCGAATAACCAATTTCCTACATATCCGCCAACAATACCAAGAATAATATTCAGAAGCGTCCCGCTAGAAGTTGATTTCATTATTCTCCCTGCCAACCATCCAGCAAATGCACCAATTAATACTGACACTAAAACTCCCATTTTTCCGTTTTGATTTAAAATATGTTGTCTACAATATACAAAAAAATAAGACCAAATAAATGGCTCAAAAATTGATTACATTTGGACAATGAAAATAATTTCCCTTATCATATTTGTACTAATAACATTTTTTTCATCCGCTCAGGACGTTCTTCCAATGTTGGATTTCAATAACTATTTTAAAAATTTTAAAGATGGTTTTTTTCAAACGATAGAGTTGCAGCGCATTGAAGACTTTAAGGCGGGAGATAACGTAGTTGGCTATATAGATGTAAGAGGTAATCTTGTTGTTTATGACGGTAAAACAAAAATGAATTTAGCTAATTTAAAAGTCGACTATCAAGTTTCCGATAATCTTTTAACCTGGAAGATTGGGACTACATTGAATATGTGGGATGCCGGAGTGAAGCAAACACTATCTTTTAATGCTGGCGAATATTGGGTGAGAGATAATATTATTGTCTTTGAAGATACGCGGTTTAACTCTGTTAATACATATCACGATGGAAATATAATTACATTATACACCTCTGCAGGAGAGTTGAGAGGACCTGATTTTGTAGGTGAGAATATTGTCGCTTTTCAGGATAATGGAGGCTTTAATAAGGTTTTTTGGGAAGGCGATATTTATGAAATTGATGTGTGGCATGATCGATATTATTATGATGCTGGTACAGATATACTTGCTTTTAATGATCCTATTTCTGGAACCTTCGCTGTTTTCGATAAAGGTGGTTTTATGGATGTTGAGGAATTCCATGTTCCTAAATATAAAGCTGGAAGGGGATTTGTGGTCTATGAGAACAGGAATGAAGAGTTGATGTATTATAATAACGGAGAAACGAAGGCTTTGACGAACTTTGGAGCTAGCAAGTGGGAAGTTAAAGATGATGTTGCCGTTTGGATCGAAAATGGTTTCTTCTATGCCTGCGTATCTGGTGAAAAGACAGAAGTTGCAAGGTATATTCCGAAAGATTATTTGATTAAAAATGATGTCGTTGTCTTCCGGAATTTAATGGGAGGGGTAAGTGCCTTTGTTAATGGTAAGGTTATTTCAGTCACTACTCAGATGAATTCAGAATACGAAATTTATGGATCCTCAATCTTAGTGAAATTGTTCAATAACTCTTACGTGGTATACTCAAAAGGTAAAAAATACACTTTGTAGAAAAAATCATTGAAATCGTTGATATCTTTAGTGTAAGAGTTAATAAATAGTGTAATTTCTTGATATCTTTGAGGTCTTAATTTTAATATTATCAAATTATGAATAATTGGTTCACCGTTAAGGTAAAATATACAAAACATTTAGATAGTGGAGAGGTAAAAAGAGTTACAGAACCTTATCTTTTAGCTGCAATGTCTTTTACAGATGCAGAGGCTAGAATATTTGAAGAATTATCAGATGTCATTAGAGGTGAGTTTTTGGTGACGGGTATTACAAAAACTGAGATTCATGATATTTTCTCATATGATGACTCTGATGTTTGGTACAAGTGCAAGGCCGTATATGAAAATTTTGATGCTGACTCTGAGAAAGGTAAAAAGGTAACGCAGCAATTTTTAGTTTCAGCAGATTCTGTAAAGCAGGCATTTGAGCGTTTGACAGAAAGTTTAAAAGGAATGTTGGCTGAATTTCAAATTCCTGCAATTGCAATTTCTCCAATCGTTGAAATTTTCCCTTATGCAGAGGAGTTGGACAAGGAATTGTCAAGAAGACCGTTAGAGGAAACTGATGTTGTTGATGAAGAGTCAGGAGCTGTATTTTCAGCACCAGGATCTGATATTGAAGACGAAGAGGACGAGAATTAATGATAGATAATCCACAAAGTAGAAATATTAATCGTCATGATTTTGATAATGGACGATTGGACGAGGTCGATGGTGTTAATCCATTTGAATTGGCTGAGCTGTGGATGTCTGAGGCTGTTTCTAATCAAGAAAATGAGCCGAATGCTTTCTCTCTTAATACTGTTAATACTGATTTACAGCCGAGTTCTAGAATTGTATATTTGAAGGACTTGATTGATTCTCAATATGTGTTTTACACAAATTACAATAGTTCTAAGGCAAAGGATATTGCGGATAATTCTAAAGTTTCAATGCTTTTCTTTTATCCAGGGGCATCAAGGCAGATCAGAATTGATGGTGTTTGCTCAAAAGTGAGCGAAGAAATTAGTGATTCTTATTTTAATTCTCGACCAAGAAAGAGTCAATTAGGAGCTTGGGCTTCAAATCAAAGTGAAGAATTGGATGAGTATGAAACACTTGAGCAAAGAGTGTTAGAGTTTGATGAGAAATTCACTTCGAAAGTGCCAAGACCTGATTTTTGGGGAGGTTATCAAATTAAACCAACTCGCTTTGAGTTTTGGCAAGGAAGACCTTCACGTTTACATGATAGATTCGTTTTTGAATCAGAAAAAGGCATTTGGAAAACATTTCGAATAAATCCGTAACATGTTAGAGGTTAATCCGGAAATATTTGAGCTCTCGAATGGGGCTAAAATTGTTTATCTGAAAACAGATACTCTTGTGGCGCATATGGGAGTTTTTTTTAAAGCAGGCTCTAGGTATGAGAGTTCAGAAGAGATGGGGTTAGCACATTTTCTTGAACATTGTATATTTAAAGGGACCCATAAAAGAAAAGCGTTTGATATTTTTACGGATCTTGATAGTGTGGGAGGGGAACTGAATGCTTATACCACGAAAGAAGAGATTTGTGTCCATGCGTCGTTTAGAAAAAATCACTTTCCCATTGCTGCTGAGTTGTTAGGCGATATAGTGCAGAATGCTTCTTTCCCTCCTGAAGAAATTGAGAAAGAAAAAGAAGTAGTTCTTGATGAAATAATTTCTTATTTGGATAGTCCTATAGAAAAAATATATGATGATTTTGAGTCGAGAATATTTAGGGGGAATTCTTTAGGTTATAATACCTTAGGAACTAAAAAGTCAGTAAATTCATTTTCTCGTGAAAGTTTGTTGAGGTATAAAGAGAAATATTTCATTCCTTCAAACATGATAATTTCATTTGTTGGTAATGTTGATTTAAAAGAATTAAAAAGAGAAATTGAATTGAATTTTGGTGAAATGGAAGGCAAGACTATTCCGTCTCTAGAGTTATTTGTGCCAAAATTTGAAACATTTAATGATACTTTAAAGGAGTCTAATTTTCAGGCGCATACAGTACTTGGTGGAAGGGCTCCATCTTACTATGATAATTCTAGAAGAGGCATGACGCTATTGATGAATGTTCTCGGTGGTCCAGCCTTAAATGCGAGACTAACATTATCTATACGTGAAAAGCATGGCTACGCATATAATATAGAGTCTAATTATACAACCTACGAAGACACTGGTTTTTGGAGCGTTTATATGGGGACAGATAAGAAGTACCTTAAAAAAGCCATTGATCTAATTTACAAAGAATTTGATCTTATTGATAATGAAGGATTGTCTGCGCTTGAATTAATTCAAGCGAAAGAACAATTAAAAGGGCATATAGCCCTTTCATTAGATAATAATAATGAGTTAATGTTCACTCATGCCAGGTCAATAATGGTCCGTGGAAAGGTGGATTCAATGGCTCAAATTTATAATCAAATTGATCAGATACAACTAAATGAGTTAACTGAAATTGCGAAAACGTCCTTTGACAGGCAAAGTATAGGTCAACTTACTTATAAGTATTAACTGTCTATTGCAGTTCGAATCTGACAGGAATCTTCAGTATAGACCTCACTTTTTGATCATTGACTCGCTTGGAATTCCAATTAGGGAAGTTATTAACCAATCTCAATGCCTCCTCATCCAATGATTTGGAAATACTTTTGGAAACAAAAGCATTTGAAATACTGCCATCTTCTCCCACCTCGAATTTGACGACAACTGTGCCTTCCATTTCATTTTTGATGGCGGATTGGGGGTATTTCAAATGCTTCTCTATATAATTCTCCCAATTTAGATCATCTCCTCTAAATGAAGCTGAAACAATATTTCGTTCTACCCCATATTTAGAAAAGTACTCCATGTCTTCTTGAGAGAAATTAAAACTGGAGGATTTTGGTTGTTCTTCTTTTTCATTTATAATGGGAATTATGATTTCTTTAATTGGAGGAGCTTGAGAGGAGTTGTTAAGGTATTCACTAATCTCTTCATCGCTAAGTCTTATTGTTTTATTTGAAGCTATAACTTTATTAGCAAGAGGTTTTTCATTTTCTCCTTTGTCAATTATATCTGTTATTATGGGGGAAAAAAGAATATCATCAAAATCTGAGTGAAAGGTTGATTTCTCAATAGAAATACCAGCTGGGTTAATCACTTTCTCCAGTGCTTTTTTCTGTTTTTGAGATTTGTATACTTCGTTGACAATAATTGCGCTGCTGACAGCTACTGTTGAAATAATTGCAAGAGTACTTACTTTGAGGCTTAAAATTCCGCTTTTTGTGGTCCAGCCGATAGAAGAAAAACTTTTCATAGTGTTTTTTTTTAATGGTTAATATTAAAAGATGAATCATCAAAAGGTGATAATTTCATTTTCTAGAGGTTGGGTTTAGAATACTGGTCGGACTATAAATGTAGAACTCTTTTTTAGATAAAAAAAATTATTTATCGATTAATCATTGTTTTTTATCGACGAAGTGTATTTTTTATTGGTTGGGTTGTGTTTTTAAGATTGTTATTTTATTGTTAAGATCCTCGTTTTTCATTTGTATAAGCTTGGTTTTTTCAGTTGTAATTTTATCTTTGGTGTAATTATTAACATAAATCATTTTAACAATGTCCTATTACAAAACAATTGACGGAAATAAGTACGATGGAGAATTAATCGAATTAGCGGATAAATTAACTGCTGGTGGAGGAGATGGAAGAATTTCTATGGCTGACGCTGAGAAAATTTATGAAGCAGTAAAAGATGGGAACTCTTATACAGACATTGAAAAGGACACCGTGGCATATTTGAGAGATAACTACAAATGGACTGATGCTGCGGATGAGTGGTTCAGAACAGAAGTAAGGAAATGGGCAGCTACTAAATAGTAGCCAAATTTAGTGAATGAAAGTCATCGGAAACGATGGCTTTTTTTTATGTTTTTTAATTTGAATCACTTACATTTTTTTATGGTTTAGGGCTTTGTTGTTTGTTTTTTACGGTTTAAATTGAAAAAAAAGAGGGGGTGTTGATAAAAAAAACATTGTTTATTTTGTAATACCCCCTTGTTTATATGTATTTTTGACGAAAACAAAACATTTGTCATGGCGAATCAAAGAGTGCAAGCTTATTTTGATGTTCTGCACAGAACACCAAAACCAATTGAGTTCAACGGAAAACTCTCAGAAGTTTTTGGAGAGAATGTATTTCATTCTGAAATTATGCGAGAGTATCTTCCGAGTGAAGCGTATAAATCTATGATGAAAGCAACCGGTTCAGGCGAGCGTTTGGATAGAAAAATGGCTGATCAGGTTGCTTCTGCCATGAAAGATTGGGCTATAACAAAAAATGCAACTCATTATACTCATTGGTTTCAACCATTGACAGGGACTACAGCAGAGAAGCACGATGCTTTCTATAAGCCTGTTGGTCCAGGTAAAGCAATTGAGCGTTTTGATGGGGAATTGTTGGTTCAGCAAGAACCTGATGCTTCTTCTTTTCCAAATGGAGGAATTAGAAACACGTTTGAGGCAAGAGGATATACGGCTTGGGACCCTTCATCTCCTGCTTTCGTTATTGACAAAACACTTTGTATACCAACAATTTTTATTGCGTATACAGGTGAAGCACTAGATTATAAGATGCCGCTTTTAAAAGCATTGCATGCAATAGATGAGGCTGCCACAGGTGTTTGTAAATATTTTGATAAGAACGTTAATAAAGTGCAAGCAACTTTAGGTTGGGAGCAAGAATATTTTTTAGTAGATAAAGCTTGGTTCAATGCACGCCCTGACTTAATGATGACGGGAAGGACTTTGTTTGGACATGCATCAGCGAAAGGGCAGCAGTTAGATGATCACTATTTTGGTTCCATTTCAGAAAGAGTTACAGCTTTCATGAGAGATTTCGAATTGGAATCTATTCGATTAGGTATACCTGTGACAACTCGTCACAACGAGGTTGCTCCTAATCAATTCGAATGTGCTCCAATTTTTGAAGAATGTAATTTGGCAAATGATCACAATCTTTTGTTAATGGATCTTTTAGAAAAGATTGCAAGAAAGCATGATTTCAGAATTCTTTTACATGAGAAGCCTTTTGCAGGTATAAATGGTTCTGGAAAACACAATAATTGGTCCTTAAGCACAAATACTGGTGTTAACTTGTTAGCGCCCGGGAAAAATCCTAAAAGCAATTTACAATTCTTAACATTCTTAGTGAATACAATTAAAGCAATTGATGTTCACGCTGATTTATTGCGCGCTGCCATTGCAGGTGCGGGCAATGATCATAGACTTGGCGCTAATGAAGCTCCTCCTGCTATAATTTCTACATTTATTGGTTCGCAATTGACTGAACTTTTAAATAAGATTGAGAAGAATGTAAAGGCTGGTAAAATGACACCAGAAGATAAGACAGAGTTAAAGTTAAATATCGGTAAGATTCCTCAAATATTGCTGGACAATACTGATCGTAATAGAACTTCGCCTTTTGCCTTTACTGGAAATAAATTTGAGTTTAGAGCTGTTGGTTCTACTGCAAATTGCTCTTCTGCAATGATTGTTTTAAATACAATTATGGCAAAACAATTACAGGACTTTAAGGTAAGTGTTGATGCAAGAATTAAAAAGGGAGATGGTAAAGATGAGGCAATTCTTAAAGAACTTCAAAAGTTAATTAAGGAGTCTAAAAAGATTCGTTTCGAAGGAAATGGTTATGGTGAGGAGTGGGTTAAAGAAGCTAAATCTAGAGGACTTTCTAATTTAATGGATACGCCTAGAGCTCTTCAAGCATGGGATGGTAAAGGTGTTGCAGATTTGTTTAATGATATGGGAGTATTGTCGCCTGTTGAATTGAAAGCACGTCAAGAAATTGAATTTGAAAACTACATCTACAAAATTCAAATTGAAGCAAGAGTGATAGGAGATATGGTTCAGAACTTTATTGTTCCTGCGGCAGTTGCTTATCAAAATAAATTAATTCAGAATGTTCAAGGCTTAATGGATGTGTTAGGTGCTAAATCTGGAAAAGTTGCTTCAAATGCGCAAGTTCAAATTATTGCGGAGATTTCGGAACATATCAATGGTATGAAAGAAATAAGCGATAAGATGCTTGTTGCTAGAAAAAAAGCAAATAAAATTCAAGGCCACGAAAACAAAGCAATTGCATATTGCGATAAAGTTAAGGTGCACTTTGATGAGATTAGATATCACGTGGATAAATTAGAATTACTGATTGATGATGAGGAATGGAGAATGCCTAAGTTCAGAGAAATGTTGTTCACACGTTAGAAAATTTAAACAAAAAAAACCGCAACATTTGTTGCGGTTTTTTTTGTTTAAATTTTCTAAAACTCATAAGCTCCAATGTCAGGAATTAATTGGGAGCCTCCTTCTATGTCAACTAGGTTAGAAGTTGGATATGAAGAGTTTCCCGCATCGCGAAGTGGCGAAGTGGATGAAAAATGATAATCATTTTCCTCTATGTTAGTAAAGGCAGGGTTCATATTCCATTTGTTTGAACTTGGGTTGAAAATTGGCGAAGTGAAAATAGGAGAGCTTTTGATCAGGTTGTTTTCAAAGTTGAAGTTTAATGTTATAGCCACATTGGGAATTGTATCAATGGCTAATTCAATATCTGAATTACCATATATCACATTGTTTGTGAAAGTAGCTTCACTTATTCCTCGGACCAGACCAGTGGCTCCATAATGATTACTTAAACCAACAGCAGCTGATACATTTTCTCCTGTTCCATATCCAAGGAGATGGCAATGGTTAAAATTAACTCCGCCACCACCGAGCATAATTAGAGAGTGAACCCCATTTTTTGAAAGAATACAATTTTCCGCTTTTATGGTTCCGGCTAAATTAAAATCTAAGTCACCATTGTATAAAAAGATTCCATAAGAAGCGGAATTACGAATAATGGTATTTGAAACTGTCAATGTGGATGTTGTTGGGGGATTTCCCTGATCTGCTCCATTGATTTGTATGGCTGAAGTCGCATTTTTTATAATGGCGTAATTAATGGAGCTAGGTTTTGCTTCCACCATGTATATGCCATAATATTGTCCAGGAGTGTCAGCGTAACTTGCCTCTAGTCGGTCGCCTTGAAGTGTTACTTCATTTCCCAGAGTTCCCTCTATGTTAAGTGTTCCTTTGTAATTAAAAAGAAAGGCGTTGTTATGCAGGAAGATGTCAGTTCCTGCTTGAATTGTTAAAGATTCTGCGCTGTCTATAAAAGCTCCTCCGTATATAACATGAGGCTTATCATTTGGCCAGATGCCAGAGTTTAAATCAAAGATACCTTGTGAAATATACGAATAGTGAAAATATGCATCTTGACCCCAGGCAACTAATTCAACAAATTGATCTTGTCCATTTGATTGAAATCGAACTCTATCCTCAAAGATAAGTGGATTGTTCGTGTTGTTTTGATCTAGTGTCACCTCTACAAAAACGAACAAGCTATCATTTCCATTGATTTCAATATCTGCAAAATTGGTCCCTGCAACGCCATCGAAGTTAATTCTGAACGGAGAATTTGCCCCACCAACCAATTCAACTTGGCTTATTTGTAAGGTTCTTTTAGAGGGGTTGTAGATTTTGAATCGTTTGGTAACTGATGCTATAGTTGAGAAAATAGTGTCGAAGATGACGGTATCTTGACTAAACGTCAAGTTTTCTTTCGAAAATGAAAGTGGTTTTTTACAGCTAGAAAAATTAATAGCACATCCTAAACCAATAAGCAGTATCAACCAAGCAATGAATTTATTCATAAGTATATATTCTTAGACAAAAATAACGTAATTTGCGTAAAAATATTTTGTTCAACAAAAATGTGTTTTTTGTGTAAAAGTTCAAAATAAAATATTTATCTTTGCACTCCTAATTTAGGACAATAAAGAAATACAATTAGTAATGAGAAAAGATATACACCCAGAAAATTATAGATTAGTCGTGTTTAAGGATATGACTAACGAATATTCATTTGTTTGCCCATCTTGTGCGGATGCAACTGAGACTATTAAATGGGAAGATGGAAATGAGTATCCTTTAATCAAATTGGATATCTCGCATAAATCACATCCATTCTTCACTGGAGTAGCTCAATTCGTTGATACTGCAGGACGTATTGATAAATTTAACACGCGTTACAAGAAGCGTAGTAAGAAGTAATCCTTCTGAATCATATTTGAAACCGCTCCATAAATTTGGAGCGGTTTTTTGGTTTATACCCATTTGAAATAACTTTGGAATATCAACATTAAATGGTGTATTCTTTTTTGGCGCAATGATTGTTTCAAGTAAATCATAAATTATCTTTATAACGTGTTAAATATTCGATTGTCTATCTTATTGTGTTTAGCTGTTTTGTTGAATTCAAATCAGGCTGAAGCTTCGCGAATCAAAAGAGGTAATGAAGCTTTGAAGATTAACGATTATTTTAAAGCAAAGAAATTATTAACAAAAGGGTTGAAATATAATGTTTCACCAGCATCGTTTGGATTAGCAACCATTTATTCTCGGAATAACAATCCTTTTTACAATCTAGATTCAGCATATTATTACATTAATCTAGCGGATTCAACTTTTGACCTTTCAAAACTTAGAAAAAAAGAAAAATGGAGAATTTATGGTTGGACTGAGGCTGGTATTGATTCACTAAGTAGATCAATTAGTTCTCAATTCTACGCAATAGCGAAGAGTACACATACAGTAGAGTCCTATTCTATTTTCTTGATTAAGAATCCAAATTCAATAGAATTTAATGCTGCTATGCATGTGCGCGATTCAATTGCTTTTTTCAGTGCGGTGAGCATGAATAATGCAACGTCATACGCAGACTTCATGATGACATATCCAAAAAGTGAATATTATCAATTGGCTGAGGAAAATTTTCAAAATTCTCGTTTCCAAGAGCATACAGAAAACCGATCGTTAGAGTCTTTCACCAGTTTTGTTAAAGAGTTCCCAGATAGTCCACAAAGAGAAGAGGCTGACTTGGCAATTTATCAATTGGTAACATTAGATAATACGATAAATGCGTATGCTACTTTTACAAAAGATTATCCGGATAATACTTTTATTGATCTAGCATGGTCTCGTTTTTACCAATTGTTTCTTTCAAAATACTCAACGAATAGAATACAGGAATTCAAAGAAAAATATCCGAATGCTAGCAACCAAGACGAAATACATTCTGATTCAACTTTAGTTAATGTCCTTTACTTTCCGTTTATGAAGGAGGGGAAAATGGGGTTAATGAATGATGAAGGAATAGAAGTCATTTCTGCCAACTATGATTTTGTAGGAAGCTTTAATCAAGGATTGGCACTTTTTACGAAAGGAGAAAAAGCAGGGTTAATCAATAAGCGCGGAGAGGTACAAATTGATGCCAAATATGACGGAATTACCACAATTGATAATGGAAGGTTTATTGTAGAAGAAAACAACTTACTTGGTCTCATCGATAGGAACGGAACTGAAATATTACCATGTGATTATGAGGATGTATTGACGCTTTCTGAGACTGATCTTTTTATTTTGTTAAAAGATTCAACTGCTATCATTGATTATAATGGACGTCTAAAGACAACGACTCAATTCAAAGAAGTTGAGCCTTTTACTTCAGGATTAGCCATAGCGAGCACAAAGAATGGTTTCGGTGTAATTGACACCAATTATAATTTTATTTTAAAAGATAAATTCAATAGTCTGAATGCGTTGAATGATACGCTGTTTTCATTTGAATCTAACAAGCGTTTAGGAATCATTAACCTTCAGGGGGATACAATTCTTAAGCCACGCTATACTTATATTGGGGCTTATAAAGAGGGCTTGGCATTAGCATCTAGTTCTGACACAGTTGATTATATTACAACAAGTGGAAAGATAGGAATCAATCGATTTTTTCAAACGTATTCTAATTATAAAGTGAATGGAGAGTTTTTGAACGGTGTTGCCGTCGTTTATGTTGGAGGGGAGTTTGGAAGAGTGAATACCGAGGGGGCTTTTGTTACAAGTCCGGACTATGAAAACATTAGTCGCTCAGAAAAAATAGTTCCATTCCAAACTGAAGGTTTTTGGGGAGCTATGAATCAGAATAATAAACTTATTATTTCGTCGAAATACCAATCATTGGATGTTATTAATGACGATTACATTCTTGCAAAATTAGATTACGCTTATGGTGTAGTTGATTTGTTCGGTAATAATGTCATTGAAAATTCGTTTAAATCAATAGATTATCTACAAAGATCTGCATTTGCAGTGTCAGATGGTTTGCAATTTGGATTATTCTTAAATGGACAGCAGGTGACTTCGATGGAATACAGCGCTATTCGAAATTTCAGCGAAGGTTTTGTATCTTTAGTAAATAAAGAAGGTGTGAGCTATTTCGATTTAGAAAAGAGCAAAATTATTAAATTAATGAAGGTTGAATAATTTATTAGATAAATTAGATAAGTATAAGTTTGGGTTGCTAGCAGCCATGGGAACTTACATTTTTATTTTCATGTATCTTCAGTTTCAATCTTTTTCTCAGTATGTCCCGTACGACCCTTTTTTTGATGGTTCTTTTGTTGAAATTCCGCATGATGAGATTAGACTTAAGCCTGAAAACATAATGGTTGCTGAAAATTTCTCTAATGACGTTAAGAATATGGCTAGAGACGTGAATGACCAAAGGGAAGAGTCCTTTGAGGAGTATTACGAGAACGCATCAGATGAAGCAGTTGCAGAGGAACTTAGGAAGTTAGAGCAAGAGATGTATAATGAGGCGGGAGGTGAAAAAACAAGAGCTGAAATAAGAGAAGAAGTAGCGGCAAGGAAATTAGCCGCCGCAAATGAAAGAACATCACAAAATGACCCTAAACAAACAACTACTGGTGGAACATCATATAAAGGTGATGTTATGGTGGATTGGAGTTTAAGAGGTCCTCATAAGAATAATGCATGGTACATTCGTAATCCGGGATACACAGCAGGTATAGGAGCTCAGGGTATCGTATATGTAATCATTAAGGTTAACCAAAATGGGGATGTTATTTCTGCAGTCTTAGATCAAGAAAGAAGTCGTGGCACAAATTCTAATATGGTTGAAAAGGCAATAAAATATGCAAAAATGTCACGGTTTGAATTCAGTAATGAAAAGTCTCAAACTGGCTGGATTTCGTATAAATTCATTTCTCAATAACATCAATGTGAAATTAGTTTTCAGAGATAAAATTGATGTCAATAAATGGGATGCTGAAGTGGCTTCTTCAGATGTTCAAAATCCACTCATTTATTCTTGGGCACTCGACGCAACTTGTGAATGGTGTGCAGTAATTAAGGAAGATTATAGTTTTATTTTCCCAATTCCATTTGTCAAGAAATTCGGTGTCCAAAGAGCCTTGCAGCAGGCTTATTCAAGGCAGATGGATTACATCGGTAGCTCAGAAGATTTTTTATCAGCAATCGAGCTGATCAAGAAAGAATTTGCAGAATGTGAGTTGCGTTTAACTGATGCAGATCCAGGAATTACAGATCAAAAATTCCAATTTTTAGATTTCAATTTGGATTATAAGTATAAATCAAACGCTGATCGTCTAATCAAAAGAGCCAGTAAATTGTTTTCGTATGAAACTTCTGCCAACTATCAGCCATTATTAAAGCTATATTCACAAAATTCGTTTAAAAAATTTCATCAGCCAAAATCAAATCTATTGAAATTGGATAATTTGATGCTTCGGATGATTGAAAGAAAAAAGGGAATTGTCATCAATTCAATGCATCAAGGTGAACTTGTTGGATCCTTATTTTTGATTCAAGATAAATCTACGATGTATTATTTAATTGGAGACAGTAATCCAAATAGTAAGAAGGAAGGAGTAATGTTTGGTTTGATGAATGAAGCAATTAATTTCGCAAAAGAAAAAGGACTGTCACGATTTGACTTTGGAGGCTCAAACGTAGATTCTGTAGCACAGTTTTACAAGAAATTTGGAGCAATAGATCAGTATTACACAAGAATTACTTGGAACAATCTTCCGTTTTGGTTTAAAATCTTAAAAAGACTGAAAAAATCATGATGCAAATCGCAGAAGAAAAGTCTTATTTGGAATTGTTCAAAAACTTGAATCTCAAAAGTGACGATGTTATTTTTATTTCATCAGATATTAGTAAAATGGCAAGTAGTTGTCGCTCATATGATGAAAGGTTGGATGTAAATAAAATAATAGAGACTCTGCAAGAGATATTAGTGGATGGTTCTATAATAGTGCCCTCCTACACAGATAATTTATTAGACAGTGATACTTTTAACTGGAGAAAAAGTAAAGCAAATACAGGTGCATTTTCGAATAAAGTAATGCGCAGGAAAGATTTTATTCGCACCAATGACCCTCTTCATTCTGTTTTGGTTTGGGGTAAAGCTCAGAAACAAGTTTGTGCATTGGAGGACGAAAGTACTTTTGGGAATAATTCTATTTTTAATTTTTTAAGATTACAAAATGCGAAGTTTCTTTTCATAGATATTCATATCCAAAAGTGTTTCACTTATATTCATTTCATAGAAGAGCAACTTTTGGTTCATTATCGTAAACCCTACCATTACAATATTAAATGCATCTACCCAGAAAAGGAAGAGGTGAGGAGAATCCATTTTTACAGTAAAAAATTAGGAGTGAGTTCTGATATCAATGATTTACATGCTATTTTATTAAACAACAACTGCTATCAATCTGTCTCGCATAGAGGTTGTCAAATTGATGTATTAGAAGCACAAACAGTATGGGAATATGCCACGAAATGCATTAACAATGGACCTTATTTATATAAATTCTCTTTAGTAAAATACCTCAAAGATTTTATAAAACGTTATATTCTTAGAAGAAAAGGAATTTTATAAGTTTGTAGCAATCACTGTCATTCAACATTAAGTTAAATAATTAAAGAAATAGAACATGAGTTCAATCAATTGGAAAACAGCTAAAGAATACGAGGACATCACATTTAAAATTGCTGATGGAGTGGCTAGAATCGCTTTTAACCGCCCAGAGGTGCGCAATGCATTTAGACCAAAGACAGTTGATGAATTGTTGGATGCTTTAATTATTGCTCATGAAAGCCAAGAAGTTGGTGTTGTTTTAATTACCGGTGAAGGACCGTCGGAAAAAGATGGCGGTTGGGCCTTTTGTTCGGGCGGAGATCAGCGCGTTCGTGCAAAAAGAGGTTATCAAGGTTTGGATGGAGTCAATAAATTTAATATTCTAGATGTCCAACGTCAAATTCGTTTCATGAATAAGATTGTGATTGCTGTAGTTCCTGGTTGGGCTGTTGGTGGCGGACATAGTTTACATGTCGTTTGCGATTTAACTTTGGCTTCTAAAGAACATGCAATATTTAAACAAACGGATGCAGATGTAGCTAGTTTTGATGGTGGTTTTGGATCAGCATACTTAGCAAGGCAAGTAGGTCAGAAAAGAGCGAGAGAAATATTTTTCTTGGGATTTAATTATTCGGCACAAGAAGCATTTGAGATGGGGATGATTAATAAAGTGGTTCCCCATGATGAATTGGAGCAGACGGCTTACGATTGGTCACAAGAAATCATGACCAAAAGCCCTACAGCGATAAAAATGTTGAAGTTTGGTTTTAACCTTATTGACGACGGTCTTGTAGGTCAGCAAGTCTATGCGGGTGAAGCAACTCGTTTAGCATATGGCACAGATGAAGCTGAAGAGGGGAGGAATGCATTTTTAGAGAAAAGAAAAAGAGATTTTTCGAAGTATCCTAAATTCCCTTAATCTATTTTAAGATAAATTAAAAAATAAGCATAAAAAAAGCACCTTAGTTTTAAGGTGCTTTTTTTATGCTTGAAATATGTTTATTGAAAATTGTCGGCTACAATTAAATCTTTTGTTCCATGTCCCCAAGAGTAAAATCCTTCCCCAGATTTAACCCCTTTCTTTCCAGCCATAACCATGTTAACTAATAGTGGGCAAGGAGCATATTTAGGATTACCAAAACCATCATGCAAAACATTCATGATTGCTAAACAAACATCAAGACCAATAAAGTCAGCCAATTGAAGCGGCCCCATTGGATGAGCCATTCCTAGCTTCATTACTGTGTCAATTTCTGCAACACCTGCAACACCTTCGTGTAATGTGATGATAGCTTCATTGATCATTGGCATAAGAATTCTATTGGCAACAAATCCTGGGTAATCATTAACTTCAACAGGAACTTTATTTAATTTCTTTGAAGTCTCCATGATCAAGTTTGTTACTTCATCTGAAGTAGAGTAACCACGGATAATTTCAACCAATTTCATGATTGGAACTGGATTCATGAAGTGCATACCAATAACCTTGTCAGGTCGATTAGTAACTGCGGCAATTTCAGTAATCGAAATAGAAGAAGTGTTGGTTGCTAAAATGACATTGTCAGCAGTTACTTCGTCCAAATTTTTAAAAATCTTCAATTTTAAATCAATGTTTTCCGTTGCTGCTTCAACTACTAAGTCTACACCTGCCACACCAGCTTTTGTGTCTGTGAAAGTTGTAATGTTTGCAAGAGTAGAAGTTTTATCTTGTTCAGATATTTTTTCTTTTGCAACCATACGGTCCAAGTTTTTAGTAATTGTTGCAACGCCTTTATCTAAAGACGATTGCGCGATATCAATTAATGATACTTTATATCCAAATTGAGCGAAAGTGTGGGCAATTCCATTCCCCATTGTACCTGCTCCTATTACTGCTACGTTTTTCATTCTATAAATTTTAGTAGTACAAAGTTAATATTCTGATGAGAAAATAAAATTGAAAAATGAAATCTGTATTTTTGTCTATGGAGTCTGCGGAGCAAAGTATAGTTTTTTATGATGGAGATTGTGGATTCTGCAATAGATCTGTTGCTTGGGTAATGAAACGAGATTACACCCAGCAAATATTTTTCGCATCTATCCAGTCAGAATTTACGTCAGATTTTTTCACGAAAAACAAATTTGAAATACCAGACCTTAGCACTTTCTATTTTTATTCAAATGGTAAGTTGTATTCAAAATCGACTGCTGGATTAAAGGTGATTAAACATTTCTCGGTTTTTTGGAGAATATTGGGCTTTGGGATTATTATACCGCGTTTTATGCGAGATTATGTCTATGATGCTATCGCAAAAAGGAGGCAGCGTCTTTTCAAAAGTTATTGTTTTATTCCCCTTGAAGAGGAAAAGAAACGTTTTCTTTCTTAATTGTGAAACGTCTTAAATATGGAGATCAATTCGTCTGGTAGCATGGCAGTGTGACCTCTTGTTTTCATTCTTTTTAGGACTTCATTCACTGCTTCATGAGGTAATCCCAATTTAACACCTGCATTTTTAATAAATTCAACTTCTTTTGAAGATTGTTCTAAGTCAATATTCATCATTAAAATCATTCTTTGGAATTGTACAATTCTGTACATTTCAGATTTGTTTGGTGAAAATTCAGCAGGTTTATCCAATAATTTCCCTAGCTGTTCTTCTTTAACTCCTAATTGCATTGAAATAGCGCGTAAGAATGACATTTCAATTTCTTCTATTTTATCATCGGATTTTGACAATTGAATCAACTCAGATAATATACTTAGTTTTTCTTTCAGCTGTTTGTTTATTGTTGATTGATTGAAGAATATTAATGTTGCTTCACAAGTTTGTTTTAAAGCAAAAGGCATCTTTAATTGGAGGTAAGGTTGCTTAGTGCCAAACGTGTGTTCAGTATTAGGAATTCTCACTAAATCTGTTTGTAGCCATTCAGCGATTGTTTCTCCTTCTTTAATTAAAACAGATTGATCATTTTCACCATGAATTATTAGGGTTGGTTTCGTGGAATTTTTGCAATAATTCTCAATATTTAATCTGTCTTTGTACCGAAGAAAGTTTTCATATTGGCTATAGTTGTGCGGCATTTTCTGCTTCGTTCTTCCATTTTCTCGAAAGTAAACCCCATCCTTATTCCATTGGTCAAGCAGATCTCCTTTTGGGAATCTATCGGAGATGTTTGAAATTCCGGCCCAGCTCGCAATTTTTTTAATTCTACCAAAATCAGAATGTAAAAGTGCTATTCCACCACCCCTTGAATGGCCAATGACATATATTTCAGGATTTGATTTGAATTCAGAATCAACTACTCGTACAATTGCCTCAAAATCTTGAATTTCTTTGATGTAATTGTTTTCAGCAAAAGATTCTAGGTCATTGAAGTCAACGGGTTGAGATAACGTCCCGCCATTGTGACTTATGTTGTATTTAAGAAAAGCGTAGTTATTCTTGGTGAAGAAATCAGAAACAAAATTCCAGCACCCCCAATCTTTATAGCCCATATAGCCATGAATAAATATGATGACTTTATTGTTCCATTCTTCGGGAGTGCTTAAGTCGTAAAGACTTTTTTTGTTGGATGCACCTGTGTAAATTTTATTTCTCATACTGTTTTAATCAATACAACTAAAATTAGTTGATTACAATATAATAAGGATAGAATGAATTCTTATCTTAGCACTTCAAATTATCTAGCTTGAGTAAATTTTATTTTTTATTTTTTCTTATCAGTTTAACCGCTTGTTCTTCTAATACAGAGAATAGGGTCAATGGCGATAATCTTACCGTCTACTTTCCTGATGCGAGTAATGAACAATTCGCTGAAAAAGTTGCTATATATTGGAAGGATAATGATTTAATAACAGGAGTTAACCAAGATTTACAACTGATTAATACCAAGGAAGGATATCAATTGAACTTAATTCAATCTGATGCTTTTAAAAATGAGCAGGTAAAATTTGAAGACCAAAAACTACTTTCTATTCTTAAAGATAGTTTAGAGAATAAAATCTTTAATGCAAATCTAACAATAGCCGTTTGCAACAATAAATTTGAACCCATTTATAAGGTGAATTAATGAAAATATCAGCATCAATTTATAGCGATAAAAAAAGAAGTCTACCTGAAGTTATTCAGGATTTAATTAATCATCAGGTTGATTTATTGCACGTTGATTGTAATGATGATTTGAGTGTTTTTGAAGACATTAAAACAATTAGAACATTGTGTGATATTCCGATTGACTTACACGTGATTACTGAATATCCAAGCAAGTACTATAAGCTTCTAGAAGAGAACCCTGTGGAGTATATTACTTTTCAATATGAAGATTTAAAAGAAGAATTGAACATTCCTTCTTCTGTAACGGGTCAAAAAGGTATTGCCGTTATTACGCCGACTAACGTAAATATTTTCAAAGGATATAATAATTTTGATTTCATACTTATTATGGCAACTATTCCTGGACAGTCAGGAGGTAAGTTTGATGCTGTGAATTTCGGAAAAATAAGGTCGTTTAGAAATAATTTTCCGGGTAAAGCTATTCATGTAGATGGCGGTGTCAATGCTGAGGTTTCTTTTATTCTTAGAAACATGGGGGTTGCAAGTTCTGTCTCTGGATCTTTCTTGTTTAATGCGCCAAGTATTGGAGATGCACTATTGAGTTTGACTAAAAGAGAGGTTGAATCTCACTTCGCGGTAAAAGATTTTATGATCCCGCTAGAAGATGTTCCTAATGTGCAAAGCCAAAATATTTCGCTTGAAAATGTTTTGAAATCGATTGAAAAAGGACGGTTAGGATTTACGTTAGTTGTTGATGAGGATAATGGAATGAAGGGTTTGGTGTCTAATGCTGACGTGAGACGAGCGTTATTGAATCATTTAGACGATTTAAATTCAGTTCCCGGCCAAGAGTTAATTAACGAGAATCCGGTTTCTATTGAAGAAGATGCGACAGTGAATGAAATGCTTCAAATGATTAAAAGAAGTTCGTTTCCAATTAGCTATTTACCGGTGGTAGATCAAAATGGATTTGCCAAAGGAATTGTTACTTTTGTGAACTTGATAAAAGGAGAATTATGATATTACATCTTAAGAATAGCGTTTCCAAAGGAAACGCAAAAACTATAGCGGATTCAATTGGCGCATTTTTAATCCACTCAGATGGAAAGAATGTTTTGATTTCTGGTTCAGGGATGAAAGAAGTTCCAGCTTCTATTGAAAATGATGTAGATAAATCTTGGGTATTTGATACTGATATTCAATTGGCTTCAAAGAAATATCGATCAAACAAAAGAGAAGTTAAAATTGGGAATTCGATTATTGGTGGTACTACAAATTCTACGATGCTTATCGGAGGACCTTGTTCCGTTGAGTCTGAAGAGCAAATTCGTCAGTCGGCAGAGCTAATAAAAAGCATGGGCTTAACAACTCTTCGTGGCGGATGTTATAAGCCAAGAACAAGTCCTTATTCTTTTCAAGGAATGGGATTGGATGGTTTGAAATTATTGGCTAAAATGCGTGAAGAATTTGGCTTGAATATCATCACTGAGGCTAGAGATGCGACCCATATTGCAGAAATCATTGAATATTCGGACATTATACAAGTTGGAGCGAAAGCAATGTATGATCAAGGGATTTTAAGAGCGTGCGCTAAAACAAATAAACCTGTAATGATTAAGCGAGGTTTTGGGACAACTTTAAAAGAGTTTGTTCAAGCTGCTGAGTTTGTTTTGTCTGGAGGTAATGAGAATGTTATTCTTTGTGAAAGAGGACTAAGAACATTTGAAACAAACACAAGATTTACACTTGATTTGTGCGGTGTTGCTTGGTTGCAAGAACATACAAACCTTCCAATAATTTTGGATCCAAGTCACGCAATGGGATATGCTTACGGTGTTCCCGTTTTGTCAAAAGCCTGCGTTGCAATGGGTATTGATGGTTTGATTATTGAAGCGCATCCTAATCCTAAAGTAGCGAAGTCAGATGCTTCACAGCAATTGAATCATGAGGAATTCAAGCAATTATTTGAAACACTTAAACCAGTAGCTAGCGCTGTTGGTTACAATATGATATAATTTGTTCTTAGAAGAAAACATACGCGGTTTATGCGACAAGTTTGGTCTTGATTATTTGGAGTTACTTTCAGATATTGGAATTGATTCTGTCGATGAAATGACTATTTCTGATTTGGAAGTGGTTTGTGAAGAATATGAAACAGATTTAAATTCATTAATCTTCTCACATACGTTTAAAACGAATGACCTTAAAGTAAAAATTGCAAAGATTAAATTGCTAGTTATTGATGTGGATGGCGTAATGACAGATGGTGGAATGTATTTCTCTGAAACTGGTGACCAATATAAAAAATTCAACACAAAGGATGGAATGGCAATTATTCACTTGACAAAAAGCAATTTTCAAGTCGCAATAATTTCTTCTGGATTCAAAGGTGAAGCAGTATCGAAAAGAGCAGAAATGCTTGGTATACAAAATTGTACTGTAAGTAGAACTCCAAAAATTGAGACATTGTCAAGGCTTTGTGAAGAGCAAGGGATTGGTCTTGAGAATGTGGCCATGATCGGAGATGATATCAATGACTTGGAAGCAATGCAACAAATAGGACTTTCTGCATGTCCAAGAGATGCGGTGAATAGAATTAAAAAGAATTCTACAATTATTTTAAATAAAAATGGTGGAGAAGGATGTGTTCGAGAGTTTATCGACGAATATCTTTTGGAAACATCAATAGGGTAAGTATGGGAAAGATTAAAATAGGCGTTCTTCGCGAAGGTAAAGTGCCACCGGATAAAAGAGTTCCGTTGACTCCGAAGCAATGCAAAACAATACAAGCAATTTATCCGAATGTGGAAGTTGTTGTTCAGCCAAGTCCGATTAGAGCATATTTGGATCAGGCGTATCTTGATGAAGGAATAGAAATGAATGAAGATATTACGGATTGTGATATCATCATTGGTGTTAAAGAAGTTAATATTCAAGATCTTATTCCAAATAAGAAATTTTTGTTCTTCTCTCATACATATAAGAAACAGCCATATAATCGTGATTTGTTGAATGCGATCTTAGAGAGAAATATTCAATTAATTGATTATGAGGTTTTAAAAGCGAAGAACGGTAAAAGAATCATTGGTTTTGGGAGATATGCTGGCATTGTTGGATGTTACAATGGCTTTTTGACATATGGATTGAAACACAATTTATACTCGCTTAAAGCAGCAAATGCATGTGCAGATAGAGTAGAGGTTGAAGAAGAATTGAAAAAAGTCGTTTTACCAAGCGATACTAAAATTGTTTTGACTGGATATGGTCGAGTTGGCCATGGAGCTAGAGAGATTTTGGACTTGCTACCTATTAAAGAAGTGACTCCATCAGAGTTTTTGAACAATCAATTTGATCAAGCGGTTTATACGCACCTTGAAGTCGAGGATTATTACGGTAGAAAAGATGGAGGAGATTTTGTGAAAAATGATTTTTATAAAAATGCTGGAGATTTTAAGTCTACATTCTCACGCTATCTGAAACAAGCCAATATGTATATTCCCTGTCATTATTGGAGTGATAGTGCTGATTTTATTTTTACGAGAGAAGATCTTAAAGAAAAAGACATTAAACTTTCAGTCGTTGCTGATATTTCTTGTGATATTGATGGTCCAGTAGCATGCACATTGAGGCCAAGTAAAATAGCGGATCCAATTTATGGGTACAATCCTATAACAGAATCGGAGGATGACTTCAATAAAGAAGGTGTAATCGCCGTTATGGCAGTAGATAATCTTCCTTGTGAACTCCCTTTAGATGCTTCACAGGATTTTGGAAGTGAATTAATGAAAGAAGTTTTTCCTTCTCTTTTTGGTGAGGACAAGGATCTTATTATTGAAAGAGGAAGTCAAACAACATTAGGAGGTGAATTGTCAAGTCACTTTGCTTATTTAGATAAATACATTTTAGGAGAAGAATAAACTACTGTATTATGGAAAAAGGAAATAAAAGAATTATTAGGGGTTGGACGTTTTACGATTGGGCTAACTCAGTCTATAATTTAGTTATTTCTTCAGCTATTTTCCCTTTGTTTTTTGCTGGTGTAACTACGCTAGCGTATAAAACAAGGGTTGGGAAATCGTTAACTGATAGTGTTCGACCCGAAGAGGTTACTTCGATGTTTTTTGGAATGGAGATTAGTAGTTCCGTTCTGTATTCGTACGTTTTGTCGGCTTCTTTTTTGGTTGTCGCAATTCTGTCCCCGTTACTCTCTGGAATAGCTGATTATTCAGGGAAGAAAAAGATGTTTCTTCGTACCTTCTGTTACATAGGAGCTTTATCTTGTTTTGGATTGTTTTTCTTCGATGCAGATCATATGGAGTTAAGCATGATTCCTTTCTTTCTAGCGAGTGTAGGTTTTTGGGGAAGTCTCGTTTTTTACAACTCATTTTTACCCGAAATAGCGGAAGCTAAAGACCAAGATAAAATATCAGCAAAAGGATATATCCTAGGTTATGTTGGAAGTATGGTTTGTTTGATTTTATGTTTGTATTGGAAAATGGGATTAGATCAAGATGTAAGATACTGTTTTATTTTCGTTGGTGTGTGGTGGATTGGCTTCAGTCATGTGACATACGCCGTATTGCCTAATAACGTATATAATAGAAAGAAGGAAAAAGGTATTATCTGGAAAGGCTTTACCGAGTTAAAAATAGTTTATACAGAGTTCAAAGAGACCGTTCGCTTGAAAAGATATCTTGCATCTTTTTTCTTTTTTAATACTGGTGTCCAGACGGTTATGTTGATGGCTACATTGTATGCTTCAAGAATAATTTTTAAGATTCCAGATGACTTACGTGCTACTTTATCAGTGGAAGAAATAGCAACAGAAGAAGGAAAAGCGACAACAGGTTTGATTGTGTCAATATTATTGATTCAAATTTTAGGAGCTGTTGGAGCATTCTTAATTTCAAGATTGTCAGGAAAGCTCGGTAATTTAAGGACCTTAATTCTCGTAGTTACTTTCTGGATTCCTTTGTGCATATTTGCTTATTCAATAGGAGAAGGGGAGCACATTAAGTTTTATTTATTGGCATCAGGAGTTGGAGTTGTGATGGGAGGTGTTCAATCACTCGCTCGTTCAACGTATTCTAAGTTTCTGCCAGAAACAAAAGATCACGCAAGTTACTTTTCATTTTATGATGTTTCAGAGAAAATTGGAATCGTACTTGGGACGTTCTTCTTTGGTTTTATGGAATTGCTGATGGATGACATTAGAGCTTCTATTTTGTCCGTTGTCGTTTTCTTTGTCATAGGGTTAATTCTTCTTTTTAGAGTACCGAAAGAAGAAACAGGACATTTCGCTACTAAAGGAATTTAAAATCAACACGTCTATTGCGTTGTTTTCCTTCTGATGTGTCGTTGGTATCAACGGGCATAAATTCTCCCTTGAAATCAAATTCCAGACGGTCTGCGCTCAACCCATTGATTACAAAATAGTCGATAATAGCTTGGGCCCTTCTTTTGGATAGAGCATCGTTGTAATTATCTGTGCCGTCGGAGTCAGTATGTCCCGTCACTTTTATCCTTAAATCAGAATGTCCTTTCACAACATCAATTAAGCCGTTTAGAAACGGTTTGTGTTCTGGGCGAATATCATTCTTGTCAAAGTCAAAAAAGATGGGCTCAAACTTAAAGTTCTCTCGCTCTATTTGTCTAATCAATGGAGAGTTCAAACCATCTTTGAGATCAGAAATATATTGACCGAACCAAAGCTGACTTGCCTTTGCTTCTTTTTCTTTTGATAATTCAAAATCAGCTTTGTATAATTTTATTGAGCCAGAACCTCTTCTGCAATCAGAACTTGTGTATTTTCCTGAAAGGTATCCGGTCAATGAATCATAAGTCAATTCCCCTTGAAGTTTACACCATCTTTGAGAACCTGATTTTTTATATTTGATAATGACAGTCTGACGAAAATTAAGCGTGTTATTTGACACTGAGCCATTGATTGATTTTACAGCAAAGAGATCAGATTCATCAATTTCTTCTCGAGAATATCCTTTTAGTTTTTCAGCGTCTATATTGAAATCAAAATAAATTAAATTCGATTGGTCGATTTTTTGACCATTTTTTGTGATAGACCCCTGCCATGTTCCCTCAAAATTAGATTGAGAATTAGCTAGAGAGATAAATCCCCCCAAACAAATTGATATTAAAAGAAAACGCATGTTCATAGGTATTCGTACAAAAGCAAAAAATGTTCCATAAATCCTTGTTTTTATGCGATAATAGTGGTGATTCATCTTAAATCTATAGGCTATCAACAATTGGTTAGAATTATTGTTGATAAGTTCCGTTTTCTTTTGTCTTTCTAGCTATTTATACAGCGTCACTTTCGTTATTTTTGTGTGTTACCGAAATTCTGGGATTGAGTTCCCATAAGAGATAGATAATATGAGCGAAGAAAATAAAAATCAAGATTACGCTGCAGATAACATCCAGGTTCTGGAGGGGTTAGAAGCAGTTAGAAAACGTCCGGCGATGTATATCGGGGATGTTGGTGTAAAGGGTCTGCATCACCTTGTTTATGAAGTTGTAGATAATTCAATTGATGAGGCGTTAGCCGGTCATTGTGATGCCATCGATGTTTTCATTAATGAGAATAATTCAATTACTGTTAAGGATAATGGACGTGGTATTCCAACTGCTATGCATACAAAAGAAAAGCGTTCTGCACTTGAGGTAGTAATGACTGTTCTTCATGCTGGTGGTAAATTCGATAAGGATACATATAAAGTGTCTGGTGGATTGCATGGGGTAGGTGTATCTTGTGTTAATGCTCTTTCTATCGATTTGTCAGTTATAGTTAATCGAGAAGGAAAAACGTTTCAACAAGAATATAGAATTGGTAAACCACTGTATGATGTAAAGGAAATCGGAACATCAGATTTCACAGGTACAGAAGTTACATTTTTGCCGGATACAAGTATTTTTGAAGTAGCGGAATATAATTATGATACTCTGGCAGCTAGAATGAGAGAATTGGCTTTCTTGAACAAAGGAATCACAATTAACTTGACTGATCTTCGTGAAACAGACGATGAAGGAAAACATTATTCTGAGAAATTTTATTCTGAAGGCGGATTAAAAGAGTTTGCGGAGTATTTAGATAGAAACAGAGAATCATTGATTTCTGATGTTATTTATTTTGAAGGAGAAAAAGATGGTATTCCAGTTGAGGTTGCTTTGACTTATAATACATCTTATACAGAGAATATTCAGGCTTATGTAAATAACATTAACACGCATGAGGGTGGTACTCACTTGTCTGGGTTCAGGAGAGGTTTGACGAATACGTTAAAGAAATATGCTGCTGATTCTGGAATGTTAACCAAGGAGAAAGTAGAAATTGAGGGTGATGATTTCCGTGAGGGATTAACAGCTGTTCTTTCTGTAAAGGTTCAAGAACCTCAATTCGAAGGACAAACAAAAACAAAATTGGGTAACAGGGAAGTTACAGCACCAGTTAGTCAAGGAGTTTCTGAAATGCTTTCTAACTATTTAGAAGAGCATCCAAATGAAGCGAAAACAATTGTTCAAAAAGTAATCTTAGCAGCTAAAGCTCGTCAAGCGGCGCGTAAAGCAAGAGAGATGGTGCAACGTAAGAACGTTTTAACTGGTTCTGGTTTACCTGGTAAATTGGCCGATTGTTCTTCTAAAGATCCAGCTGAATCAGAAATTTACCTTGTCGAGGGAGATTCTGCCGGAGGAACTGCAAAGCAGGGGCGTGATAGAATGTTTCAAGCAATCATGCCTTTGAGAGGTAAAATTTTGAATGTTGAGAAAGCAATTCAGCATAAGATTTTTGAAAACGAAGAGATAAAAAATATTTACACAGCACTAGGTGTTCGTGTGGGTACTGAGGAAGATGCGAAAGCATTGAACATGGAAAAATTAAGATATCATAAGGTAATCATCATGTGTGATGCCGATGTCGATGGTTCTCACATTGAGACTTTAATCTTAACATTCTTCTTCCGCTATATGAAGGAAATGATTGAGAATGGTTACATCTACATCGCAACTCCACCATTATACCAAGTTAAAAAAGGACAAAAGTCTGGTTATGCTTGGGATGATAACCAAAGAGATCGCCTAATTCAAGAAATGAAAGGTGGTGGTTCTGAATCATCAGTTGGTGTTCAGCGTTACAAAGGTCTTGGTGAGATGAACGCAGAGCAATTGTGGGAGACTACAATGAACCCAGAGCATAGAACACTTCGTCAAGTTACCATTGAGAATGGTGCTGAATGTGATCAAGTTTTCTCTATGTTAATGGGAGATGAGGTTCCACCTAGAAGAGCGTTTATCGAGCGTAATGCCAAGTATGCAAACATTGATAGTTAATTAAAATATTGATTAATAGGAAAAGGGTTCAATGAAAATTGAACCCTTTTTTTGTATCTAGGACGTAATGAAAATTATAAATTAAACTACTCAAAATTTACTGAAGGCGGGGAAGCTCAATAATTGTCAAATTATAGCCAAGACTATTACAGCTCTACAAAGTAGTTCTCCAAATAGATTAGATTAATTTGATTAAAAAGATGTTTCATTTTATTTTGTTGTATTGCTTTTGTTTCGGACAATGCAATTGCTAGTTTTTTAACCTCGGGGATACCACTAAAAGCATTAATTAACACCTGATAAGACTTTTGGGTTTTGGTTTTCTTTAAATAAGAGCCAATATAATGTAGTTTATCACCTATTTTTAGCACATATCGCCATTGTTCTGGAGCTCCGCCTTGCATACTTGATCCAGT
>CAJQPA010000030.1 GCA_905480145.1 uncultured Flavobacteriales bacterium | reverse complement strand
TGGGCTTAAATCATCGGCAATTTAATATCGATCAATTAAATTTTGATAATCAGTTTGACGGTATTTCATACAACCCAAGTCTTGCTTCGGGAGAAACTTTTCAAACAGACAGAAAAAGTAATTTTTCCACTGGACTTGGAGCGACGTACATGTATTTTTTAAATAAACGTCTGAATTTTATTGGTGGTGTTGGCGTATTCAATATCAACCGTCCAAATCAAGGTTTTTTAGGTCAAAAAATCAGAAGAGAAATAAGAACGGAGATATTTGTTAATGGTATTTATAAATTAAACCATGATTTTGATTTAGTTCCTGGAATCAAATCTTCTATACAAGGGAAATACAGAGAATTCATGATTGGTTCTTCAGTTAAATACACATTAATTGACCGTTTGGGAGAATACCGAGCTGTATATGCAGGACTTTGGTTTAGAAACAGAGATGCCGGTGTTATATCTGTTGGAATGGATTATCAAAACTGGTTTGCTGGTCTAAGTTATGATATTAACTTTTCAAAATTGGTTCCTGCGAGTAATGCTCGTGGTGGAATTGAAATAGCAGTTCGTTATATTTTACACCAATTTAAACCTAAAAAAATTACGCATAGAATATGTCCAGATTATATCTAATACTAATTCTTTTCGTTACCGTATTCTCAGCATCTGGTCAGAATAATTTGAAAAAATATCTGGCTTTTGCAAAAGAACAATATGACAAAGGTGATTTTTTCTATGCTTTAGAATATTATGAGAAAGCGATGGAGTTAGATTCAAACACCATCGATATTCTTTGGAATGTTGCCGAAACACATCGAGCATATAAAGATTACAGAAAAGCTGAGTTCTATTACGCAAAAGTATATTCTCGAGAAAGTGCTGCACTCTACCCGAGTAGCTTATTAAACTGGGGGTTGATGCAAAAGCAAAATGGTAAATATGACGCTGCAATTCTTACCTTCAAAAAAGCGAAGAAAAAATATTATAAAAAGAAAAAAAGTTACTTATATCAAAAGTCAAAACAAGAATTAGCCAGTACAGTTTATGCTAAATCAGCATTGATTGATACCATGGAAGTGCGATTCAAACAACTTCCAGAAACTGTCAATACAAAGAATTCGGAGTTTGGCCATGCGATTCACGATGGTCAGTTAATATTTTCAAGCCTTCGTGCTGATTCTATTAGCTCCGCGGAAGAAGTTTATTCAACTGAATATAGAACATTATTGTATTCGAGTAAAATTGAGGACCTAGAGTTTGTAGCATCGGAACAAATCAAGAATTTATTGATCGAAAACTTGAATACAGGTAACGGTGTGTTTTCACTGGATGGTTCTCGTTATTATTTCAGCAAATGTGCGGAAGATGGATATAACTATCGCTGCAAAATAATGGTTGCCAATTACGCAGACAACAAATGGACTTATATTGATTCTTTAGGAAGCATCATAAATGAACCCGGAAGTAACACAACAATGCCTTGTATTGCAGAAATTAAAGGTAAAGAAACACTGGTTTTTTCATCCGATAGAAAAGGCGGAAAAGGTGGTTTGGATATATATAGCAGTACGATTACTAACGGCAATCAATATGGAAAAGTACGTTCGATAAAATCACTCAACAGTATGGACAACGAAATTACTCCGTGGTGGGACCCTGTGAACAGTCGCTTATATTTTTCTTCTTCTTGGCACTATGGATTTGGTGGTTTTGATGTTTTCTATTCTCAATATACCGATCGATTTTTAAAACCAATAAATGCTGGATTACCTGTCAACAGCCCGGCAAATGATTTATATTATTTTGAACATGGAGATTCTTCATTGATCACCTCTAACCGACTAGGTGTTTTGTATAGTAAGAATCCAACCTGCTGCAGCGACATTTTTGCGATTCTACCACCAGAGAAAATTGAACCACCTACACCGGAAGAAACATTGGCTGATCTAAACAAAAGACTTCCCGTTACACTATATTTTCATAATGACGTGCCTAATCCAAGATCGTGGGACACTACTACGGTTTTAAATTACATTACTACTTATGATGCCTATACAGAAATGATCGGCAAATATAAAAATGAATATGCTAAAGGTTTATCTGGAGAAAAGTCTGATGAAGCTCAATTAGAAATTGAAAGTTTCTTCATTGAATATGTTGACAAGGGAGTAGCCGATTTACAATTATTTCGAGACTTACTTTTAAAAGAGCTCGATCGCGGCGCTAAAATCAACATTACCGTTAAAGGTTTTGCAAGTCCTTTGGCAAAAACAGACTACAATGTAAATTTGACAAAACGAAGAATTGCCTCATTGGTAAATTACATGCGCAGATATAACAATGGCATTTTTGCAAAATATCTTGACAATAATGCTCCTAACGGTGGAAAGGTAATTTTCTCCCAAGTTCCATTTGGAGAATACACCGCCAATCAATTAACCAGCGACAATCCAAATGATGTTCAAAATTCAGTTTATTCAAGGTCGGCAGCTATAGAACGTAAAATAGAGATCCAAAGTGTAAGTTATTTAGAAGATAATACTGAATTTGCATTAACCACATTGAAACCAGTTTTTGATTATGGGCCTAGTAAAAAAGGAGATGTTTTAAAACATACTTTTACCATTAGAAACAAATCGACAGAATCAATTGAATTAGAAGATCCGAGAATTCCTTGCGCATGCAGCACAGCTGAGATTAATCAGCAAACTTTGGCACCTGGAGAAAAAAGTGAAGTCACCATGACAATTGACACTAAAAACCTTACAGGGTTCGTGGTAAAGTCTATTTACTTAAAAGTTAAAGACAGCTCAGAGGAACTGAGACTGTACATTTCCACAGAAATAAAATAATTCAATTAGCCTTTAATCACTATCTTTGTGCTTTGAAATTATAATGGATATCGAACAAATAAAAATTATTGAAAAACCTAAAGTAAGGTTAAAGTTCATAGACATGGCCCGTTCTTTGGCTATCTTACTCATGCTAGAAGGTCATTTTATTGAATTACTTTTTTCCAACTTTAAACCAATGGTTAAGTTGATTAGAGAAACTGGAACTTCAGGTTATATCATTTTTGATTGGTTTTATTTCATAAAAGGATTCACAGCACCACTTTTCTTTACCGTAACTGGTGTTGTTTTCATCTATTTACTAGCGAGAAACAAAGATGCTGGATACAGAAGAAATCCACGAGTAATTAAAGGTTTCAGAAGAGCATTTGAATTACTGATTTGGGGTTATCTATTGCAATTAAATTTGCGTCATTTCACGAACACTTTAAACCATGACACTCCATGGTTCTATGCCTTTCATGTACTTCAATCAATTGGAGCAGGTATCATTGTACTTCTCTTAATTTTTGGAATCTACAAATTAATCAATCGAGGGCCACTATTTCTATACTATTTTATTGCTGGAACCACCGTCTTCTGCTTTTACCCATCCATCAAAGGTTTAGGGGACGGTGTCTTTTTCCCAAGTCAGGCACCTCAAATTATTCAAAACATTTTTCACGGTCCATATTCAGTATTTCCGATAATTCCATGGATGGCTTTTACCATGTACGGTGGAATGGTTGGGGCTTTAACAATACGTTATCAAGATCATGTGAAAAAATTCTGGTATCCGCTGGTGTATATTTCAGTTGGAATTGTTCTTAATGCTTTTGGAAGAAACATTGGCCTAAACTTGGACTCAAGTGTTGAGTTTATTAGCGGAATTAAACCAAACTTGGTAGAGAACTCTTGGCTTTATGGGCGTCTAGGACAAATATTTATCGCACTTGGCATGTTCATGTTGATCGACAAATTAATAAACTTTAAAGGAGAATTATTTTTAAAAATTGGACAAAATACATTATCCATTTACATCATTCATGTAATCATATTATATGGAGGCTTATTTGGCTATGGGCTTAACCGATATTATGCACACGCATTGAATGGTTGGCAAGTATTGTTAAGTGCAGCATTTTTTATTGCGGCATTTGTACTTTTTATTAAATATCTTGAATTCTTTGAGAGTATAAAAAGTAATGTTCTAGGACTTTTTTCTTCTAAGAAAAAACATTAATCCTCATGCTCTTTTCTTCTTCTCATCTTTCCTTTCGGTTTTCTGAACTTCATAATTCTTTCATGAGACTCTTTGCCACAATCAGTCAACAATTCAATAGTGACTCTATGTTTCCCCTTGCGACCAAAACTATGTGTTCCTGATTTTAATGTCGTTGAAGTACCGTCCTCAAAGTACCAAACAACGTCAGAAACAGAATCAGAAACTTTATATTGAATGGAATAATCTTCTAATTCAATTATTGAAAATAAATCATGTTTACCTCCCTCGTAATCAAAATTGCTCGCTAAGTATTGATCTACCGTTCGGTTAATTAATTTTGCCGATTTTTTCTTTAGATTAGAAGAATATAACTTATCCGGTACATCATAAAAAATAGCTTGATAGAAGGTATTTGCAATTAAATATGAACCAATTTTACTCGGGTGAGCGCGATCTGGAGCATACAAATCCATTTTGTTAAGTTTTTTTATCTCCTTCCACACTAAGCCAACAGGAACAGCAGGCGAATCATAAAGATGACTCAAGTACTCGTAGCCCTTAGCTATACTGTCCGCCATTTTATCATAAGTATTCACCTCTTCTCTCTCACCATATCCATTTTCATACCCCCAAGTCATGTAAAAAAGAACTTGAGAACATTGGTTATTCGCATAAACAGCATTTACAATTTTGTTAATGAAGGGAACTGTAGCTGTGTCAATATGAGCTTTAGAATGACTCAACTCTCGACTGAATCCTTGCAAAATCACATAGTCCCAATTACGCTTAGAAATAGACTCGTACATGTCCTGACGCTCGGAGTGAACACGAAAAGATCCACCCGATTGAGTATTATACTCCACAATCACATCTCTGTTCGCATTGTCCGCCATCTTTTGAACGATTTTAGGCATTTCATTCATATGCGTATAGCTATTTCCAATGAAAAGAATTTTCACAGCATCTGAATCAGTATCCATTGCACTAGCATTAGATCCAAATAATAAGGAAATTAGAAAAGCTTTAATCGATTTTAGCACGATACTTCTTAATGTATTGAAATTAAACATACGAATGATTTAAGTAATAGTTGTTTACCAAAATTCAAACCAAAAATCAAAAAAAGTAAAATGACGCTCTTAAAAAACTAAGCCACAAATAATTTTTGGGCAATTTCAGTTAATTGAGCATCAGATAAATTTAGCTTAGGCTTTGAGAAATTCATGTCGTCTAACTTGTCTATAGGAATAAGGTGAACATGCGCGTGAGGCACTTCTAAACCTATAACAGTTACTCCGACTCTATTACAAGGGAATACCTTTTCGATTTTTTTAGCGATTGACTTCGCGAAAATCATCATTTCACCAATAAGGTCATCTTCTATATCAAAAATGTAATCAATTTCCAATTTTGGAACAACCAAAACGTGACCTTCTTTAACAGGCATGATATCCAAAAAAGCTAAAAAAGAATCATTTTCTGCTACTTTATAACAAGGTACCTCCCCTTTTACAATTTTAGAAAATAATGAGGCCATTAACGAGTTATTTCTAATATTTCAAACTGAACAATCCCATTTGGAGTAACTACATCAGCAATATCACCTTTTGATTTACCAAGTAAACCTTTTCCGATAGGAGAATCAACACTAATTTTCTTCAGTTTAATATCAGCTTCATTCTCAGCTACTAATGTATATGAAACCGTCATGTCATTTTTAATATTGCGAATCTTTGCAGTTGACAAAATAAACACCTTTGAACTATCTATACCTGAGTCATCAATAACTCTTGAATTAACAATAATCTCCTTTAGTTTGGCAATTTTCATTTCCAATAATCCTTGTGCTTCTTTCGCTGCATCATATTCTGCATTTTCAGAAAGATCACCCTTGTCAATTGCTTCACCAATTTGTTTAGAAATAGCAGGACGCTGAACAGTCTCCATTTCAAGTAAATCATCAATCATCTTCTGACGACCTTCTTTTGTGTAGTAATTTATTTGTGCCATTGTATACGTATATTAAATAAAAACAAGAGAGCCCATAAGGACTCTCTTGCATTATAAAAATAATAAATTGTTTTCTTATTTCAAGCTAATAGTCGCACCAAAAGTGTGTATAACTCCAAAGATACCTGCAAAACGTGCGCAGTATTCAATACCTAATGCAGTTTTACTTTCACCAACTAAAGCATCTACTGAGAAACCTGCAGTTGGACCTATCAGAGCATTAGAGCGATTCTCTACATCTAGAAGACCTTTCTCATATACGTAACCTGCTCTCAAGTTGAAAGCCAATTTTTCTTGAGTCATTCCATAATCTAAACCTAAACGGAACTGATCACTTTGAAAAGAATTCGCTGTATATCCAAACGCCAAGTTTAATTTATTCATTTCATTAAAGATGAAATCATAAGAAGCACCAATCCCCAATAGAGAAGGTAACTCATAAGTAGCTGAACGCTGTTCCAATGTAACAATATTCCCTGTACTAACATATGTGGCTTGATTAGCAAGACCATCTCCTTTGAACTTCATTACTGGTCCAACATTCTTTAGGGTAATACCAAATTTCATTTGATCTTGTTCACCTGTAACATATCTAATACCAGCATCAATGCCGATTCCGTTTGCTTTTAAATCAGAAATGTTTTCAGAGATCACTTTAAAGTTAATTCCACCAGAAATAGACTCAGAGAACGTTCTCGCATAACCAATATTAAAAACATTAGCTCTAGGTGAGAAAAATCCAATACTTCCTTCAGGGTTATTAACCGTTGTCACCATGACATCACCAAAATTCATTGATTGAATACTGATGGCAATAACACCAGATTCAGAAACCCTCTGCGAAATTCCAGCAGAATTGAATCCAATTCCGGCAGACCCCATCCAGTTTGTATGGTTGAACTTAATCTGTGTTTTATCTGTAAAAGCAATTCCTGCAATATTAATAAATGAAGCCTCTAGACCATTCACACTAGATATTCCTGCATCACCAGTCGCTCCACTTCTTGCCCATGGATTAACCAACATATGAGAAGCACCTGCTGAACCAACACGATCTTCATTTCCCGCATTACTTGAAAAGCCAACAAATATTGCTGAACCAATCAAAAACGCTCTTTTTATACTAAATTTTGAATTATACATTTCCAAATGATTTTAATGTTATATACCTTGTAAATCAACTTGTCTCATACCACCGAAGAACTTTAAAATCACTTCTCCAATTTCTGGCACATCAACATGTATTAAGTAAACTCCACCTGCTACAGGTATACCTTTATTATTGTTTAAATCCCAATCTAAAGATGTTCTTGGAGAATCTTTCTTGAAAGATCTTATCAATTTTCCATTAGAACTAAAGATCTTAACATTACACTTTTCAGGTAAGTTTGTAATCTTCACTCGAGTATCTAATCTATTCTCTTCATATTCCGAATATGCGTAATAAGGATTAGGAACAATATTGATTAAATCCATTGCATCAGCTAATGCAAGATCACTTCCTGTATCAGTAGCCAAATCATTCATGCTCCATGAGTACATTGGACGTCCTGCATTTGGTCCACCTGTTGGGTCCGCTGCAGAAGAAAAGTTCTTGTATTCTTTACTTACACGTAAACTGATTTTTGCAACGTCACTTCCTTCCATTGGTAAACCATTCGTAATATCCTTACCAGGAGCTGCGATTGTATTTGCAACCCATGAAATGTTACTATACGTCTTAGTTTTAGCCGAAGCATTACCTGATTCTATAGATAGGAAACGTTGGTACAATTCATTCGTTGCTAAATTTTCTCCTTCAAAGGGTATGTAAGCCGGAAAATCATCTCCTTGTAAATGTCTATTAATTGATTTCTTTTGAAAGTTCATGACATATATAGGATGCTGTCCTCCCATTATTGGATTGAAATTATTATCTACAATTCTATCAGAAGGATTCCATTTCATATCCGCTCCATTATCATTTGACAAGAAAGAATTCTCACCAAACGCCAAGTATAATCTTGCTCCAGACTCAACATCAATAGCATATCCTGGGAACCAACTTGTACCAGTTTCCCCTGGGATTTCATTGCCATCCTTATCTAAACTAAGACTTCCTCTCATTTCACCAGGCTGAACTGTTGCACCTGTAACAGCGTTTTTAACATTGAATGTAACATTTCTCCCCAATTCTATAACCGGACAACGAGTCCACTTAGATTTGTCTGAAGTAAAAACAATATCAACACTTGGTATATACTTAATAGATGAGTACTGTCTAGCTTGAACTGGATTTGGAAGGTTATTATATGCTAACGGCATAAAATCGCCTTGGTAACCTACCAATCTATGTGGAGCCACAATACCACCTAATATTTTAGCCCATTCTTTAGTGTCATCATAGCCAATCTCATCTTGATATTGACATGACTCTAAAAAGTCTGGAATTTCAGGGTCATCCGTACATTGAATTCCTGCAGCAGCAGCATCTTCATCGCTATCATAAGTACCTGAACGAATCCAGTTATCTGGACGGAAAACATCGTTGTCTGGTATACCAGCTAACCATAATTCAGTACTATCTGTAAAAGTTAAAGAAGCCTCTAGAAAATCAGTTGTATAAGCCTCATCTGCCGCTATCGCACCATCACCTGCCGCTATATGATACAAATTCTGACTAATTTCAACTGAAACTCCCCATTGCGGTATAATTTGTTCGTTTGCAATTACAATTGTATTATCAGAATCCACTGACTCTAATAACACACCGTTTTTAGCATCATATCTATTAATTGTCCATAAAGCATCATCGGCTCCATTACTTATTGAAGGCGAATAATCTCTGAATACACATTCAAAGTATCCATCAACAACATTTAATGGATCAACAACTTTTACTTTTAAAGGCCCTTTCCCAGCATTGAAAACAGGATTCGCAACATATCCATTACTTACGATAGAGTTGACAGTTGCTTCAGATAGTTCAAGAGCATTACCTCCATTTCCATGTCCATCAAGACGTGTAATCATCGGCCCTGATCCAAATTCAGACAATTGATAAGAACCATCAGCTTCTGGGGTTGGATTATGAGGAATACCTTCAACAGATTTAATAGCAGCGCCATCAAAACCTAAACGAGATGAAATATAAGGTTTCTTCTGTCCATCAAGAGCTAAAGGATCCGTAGGATCATAATCTGAATAATTATTGTGAGCATATGCAACAGCAATAAAGTGGTAACGTTTGTGATTCACTAAAGCCTTATCACCTTGAGCAAAAACATCCTCTTTAATCTGGAATGAATGTTTGATTCCAGTATTAGAAGCATCAACCATTTGAGCTCCAATAGCAAATCCTAATGCTTCGTCAAAAACAAAGTTATCTAAATCTCCAATATCATTTTTGATATCACATTGAGCAATTAATTGAGCTTTGCTTTCATCTAAGATATCTGCGATCGAAGCGTCCTCGTCCACCATTTGATAAATTTGATAACCTTCAAATGTATAGAATCTATCTAAAGTAGGGTCAACAATGTTCACCTTATCTTCTTCATAGTAACCCTCTTTATAATTATTTGACGATGTTAAATTAGTCAATGTTAAGATTAACTCATTTTCTAATTCTTGAACATCTAATTTTGGAGCATAAGGTGGTTCCAAAATTCTAAAACAAGCATCAAATAAAGCTTGTGCCTTCGTATCTGCTCTTTTCATTGCATCAACCGAAGCGAAAACTCCACCTTCATTACTTCTTCCATAAACAATACCCACAGTAATGTTGTTAACTGCACCAGGCTTTAATGTAAAAGGACCTGCTGACTGAACGAATCTTCTATCCCCAACAGGGTTAGTTCCTCCAGCTCCATCAGTCTCAACTTCACTCCAGTCAAAACCTAAATCAGTTCCTTGTGTCGCCCAATTTAATGGATCAGAATCACCAGGGAATAAATAATCAGAAGGTGTAGTACCAGTTTGACCATTACCACCATAATACATTTCAGAACCATCTGCCCATGATCCGCTCATGAAGTTATAAAACTGATTTGCATTATTTGGATCTGTATAAGGGAAAGTTGCACCTTGTCCTGTATAATATGTGAAACGTCTCATTCCAAAACGCTCATTATCAATTAAACCATCAGAATAACCAATACCAATACCACCATAAACAATTCCAGTATCGGCAATTGCCTCAACAACAGTCGGAGTAATAATAGTTTGAGTTATTGTATCAAAGTATGGCCCAACATTATCACGACCATCTGCATCTTGATAAGGTCCCTCAAAGAAATCACACCCTACTGCCGGCGGATTGTCTTGATAACCTAAATTACCAGCATTATCTTCATCATAATTATCACCATTGTACATATAACCTAATCCTCTAGATACATCACAACCTGCATAATCATCATTAAAATATCCGACATCAGCATCGATATATTGAGAGAAGTACGTATCATATAATGCTACGGATGATCTATTGATCAACTCATAGTTATAAAATGTCATTCTATTTACTTCGTCATTTGTTGCAAAAGCAAAAGCTTGTGCTCTAATCTCCATTCCGATTGGTTCTCCCTGAGTTTCACCATGAATATTACCCGCATCATTGAATACCCACCAATGCGTTTCATCACCAAACAAAGTAACACGACGGTCGAAACCACATTCTACGTCATCTTTACCAACGATATCATCATACCAAGGATAATCACCATCTTCTGGTGAATAATTTCCATCTGCACCAGTATTACCAGAAGCATTATCATAAAAAGGAGCTAAATAAAAATCTTGAAATTTAGATGCATCACCATGCGCTGGCCAGTTGTTGATTCTATTCATTACTTCAGAAGAAGGCTGAATAACATCAGTACAACTTGATGGATCTAAAATACCATAATCACATTCCCACCATGTAATATAAGCGATAACTTCAGCTTTACGAATTGTATAGAACTGATCATATGCTTGACAAACATCTGCGTCAATAGTAGCAGCACCATAGTCACGAATTACATCATCACCTACCGCTTGAGCAGGATCATAAGTTCCAGCTGTTCCAGCACTTAATGGACCAGGCCAGAAATCTTCTTGGCTTCTAAATGTCAATGCAGCAATTTTCAATTGACCGTTAATATCTGTTCCACCCATCCAAAGAGCACCTGCATATATAACTTTCAATCCGCTCCCCTTTGGAACCTCGTAAGCCGCAACACCTACACCACGGTTTTGCCACATACTACCACCTTGCTCAATAAATGCACTTACATCATTGAATTCCATCGTTAACTGAGCAGTTGCTGGAGAACAACCAGCTCCCTTGGCCTGAGCCACAGGATTGTCATCTCCGTTCTGTCCAATTCCACTCCCATCCGTCTTAATATACGAAAAGGCGTTGTTAGAAGTCAACATAAATGCTGAACCTAATACTATTGCTATTAATTGTTTTTTCATAATGCTTTGTCTAATTATGATTAAAAGTCAAACTTAACACCCAATCTAATAGTTCTTGGAGAACTAATATTAAAAGGGTTTTGAATTTTCATTGTGTAATAATCTCTAAATGCTTGCTCATCCACTTGGCTTTGAATAGATGACTGACTTCCCGCAGCTGCAAGGTAACCATCGTCGTCAGCATTACCTGTTGCTCTATAAACGCTCAAGATGTTTGCCTGATTTAATAAGTTAGTAACACGCACATATACATTAAGTACAGCCGCTTTTTTCTTATCATCTTTACCAAATTCTAAATCAAAGTTTCTATCCAATTGCAAATCTAATCTGTAAGACCAAGGCAATCTAGAACCATTCGTTGTTCCTTCTAATCCAGAATTTAATGGAGAGAATAGTCCTTCATTTGTAATTCCAATTTGTTTAGAATATGGAGAACCTGAATAAATATTAGATACAACATTTAATCCTGTATTCTCTAACACTCCAAATTCACCAATTTTAGGACCGTTATAATCTTTCCCATTACCATATCTATAATCGGCAGTAATTGCAAAAGCATGACGTTGATCATAATTGAAAGGAAAGATTGCTCTCAAGTTAGGTAAACCGGCGTTGATTATTCCTGAAGCAGACGTTGCATCAGATCCAGTACCGTCAGCAAATTGTAATGTATAATTTGCTGTCATTCTCAAGTTTCCAGTTCTTCTCATATCATAAGAAATTGTCATACCTTTAACAGTACCGAAATCTCTATTTCCATATGATCTATATGTTCGAGGATAAGCTCCTGTTATATTGACCAACTGAACGTTATCTCTCTGCTCTCTATAGAATGCAGATATTTTTAAAGAAGATGTTTTAGTTAAAACCTGTTGAAATCCTAACTCATAATCAATAGTCTTTTCTGGATTTAGGTTTGAATTATTAACAATTGCACTTCTACTTCCAATAAATTGATACTGAAAAGGATCAAAACGAACACCAGAAGTTGGTCTCTTCGTTAAAACATCGTAATGCGCAAAGAAAGAAGCCTCATCTGAAATTGGGAATGAGAATGAAATACGTGGCATGATGTTCACCTTTGGCTTATAATCTTCAAAAGCTGCAGCCGATGGGGTTTGATCTTCATTCGCATCAAGGCCCTCTTTTGTCAACAAAGGTGCAATACCTCCTGCTCCTTCTATTAAAGATGGATCAGTTATTTCAACACCATTTGCGTTATACCAAACATCTCCGTTTCTAAACCCTGCAATTGCATTAGGAGATACTACATCGTCAACATAAACCACATAATCATTACCCATAGATGTAGGAATATTATCACCCCAAACTGCACTCGCTTGACTCACAGTTTGAGCTTCATAAACCAAGTATTTATCTTTCAAAACAGGTTGATTTGCGTCAAACACATCAACACGAACACCAACATTAAATACAATGTCACGGAAAGAGAATTTATCCATCAAATATCCTGCGATATAAGTTGGCTGGTAGGCTCCAACAAATCTTGAATAATTTCCGTTATCATCAAGTTCCTCAAAATATTTCTTTATATCTGTTGCTCCTTTAACTTTAGTTCCAGTATGATCAAATCCCCAATATGAAACGTAAGAACTTCCGGAATTCAACAACTCATCTGGAGAGAACATGTCTAAAGTGAAGATATTAGGATCATATTGATCTATATTGATAAACTCTTCGTCTGCAACTCCAGTGCTAATCAATCCATTTGTGTTCAAGTAATCTCTTAAGTTGTAATCAAAAAATGTTTGATTATTTGTAACATTAGAACCACCTTCATCATAATTCCCAAGATACTCATCCGTATTATATTGACTAGAATAGCCAGTATTTAATGGCTCGTAATCTACATAGATAGCTCCTTGTTCAGCATTATACCATGGCGTACCAGAGTTAAGGTCAATCTGGCTAATGTGAGAGTTAGTATACTGTCTAGCTAAGTTCCATAAACCAATTGGTCCATTACCACCGCCACCTGAAGCTGTACCAGAAGTCCATCCTCTGTCATATCTTTGCTCATATTCAAAACCTAAAGAAATTGAGTGATCTCCAATATTAACGGCACCTGAACCAGTTGCTCTAATTTGATCATTCTCTGTTTTTTGGAAGTAATTGTAAGGAGAACCTATGTTATCCCAAATTGTATAAACTGAATTTGGAGTTGATCCGTTAACTAGACCTCCACCTTGACGAACTTGATCAAAATTTCTATAATGTTCTTCATCTTGCCAGTTTGTTTCATAATCATACAACCCAAAATATTGAGTCGTCTGAGCTGCCAAAGCAGAGTTTGTTTCAGAACCAGTAAACTGAACATCTACAACCGGAGCATTCGCTTCTTGGAAGTGTTCTCCATTTTCAATTCTATCGTATGTTCTCTCTCTTCTTAAATCAAAAGTTCCGACATGTCCATAATTGAATAAGTTATACTCATGCTTAGGATCAAATCTATTTCTTTTCGTTTTAGAGTAATCCACCATTAAGGAATAGAATGCACTCTTGACCTTCGAACTACTTCCTTCTTCAGTGTCATTTGAAAAACGTTGTGTCAAACGACCGTAAACTCTATAATCTGTATTTTGATATGCCCCAAAATTACTGAAGTTAAAAAGAGAACCGCTTCGACTATAAATGTTTCCCCAAGCGTAGTTATAAGAACCTCCAAATGTTAAATTAACCGATGGACCTGTATTCACATCAATTTTACCTTGTGCTGATACAGAAGAAGTTCTTGCATTCATTCTCCATTTTGTGTTTTCGAAATCATCTTCTCTCAAGTATAAAGCACTATACCTAGTACCCAAACCATCCGCTGTTGGCGTTAATGGATTTTCTAACAATTCATCCCTTACATCCTTCTTTATTCTATAAGAACCTCCAGATAAAGGTCTACTGTCTAATTGTGATGTGTAATTTCCGGAAAGTAAAAAACCTAATCGCGGTCTCGTTTTCTTGCCAGTAGAATCTTTTTGCATCCATAATGGTCCAGAGAACAATCCTTCAACCAAGTTGTAAGAAAACTTATCTAAGCCATACACTTTTCCATCATATCCATCTGGATCATCACCTTTAAAGTAAAACCCAGAAGAAACAGCCTCAATTGAACCAAAATACTTTGAAGAAGGCCCTCTTGTTGTAATAGAAATAATACCACCAGTTGCATCACCATAGTTAGCTGGAAGACCACCTGTAATAACGGTAACTTCTTCAATTGCTGACTTAGGTAAACTTGATGACCCTCTTACCTTAATACCATCGATATAAAAGTAAGTCGCATCTGAACGTGACCCCCTTACACTAATCTCTCCTGAACCTTCTTGCTTATTCACACCACCAACTGTTCCTGCAACATCAGCAGCAGAACGGACTGGAAGGTTAGCAATATCTTCTCTTGAAATAGTTGCGCCAGAAGCACCACCATCTCTATCAATTAAAGGAACTTTATAAGCAACAACAGTTACTTCCTCCACTTCCAAAACACTTTTAGCTTTCCCAATTGCCAAGTCATATAAGAAGGTAATCTTATCTGAACTAACAATTACTCCGGTCAAAGAAATTGGTTTGTAACCTTCAACTTCATTTCTTACTTCTAAGTCATATGACCCAGCGGCAACAGAGTTAATTTGAAAATTACCGTCGAAGTCCGTATTGGCTCCTCCTTTTACTTGCCCATTTTTCATCAAAATAACTTTTGAAAATGGAATAGGTTGTTTCGTATCAGAGTCTGAAACGGTACCTTTAATAGTACCCATCCCTCCTTGAGAAAACCCATAAGTCAATGTAAGCAAGAGGCTTACAAAAATTAAATTAAGTCTTAATAACATAAGTGCAGTTTATTTTAATTACTTAAATGCTTATATAAAGCCCGTAAATATAGAAAAAAAACAATTTAATAACACTAAATGTTAAAATTATTTAAAACTATTTTACTTAACTTTCATTAACAAACTTAGCCCCATTATTCAATTAATAATATCTTATTCTCTCAATTTGCAAGATAAATATACATGTCTAGTTTAAATTATTTAATTTCGTTTTTTTACATTACGTTATTTATGACTCCTTTCACATTCGAAACACTACATTTAAAAAGTACAGATATATATATATGTTGTTTTGAATCATTCTCACCTCGAGAATACATTAAATACCTTTCTACCGAAGAAGCATTAAAACTTGAGGATTTTAAGAGTAATTCTCGTAAGATGGAATTTATTGCGTCAAGAATTTTAAGGCACCGAATAGTAGGCTTTGATAAAATTGAATACAACGAAGTTGGCGCACCATATATAAAAGGTAGGGGATTTATATCAATTAGTCACACGCACAGCATGGCTGCACTTGCCATAAACAACAAATTTCAAATTGGCTTGGACCTTGAAAAGCAGCGAGAAAACATTCTGAGCTTAAAACATAAATTCATGTCCGAAGAAGAAGAATTACTTTTTGATACCGAAGACAAGAAGGTTGTGACTAAAATATGGTCCGCCAAAGAAGCTTTGTATAAATTAGCAGGTAGAAAAGGAATTCATTTCAAATCGGAACTGGGTCTTCAACCAATCGATGCTAAATCATGGCAAGGAAAAATCACCAACCCAAATCATGTCCTTTCAGTCAAATTGGATATATTTGAGCATCAAGGAACAATTGTCTCCATAAACACAGCGCCCGTTGAACAAAACAACTGACATATATACTTCTTTCAAAAAGCGCAAGGGACAAATTGCTATATTAATTGACCCTGAAGAAATTGACAACAAGGAAAAATTAATTCAATTGATTGAAAAAGCGGAATTCGCTAAGGTTGATTATTTTTTTGTCGGAGGAAGCTCAGTTACACGAGAAAAATTTGAAGATGTAATCACTCTTTTGAAGTCAAAAACAAAAACTCCTGTTGTTATATTCCCAGGGTCATCTCATCAAGTATCAAAACAAGCCGATGCAATTTTATATCTCAGTCTAATCTCAGGAAGGAACCCAGAATTTTTAATTGGGCAACATGTGCAGTCTGCCAATGAGATCTATGACCTAAATATTGAGGTTATTCCGACGGCATACCTATTAATTGATGGAGGGACAAAATCATCTGTAGCTTATGTTAGCCAGACGACTCCTATCCCTCAAGACAAGGATCGTATCATACTAAATACCGCAAAGGCCGGTTTACTTCAAGGTAAGCAGTTACTATTTTTGGATGGCGGAAGTGGTGCCAAACATCATGTACGGCCAAGTATTATTGATAAACTTTCGGAATTAAACCATCCTATTATCGTTGGTGGTGGAATTCGATCTATTTCCACGATAAAAAAATTAGAAAAGGCTAACGTTCTGGTTATTGGTAATAAAATTGAAGAAGAAATTGATTTTCTTCTAGACATTCACTCCTATACTTCTGCTCGTGAATAGCTTCTTTAAAATGATTAGACTATATTCATCAAAACAAATCGAATGATACTGAAGAAAATAGCTGGGATTGCTTTTATTATTTCATTTTTAATGGCAATTGTAATTTTTACCGGATATGGGTCGCAATTCATTTCCTTTAGAAATGCAAAATCTGCTTTTTTGATTACAGGAGCTGCAGGCCTTCTGCTCAACCTTTTTTCTTTCCCTAAGGGAAAAGGATCTTTAACGTATAATTTTATCTATTGGATCGGAAGTGTCTTTATATTTATCGGGTTGACTTTTAAAATTCTTCACTACCCTTACTCTACACCAATCATTATTTTCGGAATGGCCGTTTTTACAGTTTCATTTTTCATTCCAGCTGATAAAGCGGAAAGACAAAAATCATCAGAAATTATTGATGATTTGAATTAATTGTATTTCGCTTTTAGAGACATGTCCAAACTCTCAAAGCTATGCGTAAGCGCACCTACTGAAATATAGTCTACGCCAGTTTCTGCATAAGATCTTATTGTATCTAAAGTAATTCCACCTGAAGCTTCGACTTCAAAGGAGTCTGGAATTGTCTTCAATGCTGCAACTATTCTTTCTGGCGAAAAATTATCCAACATTATCCGATCTACTTTTCCGATTTCAATTGCTTCAGCAAGCTCTTGTTCATTGCGAACTTCTATTTCAATTTTTAGACTTTTATTCGTTTTTTTTAGATAATCATTCGCTCTTTGAATGGCCAATTTAACACCTCCAGCATAATCAACATGGTTATCCTTTAACATAATCATATCATAAAGAGCGAAACGGTGATTGTACCCACCACCTATTCTAACGGCCCATTTCTCCATGTATCTGATTCCAGGAGTCGTTTTTCTTGTGTCTAATAACTTAACATCCGTCCCTTTGATCAATTGAACAATTTGATTTGTCTGAGTCGCTATTCCACTCATGCGTTGCATGAAATTTAAAACGAGTCGTTCTGTACTTAAGATTGAACGAGAACTACCAGAAACTTCGAATGCGATATCTCCAAATTTAACTTTGTCACCATCTTTAATAAACACCTTAACCTCAAGTGAAGGGTCAAAGGTCTTAAAGATTTTTTCTGCTAATTCAACACCAGCAATTATCCCTTCGTCTTTCACTAATAATTTTGCCGTACCAATGGCATTCTCAGGAACACATGATAATGACGAGTGATCTCCATCCCCTATGTCTTCTTTAAGGGCA
>CAJQPA010000029.1 GCA_905480145.1 uncultured Flavobacteriales bacterium | reverse complement strand
CGCTATACATAACAAGAAAAATAATGAAATTACTATACATAATACTACTATTACCGAGCCTAGCTTTTTCTCAGAAATATAAAAAGGATGCAAATGAACTATTGAATTCTTCTTTCAATAATGGCCCCGGATGTGCCGCCTTAGTTTCAGTCAAAGGAAATACTGAATACGCGTATTGCACGGGTATGGCAAACATCGAACTTGAAGTTCCAGTTAAGATTGAACACAAATTTAGAATTGGATCCATTACTAAGCAATTCACTGCAATTGGGATAATGATTCTTGAAGAGAGAGGAGAATTAGATGTAAATGATTCAATACAGAAATACATTCCAACATTCCCAGTAAAGAAGTATACTGTGACCATAGAGCACCTTCTAACACATACGTCTGGAATTAAATCTTATACTACCCCCGAGATAATGAATGAAGATTTTATGAGACTATATCATCATCCTGACAGTCTCGTAAATTCATTTTCTGAATTCCCACTTGAGTTCGAACCAGGCAGTGAATTTAGTTACAGCAACTCGGGATACCATTTACTCGGTTTAATTATTGAAGCTGCATCTGGCGTGAACTACTCTTCATTCATCAAAAAAGAAATATTTGACAAGGCAGGCATGAAGGATTCACGTACCGACAGCAACAAGGAAATCATTAAGAATAGAATATCGGGATATGACCCTTTCTTTGGACCAGTCAATGCACAATATATAGATATGAGTATTCCCTATTCTGCAGGAAATATACTTAGTACAGTATCTGATTTAAATCTGTGGTATAAGGCCCTTTTTAATTATGAGATTGTTAAGAAGGAGACTTTGACCAAAGCGCATACTCCCTATCAGCTATCTTCAGGTGAAATGAGTTCCTATGCATACGGTTGGGGCGTTGACACGATTCAAGGACAACCTGTTATTAGACATAGTGGAGGAATTCCTGGGTTTCTATCAAATGGGATTTACTTTACCGAACAAGGAATTCTTACTATCGTTTTATCTAACTGTACTTGTAATCCCCCTCAAGAATCTTCTATTAAAATAGCGGAGTTAGCCATTGAGGAATATCTAAAGAAAAATTAAACGTGTACGACAACAACTATATTTCATTGCATAAATCTCGCTTCGAATGATAAATCATTCTAACTCGCACGTTTATTCTCACAAATAAATTTATCTTTAATCAAGCGAAATAGCGCATAGCCAAAACCGTTATTCTTCATTAAAACGAATCATCATACAATAATACAACTCTATCTTCACTCAATGATTTTACCAACACCAAAGCACAAAATAAGATTCCTGAGACTATTATTACTTTGTATACTTATAGCACCAATAATAACTAATGCACAAAAAAGAGGACACAATTCTAGCGGACAAATCATAGAGTTAACAGACTCTTTATTTCATGGTTTAAAATGGCGTAATATTGGCCCGTTTAGAGGAGGGAGAAGTGTTGCTTCTACCGGGGTAATAGGTCAACCTCACACTTACTATATGGGTTCCACAGGTGGTGGAGTATTTAAAACCACTGATGATGGAATAACATGGGGAAACATCTCTGATAAATTTTTCAAAACAGGTTCTGTTGGTGCTATTGCAGTGGCTGAAAGTGATCCAAATATTGTCGTTGTTGGTATGGGAGAACATGCTGCACGGGGTGTTATGACCTCTATGGGAGATGGTGTCTACAAGACTATGGATGCCGGAAAAACATGGAATCATTTAGGGCTGGAAAAAACACGTCATATTTCAGATGTTGTTATTCACCCAGCAAATCCGGATATTATTTATGCGACAGCTCAAGGAGCACAATATGCCCCATCAAACGACCGAGGTATTTATAGAACGCAAGATGGCGGGGAAACTTGGGAGAAAATACTGTCGGTAAATGAGACAACCGGAGCTTCATCGTTATCTATGGACATGAATAATCCTCGTATTTTATATGCTTCCATGTGGCACCATCGCAGGTATCCTTGGTATATGGAATCAGGCGGTGAAGGTTCAGGATTATATAAGTCCAATGATGGTGGAGATACATGGGAGAAAATGACAGGTGGGTTGCCAAAAACTTTTGGGAAATCAGGCATTGCCGTATCTAGAGCAAATTCCGAACGTGTGTTTGCTGTGATTGAAGCTGAAGGAAAAAAAGGAGGAGTATATCGATCTGATGATGCTGGAAAAACCTGGAATCAAGTGAATGGCAATCGCATTAATATTGCGCGGTCCTGGTATTATATGGAGATTTTTGCTGACCCACAAAATGAGAATGTTGTCTATGTTTTAAATGCACCAGTAATGAAGTCTATTGATGGTGGCAAGAGTTTTTCAAATGTTTCCGTTCCTCATGGTGATAATCATCATTTATGGATTAATCCAAATGACAATACCAATTTAATTAACTCCAATGACGGAGGTGCTAATATTTCATTCAATGGAGGGGAAAGCTGGAGTACTCAACAAAATCAACCTACCGCGCAGTTTTATCGTGTTTCAACTGATAATTTGGTGCCATACAATGTATATGGTGGTCAACAAGACAACTCTGCAATTGGCATCGCGAGCAGAACGAATGATGATGGCATAGATTGGAAGGATTGGTATTCTGTGGCAGGCGGTGAAAGTGCTTTTATTGCTTTGGACCCTGATAATCCAGAAACAATTTATGGAGGGTCATATCAAGGACATATTAGTAAATGGACAAAATCATCTAAGGCAACAAAAAATATAAAAGAATATCCAGAATTAGGGCTTGGTATTGCGCCAAAAGATGCCAAATATCGATACAATTGGAACGCACCTATTATTAGTTCTCCGCACAACAGATCTACAATTTATCATGCTGGTAATGTCGTTTTTAAAACAACGGATGAAGGGATAAACTGGACGCCAATTAGTCCTGATCTTACAAAGAATGAAACTGAAAAACACGGCCAAGGAGGCGGTCCATATACGAATGAAGCGGCTGGTGGAGAAAATTACAATACGCTTACCTCATTAGTAGAATCAGAACATGAACAAGGTGTATTATATGCGGGCAGTGATGACGGTTTATTACATATCACAAAAAATGGTGGTGACTCTTGGGAAAACATTACACCAAAAGGAATTAAAGATGGTATTGTAAATAGTATTGAGGTTTCTCCTCATAACGCAGCAGCCGCTTATGTCGTTATCATGCGATACAAGTCTATGGACTTGAGTTCTCATGTTTTTAAGACAACCGATTATGGAAAAACTTGGACGAAAATTGTAAATGGATTAGATGATCCAAACGGTTTTGTTAGAGTTGTCAGAGCAGATAAAAAAAGAAAAGGGTTGTTGTATGCTGGTACTGAAGTTGGTCTATACGTTTCAAATGATGATGGTGCTAATTGGCAACGTTTAAAGCTTAACTTTCCTGTTGTTCCTATCAACGATTTAGTGATTCAAGACAACGATCTGGTAGCTGCGACATCAGGTAGAGGATTCTGGATTTTAGATGATTTGGGTGTGCTGCAAATGATGAATTCTGAGAATAAATCTGTTCAAATTTTTCAACCCAAGGCAAGCTACCGCATTTTTGGTTGGCAATCTTCACAACAAGGACAAGGTCAAAATCCTAAATATGGTGTGACTTTCGATTATTATTTGGATGAGGCCGCAGACTCTTCAGATTTAAAATTAGAGGTGTTAGAAAACGCAACAGTTATTAGAACATACGTTAATAAAAACCAAAAGGATTTTAAATCATGGCCTGGAGGACCTTCTAGACCGGAAGTTTTGCCTTCGAAAAAAGGCTATAATCGTTTTGCTTGGGGTTTTGGTAGAGAGGCATTACCGGCAATAAATGAAGTTTTTAGCTTAGGAGGACTTTCTGGATCCAATGTGGCTCCAGGCGAATACACCTTAAGACTAATACTAGAAGGTGATACGGTTGAAACAATTATAACTATTCTTCCAAACCCAGCAATTAATGCAACGTTTCAAGATTTTGAAGAACAACAAAAAATGCTTGTTGCAATTGAAAACACCATTAGAGATATGCATGAGTCTGTCAACCAAATGAGATCTGCCAAAGCACAGCTTGATACTTACGCTAAACTTTTAAAAGACAATGACAGGATGGCGTCTTTGATAGAAAAAGGAAAAGCTTTATCAAGACGAATTAATAGTTGGGAAGAAAATTTAATTCAAGCCAAGCAAAAAACGTTTCAAGATGTTATCAATTTCAATAATAAGCTAAACGTTCAGCTGATTAACTTGAAAAATTATATCGACCAACCAGATCCTAAAGTTACTAATGGTGCTAAAGAACGTTTTAATGATTTAATGGAAGATTGGCTAGTCTATAAAAATGAACGCGATGCTATTATAGAAATCGAAATGAATACCTATAATGCGTTGTATAAATCCCTAGATATACCAGCGCTAATTATTAAGAATAAGAAATAGAAAATGACTTAATTATTATTGATAAATAACTATCAAAAGCATTTTTGTGAAAAACGAAAGCACAAAAGAACCTAAACGTTAGTTGCAAGCTGAAAAAATCTAAAATGACATTATTAATTGACTAAAAAAAATAAAAAAATGTTTGTTGATGTTCTAATGTGCACGTACAATGGTGAAGATTTTATAGAGCTTCAAATCCAATCTATTTTAGATCAAACTCACACAGACTTTAAACTAATCATTGTAGATGACACTTCTCATGATAGAACCGTTGAGATCATTAAAAAGATGATGTTAAACGATAAGAGAATTGAACTCCATCAAAATAAAAAAAACTTAGGATACTTCAATAATTTCCTAAATGGATTGGACCTTGTGAAATCTGACTATCTTTTTTTTTCGGATCAAGATGACATCTGGGCAGCTAACAAAATAGAGATTCAATTGGCTGACTTGATGCTAGAGGATGATAATGTTCTAATGAACTTTTCAAACTCCTACCTTTTGTACGATAAAATCCAGAAGCAGACTAATTATGAAACAAAAAGAGACTCCAACAAAATAAAGACATATTACTCTTCGCCTATTGAGTTAGCATTGCGAAATATTGTTTCGGGACATACCATTTTAATTAGAAGCAATCAAATTCCTTCGATCAAGAAGAGCATGTCTAAAATAACCGATATAAAGAACTTGTATTTTGATTACATTCTTACGCTTGTCCTTTTAGACTTGGGGCGAATTAAATACATCAATGAGTCTTTTGTTTATTTTAGGCAACATTTAAACAGCACCTCCACCATAATGAGGATGAATTATTTCAAGTACATTTCCTCAAATGCGCTTGCTTTTTCTCAAATTAGCGAATCCTCTATTACTGCCAAGTATTTTTCTACTTTAAATAAAGCATTAATAAAAAAATCAAATCTCCCAGCTTGCAATAAGCTTTTATACCAGAATTTAATCCACCGCAATTCCGTTGTCAACAATTATGATTTTTATCAAATTGACACAAAACCATCATTTTTTAGCAAGATTCAGATGAATCTCAAATTATTTCAACTTATTTATTTGCAAAGTTTTTAACGGAGCGAAGAAAATACATTAGGCAGTGGAACCCGAGGCCAAAAACATATTCAGAAATTTGTTGACTATATATACTCTATTGTTATAACCTCAATATGACTTCTCAAATTCAATGCTAATCGTTCAATCTGTTTCATTAAAAAAAAATTTAACTTTGTTAAATGAAAAGAGCTATTCAATTATTTGTCATTTTTCAATTTTATTTCTTCTATGCAAATGCCCAAGAACTAACAAGGTATATTTGTAATGTTGAAAGAATTATTACGACTGAGTTTATAAATTCTAGAACATTTGATTCGGAAGGTATAATTAAGTCCAAAGGGAGATATCACCCTTTATCAATAGCTCAATTTGGTATTTCAACTTATTATAATTTTTTAGATACAGGCGATAGCACATACTATCACCATTGCATGAATCAAATCAAATACTTTAAAGACGAATCCAAGTTAGTTTCCTTATTTGACGGTGAAGGAATTGGATTACCTTATAATTATAATTATCGTGAATTGAAAGCCCCATGGTATTCCGGCATGACTCAAGGATACGCGATAAGCTTTTTATTGAGGTATTATGAGTTGTCCAAAGATGAAAGTATCCTTCCCATTATTGAAAAGATAGCTTATGTTCTTATGATGCCGCAAGAATTAGGGGGAACAATTTCAATTTCTAAAGAAGGTTGCACTTGGATCGAAGAATACCCAAACAGAAAATCATCACCACAAGTTCTTAATGGGTTTATTAATGGAATGATTGGATTGTATGAATACACTTTATTCTTTCCAAATGATCAAAAGGCATTAAGAATTTTTAATGAATCCTATGAGTGTTTGAAAATTAGTCTGGAGCATTATGATACGCCAACATGGAGCACCTACAACAGAGCAGGACAATCAATACGTAACACCTATCTCAGGTATCAAATTTATGAAATGGAACAATTGTATGAAATATTTGAAGATCCAATTTTTGATGCTCAAAGAAGAATATGGTCAGTATTTGCAAGTCTAAAATTTCTTCCTGCAAATGATAAACTTAGAAAATATAAGAATCATATAACATCATCGATTGTTCAGAAAAAAGATAGTCTCTTTTTCAGCAAGCCTATTGCTCCATTGTATTCTTGTTCAAATGAAAATATTGAAATTCAAACTTTTTACTCTTTAAAGAATCTCAATAAATACTTAGTCAAAAGAAAAATAAAGAAGCCCAAAGCCACAACGAAAGAGAATTATTATTTGTTAACCAACACCGGAACAGATACAATTGACTTTATCAATTTGAACCTATCAGCATCCATTGATGAAAAATTCATAATTTCTTTTTATAACGTGGAAAATTCGAAACTCATAGAGGCTAATCCTAAATATTATATTAATGATAATAATTTGGAAATTTATAATGGCCAAACATCAATCAACCAAATTGTCATAAAAGTTTCATTAAAAAAGAAAATTAAGCCTATAAAACTTGATACCTTGTTAACCTATAATACTCAAATTGATAAGCCTCCATTCTTTATATATCAAATATCAAAAAAATATAAGTTATCAGCGAATGAGACCCAGAAAGTGATTTTGCCAGCATTAAACACAAATAATGTAATGATCTTTTATAAATCAGCGGATACAGAACCAAAATTAAAAACCAAAAAGTGGAAGGCCGTTAATAGACTAATGCCTGATCAGACACTTACCCCGAGTAAGACGGAGGTTTATGAATTTTTAATCGTTGCAAACTGGGATTCCCCATTATCTATGATTGGACAATTTCAGCTTGAGTTAATGGAAAATTAACCTAAGTTTTACACTTTTGTAATCTTCTTAGGACAATAACCTTCATGTCATAAAGAGCGCAATTTTAGAGGCCAAATCAATAATTAGTAGACAACTATAACCGCATGTATTATAGTATCCTTGCCTTTTTTGTTTAATCTTTATTGGTAATAATTAAACAAAATTAGAATTAATTGTTTATGTTTACATATAATATACATTGAAACAATCACATTTTAAATCAAAAATTCATGAAATTACTTGAAAAATATTATCCAGTCTTACTAGCATTCATCAGTTTTGTACTTTCCGTATCGCTATGGTTTAGTGGCCAAAAAGAAGAAGGAATGTTTGTTGGAATTTGGGTTCCGTCAATTCTTTGTTTCGCAATATTCATCAGACTTGTAAAAAACGACTAATCATGGAAAATTTAACACTTTTTATCATAGGGTTCTGCATATTCTCAGCTTATATGTTTTTCCTAATAAGAATGATCAACAAACAACATAACCTTCAAAAGAATTCAAAGATTCTTGTTCAAGATTCTGACAAAAAAGAGGCTATTTGAAGTGAATTTTCATTATGGCATGCTCAGTTTATTTTTGAAAATCGTATCGACTTAAATACTTATAGATGAAAAATTATATAATAATTGGTGGTTCTTCTGGAATAGGCAAAGAAATAGTTTGTTTGCTTGAAAAACAGGGAGAAAATGTTTTTGGCACATACAACAAAAACGTGATTGAAAGTCGCGGAAATGTTCAATACATTCACTTAAATGTAATGGATGACTCTTTTGAAGTTGACCAGCTACCTGATGAAATTCACGGTTTAGCCTATTGTCCAGGAAGCATTAACCTTAAACCATTCCACCGCTTCAAAGAAGATGATTTTATGGATGATTTTAAATTACAAGTTTTGGGCGCCACTAAAATGATTAAGGCTCTATTACCTCGCTTAAAAAAAAGTGAGGACGCATCAATACTTCTATTCTCAACCGTAGCTGTTCAATCTGGTTTTAGCTTCCATTCTCAAGTAGCAATTTCAAAGGGTGCGATTGAAGGATTGACGAGGTCATTAGCCGCAGAGTTGTCCCCAACGATTAGAGTGAATGCTATAGCACCATCTCTGACTGATACAAATTTGGCCACTAAACTTTTGAATACAGAAGAAAAAATCAGTTATCATTCTGAAAAAAACCCGCTAAAGAAAATAGGAGACCCAAAAAATATTGCTGAGGCAGCGATCTTTCTCTTAACTCAAAAATCGTCATGGATAACTGGTCAGATTATTCATGTTGATGGTGGATTTTCAAAAATAAAGCAATAGTAGTTTAATTATCTTTCAAAAAGGAAATTTCACTTAAAGAATCATTTCAATACATCTAAATGTTACCAAAAAAATTAGCTATACTTAATCTCTCAAAATTAGCTTTTAAAGATTAGTGGATTTGAGATTAATTATCTAAAACAATTGAAATGATTACAAACAAAAGAATTCCAATTGACTATTGGTTCAATAAGATAAAGTGGGAATTGTTAATTGTAACAATGCTCTCCACGTCGATCTACTTTATATCAGAATATGCTATCGACATTAGTGTTCCATTATCGATTGGTGTTTTCTTAGGTTCAGCGATAGCTCTATTACTCTCTTTCAAGCTCAGTCAGTCTTATGACCGCTGGTGGGAAGCAAGAAAAATATGGGGGGCAATTGTGAATGATTCAAGATCTCTTGTGATACAACTAAAAAGTTTTACTAAAAATGAAGAGACATCCATCATTCAAAAAATGGGGAATAGACAAATAGGTTGGTGCTATTCATTATCTTGTTCACTTCGTAAGCAAGACCCACTAAAGCACTCTGCCCCATTCATAACCGATGTAGATAAAGAAAAATTGTTGCCGCACAAGAACATCCCTTTAGCCATCATTGACCAACATAGCGAAGATATCGCAAACCTCCATCAGAAAGGAGTAATCAATGATTATCAGCAAATTCAATTGGATGCTACTTTGGTAAGGCTTTGCGAATCGATGGGTAAAGCGGAAAGAATTAAAAACACCTTTTTTCCAAAAACATATCGGTTAACATTACACGTATTTATTTACATATTTCTAACGCTCCTTTCATTATCCCTTACAGAATTGCATAGTCTCGTTGAAATCCCGATAGAAGTTATTATTTCAATTCCATTTTTTTTGTTGGAGAAGATTGCAACGCACATCCAAGATCCTTTCGAAAACAAACCCACAGATACTCCAATGACTTCTATATCAAAAACTATTGAGGTGAACATTAAGCAACTAATGGAGTCAGAAAACCTACCCGATTTAAAGGAAACAGATAAGTTTTATATGCTTTAAATAAGAAATGAAATTATTATCATTTCTTAAATCATCCAAGTGACAACAATTAATAAACAATCCATAATGGTATATTAAAGTTGGTTAATGCTTCACAGTATGGGCATGAATTAAAGATCGTCTTTAAATTATTTAACCCATAGAAATAATTCACTATCTCTTAGTGCATCGCTGTCGGTTATCTTTCATTATTCCTCTCTTTTTATTACCTTGAGAGCCTAAAAAAAAAATTAATATGCAGAAGCTTTTAAAAGTTGTGAGTATAGTATTTATGTCTGTTGGCGTTATTACTTCAAGTTACGGACAGAAAAATAAAGAATCGGAAGAGAATCAAAAAAATGATGCAAGTGCTATATACAGTAACCTTAAGTTTAGAAGTATTGGTCCTGCATTGATGTCCGGCCGGATATCAGATATTGTAATTCACCCAAACAATGAAAACGTGTGGTATGTGTCGGCCGGTTCTGGAGGAGTTTGGAAAACAGAAAATGCTGGTACGACATGGAAATCTTTGTTTGACGACCAAAAAAGTTTTTCTATTGGCTGCATGGCACTTAACCCGAAAAACCCAGAAGTAGTTTGGGTCGGCACAGGTGAAAATGTAGGGGGAAGACACATGAGCTACGGCGACGGTATTTATAAAAGTGAGGACGGCGGAAAGTCATGGAAAAACATGGGTCTCAAAAAATCTGAGCACCTCTCAAAAATCATCATTCATCCCAATAATTCAAATACCATATGGGTGGCCTCCCAAGGGCCATTATGGAGTAAAGGAGGTGAACGCGGAGTTTACAAATCAACCGATGGAGGGAAAACGTGGAATCAAACGCTTGGAGATGATGCATGGATTGGAGCAACAGATATGCTTATTGACCCAAGAAATCCTGACGTGCTATACGCAGCCACATGGCAACGTCACCGCACTGTTGCTGGATACATTGGTGGCGGACCAGGAACCGCTATTTACAAATCAACCGATGGCGGTGAAACATGGAACAAACTCACGAATGGTATACCTTCAGGTAATATGGGTAAAATTGGATTGGCTCTTTCTCCTCAAAAACCTGACGTTGTATACGCAGCAATAGAATTGGATAGAAGAACCGGTGGAGTTTATAAAAGTGAAAACCAAGGAGGATCATGGACAAAAATGAGTGATGCCGTTGCCGGCGGAACAGGACCTCATTACTATCAGGAATTATTTGCATCACCGCATAATTTTGACGAGATCTATTTAGCAGACAATTATATGCAGGTTTCTTTTGATGGTGGAAAAACCTTCAAACGAATGAATGAAAATGAAAAGCACGTTGATAACCATGCCGTGGCTTTCAAAGAAAATGACCCTAACTATATTTTGGTTGGTTGCGATGGTGGCTTATACGAGAGCTTTGACAAAACGGAAAACTGGAAGTTCATTGATAATTTACCAATTACACAGTTTTACAAAATTGCAGTCGATGATGCCGAGCCATTCTACTTTGTTTATGGTGGAACACAAGATAACAATACACAAGGTGCTCCATCTAGAACAGATAACATACACGGAATTCGAAACTCAGATTGGTTTGTTGTTCTAGGAGGTGATGGTCATCAGCCTGCCACTGAACCTGGAAACCCTAACGTTGTGTATGCGCAGTGGCAGCAAGGACATTTGAACCGTCACGACCGAAAAACCGGTGAGAATATCAACATTCAGCCACAACCAGATTTGGGTGAGAAAACAGAACGGTTTAATTGGGACGCCCCTATTCTGGTTAGTCCACACAATCCAAAACGCCTCTACCATGCTTCACAAAGGGTATGGAAGTCAGATAATCGAGGAGATTCTTGGGAACCAATCTCTGGTGATTTAACCAAAAATATTGAACGAATTCAAACACCGTTCTATGGGCAACAGCAAAAATGGGACAATGCGTGGGACATATATGCAATGTCCAATTACAGCACAATCACTTCTCTTTCTGAGTCTCCAAAAAAGGAAGGATTGATTTATGCAGGAACGGATGATGGAATCATACAAGTAACCGAAGATGGTGGAACAAACTGGAGGAAAATAGATTTCACCCAAATTAAAGGTCTACCAAAGACTGCTTTTGTCAATGATATTAAAGCTGATCTCTATGATGAGAATGTCGTTTATGCCGTATTCGACAATCATAAATATGGTGATTACAAGTCCTACTTATTCAAGAGCCCAGACAAAGGAAAAACTTGGTTAAGTATTACAAATGGACTACCTGATGGCACCTTACTTTGGCGAATTGTTCAAGACCATGAAAAAAGTAAGCTGATGTTTTTAGGAACTGAATTTGGTGTGTACTTTACACAAGATGGGGCCGAAACTTGGATAAAACTAAAAGGTGGATTGCCTAACATTTCTGTGCGCGATCTCGCCATCCAAAAAAGAGAAAATGATTTGATTGCCGGTACATTTGGAAGAGGTATTTATATTCTTGACGACTATTCTTCTCTGCGTGAATTTAAACCTACAGATGCGGATTCAGAGGCTCAATTGTTCACTCCTCGAACAGGGAAATGGTACGTTCAACGAAGAACTCTTGGGGGCGGCAAAAAAGCTTCACAAGGAGACAATTTCTATGTAGCAGACAACCCTCCTTATGGTGTTGAATTCTCTTATTACTTAAAAGACAGCTACAAATCAAAAGCCTCCAAAAGAAAAGAAAGGGAAAAGAAAACGGAGAAAAATGGCGGCATAGTAGAAGTTCCAGACTGGTCTACACTAGAAGATGAAAAAAAGGAAATTACTCCGAATGTTTGGCTATTCATTTATAACACAGAAGGAAAGGTTCTTCGAAAAATAAAAGCAGAAAATGGCAAAGGCTTCAATCGAATTAGTTGGGACCTTGCGACTGAATCTACATCAACGATTTCATCCAAAAACATTGAAAGCACAAGAGTTGGGTATCAAGTAGGTCCCGGAAATTATGAAGCTCAACTTTTCAAGCAAATTGAAGGAGTTTATAGTGCAATTGGAGACAAAGTCTCGTTTGAGGTTCAGGCACTTACTAAAGGTGCGCTGGTTGGAAGCACTCCTGAAAAAGTGGTAGAGCATTGGAAAAACATTTCGTCAATCAGAGTAAAAACAAATGACCTAGACAACGACTTAAAAGACACTAAGAGTGCCATCAAATTAATGCTTAAAGCATACGACAGAGCCACGTCCAGTGATAAAAACCTTCACGAAGCGTTGCTCAAATTACGTGGGCAAATACTAGACCTTGAACAACAGATTGGAGGAAGCAATTCGCGTTCAGAAGTTGGGGAGAAAAATGAATACCCAACCATTTGGGATTACATTTGGCCGGCAAGCGGCAATAGTTCTACATATGGACCAACAGAAGCGCACCTCAAATCTTTAAAAAATGCCAACACGCTTTTCAACGAAATGGCCATGAAGCTGAAAAGTATTAAAGAGGCTATGTCTCCGATGGAAGGAAAACTTGAGAAAATAGGAGCTCCTAAGCTAAAGAAATAATAATGAAAGTTTAACAAGCGTCAATTATTGTAAATCACATTAGATATGATAATTGGCAGTTATAAGAGAAATGCAGCAAGTATATAAAAACCGAATATTCTATTTCGCGATAACGTCAACCATAGGAATGTTCGTATATGCCCAATTCATTTTAGGACATTATAGCAGTTGTTTTTATATACCTGATGCAACCAATTCTTTAGGATTAACTTTTGGTTATGACATCAATATGGTTCAACATTTTTTTAAAATTAGGTCCGTTGAGCAACTGAATTGTTACGATCATTTCATAAGAGTTTGGGATAGCATATTTCCAGTTGTTTACACTTTAATGTATTCACTTTGGTTCGTTTATCTCTTTAAGAAATGGCAATTTCTTGTCATCATACCCATTCTGCATATGTTTTCAGACTGGATAGAAAATTTTATTGAGCTATTGCTTCTGGATTCATACATAAACACGAATTCATTCTCAGAGCAAATTGTTTCATTGGGTTCTAATGTCACAATATTAAAATGGGTTTTTTCTATCCTCACCTATTCGATTATTATTTTTGGAATAATCATTAAATTAAAAAACTTTAGGTCGTCACCTAAGCAACATTTAAACGATGACAATTAAAAACAAACTAAATAGCTGGATTCGTTCGAAGAAATTTTGGAAAAGATTCATGCTGGCATGCCTAATAATCCCTATGTTAATCTTGGCAATTGCGGCTATTATTGTACATCAGAAACAGGATGCAATTGTGAATGAAATCATGATTGCGCTGAATGAAGATTTTACAGGAAGCGCTGAGATCAGTGATTCTCACATCTCTTTTTTTGAGAATTTCCCTTATGTTTCAATCGACCTAGAAAACTTCAAGGTTTACGAGACAAAAGAAAAAAGCAACAAACCCTTGATTGATATTGAAGATGTCTTTGCGGGTTTCAATTTATGGACTGTTGTGACTGGCAAAATGGAAATTAAAAAAATTAAAATCCAAAATGGCCACATTGACATTGTTCAACATTTAAACGGCGAATTTAACATTGTAAAAGCACTTTCTTCTAAGAAAGAAATCGAAGACCCTGGAGAGGAGTTTCATCTTGACTTAAAGAAAATTGAGCTTGAAAACATAGATATTACCAAACTAAATGAAGAAAACAACTTAAAAGTTGAAGCATTTGTTTCTAAAGCGAAATCAAAATTCAAATCATCGGAAAATTCGGTTCACGCTTCATTAAATACGCAATTTGTATTGAATCTAATCAAAGGGTCTGACACTACTTTCTTGAAGCAGAAGCACATTGACTTAGACTCCGAAGTCGATTATTTTAAAGATGAAGATTTACTTAATTTTCAGCCGACAGAAATTCACATGGAGGGCTCAGAATTTGGAATGGAAGGAGGAATAAACTTTAAGAAAAACATTTTTTTAGACCTTATTTTTACTGGTAAAAAACCGAACTTTGACCTGTTAATTGCTTTCGCTCCAGAAGAGCAAATACCAACGCTTAAAAGTTATAAAAACAAGGGAGAACTATTTATTCAAGCGAACATAAAAGGCGAATCAATTAATGGGCATAACCCTGATGTAAAAATCGTATTCAACTGTAAAAATGGAGAGATCATTAACCGTGAAAATGGCAGAACTTTAAAAGACATTAACTTTTCAGGGTTTTACACCAATGGTAAAAAACAAAATCCGGAGACCATGCTTTGTGTTCTTAACTCTTTAAGTGCTCGTTCTGGGGACAATAGGGGTTCTTTTGAAATATCTTTATCAATGAGAGATTTTAGAGCGCCCGATGTTAAGTTGGATGCCAAATCAGAAATCGATTTGCGATTTATACAAGAATTCGTTGGATTAGAAGAATTAAGTAATGTGAAAGGAAAATTAAAGTTGAATCTTAATTTTCATGATATCATTGATTTAAAGAATCCTCAACATTCAATTTCTGAGTTGAATGAAAATTATGAGTTGAGTGTAATCCTCGACAAGGCGAGTTTTCAGCATGCAAAATATAATTTGCCGATTAATAAATTGGACCTGGATATTGAAATGCACGGACATGAAGCTAAAATTGAAAAAGTCGATATTAGTATCGGAAAATCAGATTTACACATTTTTGGCAGGGTAGAAGATTTACCTGCCATTATTCATCACACCAATATCCCTGTAGACACCAGACTTAAGTTGTTGAGTAAAAAAATAGATCTGTTTGAATTAACCGGAAGTGATTCCTCAGCAATAAATGAAGTAATTACAAATATGGAAATGGATTTTGACTTTAAAGCAAGTGCTAGGTCCTTTACGGAATCTGAATTTCTTCCACAAGGAGAATTCTTTATTGAAGATTTACAAGCTGATCTTAAAAACTATCCACACCGACTACATGATTTCCGCGCCGATATAATTATTGGTGAAAGGGATTTGAATGTGAAGGATTTTTCGGGAATGATTGATGACAGTGACTTTCATTTCAATGGCACTCTCGAACATTATGAAAAATGGCTAGACGAAGATCCTGGTGGCGATTCAAAGATTGACTTTAATCTTAACGCAGATCGACTACAACTAGAATCATTGTTCTCTTATGATGGAGAAAACCATGTTCCTGAAGATTATCTTCACGAAGAATTTGATGATTTGAAAATACATGGAAATGTGGATCTTCATTTCGATCACAGCTTTCGCTCTATGGATCTTGAACTTGATAAGTTTGAAGCTAAGATGAAAGTTCACCCGCTCCGTTTTGAAAATTTTAAAGGTAAAATTCATTTTGAAGATGAACATTTAATTGTAGAAGATTTTCATGGTAAACTGGGCCATTCTACCTTTAAAACGACGTTGCATTATTACACGGGAGAAGATGAATCCATTAAGAAAAGAGATAATCATTTTGAGTTAACCGCTAGCAGACTAGATGTAAACCAATTAATTAAATACAACCCGGCCCCACTGCTTAAGGGTGAAAAGGTGGATCATGATGGAGGTTTTAATATTTACACTCTTCCATTCACAGATATGACCTACCATATAGACATAGGAGCCTTAAATTACCATCGCTATGATTTAAAAAATGTAAAAGGCGCCATACGTTCAACACCCGAACATTATGTTTATATCGATCATCTTAATCTTGATCTCGCCGGTGGACATTTCGACATCGATGGATATTTTAACGGCTCCAACCCTGATCAGATTTATTTCAGTCCCGATATAAATGTTCAAAACGTAGACCTAGATGCATTGATGTTCAAATTTGATAATTTTGGACAAGAGCATTTAGTTTCGGAAAATTTACATGGGAAATTCACTGGGAAAGTTACCGGTAAAATACATATGCACAATGACCTTGTGCCGATAATAGATGATAGCGAAATACACATGGACGTTGGAGTAACCCAAGGAAGAATGGAAAACTATGCCCTTCTTCATTACATGTCGGACTACTTCCAAGACAAGAATTTAGACAAGGTGTTTTTTGACTCATTAAACAATCATATAGACATTGTAAATGGTGAAATGCTTATCCCAAAAATGGAAATCAATTCTTCATTGGGTCATCTAGAAATTTCTGGAAAGCAAACGCTCGATGGTAACATGGAATATTATCTCCGAATCCCTTGGAAGATGGTTACCAAAACTGCTTCATCCCGATTGTTCGGTAAAAAAAATAAAGAAGAAATTCCGAAAGATCAAATTGACCAAATCGAATACGGATCGGAAAAGACCAAATATGTTAGTGTCAAAATTGTAGGAGACGAAAAAGGGTATAAATTTTCTCTGAGCAAAGACAAAACTAAAAAATGAAAAAAGAAAAAAACCTCGTATCTGGAATAGCAATTGGTGTCGTATTTGGGACTGTAATCGGTGTATTAACTGACAATATAGGTCTCTGGCTTAGTTTAGGAGTAGCCATCGGTGCTGGAATTGGAACATCCTTAATGCAAAAGGGAAACAAAAAAGATAATGGGGATTCATCCAATAAAAGTAGTTAACAACGTGCATAACTCATGCCCTCAAAAACACGAAAATTTATCTATAATAGTTTAAACAAGTTTTGTGTAGCTCACTCTGCTTAAAAACGTTACGAGCAGCGCGCTAACAGTTATCTGCATTAAAAAAGTATAGAGTTCTTTCGATTAGATATCTTTAAGCAGTAGCAAAAAAAATCTCACCAATTATACCCTTACTTCCGAAAAAATAAAGAGAACTTACAAGACATTTAGTTTAAATAAACCAATAACCTTTTGTTCGTGCGAGTTTCGTTCTATATAATTTCAAATCCACTGCCTATTAACTCAGTAAGAGCATAAATTAAATGTGATGTCAATTGGCAAAATGGCAGTATTAATATCAAACATTGCACTTCTGACACAATCCAGTAGCCTGAATTTCTAATTGTTTAATTTTATAGTTGGGTAATATTATTGAAGGAAACTGATCTACTTCAACACAAAATATTTTTTTGCAACTACTACATTTAAAATGAATGTGCTGATGATGGTGAGCTGCTGTGCTGCATTCTTCATGACAAATTGCATAATTTGACTCTTCACCACTTATGGTTATTTCGTGAATAATACCCTTTTCAATAAAAATTTTTATCGTTCGATAAAGTGTAATTCGATTGTATTCTTTTAATTCTTTCTCAACAGTTGACAAAGGAATAGCATTGGTATAATTTCTGAAAATTGCCAAGACCTCCTTTCTAAAAGGGGTCTCGCTTATTTTTTTACTTTTTAATAATTCAGTCATAAATATTTATTGCAACAATGTTGCAAATATTAAAAGAGTTTATATATTTGCAACATTGTTACAAATATAATTCATTTTTTGAGTTCAACATATTGACAAACTAATTTTTACGTGAAAGACATTAAGATCCATTACAAATTATTATTATTTCTCTTAATGAGTAATGCAATTGCTTTTTCTCAAAGTTTTTCTGGAAAAGTTATCAATAGCTTATCAAAAGAAGCTGTTCCGCATGCTTCTGTTTACATCGTAGACCTTGAAATAGGCAGTCAAACCGATGAAAATGGACTTTTTATCATTCAAGGGAATTTTACTGACTCTATGCGAGTTAGGATAAGAGCTCTTGGATATGAAGACTTATACACCTTCAACTTTACAGAACAAATCATTTTTGAACTTTCAGAAACTCATTTGAAACTTCAAGAGGTCAGCGTATCTAGCCCAATAAGCGAAATTCAAAAGGATAATGTTGTTTATATTGATTCAAGAAAATTAAGTGAATTAAATTCTATTCCTGGATCTTTAGGTGAAAATTTGGAAAACATACCGGGTGTGTACCAATCAAGTTCCGGACCTGGCATCTCAAAGCCTGTAATTCGCGGAATGCAAGGATCGAGAGTTGTGACTATACTAAATGGTTTAAGAATAGAAAATCAACAATGGGGAGGTGATCATGGGAATGTATTTACTTCATTAGGTATAGGATCTGTTGAAATTATTAAGGGACCTGCATCACTAATGTTTGGGGCAGACGCAATTGGAGGGACAGCTTATTTTGTAGACCGTCCATACATTGCTCAAAATTTTCAAAAAATTCATTTAGAAACCAGATATGAATCCGTTACAAATGGATTAATTTCAAGCGGTGAATATCAGATTTCTAAAAAGAAATGGAGATTCAACGCATCTGGTTTGTACTCAAATCAAGCCGATTACAAATTACCATCTGGACAATACGCACTCAATTCAAGGTTTAATGAAAAAGGTGGAAAGCTTTCATTCGGGTTTAATAAGAAAAAATGGGTAATCAATATGAGATATGCCTTTTCACAAAACAGAATTGGTCTTCCCGGACATACACATGACTCTATTATAAACCCATTGAGTTTTCAAGTTGAAAACCAAAGTCGAAATAAAATAATACCTATTCAATTAAACAATAGTCATTTCATATCAGTTGAGAACAAATGGTTGCAAGAAAATGGGAATGTACTTTTAATGTTAGGTCATTCATTCAATCAGTTACAAGAATTTGAAGAGAAAGTAACGATAGCAGCTTTAAACACCTCCCTAAACAGTTCGCAGTATCATTTGAAATGGACTTTTAACGCCAGACTTAATAACTCTTCATTAAAGATAGTCTCTGGTATCCAAGGTGGATTGAAAATAAACCAAAACGGCACCTCATGGGAAGACAACTTATTACCTGACTATCAGCAGCTAGACAACGGTATTTATAGTTTGCTTTCTCTTAAAAATTCTCGGTGGGTTTCTATGATTGGTTTAAGATATGACCACAGAAATCTTGATGTTTATAATTCAGATTTAGCTGGTGATTTTAGTAAAATTTACAGCAGCCTAAATGGTTCCGCAGGAGTTGTATATTCTGACTCAATTAACATTGTTCGTTTAAACGCATCAACTGGTTTTAGAGGTCCACATGTCTCTGAACTTTCTGCATATGGCACTCACCATGGCGCTTTACGCTATGAAATTGGAAATCTAAATTTAATGTCGGAGCGAGGAACTCAATTTGATTTTACATATGAATTAAGTAGAGAGCATATAGAACTTATCATAAACCCATTTTATAATTATATACAGAATTATATAACTATAACACCAACCGATTCAATAGCGGATGGTTTATCTGTTTTTAAATACGACCAATTGCCGAATGCTCAACTTTATGGAGGTGATATTGGAATTCACTACCATCCGCATTTTGCGCATTGGATGCATTTAGAATCTTCATTTTCTTATTTGAATTCAGACAATGGTAATGGTGGATATTTGCCATTAATACCACAAAACCGTCTCTCTAGTTCCGTTAGATTAGACTTAAATCCATTTAATAATAAACGCTTCAAAATTAAAAATTTCAACATCCAACATAGATTCTTTAATCATCAAAGAAACGTATCTGAATTAGAAAGTACCTCAAGATCATATAATATAATTAATGTTGGTGTAAATATGATTTGGGAAACAAAAAACCCTCTAGAAATTGGAGTTGGAGTTAAAAATTTAATGGGAGAAAATTACATTGATCATTTATCAAGGCTAAAAAACATTTCTCTTCAACACCCAGGAAGGTCGATCTATATTAAGTTAGCATGGGACATAAAAATAAAAGCAAAAAATAAATAATATGAAAACAGGAAAAAAACTACTTATTGCATTATTCGGAATTTTTTTAATTGTAAGCTGTAAGAAAAACCAATGTGCTGAATGTCATTATGATGGGGCAAATGGTGCGGAGGTTGAACTTGGGGAATATTGTGGAGATGATTTGGAAAACATTGAAGCAGATGGCTATTCAGATGGAACAACTATGTATGAAGTTCATTGCGGAGAAGGTCATTAAAACCAGATATTTAGATTTAAAAAGTACTCTTTACAATTAAATATTATACTGTTTTAATCAAAACATGAAAAAAAGTATATTCCTTTCGATAATAAGTATTCTATTGCTCCTTCCAAAGCTAGGAGAAGCGCAGATTAACGAAGATAAATTGGGCGCATGGTATATGTGTTTTTTCAATACAACTTTTAAAAAAAGCTCTTGGGGCGTGCAAGGAGATATTCAATATCGTAATTGGAATATTGGAGGTGACCTTGAACAATTGTTGTTGCGTGGAGGAATAACATACAAACCCAAAAAAGCGGATATTAAATTGACATTGGGTTATGGCAATGTGACTTCCGGCAGTTATGGGTCAGATAATTCAACTTCATCGGAGAGTAGAATTTATCAAGAAGCGCTTTTCCCAGTTCAATTTGGGAACCGTTTCTACACTAGTCATCGATTTCGATATGAGCAAAGGTTTGTTGAAAATCAAGATTTCAGAACACGCTATAGGTATAATTTCTTTTTAAATATACCATTAAATAAAGCTGCAATGGATGATAAAACAATTTACTTGGCCATTTATAATGAAATATTTATTAATGGCCAAAGAAATATAGGAAATGGAAATAGTGTAGAAATATTTGATCGGAACAGGCTGTATCTAGCATTAGGATACATGATAAAAAAAGGACTTAAAATTCAATTAGGGATAATGAACCAAACAACGAACAGTTGGCAAAAAAATCAGGTACAATTTAGCTTCCATCAAAAAATATAGAACAGTATCGTTATATATAGTTAAATTAAAAAAAGCTACTAAATCGATTAATGAATTTTAGCCAAAACGTTAGTAACAATAAATACGAAATATGAAACAAATAATTTTCGCCATTTTCTTAGTTGGAATCACTTTCAATTTATCGGCACAAGATGATTGCAAACCACTTTTCCCTAAGATTGAATTAAATAGTTTGGATTCTTTAATAGAAGGAAACTGGTTTTATGAATATTCGTTCAATTCTGACAGTACTTTTGATGTGTTTTCATTACAACATCTTGACTATAATATTCCTGAAAAAATTGATTTTTATTTAAGTTCCAAAAAAGAAAATAAATACACATCAAGTAATAGTGTAATTCACGAACATAGGTCATCTAGCTGTTTAGAAAAACTTGAATATTTTCAAGATTATAAAGGAATTGCCTGTTACCCAAGATTAAGATCCGATTCAACCGATTCAAAAGGTTACTTGATAAATTGTCAAATTGACCTGATGATGAAAACAGAAATTAAAGTTGCTCATTCAAAAGATGACTTACAGATTAACATCTATAGCTTGTCGCCCAATATATTGATTATCGAAAAGTCGAGTTCCTTGAAAAATAGAGTTGGCTTTCATGTATTTGTAAAAAAATAAACAGTTACTAACACTATGTAAAAAGCATTAAAACGCATTTTACATTAACCGTCATGCACAACATACAAACCAACGATGAAATGTACACTTTTTCTTTTCTCCTTATTACTTTCACTGTTTGGCCATACTCAGAATTGCTCTAAAATCCATAAAATAAAGTCCAAAGCGTTGAAGGAAAAACGAAATATTTGGATTGGCCTTCCAGTAAATTACCATAAGGATAGTTCATATTCTGTAGTTTATGTTTTGGATGCAGAACATAGATTTGAGTTAACTTATTCTCTGGCAAAAGAACTATTTGCAAATCAAACAGCAATCCCCGAAGTTATAGTAGTTGGAATACCCCATGTTGATCGATCTCACAGAATAGCTGACTTAACTTTTACTGATTCAAAAGTGGATGCAAAAGGTAAGGAAGACACCATAGGATATTTTAATTCTTCTATGACTGGGAACGGATTACCCTTTTTACAGTTTCTAGAAGATGAAGTTGTTCCCTATGTCAATAAGCAATACAATACAAACGGTTTTAACACCTTAATTGGGCATTCGATTGGTGGATATTTTTGTGCCTACGTACTTCCCATTCAAAAATCATTTTCTGCATTTCAAATTTATGACGCCAGCATTTGGTATAATGATGGAGATGCAATAAATCATATTCAGAGGGAGCTTGACTCAAAATACAAGAGTAACATATTCATTTCAAAGGGTACTGTTTTCAATGGTCCTAGAGAAAATATTGACCACCATCTATTGATGATTGATTCTCTCGGGGCTATACTGATTGATTATCCTAATCTAAACGTTACGACTGCTTCTTATGAAAAAGATCATAATGCCATGTATCTGTTCTCTGCAATGGAAGGGCTATCTACCCTATTTAAAGATGAATAAATGTGCATAACAAAAGCTAAAATTAATGGATTCTCTTTTGCCTTGAAATATGGATTGACAACCTTTATTGTTTAACTTTTTGCTATATTTGATAAACACAAAATGTAATTACATGATATTATGGATAAAATAATACACAAATCTGAAAAAGTTCTTTACACTATTTTGGCATTTTTAATTATAGCTTTCGTTACATACGAAATTTTAGATTTAATCTATTTATTTTATTGTGAAGTCTCTGAAGCCTCAATACTCCAAAACAAATCCTTAGCTCTTACTGGCGTTCCACTTTTCTTTAATATCATAATAGGTCTAGAAATATTGGAAACATTCAAAGGAGACAATGAAAACATTTTGAGAAAAGTAAAAATAATTATCCTTATAGCCTTAACTGCTATTTCTAGAAAAATCATTACAATGGATATAAAGCATTCTGAATATCATTTATTATTTGGAATATCCATCTTAATCTTAGCGCTTTGTGCCGGATATTATTTGTTAAACAAAAATCAAAAATCAGATGATTAAAATAAGACATTCATTTTTTATTATTGGAATACTTTTATTGACAGCTTCTTGCTCTAGTGAAAAAGAAATCGGTAATAAAAATAACTCCACAATATACTTTGGCGGTGACATTTTAACAATGGAATCAGACAGGCCAGTCTATGTTGAATCAGTAGTTATAAATTCAGGTTTAATAGTTTTTACTGGGTCGCTTGAACAGGCAAACAAGAAGTATCCAAACGCCAAAAAAAGTGATCTAAATGGGAAAACTTTAATGCCAGGTTTTATAGATGGCCATTGTCATTTCGCAGGTTTCCCAGGACAATCTGTTGGCGCCCAAATCTTGCCTCCACCAGATGCAACGGTTAGCAATATTCCAACATTAATTAAAGTTTTAAAAGAATGGGCTACACCGGAAAACGTTGAATTGACTGGGTGGATATTCGGGTTGGGTTTTGATGATTCGGTTCTAGAAGAAAAAAGGTTTCCTAATAAATTTGACCTAGATAAAGTATCGACAGATATACCGATTATGATTATTCATATCTCCGGACATTTCGCGAGTGTTAACTCTAAAGGCCTAGAATTACTCGAAATTAATTCAAATACGACAGATCCTGAAGGAGGAATAATCAGAAGAGTTAATGGCAGTAATGAGCCGAACGGAGTTCTTGAAGAATTAGCAGCTATCCCATACATGCCAATAGTATTGGGTCCAAAAAGTGAGAAAGCCATGATGACGTTCTTGAATTCGGGTCAAGAAATGGCAATGTCTTATGGCTATACAACTGCTCAAGAAGGAAGAGCAATGCCAAACACGCACGCATTTTTAGAAGAAGTTGCTAAACAAGAACTCTTAAAAATAGATATTGTAAGCTATATCGATTACTCCATTGCAGATTCTCTATTAAGAACAGAATGGAATAGTTCATCTTACACAAATCATTACCGCATCGGCGGAATGAAAATAACATTGGATGGTTCTCCTCAGGGAAGAACTGCCTGGAGGACACAACCATACCTGCTACCTCCTGATGGTGCAGAAAAGGGCTACAAAGGATACCCGGCGATACCGAATGACCAAGATGTCATTGATATTTATGAAATAGCTTACAAAAACAAATGGCAAATTTTGACACATGCTAATGGAGATGCGGCAATGGATCAGATGATTAGAACGATGTCTAAAGTTCAACAAAAATACGGTAAGGAAAATAGAAGAGATGTATTAATTCATGGTCAATATGTCCGAAATGATCAATTAGATGAACTTCAAAAATTAGATGTGATCGCTTCATTGTTTCCGCTCCATACTTATTATTGGGGTGATTGGCATGAACAACTAATCGGTGATAGTCTGGTTAATTTTATTAGTCCCACCCGTTCAGCTCTTGACAAGAATCTAAAAATAACTATTCATACGGATGCTCCAGTGGCATTGCCTAATCTTATGAGAGTAATTTGGACGGCCACTACTCGTATTTCTAGATCAGGTAAAATAATTGGTGAAGACCAAAGGCTAACAGTATACGAAGCACTGAAATGCATTACAGATTGGTCGGCTTACCAGCATTTTGAAGAAAAAACAAAAGGAACTCTTACCCAAGGCAAAATTGCTGATTTAGTCTTATTGAATAAAAATCCTTTAAAGGTAAGTCTCGAAGAAGTAAAAGACATTATTGTGATGGAAACAATTAAAAATGGTGAAACCGTATTTAAAAGATAAAAATGAGAAAATTTATAATTGCTCTAGTTGTTTTGTCTATACATCAAAACGTTTTTAGTCAAAAACTACATTCTGGATATGACCCAATCGAATATTTCGAGCTGCTTAAAATCTCCTCACAACAAGGAGATACTCTCTATAATCCAGACCTTCCTCTTCCTGAGAAACACACGCGTACTTATAGATCTGCCGTCATGGGATTGGACAACCGTTGGGAATTATGGGAATCCAAGGATTCAGTCGCAGTAATTAGCATTCGAGGCACAACAAAAAATCAACTTAGTTGGGTAGAAAATTTCTTTTCTGCTATGGTCCCAGCAACAGGCAAAATTAAGCTTTCAACTGATTTTGAATTTGACTATCAACTGGCAGAAGATAAGGACGCCGCAGTCCATATAGGATGGCTAACTGCAGTTGGCTTCCTAGGCAGAGATATGTTGCCGAAAATTGACTCTTTGAAATTAAAAGGAACAAAAGAATTCCTAATTATTGGTCATAGTCAAGGAGGGTCAATCGCTATTCTTTTAGCGGCATACTTAGAGAGTTTAAAGTTAAAGGGAGAACTAGACCCTACTATTGTTTTCAAAACTTATTCAAGTGCTGGTCCCAAACCTGGAAACCTGTTTTTTGCTTATGATTTTGAGGCGAAGACTCAAAATGGATGGGCATTCAACGTTGTAAATACTGCTGACTGGGTTCCAGAAGGGCCTTTTTCAATTCAAACCACTGATGACTTTAATGCTTCAAATCCTTTTCGATTGGTAAAAGGTGGATTAAAAACACTGCCATTTAAACAAAAAGTAATTTTAACCAAAATCTACAAAAACCTAGAAAAACCGCCTAAAAAAGCTAATAAACGTTATCAAAAATATTTAGGGGAAATGATAGGAAATAATCTTCAAGAAGCACTACCTGGGTTTGAGATGCCAGAACTATATAACTCCAACAATTATGTTAGAACAGGAAGACAAATTATTCTTCATGCAAATAATGAATATTATAAGTTATTTCCTGAAAACAAAGAAATGATTTGGAATCACCACATGTATGAGGCTTATTATTTCCTTTTAAATGGCAGCATAATTTCAATGGATAAAATCAAATCGAATTAATTATTCTCCTATTAATTTGAAATAAATTCAATTAGCATAAATATTATGAAAAAAAAGAAATTATTTGTTTTTGCCCATTTATTAATATTGGGATTAATCTTTTTGAGTTCTTGTAAAAAGAAAGTAACTATCTGCTCTATATTTAATGAGACTGCGTATTCCGTTAATGACACCATCATTGCTGATGCTTCTTGTAGCGAAAACGTGGAAGAATACTTATGGGAACCACAGGAGGGGTTAATGATGATTGGCAATGGAAATACAGCGATGGAAAGTTTCATTGTCCAGCCTCTTTCAGGAATTCTGTCAAGATCAATAAATCTAAATATCTCGAATTCTAAATCTTCACGATCACGAACCGAATCTGTAATTGTTTTATAGTATCTAGCCTTAGAAAAAAGACTATTTAGATTCAAAACATAAAATGATATTATATATAGATAGCACTTGTGTGTGCTTTTAGTAAAAAAGCAATAAAATTAAACCAGTAAAGAATGATTGTATCAAAAGGAGTTAGTTTTCTTAAAATAATTCAGTGGTCATGGATCCATATTATATGGTTACTGCTTTTCTCTAGTGGAATAGCATCCTTATACTACTTCAACATTCTAAAGATTACAATTCCTTGGTTACCCATTTCTGTAATAGGAACTGCTGTTGCTTTTTTTGTAGGTTTCAAGAATAATCAGGCTTATGAGCGAATGTGGGAGGCTAGAAAAATTTGGGGAGGCTTGATTAACAATAGTAGAACATGGGGAATGAAAATTGATGGGTACATCACTCAGACATTTAATAAAAACATTTCATTAGAAGAAATTAAGGAAATTAAAGAAAGACTTATTCACAGACATATTGCATGGCTTTATATACATAGAAAGCAACTACTAATTCCAACAAGTTGGGAACATATTAACCAAAGCGGAATAGTTGCAAAAAAGGCAAGTAGCTATCAAAAAAAATTTGGGATTGGTTTAGTAGAAGATGATGTTGAAGGCATAAAACTAAGTGAATTGGTTTCCTCAGAAGAATTAGATCGTTTGGGGAAAACCAAGAACATATCAACACAAATGATCAACGAACAATCACAAGAATTAACAAAATTGAGAGATCAAGGCGTAATTGATGATTTCAGACATATTGAATTAATGCAAGTACTTTCTAAATTTTACGATTTACAAGGCAAGAATGAAAGGATTAAAAAATTTCCGTTGCCAAGGCAATATGCAAATACGAGCAGATACTTTGTTGGAATCTTTCTTTTACTTTTTCCTTTCAGTATGATTCCAGAGTTAATGGCAATTGGAGAATTAGGCTTTTGGATATCTATTCCAATAACTGCTCTTGTCGGCTGGGTTTACGTTATGATGGAACTTGTTGGTGACTATACTGAAAACCCATTTCAAGGAATGGCAAATGATATTCCAATGTTATCTCTTTGTAGAACTGTAGAAATAGATTTGAGAGAAATATTAAACGAATCAAATCTACCTGATCCGATCAA
>CAJQPA010000028.1 GCA_905480145.1 uncultured Flavobacteriales bacterium | reverse complement strand
TAGGTCGCCAATCCAAGATTGGCGACCTTTTTTTATGTAAAAAAACTTAAATGAAAGATTCAAATTGTTAGATTTGTTTTGCATTCGAACCAATGTATATGATTAAAACAGACAAAAGAACTATAGAGTATAATCGTCAAGGCTTTGATGATGCAGAATTATTATCCATTTATAAGCAATTGCTTCGACCAAGATTGATTGAGCAAAAAATGATGATCTTGCTTCGCCAAGGGAAAATTTCAAAATGGTTTTCTGGGTGGGGACAAGAAGCAATTTCTGTTGGAACAGCACTAGGGATGCATAAAGATGAATATATCTTTCCTATGCATAGGAATTTAGGGGTGTTCACGACAAGAGAAATTCCTTTAAGTAGATTGTTTGCTCAATTTCAAGGAAAAATGTCAGGTTTTACAAAAGGACGTGATCGTTCTTTTCACTTTGGGACACAAGAATATAATATTGTTGGAATGATTTCTCACCTAGGGCCTCAATTGGCATTAGCAGGAGGAGTTGGTTTGGCATCGAAAATTAGAGATGAGAAAAAAGCGACGATTGTTTTCACCGGAGATGGTGGAGCGAGTGAAGGTGATTTTCATGAGGCCTTGAATGTTGCTTCTGTATGGGATTTACCAGTGATTTTTGCCATTGAAAATAACCAATGGGGATTGTCAACTCCTTCAAAAGAACAGTATAACTGTGCTCAATTTATTGATAAAGGGATTGGTTATGGAATGGAAGCTGTTCAAATTAATGGGAATAATATTCTTGAAGTAATTAAAACAGTGCGTGAGCTTGCTGAGAATATGAGGAGCAACCCGAAGCCTGTATTGTTGGAGTTAATGACATTTAGAATGCGAGGGCATGAGGAAGCTTCTGGTACCAAATACTATCCTGAAGGTATTCAGGATGAATGGGAAGAGTTTGATCCAATATCAAATTATACGGATTATTTAAAAACACAAGGAGTGCTTACGGATGAGATTGAAGAAGAATATACAAAAGAGATAAAAAAAGAAATTCAAGATGGCTTGGATATAGCTTATGCTGAGGATGATATTGTGCCTAATGTGGAAGATGAGTATAAAGATTTATTTTTTCCTCATGAGCAAAATATTCATGATGGAAGTGGAGAGAAAACTGAAAAACGTTTTGTGGATGCAATTCAAGATGGTCTGAGACAATCTATGGAGAAATATGATGACTTAATTATAATGGGGCAAGATGTTGCTGATTATGGAGGAGTTTTTAAAATCACAGAAGGTTTTATGGAACAGTTCGGAAAGGAACGTGTTCGGAATACACCAATTTGCGAGTCTGCAATTGTAGGAGCAGGTTTGGGACTTTCTATTGCTGGGATGAAAGCAGTTGTTGAAATGCAATTTGCTGATTTTGTTACTTGTGGTTTTAATCAGATTGTAAATAATTTGGCTAAAATACATTGGAGATGGGGGCAAAAAGCAGATGTTGTCGTTAGGATGCCTACTGGAGCTGGAGCAGCCGCGGGTCCTTTTCATTCTCAAAGCAATGAGGCCTGGTTTTTTCATACACCAGGATTAAAAATTGTTTATCCTTCTTCTCCATCTGAAGCGAAAGGCTTATTGACAGCAGCTATTGAGGATCCGAATCCTGTTTTAGTTTTTGAGCATAAGTTCTTGTACAGAAGTATTAGGGAAGACGTTTATGATGATTATTACACAATTGAAATTGGTAAAGCAAATACAATTAGAGAGGGGGATGATTTAACGATCATAACATACGGGTTAGGAGTTCACTGGGCAAAAGATTATGCTGAATCTAATCCGGAAATGAGTCTTGAGATATTAGATTTAAGAACCTTGCTGCCTTTGGATACAGAAGCTATTTATGATGCTGTGAGAAAAACAGGGAAGGTCATTGTCCTTCATGAAGATTGCATGACAGGAGGCGTCGGAGGAGAAATTGTTGCCCTAATTTCTGAAAACTGCTTTGAGTTCTTAGATGCTCCTGTTAAAAGAGTTGCTTCAATGGATACGCCAATCCCTTTTGCAGGTCAATTAGAAGAACAATTTTTGCCAAAAACCAGGTTAGATATTGCCATAAGTGAATTGATGAAGTATTAGTCCTTTACTCTTCTTGTTGTGTGTGAATATTTCACTATGATTGAGACTAATTACTCAGTTATATGTCCTTTTACACTTTTTAAACGGCTGAAAGTGAATAACTCTATGTTTTAGACTGAAAAGGAAAGCGTTTCTTCATTATATTTGATAATTCCCGAATAATCTATTTGAAATGGCAGAAAATCAATATACAGAAGATAATATTAGATCCCTTGATTGGAAGGAGCATATTCGGTTAAGACCCGGAATGTATATTGGGAAATTAGGAGATGGTTCTTCAGCTGATGATGGGATTTATATTCTAGCAAAGGAAGTTATCGATAATTGTATAGATGAATTTGTCATGGGGAATGGCAAGAAGATTGAGATTAAGGTCAAGGATGGAATGGTTACTGTTCGTGATTATGGTCGAGGGATTCCTTTAGGTAAAGTTGTGGATGTTGTTTCTAAAATTAATACCGGAGGTAAGTATGATTCAAAAGCTTTTAAAAAGTCAGTTGGTTTAAATGGAGTTGGTTCTAAAGCGGTAAACGCTTTGTCTTCTCATTTTATGGTCTATTCTGTCCGTGATGGAAAAAAGAAACAAGCCACTTTTGTGAGAGGGGAGTTAGTAGAAGATTCAAAAATCATAGAAACGGAAGAGGAAAATGGAACATACGCTGAATTTGTAGCGGATGAGTCTGTTTTTAAAAAATATGCTTTTAAAACGCCATATCTAGCAAAAATGATGTGGAATTATTGTTACCTCAATAGAGGATTGACAATAAAAATGAACGGAGAGAAATTCTTTTCTAAAAATGGTTTGAAGGATCTTCTTGAGAACAATATGGATGGTGATCCATTGTATCCAATTATCCATTTAGAAGGAGATGATATTGAAGTTGCTTTTACACATGGTAAAACATATGGTGAAGATTATTACTCTTTCGTGAATGGACAAAATACAACGCAAGGTGGAACTCATCAGGCTGCTTATAGAGAGTCTATTGCAAAAGTGATTAAAGATTTCTTTGGAAAGAATTATGAAGCCTCTGATATTCGTCAGTCTATTGTAGCTTCAATTGCTGTGAAGGTCATGGAGCCTGTGTTTGAATCTCAAACAAAAACTAAATTAGGATCATTAGAAATAGAGCCTGGCGGAAAGTCAATGAGAGCTTTTATCAATGATTTTTTGAAAGAGAAATTAGATAATTATTTACACAGAAATCCTGATGTTGCTGATATTCTTGAAAAGAAAATTAAGCAGTCAGAGAAGGAAAGAAAAGAATTATCAGGAATTAGAAAAATAGCAAGAGACAGAGCGAAAAAAGCAAATCTTCACAATAAAAAGTTAAGAGATTGTCGTATTCATTTTACAGATTTGAAGAATGATTTGCATGAGCAAACAACACTTTTTATAACAGAGGGAGATTCTGCCAGTGGTTCTATTACAAAATCAAGAAATGTCAGTACACAAGCTGTTTTTTCATTGAAAGGAAAACCATTGAACAGTTATGGTTTAACCAAGAAGGTTGTCTATGAAAATGAGGAGTTTAATCTAATTCAAGCAGCCTTGAATATTGAGGATGGTATGGATGATCTGCGCTACAATAAAATTGTGATAGCAACAGATGCCGATGTTGATGGGATGCATATAAGACTGCTGTTGTTAACATTCTTTCTTCAGTTTTTCCCTGATTTAATAAAAAGAAATCATGTTTATGTTCTAGATACACCATTATTTAGAGTTCGTAATAAACGGAAAACAATTTATTGTTACTCTGATTCAGAGCGAAGAGATGCATTAAGTGAATTAGGGAAAAATGCAGAGATCACTCGATTTAAAGGGTTGGGTGAGATATCTCCTGACGAATTCCAGCATTTTATTGGTGAAGATATTCGACTGGAACCGGTTATTCTTTCCGCAGGCTCTTCAATAGATTCAATTTTATCTTACTTCATGGGAAAAAATACTCCTCAACGTCAAGAGTTTATTATTGACAATTTGAAAATTGAAGAAGAAGTTGAAGATAGTATTGCGGAAGATTCAGATAATTTAGAAAAAGCATCGTAACATGTCCGAAGAAAACGAAGAAATAGAAAACGAAGATTTGAATGATGACTCTCAAGATCAATCAAATCCTTTTAAGGACAGAGAGTTGGATGATAATATCATCCCTGTAAGTGGGCTTTTTGAAAATTGGTTTCTTGATTATGCCTCCTATGTAATTCTTGAAAGAGCAGTCCCTTCATTGTACGATGGATTTAAACCTGTGCAAAGAAGAATCATGCATTCCATGAAAGAAATGGATGATGGAAGATACAATAAGGTAGCTAATATTATTGGTAATACGATGAAGTATCACCCTCATGGCGATGCGTCCATTGGCGATGCATTAGTTCATTTAGGGCAAAAAGATTTATTAGTCGATTGTCAAGGAAACTGGGGTAATACATTGACTGGAGATAGGGCTGCAGCTCCGAGATACATTGAAGCGAGAATTTCAAAGTTGGCATCACATATTGTTTTTAATCCCAAAACAACCAACTGGTTAAAAAGTTATGATGGACGTAACAACGAACCTGAACAATTACCAGTTAAATTTCCTCTTTTATTAGCGCAAGGAGCAGAAGGAATTGCTGTTGGTATGGCATGTAAAATAATGCCACATAATTTTATTGAGTTAATTGACCAATCTATAAACCATTTACGAGGAAAAAAGGTGACGATATATCCTGACTTTCCAAATGGTGGTGCAATTGATATCTCAAATTATAATGATGGACTAAGGGGAGGGAAGATTCGTTTGCGAGCAAAAATTAATAAGCATGACAACAAAACATTAATCGTTACTGAGATTCCTTATGGCACAACAACGACACTGATTGATTCAATATTAAAGGCGAACGATAAGGGGAAGATAAAAATTAAAAAGATTGAAGATAACACAGCTGCAAAAGCAGAGGTTGTTATTCATCTTGCTCCAGGAGTATCTCCTGATAAAACGATGGATGCGTTATATGCATTTACAGATTGTGAGGTTTCGATCTCTCCCAATTCATCTGTTATTGATGGCGATAAGCCTCGTTTTATGGGAGCATCTGAGATTTTAAAGGTAAATACAGATACTACTGTTGATTTGCTAAAGAAAGAGTTGGAAATCAGAATGGATGAGCTGGAAAGACAGTGGCATTTTTCTACATTGGAAAAGATTTTCATCAATGAAGAAATGTATATTGACTTCAAAAATTACAGTGACAAGTCAACATTATATGAATACTTGCATAAAGCCTTCAAGCCTTTTGAAAAGAAATTAATAAGAGAAATTGTTGAAGAGGACTTGCATCGTTTGACGCAAATTCCAATGATTAGAATTACCCGTTTTGATGCAGATAAAGCAGATGATTCAATCGCGAAGATTGAAGCAGAAATGCTTGAGATAAAAGAAAAGCTAGCTAATTTGATTGAGTACTCAATAGACTATTTTAAGGACTTAAAGAAGAAATTTGGCGCTGGAAAAGAAAGGAAAACAGAAATTAAAACTTTCGAATCAATAAATGCTTCTAAGGTTATTATTGCGAATAAAAAACTCTACGTTGATTACGAGGAAGGCTTTGTTGGGCATAGTCTTAAAAAGGCTGAGTACATTGCTGATTGTTCTGATATTGATGATGTGATTGTCTTTTTTGCTTCAGGAAAAATGATGGTAACGAAGGTTTCTGACAAGAAATTTGTTGGGAAGGGAATCGTTTATGCGAACGTTTGGAAAAAAGGAGATAAAAGAACTGTTTACCATTTGATGTATCAAGATGGGAAAGGTGGTTCAACAATGATGAAGCGTTTTAATGTCAATTCTATAACTCGTGAAAAAGAGTATGACTTAACAAAAGGAACAAAAGGATCTAAAATGCTTTACTTTACTGTGCATCCGAATGGAGAACGTGAAGTTGTTACAGTATTATTGCGCGCAAGACCTCATTTAAAGAGATTGAAATTTGATGTAGATCTTGGGGATCTTTTAATTAAAGGAAGAGCTTCAGGAGGAAATCGAGTTACAAAGGAAATAGTTTCTAAAATTATTCAAAAAGAAGTTGGAGGTTCTACTTTGGCGGCAAGAAAAATTTGGTTTGATTCCGTGGTTAGTCGATTGAACGATGACAATAGAGGTAAATTTCTCGGAAACTTTAAGGGGACAGATAAAATATTGACGTTATACAGTTCTGGAGAGTATCGCTTGACAAATTTTGACTTGTCGATTCATTTCGACGATGATATGATCCATATTGAAAAATGGGTTCCAGAGAATCCGATATCTGCCGTTTATTTTGATGCAGATAAAGAATTACATTATTGTAAACGATTTGTTTGTGAAGTAACTTCAGATAAAAAGGTTTCTTTTATTTCTGATGCGGAAGGATCAACACTAGATTTTGTGTCTACGGCATACAAGCCTCAAGCCAGGATTATATATAACAAACAATTGAAAGCAACCAAGAATTTGCCGGATACAGTTATTAATATTGATGACTTTATCGAAGTTAAAGGGATGAAGTCACAAGGGAATCAAATCACTAAATTGAAGGTTAAGGAGATTGTTGTAAATATTCCTGAAGGAGGAGAGGAAGAATGGCCAAAACTTGAAAGTGAAGAAGAACAAGATATCATTTCTGAAGAAGATAAGCCGGCAACGACAGTTGAATGGGATGTTCAAAAAGGAGAAGATGAAGATCCTGATCAAGCAAAATTGTTTTAGTGTCATTTAATTCTCGACGTTGAAAAAGCGAAATAGATTAATTAAGATTGGACATCGAGGAGCAAAAGGTTTTGTACTCGAGAATACAATATCGTCGATTGAACATGCAATTAAGTTAGGTTCTGAATCTGTTGAAATAGATGTTTATCGTTGCAATTCTGGAGAAATAGTTGTTTTTCATGACGAAACATTAGAGCGTCTAGCTAAATCAAACGAAAGAATCGAAGATCTGAATTTAGCTGAAATTCAAGAAGTGAAACTTAAAGGCGATCTATATATACCAACGCTTGAAGAAGTGATTGAAATTGCCAATGGCCGAGTTGAAATTAATATAGAACTTAAGGGAGTTAACACTGCTATAGGTACTTTTGAACTAGTGTCTAAAGCGTTAAGTACTGAAAACTGGAAACATGGAGACTTTCTAATTTCTAGTTTCATTCAGGAAGAATTGATAAAATACCGAGAGTTAGATTCTGATATTTTGATTGGAGTATTAAGTGAGACTTCTCCAATAGAGGCGATAGCCTTTGCAAAGAAAATTGATGCTTATGCAATTCACCCTAACTTTAAGTACTTAAAGAAAAGTGAAGTTGAAAAAATTCAGAAGGAAGGATTTAAAGTGTTTGCATACACCATTAAAACAACATTAGAAAAACAAAGAATGAAAAAAATGGGAGTAGATGGTGTTTTTTGTGACTATCCAGGGAGATATACCATTTTAAAAAAGGCACTGCGACGAGTTCAAGTACCATTTTTAAATTCTGATAAATAATAAGTTGAAGGTTTTATCCTGAGAAAACTTAGAATTATTATTTTCTCTTTCTGTCTATTGACTTTTTCTTAACGAAACCGTACTTTTGTGTCAGGATGATTTCTCTCCAAGAAAGAGGAAAGGATGACAGTTCTCCGTGATGAACGAATTACTCAAAAGACTAATATTATGAGCACAACTATGGAAAAGATGACATCGAAAGATTATATAAACATCGAAGATGAACACGGAGCACATAATTATCATCCTTTAGGAGTAGTTTTAAAGAAAGGAGAGGGAGTTTACGTTTGGGATGTTGAAGGAAAAAAATACTATGATTTTCTTTCTGCTTATTCTGCCGTTAATCAAGGACATTGTCATCCAAAAATTGTTGATGCAATGGTTGAACAAGCCAAAACATTAACGTTAACATCAAGAGCGTTTTATAACGATGCTTTAGGACCATATGAAAAATATGTAACTGAATATTTTGGTTTTGACAAAGTGCTGCCGATGAACACGGGAGCAGAAGCTGTTGAAACAGCTATAAAGTTATGTAGAAAATGGGCATACGAAAAAAATAATATTGCAGAAGATAAAGCACAAATCATTGTTTGTGAAAATAACTTTCACGGAAGAACAACTACGATCGTTTCTTTTTCAAATGATCCAGTAGCAAAGAAAAACTTTGGTCCTTTTACACCTGGCTTTATAAGGATTCCTTATGATGATGTTGATGCTCTAGCGGAAGCGCTAAAAAAAGACAATGTGGCGGGATTTTTAGTAGAACCGATTCAAGGTGAAGCTGGGGTTTATGTTCCTTCTGAAGGTTATTTAGCGGCTGCCAAGGCTCTTTGTAAAGAAAACAATGTGTTATTTATAGCTGATGAAGTACAAACAGGAATTGCTAGAACAGGTCGTTTATTAGCGAGTTGTGGAAATTGTTCTTGTGAAGATAAAAACTGTTCGGGAACACCAGAGGTTAAACCAGATATTTTGATTCTTGGAAAAGCAATTTCAGGAGGTGTTTATCCAGTTTCTGCAGTGTTAGCAGATAACCATGTTATGGATGTTATTAAACCAGGTCAACATGGTTCTACATTTGGAGGTAACCCGGTAGGATGTAAAGTGGCTATTGCTGCTTTAGATGTTGTAAGAGACGAAAAATTAGCGGAGAACGCACAAGTTTTAGGCGAGTTATTTAGAGCTGAAATGCAACGAATTATTGATGGTTCTGACCTTGTGTTGAAAGTGAGGGGGAAGGGACTCTTAAATGCAATTATCGTTAATGATACAGAAGAAAGTGAAACCGCTTGGAATCTTTGTGTGGCATTAATGAATAACGGTTTATTGGCAAAACCTACTCATGGAAATATAATTAGATTTGCTCCACCATTGGTAATGACAAAAGAACAGTTGTTAGAGTGTGTTGCTATCATTGAGAAAACGATCAACGAATTCAAGAGATAAATAAATTAAGAATTAAACTAAATACTGCTTTGCGGTAAAGAATTAATAAAAATCCTTTGAGCTTATACTCAGAGGATTTGAATTTTAAAAAGAATATGCAAAAAATTAAATTTGGAACTGACGGATGGCGAGCGATAATTGCTCAAGAGTATACTGTGGATAATGTTGCTAGGGTATCTAGCGCAACTGCGGAATGGGTAAAAAAGAATTTTGAAGACCCTTCAATTGTAATTGGACATGATTGTCGTTTTGCCGGAGAATTATTCGCAGAGACAGCTGCGAAAGTATTTGTAAATGCCGGAGTAAAAGTGAAAATTGCAAAGGGAGCAGTTTCAACTCCAATGGTTTCCTTGGGAGCTGTTCAATTAGGATGTTCTCTAGGAGTAGTTATTACTGCAAGTCATAATCCACCATCTTATAATGGTTACAAATTGAAATCAAAGCATGGAGGACCTCTGACACCAAGTTCAGTTCAAGAAATTGAAGACATTATTCCTGATTCAAATGAGTTGGATTTACCTAAATTATCATTGAACTCTCCTTTGTTAGAAGTTGTTGATTTAGAAACAATGTACGTGGATCATGTAAAAGCTAATTTCGATTTAGATGCTATTGAAAAATCAGGGATGAAATTAGTTTATGACGCGATGTATGGAGCTGGACAAGATGCAATGAAACGTATTCTCCCAAATATTGAATTCTTGCACTGTGAGCATAATCCATCGTTTTATGGACAAGCACCAGAGCCTATTGCTAAGAACTTGCAAGAATTGGAAACTTTTATTAAAAAGAATGGAACAATAGACTGTGCATTGGCTACTGATGGAGACGCAGATAGAATTGGACTTTATAATGGTTCAGGAGAATTTATAGATTCTCATCATATTATCCTTTTACTTGTGCACTATTTAGCAAAGTATAAAGGTCAAACAGGAAAAGTAGCAACAGCCTTTAGCACAACACCGCGTGTTAAGGTGATGGCAGATCATTATGGTTTACCCTCTGAGGTTGTGAAAATTGGCTTCAAGTATATTGCCGATATCATGGTTGCTGAAGACGTACTTGTGGGAGGTGAAGAATCTGGTGGAATTGCTTGTAAAGGGCACATTCCTGAGCGTGATGGAATATGGATGGGATTGATCATCTGGGAATTCATGGCGAAATCAGGAAGAACACTCGATGATTTAATTGCTGAGGTCTATGAGATAGTTGGTTCATTTAAATTCGAAAGAAGCGATTTACATATAACGGAAGAATTGAAACAGAGTATTATAGCAGATTGTAAAGCAGGGGTTTATAAAAACTTTGGCGAATACAATGTTAGAGAGGTTGGAACTATTGATGGATTTAAATTTTTCTTTGATGATGATAGATGGTTGATGATTCGTCCATCAGGAACAGAACCTGTTTTAAGAACTTATGCAGAAGCTCCTACTTTAGAAGAGGTTCGGAAAATATTAAGAATAACCGAGGAAACAATTTGTAAATAAATGAGCTCATCATTCGGTAAAATATTTAATCTTTCATCTTTTGGCGAATCTCATGGAGTAGCTATCGGAGGAGTTATTGATGGAGTACCACCGAATTTTGAAATTGATTTAGACTTCATTCAAGCTGACTTGGATAGAAGGAAGCCGGGACAATCCGCAATTGTTACCCAAAGAAAAGAATCGGATACTGTTGAGATTTTATCTGGAATTTTTGAAGGAAAAACAACTGGAACGCCAATTGGTTTTGTGATTAGGAATCATGACCAAAAGTCAAAAGATTATAGTCATATAAAAGATAATTTCCGTCCTTCGCATGCTGACTATACGTACAATGAAAAGTATGGGAATCGAGATTATAGGGGAGGCGGACGTTCTTCAGCTAGAGAGACGGCATCAAGGGTTGTTGCAGGGGCAATAGCGAAACAGATTCTCAAATCAAAAGGAATTGAAATTGTTGGGTATGTAGACCAAGTCGGACCGATTAAATTAAATGATGTAATAGATTATTCTGAAATAGAAAACAACATTGTTCGTTGTCCAAATAAGAAGATTGCTGAAGAGATGGAAACATTCATTAAAGCAATAAAAAAAGACGGTGACACTGTTGGTGGAAGTATTACATGTGAAGTAAAGAATGTTCCTTCTGGTCTTGGAGAACCTGTTTTTGACAAACTTCATGCGGAATTGGGAAAAGCAATGCTCTCCATTAATGCAGTAAAAGGGTTTGAATATGGCAGCGGTTTTTCTTCCATAGCCATGAGAGGATCTGAACACAATGATTCCATCAATGCAGATGGTTCAACAACTACAAACTTCTCAGGAGGAATTCAAGGTGGTATTTCTAATGGAATGCCAATTAACATGAGAATAGCCTTCAAACCGGTCGCAACTATAATGAAGGATCAGAAATCCATTGATATTGACGGAAAAGATGTAATTGTATCAGGAAAAGGTCGTCATGACCCTTGTGTTGTTCCTAGAGCGGTTGTAATTGTGGAAGCGATGGCGGCGATGACCATTTTGGATATGATGATGAGGAATCAAGCATTGAATATATAATCATTTTTTTTGATGACTAAAAAGACTGTCGCAATTATTGGGGGCGGAGCAAGTGGCTTGTTTGCGGCGTCAAAATTGAGTTCTGATAAGTTTGATGTTACGATTTACGAAAAAAATAAAACACTCGGAAGGAAATTCTTAGTAGCAGGTGATGGTGGGTTCAATTTGACGCACTCCGAAAATATTGAGGAAATGATTTCTCGATATACGCCGATTAGTTTTTTAAAAAAATCATTACAAGAATTCGATAACTCATTTTATAGTGAGTGGTTAGCTAAAATAGGTATATCAACATTTGTTGGCAGTAGCAAACGAATCTTCCCAAAAGAAGGCATAAAGCCAATTCAAGTTCTCAATGCTATTAAGAGTGAGCTTCATGAAAATAATGTAAAGTTTAAATTTGAAGAAACATGGATCGGATGGGAATTAGATGGATCACTGAATTTTTTATCAGACCTATCTATTAAGCCAGACATTGTCATTTTTTCTTTAGGAGGATCGAGTTGGAAAAAAACAGGTTCCGATGGTTCTTGGTGTTCTCTTTTTAAACAAAAAGGAATTGAGGTGAAACCTTTTAGAGCTTCGAATTGTGCTTATGAAGTGAACTGGTCAAGTGATTTTATTCGAGCATGTGAGGGAGAACCACTAAAAAACATTGCTGTTAGAAATGAAGATAAGGTTGTAAAAGGAGAGTTAGTTGTTACTAAATTCGGATTGGAGGGAAACGCTATTTACGCATTAAGTCCAGAAATTAGACGTGAAATTAATGTGTCAAATCGTGCAATTGTTTACCTCGATTTAAAACCAAACCTAAGCGATCAGCAAGTTCTGGAAAAGTGGAAGAATAATAAGGAGAAGAACAAAACAGATTTTTTAAAGTTTGGTTTAAAATTGAGTAAGGTTCAAGTTAAAATGCTTAAAACTCTTTTGAGTAAATCAGATTTTTTAAATGATGATATATTACTTGAAAAAGTAAAGAATTTACCGGTTGATCTTCTAAATGCGTCACCTATTGACGAAGCGATTTCTACTGTGGGCGGCATAGCCACAACGGAAGTGTCTGGTAGTTTTGAATTGAATGATTACCCAGATCATTATTGCATTGGTGAAATGCTTAATTGGGATGCTCCAACTGGAGGGTACTTATTACAGGGATGTTTCAGTATGGGTATGAAAGTCGCTCAAGTACTGAATGAGTAAAGGGTTTTATTTCTTTCTGAAGAATATCTTAACTGGAACTCCAGTGAAATCAAACTCATCACGTAATCTATTTTCTAAGAAGCGTTTGTAGCTGTCAGGAATGTATTGTGGTAAATTACACCAGAATGCAAATGCTGGGGCGTGAGAAGGTAGTTGTTGTACATATTTGATGCGAATATACTTTCCTTTCAATGATGGAGGTGGATTTGCTTCAATTATACCCAACATAATTTCATTCAATACTGACGTTGAAATTTTCTTGATTCTATTATCATGCACCTTCATAGCGGCTTCTAAAGACTTATGAATTCTTTGCTTATTAATTGTTGAAGTAAATAAGATTGGAACATCATTAAAGGGTTTTAATGCCTCACGAACTTCTTCTTCGTATGCTTTCATTGTTCTGTGGTCTTTGTCAATCAAATCCCATTTATTTACCAAAACAACAACTCCCTTAGAGTTTTTCTCTATGATATAGAAAATATTTAAATCCTGCTTCTGAATGCCTTCTTGTGCATCAATCATGAATATACATACATCAGAGTTCTCGATAGAACGCACAGAACGCAAAACAGAATAATACTCAATGTCTTCATGAACTTTCGCTTTCTTTCGAATACCAGCAGTATCAATTAAGGTAAAGTCAAATCCAAAAGCCTTGTAGCGTGTGTGTATAGAATCTCTAGTAGTACCAGATATATTGGTTACAATATTTCTTTCCTCACCAGTCAATGCGTTTACCAAAGAAGATTTCCCAACATTAGGTTTCCCGATAATTGCAATTCGAGGTAAATCATTTCCGTCGTTAACTGAATCATCTTCAACATCAAACTCTTTGACTAAATCATCTAGAATTTCTCCAGTACCACTTCCATTAGTCGCGGACAAATCATATACATCACCCAAACCTAATGACCAGAACTCAGCAGATAAACCAACACGTGCGGTATTATCAACTTTGTTTCCAACAATAAGTATTTTCTTTTTTGATTTACGCAGCATTTTTGCAACAACTTCATCCAAATCAACTATACCAGTTGTAACATCTAGCATAAAAATGATAACGTTGGCTTCATCAATTGCAATTTCAACTTGCTTTCTTATTTCGGCTTCGAAAATATCATCAGAACCTTTTACGTAACCTCCAGTGTCGATTACAGAAAATTCTACACCATTCCATTCACCTTTACCATAAATCCTGTCACGTGTAACTCCACTGACCTCCTTGACAATAGCATCTCTTGATTCTGTCAATCTATTAAATAATGTTGATTTCCCAACATTCGGTCTTCCTACAATCGCAACTATATTACTCATAATCTTTTTCTTTCTATTCTTGGTTTGATTTCAATATTCCTCAATTCTTTTTGGAATTGGTGATTATTAATATCCGTACTTTTTCAATTTCTGTGTTGATCCCCTCCAATCCTTATCAACCTTCACAAAAGTCTCTAAGAATACTTTTTTGTCAATGAATTTCTCCATTTCTTTTCTTGCTTCATATCCGATTCTTTTCAGCATGTCACCGCCTCTTCCAATGATAATGCCTTTTTGAGAATCACGTTCTACAATAATTAGTGCTCTAATTCTCGTAATATTTTCTTCTTCAATATATTCTTCAATCTCAATTTGAGTTGCATAAGGAATCTCTTTCTTACAATGAATGAATACTTTTTCTCTAATTATTTCAGAAATGAAGAAGCGCATTGGGCGATCAGTCATTGCATCTTTATCATAATATGGAGGGCTTTCAGGAATATTGGCCTTAATCTCTTCCCAAACACCATCAATACCGAATCCGTGTAACGCAGAAATTGGAAATACGTTAGCTTTAGGTAAACGTTCTTGCCAGTAGGTAAGTTTTTCAGCTACCTTTTCTTGGTCCGAAAGGTCCATTTTATTGATTAAGCAAAGAACAGGAACATTAAGGCGTTGAATTCTCTCTAATGTTTCTTTGTGATTCATTTCGGACTCATAGGGATCAGTCACGAATATTAAAACATCGGCATCTTGAATGGATGAATTTACATAATCCATCATGTTGTCGTGTAACTTATAGGCAGAGTTTACGACGCCAGGAGTATCCGAAAATACAATCTGATGATCTTCATCATTTACAATTCCTAATATTCTATGTCGAGTTGTTTGTGCTTTAGAAGTCACGATAGATAATTTCTCACCTACCAATCTATTCATTAACGTTGATTTGCCAACATTAGGACTACCTACTATACTTACAAAACCTGATTTATGCTCCATTTTTATTTGATTCAATTTGCAAAGAAACGGAAATTATATCGATATTCACTCTTTTAATATACAACCATGACTTATCTATTGCATCTAAAATAGATTATCTTTTTCTTAAATTGTATTTTGGTACAAAAGTTGAATACAAAAGAATAAGAAACACAAAAATTAAATCAAATGAAAAATTTAGCATTGTTGGCATTAGCCATTGGAGGATTTAGCATAGGTACTTTTGCTCAGGTAGATAAAAAGACAAAAAAGGAAGTGGTGAAAGTGAAGCAGGTAAAACTGCCAACTGAATCAGAAAAAAAGACAGTGCACAAACCTGTTGAGGTGAAAAAACAAGCAGATGTTCGGTTGAAAAAAATGGAAGCTAAACCATCACCAAAGCCAGTGTTGAAAACTACAAAAAAAGAAGTTAATCTTCGAGGAATAGAGCAATCTGAAATGAAGGCCAAACCTGTGAATAAAAATAGTAAGGGATTGACAACAGAAAAAATTAATCATGCAGAAGAGAAATCCAACGGAAAAGCTTTTAGCGGAAAAGGTCAGGACAAAAAGAAACAGGTAAAAAAAACAGGTGCTAAGAAACCAAAATAAGTCTTTATGGTATGCAAACAGAAAAGGGACGGTTAATTAACCGTCCCTTTTCTGTTTTATCAAAATTAAAGGTGTTTCTGATTCTTTATACAACCATCGTAAAAGATTGAATCACAGTGATAAATTATTTTGATATATTTTCTAAATCAAATAAGAATGCATATTCCAAAGCAACCTCCTTATAACGTTCAAAACGTCCAGAGGCACCACCATGACCAACTTCCATGTTGCAATGCATCATTAATAAGTTGTCATCTGTTTTCATGTCTCTTAACTTAGCAATCCACTTTGCAGGCTCCCAATATTGAACTTGACTATCCCAATATCCTGTTGTAATTAATAGGTTGGGATAATCTTTTTTCTCAATATTATCATAAGGAGAGTATGCCTTGATATAATTATAGTACTCCTCATTTTTAGGATTTCCCCATTCATCAAATTCACCCGTTGTTAATGGAATGGATTCATCTAACATGGTAGAAACAACGTCCACAAATGGAACTCCAGCAATAACACCGTTCCATAATTCTGGTTCGATGTTAATAATTGCTCCCATTAGAAGACCACCAGCAGATCCTCCTTGGGCATATAGATGACCTTGTGATGTATATTTTTTATCAATCAAAGCTTTTCCACAATCAATAAAATCATTGAATGTATTCATCTTTTTAAGTAGTTTACCATCCTCATACCATTGTCTGCCTAATTCTTGACCACCTCTAATATGGGCAATTGCATAAACGAATCCTCTGTTCAATAGAGATAAACGAACTGATGAAAAGTAAGGATCCATGCTTGCTCCATATGATCCATATCCATAAAGTAATAATGGTGCAGAACCATCTAATTTTGTTCCTTTTTTATATACTATTGAGACGGGTACCTTCACACCATCTCTAGCGGTAACATAGATTCTCTCTGAAGAATAGTTTTCAGGTTTGAAAGTGTCGTCGATCACTTCGCTCTGTTTCTTTAATTCTTGCTCCTTCGTGCTCATGTTGTAGTCATAGACACTATTAGGTGTTGTCATTGAAGTGTATCCGTATCTCAAGATATCTGTATCAAATTCTAGATTTGAACTTGTGTAAGACATATAAGCAGGATCATTGAATTCAATATAATGCTCAGACTTGTCTGCCCATTTAATGATTCGAATACCAGTTAATCCATTTTCTCTTTCACTGATAACTAGGTTGTTTTTGAAAATGTCTATCCCTTCTAGTAGGACATTATCTCTGTGCCCGATAACTTCTTCCCAATTTTCCTTAGATGTGTTGTTTATTGGAGCTTTTACTAAACGGAAATTTTTAGCATTGTCATTTGTTGTAATATAGAAATGATCACCATAATGATTTGCAGAATATTCATGATTTTCTTCTCTTGGAAGGATAATGGTCCATTCTCCTGCAGGATTATCTGCATCTAAAAAGCGAACTTCTGAAGAAAGCGTTTGATAAGATTGGATCATTAAGTATTTAGATGATTTTGTTTTGTAAACGGAACATCCAAAAGTGTCATCTTTTTCTTCGTAAACTAACTTGTCAGCAGACTGGTTTGTTCCAATTGTGTGTCTGAAAATTTGATTTGACCTTAACGTCACAGGGTCTTGTTTTGTATAGAATAAGGTCTTGTTATCATTCGCCCATGTTACTCCACCTGTTGTATTCTCAATTTGATCTGAGAATACTTCACCATTTATTAAGCTCTTGACATGAATAGTGTATTCTCTTCTAGATACTAAATCTACAGAATAGGCTAACATCTCATTATTTGGACTAACAGATGTTCCTCCAACAGCAAAATAACTTTGACCTTTTCCTAATTCAGGGCCATTTAACATAATTTCTTCATCCGATTCTTCAGAACCTTTTTTACGGCAATAGAAAGCATAATCTTGTCCTTCTGCAAAGCGATTGTAATAAATAAAACCATTTTTAAATACAGGCACGGATTCATCATCTTGCTTAATTCTTGAAGTTATTTCAGTATATAATTCAGACTGAAATCCTTCAGTGTGAGCCATTTTTTGCTTCAGGTAATCATTTTCTTCGTTTAAATAATTCAGAGTGTTCTGTGTTTGCTCATCAGGATTCTCTGCATTTTTTTGTTCATCTGATAGACGCATCCAGAAATAATTATCTAGCCGTGTGTCGCCATGTGTTGTTATTTTATGTTCTACTTTTTCGGCAGAAGGTGCTTTTACCATATCTTTTTTTTGGGTTGTACAACTAGCTATAGCTAGCGCTGAAAATGCGAAAATAGTTTTTGTTTTCATATTCGTAAAGTGAGTTGTTTTAGAATACTTTAAAGGTATAAAAAAAGATGAATTCCCTGCTCTCATTGAGGAGATAAATAGTATTCTTAGAACTTCAATTGAAGTGCTGAAATTCACAATATTATTGGCATCTTTGTTTAAAATTGAATAGATGGAATTTATTGATGAAAAGTTAGACGAATATGTATGCGCGCATTCGGAGAAAGAGCCTGAATTACTTTATGAGTTAAATAGAGAAACGCATATTAATGTTCTTTTGCCAAGAATGTTGAGCGGGCATTTTCAAGGTCGTGTTTTAAGTATGATTTCTCATATGATAAAACCCAAATGTGTTTTAGAAATCGGGACTTATACGGGGTATTCAGCATTATGTTTTGCCGAAGGTTTGGCTGAAGGGGGTAAAATAATTACGATTGATAAAAATGAGGAGCTTGAAGATTTGGTTCAAAATTTTGTTGAAAAAGCTGGATTAAGTGACTCAATTTCTTGTGTCATTGGAGATGCCATGGAAATAATACCAACACTTGAAGAAGAATTCGATATGGTCTTTATAGACGCTGATAAATACAATTACATAAACTATTACAACATGGTTTTTGGTAAACTGAAAAAAGGAGGATTTATTTTGATCGATAACGTTTTGTGGTCTGGGAAAGTTTTGGAACCTGCCAAACAAAATGATAAAGATACCGAGGTACTTATAGAGTTCAATGACCTTATTCATAACGATGAAAGAGTGCAGGAAGTTCTTCTTCCAATTAGAGATGGCTTAATGTTGGTTCGGAAGAAATAGAATATGCTTGAAATTCTTTATCAAGATGAGTATTTAGTTGCCATAAATAAGCCACATGGCTTGTTAGTTCACCGATCAAAAATAGCAAGAGATGCAGATGAATTTGCGATTCAAAAATTGCGAAATCAAATTGACCAAATGGTTTATCCAGCGCATCGTTTAGACCGAAAAACAAGTGGTGTAATTTTGTTTGCTTTGTCAAAAGAAGTAAATTCTTTGATGCAACAACAGTTTATGAATCATAAAGTTGCAAAGAAGTATTTAGCAATTGTTAGAGGGTATACAGAAGATGCGGTAACGATAGATTATGATTTAAAAAGAGAAGATGGAAAAGTTCAAAATGCGATAACTAAATTTGTTACTCTTCAAAAAACGGAAGCCAACTTCCCTTCGAATGGTTTTGAGACTTCTCGTTACTCATTGATTGAAATCTCACCCCAAACAGGTCGTTTTCATCAAATCCGAAAGCATATGGCTCATATACGCCACCCAATCGTTGGGGATAGGCCACATGGGTGCAACAAGCAGAACAAAACTTTATTAGAAAGGTTTAATTTAAGTTCAATGATGTTGCATGCTGTAGAATTGAAATTTGATCATCCTATAACGAGCAAGGAAGTTACTATCTCTGGCAGTATTTCTGAAGAGTTTGCGGGAATGAAGGAAAATCTGGAGTTTTAATTCAGCTTGTTGTTGTGCAGGGAATCGTTATTTTTGGGGTGTCAATTAATTGAATTAATTTTTGATAGATTGCGATTTCTTTATTAATGAATTTACTTATACTTGGAACATGATTGATTTTAGAAGTGATACTGTGACGAAGCCATCAAAGGCGATGAAAGAAGCAATGTTTGCCGCACCAGTTGGAGATGATGTATTTAAAGAGGATCCAACAATAAATAAATTAGAACAATATGCTGCTGACCTTTTTGGTATGGAAGCTTCTATATTTTGTGCTTCCGGAACACAAACTAATCAGATCGCAATTAATATTCACGTCCAACCAGGCGGAGAAGTAATAACCCATGAAGAAAGTCATATTTATAAATATGAGGGTGGAGGAATTGCCAAAAATACAGGTGCTTCTGTCCGATTGATTCGAGGGAATAGGGGTAGAATGTCTTTAGAGGATGTCCAGAAATGGGTCAATCCTGATGATATTCACTTACCAGTCACGCAGTTAGTTAGTCTTGAGGATACTTCTAATCGCGGAGGTGGTGCAATATATGATTTTGAAGAAATTAAAAAGATAAGTACTTTTTGCAAGCAACAAAACTTACCACTTCATCTTGATGGTGCTAGGTTGATGAACTCTATGGTCGAAAATGATATAGAATTAAAGGAATATGCTTCTCAATTTGATTCTATTTCTCTTTGCCTCTCAAAGGGCTTGGGCGCTCCTGTAGGTTCTTTGTTGTTGGGGACAAAAGATTTTGTGCACAGCGCTCGTCGAGTGCGGAAAGTACTAGGTGGCGGAATGCGTCAAGCTGGTATTATAGCAGCGGGTGGTCTTTATGCTCTGGAAAACAACATAGAACGGTTAAAAGAAGATCATCAAAATGCTAAATTGTTGGAGACAGCATTGAACAATTGCAGTTGGGTATCTGAAGTACTTGAAGTTCAAACGAATATTGTAGTTGCCATTCTTAAAGAGAATAGTCACAGAGATCTAATTGTTCAAAAAATGTTGGATGCTGGAATTAGTGTGATGGCTTTTGGTCCTGGAATGATTCGTTTTGTAACTCATTTGGACATTTCACAAGATGATATCTCGAAAACAATTCAGGCAATTAATAAGATTGAACTGTAAGAATGAAATCATTCTTAATTCTTCTTGTTTTACCTTTGTTAATATGTTGTAAAGAGCCCATTGATGAAGTTATCGATCTAACGGAAATCATTGAAGAGTCTAAAAATTATAAAGAAGGCAATGAAGTTGAAGAAGAAGTTGTCTTGGGTGATACAATCCTAGAGTTAATTCTTCCTTTTAACGAAAAAGGATTTGAGTTTATCTCAGCGAAAGAAATTTCAAGAAATCTACTTCCTGATAGATTTGGTCCAATAAATAAGAGTGAAATTGAACTTGTATCAAATGCAGACACTATTAATTATTTATGTTGGACCTATTCGGACTCAATAAAAACAATGAATGCATTTTACAATTGGATTGATAATTTCGGGGAAAGTCGAAAGTCATTTTTTATTGGAGAAAAAACCAATTTTCAAGTAAATCCATTTATTCTTTTCGTAGGAGATACAAGTTTAATTTATATTGAATCTAATTCTAATTTATCTTATTCAAAATGGGAAAATTATTGTTCTTCTAATGACGAGAAATTAAAAAATTGGAATTATTCTATTCTGCAATCTAGAAAATCCATCGCAAAATGGTTTATATATAAAGAGAACATTAAAGAAGAAATTATTCGTTAATCTTCTATTGTATCAATTTCTTAACTTCTTCGTCGCTCAAGTCAATCAATACAGAGTTATAATATCTAGCGTCCAGCGAAACGTTGTTAGATACCCATTTAGGTAGTGCAAATAATTCAGTTTCAGATTTTACTTCGAGTTCTGCAATTATCAAACCATCCAAGTGGCCTTCAAAAACGTCTACTTCCCAAGTGTGATGATCGATTTTTATTTCATAACGTTTTTTACAGATTTGTTTTTCAGTAAAATCATTTAGAAGAGACTCTGCATCTTTTAATGGTATTTCATATTCAAATTCTGCCCGAGTAATTCCCTTTGTAGGTCCTTTTATTGTTAAGAAAGCTAGCTCATTTTTAATTCTAACTCTTACGGTTTTTTCTTTCGTTTTGGTAATGAAACCTTGAGTGATAATTTGTGGACTAGGTTTTTCAACCAACAACCATTTATCTTTATTAACTAAAAATTTGTATTCAATTTCTTGCATTTATTTTGTTCTAAAATTAGATTTCAAGTATGTTTACAATATAGAAAAATGTATCTATTGTATGTCAGAATTCCATTATCTTTAGCCAGTGAATATTTTTCTAACTTTCGATTACGAGCTTTTTTTTGGTAACAAATCTGGATCCGTTCAGAAATGTATGATCGAACCTACAGAAGACTTGTTTAAAATTGCAAGAAATAAAGATGTGTTCTACACTTTCTTTGTTGATGTTGGTTATCTCATCCAGGCTGAAAAATACAAAGACCTTACTGAAGAGATTGAGCTGGTTAAGTCACAAATCACAAAAATGATAATGCTCGGACATGATGTTCAGTTGCATATTCACCCTCATTGGGAAAAGGCACTTTGGAAGAATGGAAATTGGGAAATGAATGTCAGTGGCTCTTATAGGCTTTCGGATTTTGATTCAAAAGAAATAGAAAGAATCGTTAAAACCTATAAAGATTACCTGGACAATTTAATTGGACGTAAAACTATTGCTTTTCGAGCTGGTGGATGGTGTATTCAGCCTTTTAACAAGTTAAAGGATGTTTTTAAAGAAGTAGGGCTGACAATTGACTCAAGTGTATTTCCTGGAGGTTATTTAAAAACTGAAAATTATTCGTTCGATTTTACTAGCGCCCCTTCAAAATCAAATTATCGGTTTGAATCGGATGTTTGTAAAGAAATTGTGAATGGTACATTTAAAGAGTTTCCGATTGCATCGCTGAGGTACAGTCCTTTGTTTTTTTGGCGCTTGTACATTCTTGGTCGAATCTTTCCTTCTAAATACAAGATGATTGGTGACGGAGAATTTATTAGTCAAGGTGGAAGAAAAAAACAAATCCTTATGACTTACACAACTTATCATGTATCTTCTGATGGTTATTACGCTACAAAACTTGAGCAAGGTTTTCAAAAGTGTCAAAATATTGGTCAAAATGAAATGGTAATTATTGGTCATCCAAAAGGAAACACGAAAGATTCAATATTGAAATTAGAGTCATTTGTTTCGAAAAATTTTCACGAACATAGCTTCACTACATTTGATCGGTTACATGGTTAAAATTTGATTTAATAATAATATATTTGCTAATGCTCTTACCAAAAACAAATACGCCACGGTGGGTAATTATAATAATTGATTTATTGTTATCTCTAACGGCTTTGTTTGTAGCCTATTTGATTCGATTTGATCTTAAAGCCGAAGACTATGTTATTGCAGAAGAATGGGCAATTCTTTCCAAGTCAATCATAATTTTTATCGGAGTTAAGTACATAATTTTCTATCTTTTTAAGATACATAAAGGTCTAGTGCGACACACTTCCACTGAGGACCTCAAAAGGATCATGTCAGCAACATTATTTAGTTCAATCATTTTTGCAATTCTAGGCTATTTGCGATTCATGTTTTATGACGGGTATTATTTATTTCCGAAATCTGTTCTGGTAATTGAGTTTTTAGCATCTTCGATGTTTTTATTAGGATCCAGATTCCTTGTGAAAATTATTTATTTAGAATCAAATAAATCGAAGGATATTGAGAATCGTGTATTAATTTATGGTGCTGGTGTATCAGGAATGATGACAAAAAGAACAATTCAGAAAGATACTTTAGCGAAAGAGGCTATTATTGGTTTTATTGATGATAACAAAAAAATATCTGGAAATCGATTAGAAGGGATCACTATTTTTCATTCAAGTAAACTTGAGAAATTGGTAAAAGATGAGGGTGTTACGAAATTGATTATTGCAATTCAAAATCCAGACAAGGATAATCAAAACAAAATAGCGGAGTTTTGCTTGGCAAATAATATTATCATTCAAAAGGTGCCAAGCACAAAGAGTTGGATTAATGGGGAATTTTCAGCAAAACAAATTTCAAAAATACGAATCAATGATCTTTTAGGGAGAAAACCAATTTCTCTTGATGAAAAAAGAATTAATAGTGAATTACGTGGTCAAGTAATATTGGTGACTGGCGCTGCTGGATCAATAGGAAGTGGTATGGTTCGTCAAATTGCCAAATACAAACCTAGTAAATTAATACTGTTAGATCAAGCAGAATCTCCGATGTATGATCTGCAAATAGAATTAATTTCTGAGGATAATAATCTTTCGTTTGAAGTTGTTATAGGTGATATACGGAACAGAGAAAGAATGAAAAATGTTTTTGAAACTTATATGCCGCGTTATGTTTTTCATGCTGCTGCATATAAGCATGTCCCGCTTATGGAGGATAATCCTTCAGAAGCAATTTTAACGAATGTTTTGGGTACGAAAAATTTGGTTGATCTTTCACTTGAGAATAATGTCTTTAAATTTGTGATGATTTCAACAGATAAAGCTGTTAACCCAACTAATGTTATGGGGGCCTCAAAAAGGATCGCAGAAATTTACGCTCAAGGTTCTAATGGGAAAAGTGATACAAAGTTTATTACAACTCGTTTCGGAAATGTACTAGGTTCAAATGGTTCGGTAATTCCTTTGTTTAGTCGGCAAATTGATAGTGGGGGACCTGTTACAGTAACTGATGAACGTGTTACCCGTTTTTTCATGACAATTCCAGAAGCTTGCCAATTAGTTTTGGAGGCAGGAACAATGGGAGACGGGGGAGAGATATTTGTTTTTGATATGGGTAAATCTGTGAAGATTATTGATTTAGCCAAGAAGATGATAAAATTAAGTGGTCTGGAGCTTGGTAAAGATATTCAGATTAAGATAACTGGCTTGAGGCCAGGCGAAAAATTATATGAAGAATTACTGTCGAATAAAGAGAACTCTCTAACGACGCATCATCCACAAATTTATCGTGCAAAAATGCGAGAAGAATCTGGTGAACAAGTCACTAGAATTAGTGAATTGATTGAGTTGTTTTCTTCCCAAGATAACATGGGTATTGTAAAGCAAATGAAAGCAATTGTGCCAGAATTCATTAGTAACAATTCAACTTTTGAAAAACTAGATTCATGAAAATAGAACCTGCGATTATTCAAGTGAGGTATGCGGACGTTGATTCAATGGGACACGTTAACAACGCTGTATACTTAAGTTATTTTGAAAATGCAAGATTGCATTATTTTAAGCATATGCTTGGGAGCAATTGGGACTGGAAACGAGACGGAATAATATTATTGAAAAATGAAGTTCAATACATAAAGTCGATTCTTTTAGAGGATGTTCCAAAAATTACTATTTCAGTTGAAAAAATAGGAGGGAAAAGTTTCGTTTTGGGTTATGAGTTAAAAGTTGATGACGTACTTTATTGTATTGGTTCATCAACACTGGTTTGCTATGATAGTAGCGTTCAAGCACCTGTTTTAATACCTGAATTGATGCGTCTTAAACTGGAAGAGCTTAAAGCGGAACAGTAATTGCCCTTAATAGAAAAAAACAACATGAAATATATTTTATCCATACTATTCTTCGCATTACTGGGAACCAATCTAAATGCTCAAAATGATCTTCTAAACGAAAAAGTAGATTCTTGTTATTTTGTATATGACCGAAGCGGCAAAAGAACCAACTCCCGCAGATACGCAGAATGGCAATGCGGTAAATTAATGGGAGTTATTGATTGTAGCGAAAAGTTGGAATATGACCAGGATGCTGAGATTTTCTATTTGAACAACAAAGACATGGTTAACTCAACTGGTGCTGGAAAACCATTTACGGGAACATGCGAAACGTGCCATCAAAATGGAAACCGCGCTCGAAAAATAAGTTTTGTCGGCGGAAAAGAAAATGGGATTGATACCGCCATGTATGAGTCCGGATGCCCTCAAGTAGTGCGTGCTCATATCAATGGAGTTCCTTCGGGGAAATGGTTGTTTATGTATGATAGCACACAATATCTTGCATGGGAAATGAATTACTATTTGGGAGAAAAGCATGGTAAGCATATCTTCATGAAAAAAGAAGGGGATACAACGCGTTGGGAGAATTATAAGAATGGTCGCCTAGACGGGGTGAAAAGAACATATTATGAAGGGTCTAAACTAAAAAGAGAAGTAACCTACAAGGAAGGTATAATGGAAGGTTCTTTTAAGGTATATAACAGAGAGGGAACTGTAATTGAAGAAATAACATATAGCAAAGGGAAAAGAGATCAAGAATGTAAATATTATTATGATGACGGAAAACCATTAAAAATAGAAAATTGGGATGAGGGTATTAAAAACGGAGACTTCAAAATTTTCTTCTACGGAGGGAGTGTTCAAGAATCATCAAGTTATAAAAAAGGATTAAAAGAAGGCTGGTTCACCATTTATTATCCAGGAGGAGTCACAAAGAATAAGATACTTTATAAGAAAGATATTCTTATTGAGGAGTATCGGTATGACGAACAAGGAAGAGAAACTTATTCTTTTGGTGGTGAAGAAACAGGTGATTCAGAGGATGATGCAATGCCTACTTCAAAGAAGAAGAAGAAGAAGAAGAAGTAGCTTTCGGAATTAAAATCAGGAAAGAATTTTGTACATTAATTGTACCCCATTACCTTATATGTGAGGTGCCCAACAATTTCCTTATTCAAATCACTCCATAAAACAAAGTTATAAACGTTAGGGATTAAATATTGATCCAATTGATATTTATGAGTTTGATTTGAAATCAAGTTGGTTGAGAATGGTGTGCAAACTAAACCTTCTTTTTCGAAACAAGCTTTAGCTCTTTTCATGTGTATTCCAGATGTGACTAAAATGAACTTGTTAAAATGTGGGTAAGATTGCTTCAACAGTATTGCTGTTTCTTTTGCGTTGAGATGCGTATTTGTAGAAGACTCTTCAGTAATTATATCCAGCGGATTTATTCCCCATGTGCATAAAAGCTCTTTTATCTGTTTTGCTTCGTGCAGTCCTCTGTCTGTTAGATAACCATTGTCACCGGAGATAAGAAGTTTTTTGACTTTCCCTGTTTTATATAGAGTGAGTGCCTGAATTAATCGATCACCCGATTTGCGTATACTAATTGTTTCCAAATCAGAGTTGTAAACAAACATTCCGCCTAGAACTATTGCCACATCATGTTTTTCAATGTTTTCGAATTTTCTACCGGGTACTTCCCATAATCTACAAATTTCTGAAAATATGACTGAGTTGGTAAAAAAGAAAAACAATATTATGGAAGCCCATTTTACTTGTTTTATTCTTCTCTGGTTTTTTGAAAAGAAAAGAAATCCAATGAACAAGATAAACCAAAAAAAAGGTGAAAGAATAAAAAGAAGCGCTTTTGACAAAATAAAAAACATGTCCCAAAATTAATTGAATAGTTTTATATGAATACAGAGAAATCAGACTAATTTTGAAGAAAAAAATAAAATGGATAAAATTGAATCAATGTTAGGTTTTGAGGCTGGAGAATTCGTGGAATTTCTTTTGGGTATTGGTGTCAAATTAGCAATTTCTATTGCAGTTATCGTTATTGGTTTTTGGGTAGCTAATAAATTATCCAAAACAGTGAGAAATGTTTTGACAAAAAAGGAGACCGACGCTTCACTTGTTGGGTTTTTATCTAGCTTAACAAGCACAGGTCTTAAGATTCTTGTATTGGTGACCGCAATCACGCAGTTAGGTGTTGAGATGACCTCTTTTATCGCAATTTTGGGCGCTGCTGGTTTTGCTATTGGTATGGCGTTCTCAGGGACACTTGCTAATTTTGCAGGTGGAGTTATGATCTTATTCTTTAAGCCTTTTAAAATTGGAGATTATGTTAACATGCAGGGAGAAGAAGGGACCGTGGAAGAGGTTTTAATTTTCAATACAATTTTATCAACGATTGACAATAAAATTGTCATTCTTGCCAATGGAGCGGTAGCTAATGGAACCATAGTGAATTATACAAAAGCAGAAAACAGAAGAGTTGATTGGTCTTTTGGCATTGCTTATGGTGATGACCTTCAAGTCGCGAAAGAATTGTTAAATAAATTTATTGCAGAAGATACACGTATACTAAAATCGCCAGCACCATTTGTTGGTTTAGGTGAATTAGGAGATTCATCTGTTAATTTAGCAACAAGAGCATGGGTGAATCACTCTGACTATTGGGATGTACACTTTGATATGAACGAAAGAGTTTACAATGAGTTTGGAGCTGCAGGTTTGTCTATTCCTTTCCCTCAAATGGATGTTCACGTTCAGAAAGAAGCCTAATTATATATAAAGTGAAAGAACTACTAAATCATCCTTTGATTCAAGGCTATATTGAGTCCAATAATTTTGGTCGCCTTCTCGGTATGAATTTTAATATTTTAGATCATGGTGTTGTCATTTATTCAATGTTAATAACAAAGAGTCATTTGGCAACACCTATTGCTGCTCATGGAGGTTCAATTGCTGCGCTTATAGATGCCTCGATGGGAGTTTGCGCTCTTTCAGAAGTGATTCTAGATAATAAAGTAGTGTCAACTATTGAGTTGAAAATGTCTTTTATTGCTCCTGCTGTTCTGGGCGATACTATGATGGCAAAGGCTAATATCGTTAAGAGTGGTAAAAGACTGCTAATAGTAGAGGGTGAAATCCGAAATCAAAATGACAAGCTAATCGCTATAGCTTCGGGTACATTTAATGCTTACCCTTCCGATAAGGCTGGATTTGTAAAGTAAGCCTAGGTGGCACCAACTAACTTCTTTTCACTTAACTTTACTATTGTGTTCAATTTACTTAACTTCGCATCATGATTTTAATCTTCAATGATATCGCGGGTTCTGAGATACTACTTATATTAGTATTCATCTTGATATTTTTTGGTTCCAAAAGTATTCCTACGTTGGCTAAAACATTCGGGAAAACAATTCGACAAATTAAAGATGCTACTGAAGATGTTCAGAATGAAATTAAAAAATCTGGAATCGACATTAAAAAGGATTTGAATTTGACGACTTTAATAGAAGAAACCAAAAATGATATTCAAAGGCCATTAGATCAAATGGCGAATGAGATTGATTCAAGTATCAAGTATCAGCCTAAGAAAACACATCTCGAACCGAAAAACATTCCTTTGTCAAAAGAATCGGATAAATCTGCACCTTCAGAGGATTCAAAGTCATAATGATGTCCGGCTTTGTTATTTGATTATTATAACATAATAATATTCTTTCCAACTTAAATTTTAAACGTTTAATAATCATATGCACTCGTAGCATTTTACTTCTAAAATCCTTGTTAAATAAGGTGTTGTCTGATTAAATTATCTTTCTAAGGATATTCTACGTACCTTTGCACCCAATTAATAAATATAAAGAATGACATTTGAGGAACTCGGGCTAAAGAGTGAGGTGTTACAGTCGTTAGACAAAATGGGGTTTGTAACACCGACTCCAATCCAAGAAAAAGCAATTCCACACCTATTAGGGGAGGAAAGTGACTTTGTAGGATTAGCTCAAACTGGGACAGGTAAAACGGCAGCGTTCGGTTTGCCATTAGTATGTAAAGTAGAGGAGAATTCAAGAACTCCACAAGGACTTATTATTTGTCCAACTCGTGAACTTTGCATTCAAATCACGAAAGATTTACAAAATTATGCGAAGAACCTAAACATGAACATTGTTTCTGTTTACGGTGGAACTGACATTAGACGTCAGATGTCGGATATTAAAAGAGGTTGCTCTATAATAGTGGCAACTCCTGGACGTCTAGTCGATTTAACAAAGAGAAAAGCAATTGATTTACAAGACATCGATTTCGTCGTATTAGATGAAGCGGATGAAATGTTAAACATGGGATTCAAGGAAGATATTGATCATATCCTTGAGAGAACACCAGAAAGAAGAAATGTTTGGTTGTTTTCTGCTACAATGCCGAGAGAAGTTGCAGCAATTGCTAAGAACTATATGCAAGACCCATTGGAGGTTGCAATAGGACATAAAAATCAAACAAACGAAAACATTGAGCACATCTACTTTGTCGTTAAAGAGAGAGATAGATACGCGGGTGTTAAAAGAATTATAGATTTTAATCCAAATATTTACGGATTAGTTTTCTGTCGTACACGTCGTGAAACAGCTGCTGTGGCTGAAAAACTAGGTAAAGAAGGATATAGCGCAGCACCATTACACGGAGACCTTTCACAGGCACAACGTGATAGTGTGATGAAAAGCTTTAGAACTAAGTCAATTCAGATCTTGGTGGCAACTGATGTTGCAGCCCGTGGAATTGATGTTGATGATATTACGCATGTAATTAATTATAATCTTCCTGATGAGGTAGAAAACTATACGCACCGTTCAGGTCGTACAGCTCGTGCCGGTAAAAAAGGAGAGTCTATTGTATTAATTAATACGAGAGAATCTTATAAGATCAAAACGATTGAAAAAATGATTCGCACTACTTTTGTTAAAGGGTCCATTCCAACATCAAAAGAAATATGCGAGATTCAATTGTTGAAATTAGTTAATAAAGTGACTAATACTGAGGTCAAAGAAGATGATATTGCTGAATTCTTGCCTACGATTATGGCTGAGTTCGAAGAGTTATCTAAAGAAGAAATCGTTAAGAAATTTATTTCTGCTGAATTCAATAAATTCATTGAGTACTATTCTAAGGCGGGTGATTTAAATGCTAAAGCTGGCGATAGAGATCGCGGAGGTCGTGATGATAGGGGTCGTGGTAGAGATAGAGATAGAGGCAGAGGTCGTGACCGTGATGATAGAGGCGGAAGGGATAGAGACAGAGGTGGAAGAGGTGACAGAAGAGATGATGAGAACAAAACTCGTTTCTTTGTAAATCTTGGTGGTCGTGATGGATTAAATCCTGGTGGACTTTTAAGAGTTATTTGTGATACAACAGATTTAGGTTCAGATAAAATTGGACGTATTGATATCCTTGAGTCTTTTTCATTCTTTGATGCTGATAAAGATTTAGCTGATAAGATCATTAAAGAAGTGAATGGTGCCGATTACGAAGGACATCGCGTAAAAGTTGAAGTTACAAAAAAACGTGACGGAGGCGGCGGTGGAAGCCGAAGTGGTGGAAACAGAAGAACTGGTGGCGGTAGAGGTAGTTTTAGCGGTGAAAGAAGATCCGGTGGTGGAGATCGCAGATCTGGTGGTGGAGATCGTCGCAGTGGCGGAGGAGACAGAAGATCAAGCGGTGGAGATCGCAGATCTGGTGGTGGAAGACGTGATGGAAGTTACGGTAGAAGAGATTAATAATTAGATATTATATATATTATGGAAATAAGAAATATTGCAATTATCGCCCATGTCGATCACGGGAAAACGACATTAGTAGATAAAATGATTGAAGCTGGAGCTGTTGTTGATGAAAGAAGTCGCCCAAAAGGTGAATTAATCATGGATAGCAATGATTTGGAAAGAGAACGTGGGATCACGATTGTTTCTAAAAACGTATCGGTATCATATAAAGGGACAAAAATTAATATCATTGATACACCTGGTCACGCCGATTTCGGTGGAGAGGTTGAACGTGTTTTGAACATGGCTGATGGTGTTTGTTTATTAGTTGATGCTTTTGAAGGACCAATGCCTCAAACACGTTTTGTTTTAGGTAAAGCATTATCAATGGGAATTAAGCCAATGGTAGTTGTCAATAAGGTTGATAAAGACAATTGCACTCCTGATGAGGTCCATGAGAAGGTATTTGATTTGATGTTCGAATTAGACGCAAATGAAGATCAATTAGATTTCCCAACAATATATGGTTCTGCAAAGAACGGTTGGATGTCTGAAGATTGGAAAAAACCAACAACTTCGATTACACCTTTATTAGATAAAATTCTTGATTATTACCCACCAATTACGATTGAAGAAGGTAACACTCAACTATTGATTACTTCATTGGATTTCTCTTCATTCGTTGGTCGTATTGCGATTGGACGTTTGACTAGAGGTGAAATTAAACCGAATATGCCTATCATTCTTGCGAAAGCAGATGGTTCGCAACAAAAGCACAAAATCAAAGATGTTTTTGTTTTTGAAGGAACAAACCGAGTAAAAGTTGATTCAGTTCAAGGTGGAGATCTTTGCGCAATTACAGGTATCGAAGGTTTTGAAATTGGAGATTCAATTTGTGATATTGAAAACCCAGAGCCTCTAGAGAGCATCGCTATTGATGAGCCAACAATGAGTATGTTGTTTACAATTAACGATTCTCCTTTCTTTGGTAAAGAAGGGAAGATGGTAACATCTCGTCACATTTCTGAACGTTTAGATAAAGAGCTTGAGAAGAATTTAGCAATGAGAGTTGGTAAAACGGATAAGGCTGATAAATGGATGGTTTTTGGACGCGGTGTAATGCACTTGTCTGTTTTGGTTGAAACAATGCGTCGTGAGGGTTACGAATTACAAGTTGGTCAGCCTCAAGTATTGATAAAAGAAATCGACGGTAAGAAATGTGAGCCTATTGAAGAGTTGACAATTGATTTACCAGAAGTAAATAGTGGTACAGCTGTTGAGGCAGTAACTAAGAGAAAGGGAGAAATGATTAATATGGTTCCTAAAGGGGAGCGTATGACTATTACTTTCCAGGTTCCTTCAAGAGGGATCATTGGATTGCGTAACTACTTGCTAACGGCTACTGCTGGTGAGGCAATTATGTCACATAGATTTTTAGAATACCAACCATATAAAGGAGATATTCCTGGACGTTTGAACGGATCTTTAATTTCTATGGAACTTGGAACTTCAATTCCTTTCTCATTGAATAACCTTCAGGAAAGAGGTACTTTCTTTATTGAGCCAGGTGAAGCAATTTATGAAGGACAAGTGATTGGTGAAAACAGTCGTGCAAATGATTTGGTTGTTAATGTTACTAAGACAAAACAATTAACGAATATGCGTAAGTCTGGCACGGATGCGAAAGTTAGAATTGTTCCACCAAAAACATTTAGTTTGGAAGAATGTCTTGAATATATTCAAGCTGATGAGTATGTTGAATGTACACCGGAAAGTTTAAGAATGCGTAAGATCTTATTGAAAGAAAACGAACGTAAGAGAGGAAGCAAATAAATCGAAATGATTAATAAGGAGCCGCTTATCATTTGATGGGCGGCTTTTTTATGTTAATACTGTGTTCAAAACATTTGTTAATGGAACAATTATTGATGTGTAAATGTTGTATCTTAGAGTAACAAAAATCGAACTATGTATAATGATGAAGATAGCGGTGACGATTACTTCGAAGGGAATTTAAACGAAGACCTGAACAAGTTCGAAGCCTTTTTGAAGGGTGAAGAGATAGGCTTTCTAGATAGTGATAGATGGGAGGCGCTGATTGACAATTTTTTACTAAGTGGTCAGTTTAAGAATGCAGCTTTGTGTTCTGAAGAGGCGTTAACACAATTTTCTTTCAATTCTATATTTAAGTTGCGAAAGGCCCAAGCATACTCTGCATTGGGTAAACTAAAAGATGCGATCAATATTATTACTGAGTTGGAAAGAGCAGGAGAATCTTCCCTAGAAATAGTGATAACAAAGGCTTCAATATTCAGTCAACTCAGAGACTCTAAGAATGCCATACGTTTCTTTAAAGAAGCACTAATTCTTTCTGACAAGGAGAATAGAGATGAAATATACATTGATTTGGCAATGGAATACCAAAATCAAAATAATTATAAAGGAGCTTTGGAGGTTTTAAAAGAAGCTATTCAAGTGAACTCAAACAATGAAGCGGCAATTTATGAAATTGCTTTCTGTTATGATCAATTGGAAGATTTTGAAAGTTCGATTAAATGTTATTCAGACTTTATTGATGAAAATCCTTATTCTTTTACAGCTTGGTATAATCTCGGAAACGCCTATTCTAAAATTGAGAATTACGATAAGGCGATTTGGGCATATGATTATTGTATCATAATAAATGATGATTTTGGACCGGTATATTTTAATATTGCCAATTCATTTTTGTCCATTAATAAGTATAGAAAAGCAATAGAGAACTTTCATAAATGTATCGAAATTGACGGTGATGATTCGGTTGCCTTTTGTTATATAGGTGAATGTCACGAACAATTAAACGAATTAGATTTAGCGAAACACTTTTACGATAAGAGTCTAGAACTTGCTCCATTACTACCTGATGCATGGTTAGGTTTAGGTATTGTTAAAGACCTAGAAGGAGACACGAAAGGTGGTTTAGCTTTAATTCAGAAAGCATTAGAGTTAGATCCTGAGAACGCTGGTATATATCATGTTCTTGCAGGGGCATTTGAGAAGTTAGAGTTATTTGGAGAAGCTTCAGAGAATTATGAAATTTCTCTCGCAATGGATCCGACTGATGAAGAATGTTTATCAAATTACATTGCTTTATTATCTTTAGAATCTGATGGTACAGCACTAGCTTTTCTAGAAGCTTTGGAATCGTCTTCAAACACTATGATTCCAGTTCTGCGTGTTGCCTTATTATGGCGACTAGGGGACAAAGGATTAGCATTAGAACTGTTTAGAGATGCTGTTGAAAATGATAGAGAAAAAGCAAAAGAAATATTTGAATTGTATCCAGATTTGAAATCCGTAAAAGAATTGATAGATTTGTCGGAGTAAAAAGAACAACAAAGAATAAAACCAAAAACAAATAATGCTACCAGAAAAGAATTTTGAATTACCATTTATACCTGAAAGACCAACGAAACCTCGTAAGTCAGGTATTACAATGATGATGGATAAGGGTTTGAGTTTAAAAGAAACGGAGAACTTTATTGAAGCATCAGGCCATTTAACAGATGTTGTTAAGTTTGGATTTGGTACTTCTTATGTAACTCAAAATTTTGAGCAGAAAATAAAAATGTACCAGGAAGCTGGTATTCGTCCATACCTTGGGGGAACATTGTTTGAGGCATTTTTCGCAAGAGGAATGGTCAAGGAATATCTGCAAATGCTGGATAAGTATAAATTGGACCTTGTTGAAATTTCTGATGGATCTATAATTATAGACCATGATGAGAAGTGTGAATTAATCCAGTCTATGTCAAAAGAGAGAACAGTTCTTTCAGAAGTAGGCTCAAAGGATTCAGGAATCATCGTTTCTCCAGCAAAATGGATTAAATGGATGTCGAATGAATTAGAAGCTGGTTCTTGGAAAGTCATTGCAGAAGGCAGAGAATCGGGTAATGTTGGTGTGTTCAGACCTAATGGCTCAGCACATACTTTATTGATCAATAGAATTATTGCGAAAATAAAACCAGATGATATTCTTTGGGAGGCACCCAAAAAAACACAACAAGTTTGGTTCATTAAATTATTTGGACAAAATGTAAATCTTGGAAACATTGCGCCAAACGAAATGATTCCTTTGGAATGTCTTCGTTTAGGGCTTCGTGGAGATACTTTCTTTAACTTCCTACCGGATGATTACGCAGCGCGTTTAAAGCAAGTTAATGATGACGATGAGTTGGTTGAGGAAGATTAACCGCACAACATAATTAAAAATTAAAAAGCCTTGAATTTCATCAAGGCTTTTTTTGTGTCTTATTCTTTACAATGTTAAGCAACATTTATATTAAAAATATAACCGACTAAGGCCGTTAACCCCATAGCAACAGTTCCCCAAAAAGTAATTCGAACAATCGCTATTCCAATACTTGAGCCACCTGCTTTAGCCGCCATCGCACCCAGTATTATAAGAAAAAATAGAGCAGAAACGTAAAGTGAATATTCCATGCTTTTCAATGGGAGAAAAAGAGTAACCAAGAATGGAAGCAGTCCTCCTAGTGTAAATGCCGTTCCTGAAGCAAATGCTGCCTGTATTGGTTTAGCTTGGTTTATTTCATTAATGCCCAATTCATCACGAACATGAGATGCAAGAGCATCATAGTCTGTTAATTCTTGAGCTACGATTAAGGCAGTTTCTTTTTTTAAACCTCTTTTTTCATAAATGTCAGCTAGCATTAGTAGCTCCATTTCAGGAGTTTCTATCAGTTCTTGTTTTTCTCGCTCGATATCGGCATTCTCAACATCCGTTTGCGAGCTTACTGAAACATATTCTCCAGCCGCCATTGATAAAGCTCCTGCTACCAGACCTGCTAGAGTTGCTAGTATAATGGGTTCTCTGCTAACAGTTGCTGCGGAAACTCCAATGGCAATACTTGCGGTTGAAAGGATTCCATCATTAGCACCTAACACAGCAGCTCTTAGCCAATTACTTCTGTGTATGTAATGAATATTAAGATAATTATTTATTTTCTCGTCTTCTTTTGACACCTGTTGTACTTTTTAATTCTAGAATTAAAGGTAAGATAAGTATGATCTCTTTTTGTAAAGATAGAACTAGTTTTTTATAGAAAAATAAATTTCTATATTTATATTAATTCGGCATTTATGAAAACTCTTAATATTCTATTCATTACATTTTTATGCTCGTTTGGATGGTCCCAAGATTATCATCAATGGTCAGAACATTTTGGTGCTCGTGCTTCTCTTTTAGGTGGTGCAGCGACCGCTGGATTAGGAGATAATGCAACGGTTTATTACAATCCAGCCGCAATGGCATATGTAGAACACCCTTCAACTTCGATCTCGGTAAGTGCATATCGCATGCGATTATTGAAATTAGAAAATGCTCTTGGAGAAGGTTTTGATTTAAAAGAATCTTCATTCTCTACTATGCCGAACTTAATAGCAGGTGTGTTGACCTTTCTAAAAAGGCCGAAACTTAGAGTGGGATATGCTGTTTTAACTCGTCGATCATTTAATTCGAAATTTGATTTTCTTGATGAAACCAATGATGAATTTCTACCTCAATTTTCGGGTTTAGAGCGCCGTGTTTACACGTATAATCTCCATCATCATTTAATGGAATATTCTGCTGGAATTGGTATTTCTTATCAAATTTCTAATGGTTTTTCTATTGGGCTTTCACATTTTGGAAATTATAGAGATGTAAAGTATAGCAGAAAATATAGTGTGAGTATCCTACCTCAAGATTTTTCGGGACTGGAAGTGTATGAGTTTTCTAATGAACAAAGTTTTAGCTACTACAATGTCAAGGGTGTGTTCAAACCATCTTTAGCTCTTAATGTAGAAAACTTCAAATTTGGCTTAGCAATTACTACTCCTTCTTTTAACATGTTCGGAAAGGCCAAAGCATTCCGACGAATTGACTACATTAATTTAAAAGACATATTACCAGATATCGGTTATGATATTCTACTGGTTGATCGAGTAGAAGATATTAAAGTTCGACATAGAGAGTTTGGCTCATTGGCAATTGGAGTAAGTTGGAAACTGGGGAAAGAAGCATGGCTTCATGTAACGAATGAAACTTTTTTTGGAGGTAAGGAGTATTACATTTTCAATAGTGATGAAAAACCTAGTATTTATCCAGATGCATTTACAGATGAACAATTGAAGTCTGAATTGTTGGGGGGGCAAAATTTTCTCTCTTTGACAGAGCAAACTGAAGCTAGAACCAATATAGGTGTCGGTTTTGAAGGAGCAATAGGGGGAAGTTGGAATTTGTATTTGGGAGCAAGAACCGACTTTTTGTATAATGAAAATAATTTAGATCGTTATGAGGCGGAAGTCATTAACATTGAGGCAAGTAAGTGGAATCTTTATCATTTTTCTATTGGGTTGGTCCATATGACTAAGAAAAACAAGCGCTATACAGCAGGTATAGAGTATGGAATGGCAGGGCTTAATGTCTCAAAAAAATCAGATGGAAATTCGCGATCTGATTCCTTTAAGTTATTGCTAGAAGTTGAAATAGGAAAACCTCCTCGACAATAAATAGATTGAATCAAAACTGAATTCGGTAATTATTAAATTATATTTTTATTTTTTTAAAGAAAGAAGATTCTAAAAATCACTTTAGCAATGATTTTCTCCACACTAAAGTTTATATTTTCTTCAAATGAAGTTATTACCATAGCTCTATTTTTTTGAAATACTGCCTGCGCCTGAAATATCTTTGTTGATTAACTTTCCTTTTCCGTAATAATCTACATCACTTGCTCCACTAACATCAATATTTAGCCTTCCATTAACTGTCGTGCTAATAGAACTAGCGCCTGAGGCATCTAAAATAAAATCGTTTTCGACGATGAAATTCTTTCCTTCAAATTCAGAGGCCCCAGAAAAATCCAATTCGAGATTTTTCACCTTTCCATTTAATATAATTTCCGAAGCTCCTGAAGCGTTGATTGTCATTTTATCAGTGATGAATAATTCTCCACTCACACAAGAAGCCCCAGATAATTCTACATGAATTTTTTTAGAATGAAACTCTTCAAAGTTAATTGAGCTTGCCCCGCTTAACGATACATCTTTCAATATAGGTAGATATATTTTTAATTTTAAAGTGGTATTCGAAAATGTATGATTTCCATTAAGTTCTGCTATTAGAGTACTCCCACTAATTCTAATGTTCACGTATTCATAAAGGTTCTCGTTACATTCTAACAAAACTTTGTATTGATCTGATTGAATAATCTCAACATCAAAGAAATTCGATAATTCAATTGCATCAAAATTTATAATCGTGTATTTTTTTTTGATGATGCTAGAGGAGCCTTCAATGGTGTTTATAGAGCATGATATCAGAATTAAAAATGCTATAATAAAAGTTATAATGAGTTTCATAAATAGTTTTTATTTGTACTCAAAGATATGAATTTGATTACGATTACCGGGCTTCAATTACATGTATCGGATTTTCATGTTAACGAATTCATTTTGGTTTAAACAAAACTTGAAATTGGAAAAAGTTGGTTTGGACCATCCTGTATGGTAGTAGTTTGAAAAACCAAATCCCTCTTTTGGATATAGCCATCCGTAATCCATTTTTTTATTCCCGTTTTCATCGTCCAATAAAGCAATACCATAGTTGCTTGGCGCGATACCTTTAATTTGATAAAGGAGTGTTTTGTCTGTTACATTCTGTTTTGAAATACGAATAGTCTTATAAGGCGTTTCTAACTCAAATGTTTTTTGCGAGCGGTACAATTGCAATTGGATGAAGCCTTTGTTATTGCGAATATTAGTAATTTTTATTGAGATGGTATAAGTCTTAATGGGAGACTTTATGTTAAAAGAACTCAATATAAAAACGACAAGTAGAACAAATGAGTATTCTGTCAAGGGCTTGGCTAGAGTCATATTTATTGGTAGAAACTAAGATAATAACATTCAGTAATGTAATAATTGGATTACTTTTTATAGCTTAATGCACCTGATGGACATTTGTTAATTTGATTTTTCAATTCTTCAACACTTGCATTCTCGGCAACAATCCATGGTTTCTTTTTTGGGTTGTAAACTGAAGGAAGAGCTTTAACGCACTCCGCAGCATGAATACACATGTCTTGTTTCCATAGAATAGTAAAATCTCCGTTTTTATATTCTTTAACATTTTTATTTTCCATGATGATTGCATTTTATTGTTTGTCTAAAATACCAAAAAGAATCTTCCTTGCAGACTTTTTAATATGCTATTAGATTTATAAGATTCATTATCTTTGAATTTCAATATATTCAATGACTTTCTCAAAAAAAACTGAAATAACAGGACACGTTGGTGCAATTTACTCTTGTGTCGCTACAAAAGATTTTATATACTCAGCAAGCGCCGATAAGCATATAGTGCGCTGGTTTGTGAAAGACGGTACTCAAGATAAATTTGCGATTAAATTTGACCATTCTGTTTATTGTTTGGAGTTAATTGGAGATCATTTAATGGCGGTTGGCCTTTCTTCAGGAGACTTGCATTTTTTTGATTTAAAGAGTAACAAAGAAATTAAGTTTTTCACTCAACACAAGAAGGCGATATTTTCTCTGTCATTTAATTCGAGAAAAAACCAAATATATGTTGGAGATGCTGAAGGTAACTTCTCAATTTGGGATTCGACTTCTTTAGAATTATTGATTTATCTTCCTCTTGATTGTGGTAAAATTCGATCCATTAATGTCTCAAGCAGTGGTGAAAATTTTGCATTAACAGGGCAAGATGGATACCTACGTATTTTTGAGTCTAATTATTTTAATGAAATTAGCTCTTTCTATGCTCATGAGAATGGAGCTACTTCAGTGATGTTTCACCCCTTGGATAGTACAAAACTTATTTCAGGAGGCAAAGATGCTTTATTGAAGCTATGGGATTGGAAAAACGAATCTAAATTAGATGAAGTCGTGGCGCATACTTTTGGAATATATGATTTGCTATCGATTAATAATGGTGAAAACTTTATTTCAGCAAGCCGGGATAAAAATGTAAAAATTTGGAACTCAAATACATTTTCATTTTTACAACGACTGGATTATAAATCTGGAGGACATAAACATTCTGTGAATGCACTATCTAAAATCAATGAAACGAAATTTGTTTCATGCTCTGATGATAAGAAAATGGTTATTTGGACCCAAGAGATAGACTAGAAGTCTTCACCTGAGTTTGCTCGCGTTTAAAGTCATGTGCCCATTGTTTTAATTTGTTTTGAATTTCTAATGGAATTCTATCGTCTACGTGCTTTGTGAGCCTTACGTCCTTGTCAAATAGATACTCGTAAAATAAACAAGCTGTTAAAAATGTTCCCTTTCGATTAGGATGAGCTCCGTCACCATCATAAAGGTTAATTTTATTTTTCAAGCTTTTCCATAAAAGTCCAACTGGAACTTTGGAAACATGCATCTTATTTTTAAGCCGCTCGTATTGAACGTCCAATGAATCCGTCATTCTCCTAGCTTTTTTATATCCCCAGGTTGCGAATAAAAGAACCTTAGTTTTTGGATTAAGTTTCATTAACCGTTTTTTCCATTTTTCTCCAAACTTGAAGAATTGCTTTTCATCTTTTGTTGGTCCAGAACTATATTCTTGTAGAATTACCTTATCCCATTTTTGAGTTTGAAGCAAATTCATTGTTTCAGGGTCGTTCCAATGAGTATGTAAATGAAATTTTCCCTGAGCTGCTCTAGTGATAAAAGTCGAAGGTAGATTCTTCATGCCTTTAGTGAGTCTTTTGAGGTGACGATCAACACCTGCATTCCTATAGGTATAACTGTTACCGATAAAAAGAATGTTCTCTTTATGGTCAATTATTCCTTCTGCATTGTTTTGAGAATTGCAGCCAAGAAGGATGATTCCAAGAAGGATGAAAATAATTTTACTCATAATTATGACGCAAATTACGATATTTTAAAGACAACGAAAATAATAACATTCTGAATATTATTATTCAAAATTGAAAACATGAAGCACTAGATTTAATTGTTTTGAATTCGTCTTGGCACGGTTCATGAATGCCTTATGCCAACAATATGTGTAAACTAATTTCTAACAGAAAATTTAATTTGAAGTTATTTTATTCTAAAAAATCAAGTTATGAAAAAGCAAACATTTATTAGCAAGATTATCTCTTTGATTAATGGGAAACAATTGTTCTCTATGAATAGAAAGAGCAGTAATCCAATCAGAAAAAGAGTTGCCAAAACAATTAGACCAGATAGAGAATATTCATACAATGAAATTTCACAGCACGTGTTTTTTACCTTGAGAAATGAATATCAAAACTAAAATAGAATATTTGCAATAGCCTCAACGAAAGTTGGGGCTTTTTTTGTTTATAACTTAACGATTTTGGCTTGTTGTAATTTGCCAGTATTATTGAAATGGATAAAATAGATGCCACTAGATAAGCTTGAAATATCAAGCGTTTTTTGTTTTGCATTAACTTCATAATTGACCATTTTCTCTCCCGTTAAATTAAAGATGGTAGCAGTTTTAATAACCTGGCTGCTTTCGATTACAAGTATGTCTTTGATAGGGTTAGGGTACATTTTAATTTGATTTTGTTCAATAGACCCTATGCCTGCTGAAGATGGACACGATTTTCCATCTAAAAATTCCCAAATCACTTGAGGAGAGTAAAAGTCCATATTTATATTTCCTAATCCACCAATTAAAGTTGCTATCCCAGGCCATTGATGTCCACCTCCGGTTATCTTAATTAATTCGAGTTCCTTGTCGCAATTGGCATAAGTTATTCGTTCTGGAGAGGAGAAGTCTAAAAAGTTAGGGTTTGCCATTGCCACTGAAGTAGGAGTAACATCACAATTTAATAGTCCTCGCCATTTTTCCATCGATGCATCTACTGAAACGCCAGTGGTTGGACTTCCACTATATGCTACAACTGGATCTAGCGTTCCATGAATATGAAGAATAGATGTTGGATGAGTCGGATTACAACTGTTGTACACCGTATCCGTCATATTTCCAGAAACCGAAGCAACACCTGCGTAGCAAATACTAGATTCACAGGCAATTTTATTAATCATATAACCTCCGTTTGAAAAACCACTTAAATATTGCTTCAATGGATTTGTATTTAGTTCCGATTGAAAATACATTGTCAATGCCTCTATGAAACCAATATCATCTGCGGATGATATTGTTAAGTTCATATTTGCATTCCAAGCATTATTAATACCATCGGGATAACACACAATAAAATTATTTGCCTCAGCTATGTCATTAAATCCAGTAATTCCCATTAAGCCATTACCTGTTTGGGTTAATCCATGAAGAACAAATAAAATTGGAAGTTGTTGGCTTTGATCCCATTCTGAAGGAGTATAGTAAACAAATGTCCGATTTTCCCCATCGTGCTGAATTGAAGAGTTGACTTGTGAAAAGCAGATATTCAATAAAAGAAAAGGGAAGAGTAGTAGTAATAGTTTCATCCAACAATATAATTTAAAATAATAACTTTTTTAAAATTCTGTTATTGGTTGAATGGCGAAAGAGAAAATATCTGAAGGCTGGCAGTTATTCACTTAAGGGAGTCAAGAGATTGCTTTCAGATAATTTGTTCAGTTTATATCCTAAAAGTCAATGCAAGCAATATAAAATGCATGAGTCTTTTATATTGCTTGCATTCACGATAGAAATTATTCTCGTAAATACATTCCGAAAGAAGTAAGAAAACACAAAACATTTTATTACGATGGAGCTTCATTATCAGGATTGGATAGAGTAATTAATCCTACGATGTTTGAGGTTGGAATTTAATATGTTTTGACCATATCCATGGTTTACAAGTTGTGTTAACAAAAAAAAAGGAAGCTCTAGAGCTTCCTTTTTTTTTCTTTTCGAATTATTTTTTTACCCGTTCAACATATACGCCTGTTCTCGTGTCAATTTTTATAACTTCTCCGGTATCAATGAAAAGTGGAACTCTAATTTCAGCACCTGTTGCAATTGTTGCCGGTTTCATCGTGTTTGTTGCTGTATCTCCTTTAATTCCTGGTTCAGTATAAGTTACTTCAGAAATAATGTGCATTGGTAATTCCAAGACTAATGGTAATTCTTCTTCAGCATGAAATAAGATATTACAAACCATTCCTTCTTCTAGAAAGTCTTGTTTATCAACCATAGTAGCAGGAATATTGACCTGTTCAAAATCTTTTTGATTCATAAATACAAAAGAATCACCCTCTTTATACAAGTATTGGTATTCTCTATTTTCAATTCTAACTATTTCAATTTTATGTCCGGCAGAAAATGTGAAGTCTAAAACTTTACCAGATTCAATTTGACGCATCTTAGTACGCACAAATGCAGGTCCTTTGCCTGGTTTCACATGTTGAAACTCTATGATTTGAGCCAATTTCCCGTTGTGATTGATGCACAATCCGTTTTTAATATCTGATGTATTTGCCATTCTTATTAATTTGTATGGGCGAATATAACGTTTTAATCTTTTAAATTAAAGCGATTAACCGCATCTTTGTATAATGAATTGGGACGACTTTATTAATTACGAATTATTTGAATTAGGAACATTTAAATTGCTGGTCGGAAATCTCTTAATCGGCATTTTCGTTTGTTCTGTTACAATTTTGGTTGTTTCTCTTCTTAAAAGAGCAATTCTTAAACCTCGTTTCATCATAGATAAGATTGACGAGAAACGAAGAATGACATTCTATCTAATCACCAAATACGTTATTTGGATGATTAGTTTTTTTATACTCTTAGAAGTAATTGGAGTTAAAATAACTCCTCTTTTATTGGGGTCAACAGCTTTATTGGTTGGTCTTGGTCTTGGTCTACAAAATATATTTAAAGATTTTATTTCAGGATTATTCTTGCTTTTTGAAGGGACGATTAAAATTGGAGACATTATTGCTGTTGATGGTGAAAAGGGAAAGGTAGTCGAAATTAATCTTAGAAGTTCAGAGATCTTGACGCAGGATGACGTGACTATTATTATACCTAATTCCAGATTCATTGTTGAGAAGGTAATTAATTGGTCACACGATACAAATGCTGTACGATTTCAAGTCCGAGTGAGCTTAGCATATAGCTCTGACGTAGAGTTGGTGTTTAAATGTTTAGAGGAAGCTATGGCAGAAAACAAAGAAGTTCTCAATAAACCTAAATCATTCGTTAGGTTCAGTGACTTCGGAGAATCAGCATTGAACTTTGACATGATTTTCTGGTCAAACAATACGTTTAGAATTGACGATGTGAAATCAGATCTTCGACGCGCTGTTTATGGTAAGTTGAACGAAAGTGGATTGTCGATTCCTTTTCCTCAGCGCGATATCAATATCAAAGGAATGGAACAAATGGTTAATTTCAAGGAGGATTCGGTAAAAAATTAACATTGAATACATTGAAACTACCTTCTTGAAAAATAGAATAAATTTTTATTTCAATAATCCTTTAGAGCGCATTTTGTCTTCGAATGCTATAGTTTTATCTTTAGCAACAAACAAGAAATCACCTTGTTCTTTCTGTTTACGATTGAATTCTTTGACAATTTTGAAATTGGAAATTCCGTATTGATTATATCCTAGATTCTCAAATAAATCAAACATTGGAGCTTCATTCTCTGGACCAATTTCAATTTGGACCATTGGTGTATGTTTGGCTAATATTTCTTTTATTTCATTAAAGACGATGACTTCATAACCTTCAATGTCACATTTAATATAATCGATTTTTTCAAAATCAGAGAGTAGGGAACTGCCTTTTACAATTTCGACTTCATGCGTTTTGTGTTGTTTTTTCTCCTCTTCCGATTCTGCAATATGTGGCAAGCCGGTTCTGATCATTCCATTAGACTCTGGCAGGACCATTGTGATAGATCCTCTTTCATTTCCTAGCGCATAGTTAACTACTTTAGCATGCTTATATCGACCCAAAAGAGATGATAATGCATCAAAAAAAGGTTTGACGGGCTCAATAGATAATAATCGACCTTGAGGGGTTAGCTTTGCAAAATTCTTCGAGAAATAACCCAAATTTGCACCAATATCTATAATGTTATAATTTGGTTCAATAATTTCTTGGATCATATAATGGTATTTAAATCGAACATCTTTTTTTAATGCGCCAATATTGTAAAGAAAATAAAAACCTCTTTGTAAGGTTTTTAAATACATCCTTTGACTTAATAACTTGAATAAAATTTTCTTAATTAATACGATCATGGTCATTTATTGATGAAACGAATTTACTCTTTTTCAGAGAATTTAATTTGAATGGCTAATATAAATTTCATACCTTCGATATATGATACAACCAATATAGATTGGATATGGTATTGACTTCGGAAGAAGGAGCCCTTGTGGACAACTTTGAAGCTTAAAATTTTATATTAAGGAGAGTCTCAGAGGCAGGATGTTAGGCCGTGCGAATATCGTTGAATTCATTTTCAGCCAATGGAAAACAGATCACCTCAGCAATCCTAATCTTGTTACCTGAAGCTTCAGTTAACAATCTACAAGGGCTTTTATTTTTTAAAAGCCCTTGTTTTACTAATTGACTTCAAGAATCTGAACTTCTGTTCTTCTGTTATCCTGATGTTCTTCTTCAGAACATTTGACACCATTTTTACAGCGGTTGATAAGCTTGTATTCTCCGTACCCCTTTGCTCTAATATTCTTACTTAGTACGCCTTTTTTCTTGAGATAATTAACACAACTTTGGGCTCTAGCTTGAGATAAGCGCTGGTTGTATGAATTACTACCTCTTGAATCAGTATGCGCACTTAATTCAATTTTCAGATCATTTTTTAAAAGGAAATCTGCTAATTTATCCAATGACTTCATGCTTTTTTCTCTTAAAGTAGATTTATTTAGGTCATAAAATATATTCTCTAATTTAAACTTTTCTCCTTTTCGAATAGGGGATAGAGCAAGTTCAATGTCAAAAACTTTATCGTTTTCATTTGTTGTATTAAACGATACATCACCATCAATGAATCCTTTTTTAGCTCCATGTGCCCATAATACCTTATTTCGATCAACAACTAGGCTAATGATCCCTTCGCTGTTTGTGATCAGTGTAGTATCTGTTCCTAAATTATAGTCTGATATAGTTGTCGTTGCCATTGGAATAACTTTTCGAGATCCTTTTTCAACAACTCGAACATGAATAATCATAGTTGTTGGTTTTAAGACCAAGCCCCTTTTGAAAACTGTGTCTTTTCTTATGTTCTCAGTATTAAGAGAAGCCTCTTTTAACAAGATGAACTCATTTTTTTGGGTATAAATGCGATATTCATTATTAATAGCTATTGACGTTTCTAATTGACCTTGATCATTCGTTTCAATAGAGTCAACTTGTTGAGTTGTCATATTTTTGATAGTAACCATTTGATTAGCAAGAGGCTCTAAAGACTCATACTTTTCAAAAACATCTACAATTAAATCAATGTTCAGCTTTCGCTTGTTGACATGATAAATTCGATCAACGTTTTCTTCTCTATTACTGGATAAATATCCTATTTTTCCAGTTTTATCAAAAATTAAAGCAAAATCATCGTTGGACGAATTAACTGGGTAGCCGACATTTTTCGGCTGGCTAGAGCCATCTTTTTTCGCTTCGAATATATCAAGCCCTCCGAGTCCGTAATGTCCGGCAGAAGCAAAATATAAAACCCCCTCTTGCACAAAAGGAAACATTTCATTTTGCTCAGTATTAATATTTTCACCAAGATTGGTCGGCTCAGACCATCCGTTACCAGCTTTGCTACATACGTATATATCTGCTTCTCCATACCCTCCCGGTTTATCAGAAACAAAATATAGTTGCTGACCGTCCTTACTGAGAACTCCGTGTCCAACATTGTATGCTTTATTGTTGAATTCAAATGGTTTTAATTCGCTCCACTCTCCATTCTCCATTTTTGAGAAATAGATAGAAAGCACGATTACTTCTTTACCATTTTTCTTTCCTAATGTGTTTTTAGTAATGATCATTTCTGTTCCATCAGAATTGAAAGCTACAGGGCCATCATGGGCTTTAGAGATGAATTGATGCTTCAACATTGTTGGAGATTCTAAAATGGAATCAGTTCCAAAATTAGATTGCATAATATTTAAATAGTAATCATTATCCCAACCATATTTGGGAGTAATAAAACCTGTGTTTCTGCTTTTAGAAGCATAAACGATAGAGTTTTGGTAATAAACAGCAGCAAAATCTCCTCTCCCAGAATTAACTGAAGCCTCTTTTAATCTGTAAAATGCGGAGTCTGAAAATAAGGCATTGAATTGATCCTTGTTTGCATGAATTGTCGAGAAATATGAATTCTTTGGAAATAGGTTTGTACTTTCTCGAGCGATCTCTTGACTTTTTCCATATTTCTCAGTGAATCTTAAAGCTTCGATGTAATGCATTCGATCTTCTTCGTTGAGCTTGTTTTTAGAATGAAGTAATTCATAATAATGCGCAGCATCTTTCATTCTAAAAAGGTGGTAATTAGAAACTGCTGCTTTATTTAAGTTGTCCCAATTGCCCTTCTTTTTTCCAGCAATAGCCCTATCTGCTAATTCAGAATACATCTCAACACATTTGAAATATTCCAAGTTGTCAAATAGTTTGTCTGCTGTTTTTTGTTTGAGTTGCCCAATAGAATTGGAAGCAAATAAAACGCAAATAATTACAAAAATATTTTTCATGTATTAAAAGTATCGAGGTGATGTATAAACTGCTTTTTTCGGCTTGAAATCATATCTAAGAAAAATTTCATGTGACCCATTTTGGTATGTTCTTAGCCCATTTATGGGGAAGTCATACACGTAGCCGACACTTAATTTTTCCTTAATGTTATAAACTAGATTAATGCCCATAGCTTCATGAAAGCGATACATTACTCCTGCCCACATTTTCTCATACATCAATAAGCTTACGTTGACATCAGCTGTAATAGGGGAGTAGGGCGTGTATTTAATTAAAGCTGACGGGTGCAGTTTTAAAACACTGTTAAGTTTGAATACATATCCTCCCGTGATGAAAAAGTGACGTGCGTTTAGTTTTGTTGAGATAGAATCAAGCACATTTGATGAAGCTTCTAAGATTCTAGGTGAAGATATTCCAAAGAAGTGTTTGTCGTTATAATAGTATAGACCGGCTCCAACATTTGGTTTAGTTTCACTATAAACTTCACCGAAATAAGGATCGTTTTGATCGTTTACAATAACGGAAGAGAAATCATACCCAAGAATGTCTATCCCCCCTGAAAGACCGATTGACAATCGACTTGTTTTGTTGTTCAGAGCGATACTTCCATTGACATCTCCAAAGACTGATGTTCTAGTGCGATTTCCAATTCTATCATTGACCAAATGAGCTCCTATCCCCATTGATTTTTGTAAAATAGGTGTGTGGATACTAAACCATTGCGTGTTGGGAGCGCCGTCAAAATTAACCCATTGAAATCTGGCAATAGCAATGGCACTAATAGCGTCCCTTGAGCCAGCGTATGCTGGGTTGAAATAGAGCTTGTTGTACATGTACAATGACATTTGTTCATCTTGCTGGGCATTAGCCTGAAAACTGAACAGTATGGCTAAAACTATGGTAAGTTTTTTTTTCATTTTATTTAGCTTAATATTCTACTTCGATATAACCTTTGAATAGATCATTTTCTGAATCAATATTCTCGTTCAACTGAATAATATAGAAATAAGTTCCTGCTGGTACTATCCCATCTTTTTCTATAGTGGCTCCCTTATTGACCTCTCCAATCCAATTATTGTCATACGGTGAAGAGTAATAAATTAAGTTACCCCATCGATTGAATATTGACACTTCGGCATTTTCAAAATTGTCTAAACCGTAAATTTCCCATTCATCATTTTGTCCATCAAAATTAGGTGTTAATAAATTTGGAATACGAAGGCAATTTGCATCATTGGTAACATCGAGGTAGGTTGAGTCATAACCTAAGCAACCATCCGTATCAATTGTAGTTAATGTATACCATCCAGCATCTGAGAATGCTAGGTCGTTTGAAATCACAGGATTTTGATCTTCTGAATAAAAACCATTGGGTCCAGTCCAGCTATAGTTTACCCCTCCACTTCCATAGAGCATTAATTTTTCTCCTGGGCAAAGAGATGTGTCAGCTGGTGCAAAAGCAGGCACATCTGTAACGACAGATACGAAAATACTATCGCTATTTATACATCCCTCGCTATCAATCCCTTCTGCAACATAATATCCTTCAGAATTCGCTGAAAGATTTAGTACAATAGCAGAATCGCTAGATGCTGAGTAATTATCTGGTCCAGTCCAATTGTAAGTTCCAGCTCCTGAAGCACTCAATATTGCAATAAAACCATTACAATAAGTTGAATTTGAATCATTGGCTTGTAAGTCAATAACCGGAAGTGAGAGGATTGAAACTGGAATACTACCTGTGCTTACACATCCATTTAGATCCGTTCCAGTAACAGAATAAATGCCGTCATTAGCAGAGGAAACATTGGATACAGAAGCTACATCTTGAGTACTTGTAAAACCGTTTGGTCCCGACCATATATAATCTTGCGCTCCCGTTGCTGTTAAAGTGAAATCCGAGTTCAAGCAAATGGTAGAGTCATCATTGAGAGCAGTGATATTAATTGTTGGTAATGGGTCAACAACAATAGATTCACAAGTTGAAGGACCGGTACAACCAGCAACAGTTTGAGAAACACAATAGTTGCCGCCTTCAGCAATTGTTATGTTTGTGATGTTTATGGTTGCGCTATTCGCAGTAAATCCATTTGGACCAGACCAAGAAAAAGTAGCACTTCCATCTCCTGCTGCCGTTAATTGAATAGAGCCATTAACACACGGAGAAGAGTCATCTACTGTAATAGATGGAGCCACAGGTGCGCCAGGGTTTGAGACGTTAAATGGTCCAAATATATCAGAACATGTATTTCCATCTGTTACTGTTAAGTAATAATCTCCTGCGGGAATTCCTGGTAAATTGGCTGAAGAGCCAATAACAGAAATTCCATCAGACCATGAATAGGTTAGAGTAGCAGCACCAATAGCCACTGCTCCGTTCAAAGCACCGTTGGATGCACCGCAATCAGCATCAATTGAAGAAGGGGTGGCAGAAAGAGTAGGATCTAGATTGATACCTACACTAATAACAGCATCATCTGAGCAGCCATTTAAGGTACCAGTAACAGTATAATTTGTTAATGTGGTAGGTGAAACATTAATTACATCTCCGTTTTGAGTTGTTGACCATATATATGTTGAAGCTCCTATTGCGGTCAAATCAACATTATCTCCACTGCATATTGATATGTTCGTTCCATTGGTGATAGTCACTGTCGGGTTTTGGATGACTTCCACAAAAACATCTAAGGTCTGCTTGTAATCACAAAGTCCAGTCACTTCACATGAGTAATTTTGTGAGGTACCCGGAGTAACATTTACAATCGGAGATACTTCACCAGAATGTGCCCATAGGTATGATGTTGCGCCAGGAGGAGCGGTCAAAGTTACTGTGCTACCTTCACAAACGGGAGCAACGGGCTCTATTTCAGGAAATTGAACTCCTGAATCAGCTGTAATTGTGTAATTACAGATGTCACCACCAAAACCATCTACCATTAAATAATAATCATTTCCAATGGTTAAGCCGTTTGCAGTAATTACAAACCCTGTACTACTTTCTTCATAGTTAGATACAGGCACAAAGTTCATACAATCGTTGGCTTCAAAAATTTGCATTTGAATGCCTCCAAGAGGATAATTTCCAACCCAACAATCAAAAATACTTACAGTTAAAGTTGCTGAAGTTGCAGAGGCTGTAAATTTCACCCAACTGTTATTATCTATGACTACATCAAATAGCGGACTGCCAGTTCCCCATGGCCCCGGTTGTCCAAATAATCCTCCAGTATTAACTCCATCAGGTTGATTTATACCACTAGCTGTTTCATTATTCGCAAACATATTGTCTGGCCTATCAGGTGTATAGGATCCACTTGTAGACGCGCTATATCCATTAATATCGCATATGTAGAGTGCATTAGCACAATCATCATTCGTTGTTGTTGATGCACAAATTCCAAAAGTTCCAACGCTTGATCCAAATCCAAAATATCGAACATATACAGTTGATCCTGGAACCAATCCTGTTTCAGAAATTAATGGCAGAAGATCGTTTGCGGCTCCCGGGTAATTGTGATCGTCAGAACAAGTAATTTGAGTTAAACTTGAACAAGTTCCAGAATAAAGAACCATAACTCCGTCCGTTATTGCCCCTGCAGCTCCATTAGGCTGTGGTGTAATGTCTAAATTTCCTGAGGACGGCACTGTAACACTAAACCAAATATCTTGGGTAGTTGCTGAGAATCCACCAATCGCGGCTCCGCTTCCTCCAGCACATGACGATGGAGTTGGGGCGCCTAGAGAGGCTGTTGCCCCTACAGTTGTAAATTGAGAATATTGACATGTTGCTGTAACTGCTGGTAATTGAATGGCGTTACATGGGTCATCATTCGATGGAGTAGGAGTAGGGTCTCCGGTAATGCAAATTTGAAAATCTCCTGTCGTTCCGCTATAATAATCATAAACACGAACAAGGTAAGTCTGTCCCGGTATTAAACCTACAATATCAGATTGCTCATCTTGAGAGGTAAAGGTATTGTCAATGCATCCTAAGGATGTGAGACTGCCACAAGTTCCTTCATACACTTGAAAAACTAAATCTAAATTATCTAAAGGATGGACGGTTATATTTTGTAACGAATTAGATGCAACAAAACTAAACCAAACATCATCATCAGCGTTACCAGAGCATCCTGCATAGCTTTGTGAAGCACCTTCAGTTGTCGCGTTAGTATAGATACAACTTGAATTAACAGTTAGACTGTTAGGGGCGCTACAAATGTCATTTGATGGTGCAGCTGGTTGTGTTTTGACACAAATGGTAAAATCTCCTGTTCCAGAACCTATGGAATAGTCATATATTCGTATTCTATAAGTCACTCCAATTGTTAATCCATTATAATTAATGATTTCTTCAATTCCATCAGCCCCAGAGTCTTTACAAACAAGTGACAGTAACGTTCCACACCCACCAGAAAATAATTGAACAACAGGGTCAAATCCTGATATAGGTGTAACTATAATTTGATGAGATGTTGAAGTTGCTACAAATTGATACCATACATCATCATCAGCAGTTCCTGTGCATCCAGTTATGGTTTGAGTTGCTCCAGTAGTTGTTCCTGGTGTCGGAAACAGACAGTCAGCTGAAATGGCAATAACATCTGCAGCGGTGCAACCATCTGATTGTGCAAAATAGGAAAATGAAAATAGAGTAGCGATCAATGTCGCTAGAATTGTGTTCTTCATGTTTATGAATGTTATTCGGAAATTTTTCTAAATGAAATTGGAGACAAATTATTGTCAATCATAATTGTCTTAATATCGGAAGGAGAGAATTGATTATCAGCTTCTGATCGAAGCGATTTTTGATTTTTTTCTAGAATTAAAATTAGCTCTCCTCGTTCAGAATCTTCCTTGTATTTGAATTTAGCGTTTGCGACACTTGCAATGGTTTTACATTTTTTTTCGATTTTCACAATTTTCGAAGCATTCAATTCACCAGAAAATGAGTAAGAAAATGTTTGACTAAAGCTAAAGTTTGAAGCCAACAAGCCAAGCAGGAGTAGAGTAGTAATTTTCATTAATAAGTATAATTAGTGTTGATTGGTAGTATCAATCGTGCACGAAATTAATGAAACATTAATGAATTAACAAATGTTTTATCGGGTAGAAAATGAAATTTATCCTACTAATTGGGGGATTTAAACGTAGATTTAAAGAAGTTCGTCAATAATTCTATCCATGGAATATCCTTCCGCTTCTGCCCTATAATTTCGGACGATTCTATGGCGAAGAATCGGTTTAGCAACCGCTTTTACATCTTCAATGTCTGGGGAGTATTTCCCATTCAAAGCAGCGTGGCATTTCGCTCCAATTATTAAATATTGAGATGCTCTTGGGCCTGCACCCCATGTGATAAAATCTTTTGTTAATTGAGGAGTCAATTCGTTTTTAACTCTTGTTTTAGCTACTAATTTTACCGCGTATTCTAGGACATTATCGGCAACTGGTATTCTTCTAATTAATTCTTGATACTTGATGATGTCATCACTTGATACAACTTCATTTAGAGATGCTTTTTGATCTGACGTAGTCGATTTGACAATTGCTAACTCTTCTTCAAGGGTTGGGTAATCTACCCAAACGTTGAACATAAAACGGTCTAATTGTGCTTCAGGTAAAGGATAAGTTCCTTCTTGTTCAATTGGGTTTTGTGTCGCTAAAACAAAAAATGGAGCAGGTAAGTCATAAGAAACACCTGCGGCTGTTACTTTTCGCTCTTGCATTGCCTCGAGTAGAGCAGATTGTGTTTTTGGAGGTGTTCTATTTATTTCATCGGCAAGAATGATATTTGAAAAAATAGGACCTTTTAAAAATTTAAAATTTTTATTCTCATCAAGAATCTCTGAACCAATAATGTCAGAAGGCATTAAGTCAGGTGTAAATTGAACTCGGTTAAAACTTAATCCTAAACAATCAGAAATGGTATTTACCAAAAGTGTTTTAGCAAGGCCAGGAACACCAATAAGCAGACAATGACCTCTTGAAAAAATGGATATGAGTACTTGGTCAACAACTTCTTCTTGACCAACGATTACTTTATGAATTTCAGTCTTAAGCTTCTGAAAGCTTTGTACTAATTGATCAATTTCTTGTTTGTCTGACATATTAAAGAATAATTTTGTTGCCCTAAGATACAATTATTGTGAAATCCACTCATTTCTGAATTCACAATTTTGGTACTCTTTATCAATTTTAATGTATGCATTTTTAATCTTGGCTTCTGTCCATTTTTGAAGAACTTCACCACGTTTCTCATTTTGAGTGGCTCTTTGCACCAAAGTGTAATCATCTGTTAAGTTGGCTCTATGCGGTGATGTTCTTTCCATAAGACGAACTATTCGAACACCTTGCTTTCTTTCCATCAAATTAGTATACAGGTTTGGCTCTGATATATCACCCTTTTCCATTGAGTTGGTCAGAATGTATATTTGTTGATCAACTTGATTTAAATCTTCCATGTCCCATGTTTGTTCTCCAGTAATTGGATTGGTTATCACCCCCTGGTTTTGCATGGTAGCTTCATCATTTGAAAATTTGACTACAGCTTCATTCCAAGTAATTTTTCCTTGTTTTAATAATTGAAAGCATGAATCAACTCTAATTGCCGCGGCTTCAAGTGAAGAATTTTCAAAATTTGGAATAATTAATATATGCTGACAGGTATAGTTGTCACCTTTTCGGTCAATGAGTTTCAAAATGTGATATCCATAAGTAGATTCAAAAACTTCTGACACATCACCAACTGATAGACTGAATACCGATGCTTCGAATTGAGGAACCATCATTCCTCTCGTTGCTTTTATTTCTCCTCCTTTCGAAGCGCTTCCTGGATCCATAGAGTGAATTCTTGCCTGAGTACCAAAAGATTTCCCTTCGCGAACAATTCCATTTCTAATTTCATCAAGTTGCTTAAATGCTCTTTCTTTATCAGATAAAGTAACCTCAGGATAAACTACAATTTGTTGAAAGCTCAATTGAGAATTTATCAATGGAATACTATCCATTGGCAATGCGTTGTAAAAGCGTTCAACATCTTTTGGAGAAACAGAAATTACGCTGGTCAATTGACGTTCCATTTCTCTAGATAATAATTGGTCTTTGATAATTGGTCGAAACTCTCTTTTTATTTGATTCACCGATTTCCCATAGAATTCTTCCAGTTTCTCACGACTTCCAATTTGTTGTTCAATGACACGTATTTTACTTTCCATTTCTGCGTCAACTTGCTCATCAGAAACAACAATACTATCTAATTCAGCCTGGTTGAGTAACAAATATTGGAACATCAATTCTTCTAAGATTTGACAATCAATTTCTGGAGTTAATGTAACGCCTCCTTGCAATGCCTGAAGTTTTTGAGACTGAATATCGGAGAGTAACACAACGTTATCTCCAATTTGAGCGACGATTTTATCGATTGTTTTACCTTGCCCAAATACGTTTGACCAACTAAGTAATACTATGCTAAAGGCTAATGTTAATTTCATTTTCATCTTTTATTCTTTGAATCAATTTTGATTCATTTTCTATTTTTAATTCGTGCATTCTGTGCGTTAGAATGGTAGATTTAATTTTGTCTTTAAGAAAATCAATAGGAGGAGCTTCGTTTTTAAGCTTAAAATCTATAATGTTCAAAAAGTACGTAAAGTTATCATCTGAGAAGTAAGTTTTCGATCTGTTCAATACAATGTTATCAACATTGTATTTGGTAATTGGAATTTCTTTAGCAACATCGTTAAAGAAAATCCAAGTTGAATCGTTGAAATAATAATTCTCAGCGTAAAGTTTAGCATAAGAATTTATTTCTGAAAGGTCTTTATCATTTTTTAACAAGAAGCTGCGATGGACATTATCGGATTTAAAATCTATTTCTTTGGGTATTTTTAGATAAAGTGCCTTGACGATATAATCATGAAGAATGAATTCTTGCTTATGCTCATTGTAGTAGGTTTCAATTTCTTCAATTTGAACGATCGTATCAAGTTCATTTCTGAGCTGATTTTCTTCGATAAAGAATCGGGCTAAAGTGCCAGCGTAAAAACTAGCTCTACTTTTAATTTTCAAGTATTCTTCCTCATCTGCATTTTGCAACGATTGTAGGAATGCTTCATTTTCGATCCATCTATCGATTGCTAGGTAATATTGAGTACTATCCGTTGAACTAACTCCCTCATTACTGAGCATTGAATAAAGCTCGCTTTCAGTTAAATCAGAATCCCCTACACTGGCTATAATTGGGTTGTTAGAATTGCAACTAGAAAGTATGAAAAGGCAAAACAGGCCAACCGATAAGTTGACCTGTTTAAAATGTATGTTTAATCTATTGACCAATAGAATACAGTTCTTCAGAATTTATTTTTATTGAATGTTTCTTGCGAAGTTCATTCAGCCATTCTTCTTCAAGATGATTTTGATAATCAGAAGTCGCAGCTCCTTTTGATTCCGAAAATGCTTTTTGCGATGGGTCAAGGATTTCGTTTACTTTAAGAACGTAGAATTTACCATCAACTTCAAATGGCTTATTAAGGCCTTTTGAGAAGGTTTTGTTTTTTAAATAAGGTGTTTTATCTAGGTCAAATTTACCTGAGCGATGTCTGATTTTAAGCTCTGACTCACCGTTAATTGTGCTAGTCACTTCTTTTGACGAAATTGTATCGTTTAATAATAAGTCGTACGTTTTTAATGCGTCTTCTTTTGAGTAGCATTCGAAAACATCAGAGTCAATTCTCTTTCCCCACAAATAGTTTCCTTCATTCGCTTCGAAGTAATTCTTTAAACCAATTGTATCAATCATTGCTTTGTTCCAAACTTTATCTGACATAATTTCATACAACAAAATTCCATCATGATATTCTGTAATTAAAGCTTTATATGCTGGGTATTTACCAGCTAATTTAGACTCTTCGTAGTTTAATATTGTGTTTTTCTCCCAATCTTGGTATAATTTATTAATTGCGCTTGGAAGTGGTTCTATTGAATAAGTTCTGTATTGAGAAGAGATGTAGTTTGCAAAAGATTGTTGTGTGAAGCTCTTCTTATCCATAATGAATAATTTCTTGTTTTCAGTCAAAGAATTAGGATCGAATTTACCTTTGAAGTATGTAGAATCTAGGTTTTGGTGAAACCACTTCAGTCCCTTTTTACTCACATTTTTGTATTTGTATTCCTTCTTTAATTTGTTTACAAATGAATTTTGGGTCGTTTTAGATCGCTCATCTTTTGTTACCTTACTTTCTAGTCCTTTTTTCATTAATTCGAATGAAGGAACATCTTCCCAGTGAATTCTCTTTACTATATGATAGCCATAAGTCGTTTTAATTGGAGCACTGAAATCACCGTCGTTTTTTAATGAAAATGCGGCATCTTCAAATTCTGGTACCATACGGGTTGTTGTTCCCGTGCCGAATGTAGGAAGAACTCCATCTTTTTTATTAGAAGAAGGGTCATCAGAATATTTAGCAACTAATTCTTCGAAATTTTCACCATTTTTAAGAAGTCCATATATCTCATTGATTTTTAATTCAGACTCTCGTGTTCCTTCTGTTGATCCATTTTTTGATGTCGCAACCATGATGTGCGAAGACTCAATTGTTCCTCTTGCAGGGCGGTTTTCAGTAACTTTTACAATGTGATAACCAAAACGTGTTCTAAAAGGATTAGAAACTTCTCCTACTTTGGTTGTGTATGCTGCCTGCTCAAAAGGGTACACCATTTGAAAAGCGTTGAAAAAACCTAAATCACCTCCATTACTCACTGCTGATGGATCTTCTGAACCACCTTTTCCCGAAGCAACCATGGCGAAGTCTTCACCATTTTCAATTCGTTCCCTTAAAGCCATCAATCTATTGTATGCTTTAAGTGTGTCAGCAGCAGCTGCATTTTGAGATACTTTAATTAATATATGCGAAGCTCTAACTTCATTTTTCGTTCTGTAATACGCCTCTTCAATTAGACTCTTGTTTTGAACGGAGTCAACTAAATAAGGAAGAGCTAATTGCTTTCTGTACCCAGCTAATTCATTCATTAGTTTTGGAATAGTGTCATAGCCAAGCGCTTCAGCTTCCGCAACTTTCAATTTAAACTTTGTAAACAACGTCATGTACTCATCCAGTGTGGCTTTGTCGTATTTTGGATCGTTATTATTCTTTAGATAAATTTGAAGAAATTCTGATTTTGTAATGTCAGAATCGTTAATTGTTAAAATGACAGGGTCATTTTGGGCCATAGTAGCTGTTGTTGAAACAATAGCAATAAACAGGGCAATAGTTTTAAGCATTCTTTTAGTATTTTAATGGATGTCAAATATAATTTAAACCAATAACTATATCAAGTAGTATTACTTGATACTATAGTTTGGTGCTTCTCTTGTAATTGTTACATCATGTGGATGGCTTTCTAAAAAACCTGCACTTGTAATTCGAATAAACTCAGCACCTTTAAGTTTATCTATTGTCGGCGTTCCACAATATCCCATTCCAGATCTTAAACCTCCGATTACTTGATACATTACTTCGTTTAAGTTTCCTTTGTAAGGCACGCGTCCCGAAATTCCTTCTGGGACTAATTTCTTGACATCATCTTCGTTGTCTTGAAAGTATCTATCTTTTGAACCTTTTTGCATTGCTTCTAAAGATCCCATTCCACGGTATGTTTTAAATTTTCTACCTTGAAAAATAATTGTTTCTCCTGGAGATTCTTCTACTCCTGCAAACATCGAACCAACCATTACAGTATCAGCTCCTGCCGCGATAGCTTTGACGATATCACCTGTATAGCGGATACCTCCATCAGCAATTACTGGAACTCCCGTTCCTTCTAAAGCGAGAGCAACATCATTAATAGCTGTTAACTGAGGGACTCCAACTCCTGCTATGATTCTTGTCGTGCAAATTGATCCCGGGCCAATACCAACTTTTACAGCATCGGCACCAGCATCTGCCAAAAATTTCGCAGCCGCTCCAGTTGCAACATTTCCAACAATAACATCTAATTCAGGATGTTTTGCTTTTACTTCTTTTAATTTGCTAACAACACCTTCCGTATGTCCATGAGCAGTATCAATAACAATAGCATCAACTCCAGCATTAACCAAGGCTGTTGCGCGTTCAATCGTATCGCTAGTAACACCAACTGCAGCAGCAACTCTCAGACGACCATATTGGTCCTTACAAGAGTTTGGGTGCTCTTTTACTTTTATGATATCTCTAAATGTTATTAAACCTATTAACTTGTTGTTTGAATCAACAACGGGTAATTTTTCAATTTTATTTTCTTGGAGAATATGTTCGGCCTTGGCTAGGTCTGTATTTTCCGAAGTTGTAATGATGTCTTTACTTGTCATTACTTCGGTAATCGGCCTTTGTTGATTCTTTTCAAATCGTAAATCTCTGTTTGTAACAATACCTTGTAGTATTCTATCTTCACTGATAACTGGTATCCCGCCAATTTTATTCTCTTTCATAAGAGAAAGAGCGTCAGACACCTTTGCACTTATATGCAATGTTACTGGGTCCAAAATCATTCCACTTTCAGAGCGTTTTACTTTTCGAACTTGTAAAGCTTGTGCTTCGATAGACATGTTTTTGTGAACAACTCCAATACCTCCTTGTTGCGCAATTGCAATGGCTAGGCTTGATTCTGTAACAGTATCCATAGCTGCAGAAACAATTGGTGTATTGACCGAAATGTTGCGAGTTATTTTGCTTTTCAAGTTAACATCCTTAGGAAGTATTTGCGAATACGCAGGGACTAAAAGAACGTCATCATAAGTAAGACCTTCTTTGACTTGTATAAGATTTGAGAGAGACATAATGAACTTATTTTTTTGAGAATAAATTCTTGCAAAAGTAATTATAATAATCCGTTTAAGTACTATTGATTAAGCAAGATTAACTTCATGGGATCGAATTCAATTTCAAAAGTTAAAGAAATGTAAATACTCGGATAGAATTGATTAAATTCGCTATTCTTGTAAGTTAAACTGTATCATCATGAAATTTTTATTCTTTTTCTTTTTATTAATGCCTTTTATTGGAGCGTCTCAATTGCAAGAGATCGATTTAAAGGCCGACTCCAATATGATTCAGATTTCGGGAGTTGCGATAAGTGAATCGACATTAGAGCCATTGCCATACACGACAATATTTAATAAGACAGAAAGAAAAGGAGTAATCGCTGATTACTTTGGTTTTTTCTCTACAGTTGCTTTTCCCGGAGATACATTGTACTTTTCTTATTATGGACATAAAACAGAACCATATATAATACCGGATAGTTTAACGGATAATAGATATTCAATAATTCATATGTTACGGGAGGACACATTGAACATTCCTGAAGTTACAGTTTATCCTTGGCCTTCGAGAGAAGATTTTGCAAGAGCCTTTGTTGAGATGGAACCTTATGATGATGCACTTAGAAGAGCACAGCGTCAATTGTCGGGTGAAAGTTTAGCCTTTGTAGCTGCAAAACTTGATACTGATGCAAGTTTGAGTTATGGAACAGCATACAATGCGCGTTCTACTAAATTGTATACGAATGGACAATTACCGGTCAATAATCTATTAAACCCGTATTCCTGGGCCAAACTAATTAAGGACTGGAAAGAAGGGAAGTTGAGTCGTCAGTAATTTATTTCCGAGGGTAACTTAAGAAATACTTCTTTACAGGTTTAGATAGAGCAGATATATTCAAATTATCTGAAGCTTTCGATAATTCAATAATATTTCCATTTTTCATTAGAAGGTTGATATTTTCCTTGTGCTCATTGTATGCATTATTCTGAAGCTTGTCCGCATAAACGAAATAATCGACTTCGGAATCGGATAGACTCAGCCTTGCCTGGACCTCTTCTCGAACCTCATTTATTTTTTCTTCAGAGAAAGGCGTTTTAGAAATTTCTATTTTGAATAAATCTCGATTAACAAGTCGCTTTGATAATTTGGATAAAACTTTATCATCTGAGAATTGCCAAACCTTAATGGCTCCCAGAATATCGAAGTCATCGAGTAAAGCAAAGTTTTCTAATGCTTTCTGGTCATTTTTAAAGACTTCTTCAGATATTTTATTTTGCATAAAATATTTTAACGCTGGACTAGCAAATAAATTCTTACCATTTAAAACCAATTCTTTTGCTCTCCTTAGAATATGGATAAGCATAAATTCAGAAGCTACAACAGTTTTGTGCAGGTATACTTGCCAATACATCAATCTTCTTGAAACAATAAATTTTTCGATCGAGTAAATTCCTTTTTCTTCAAGGACAAGATTTCCGTTTTCCACGTCCATCATTTCAATGATTCGGTCACTCCCGATTTTCCCTTCGTTCACACCAGTATAAAAACTGTCTCTATTGAGGTAATCCATTCTGTCCATGTCTAGTTGACTAGAAACGAGTTGATGCAAGAACTGCTTAGGATATGTGTTTGCGAAAATGCTTAGTGCGACATCCAACTCTCCGTCAAATTCTTTGCTTAAACGCTCAATAAAAAAACCAGAAATATCTTCATGACTCACGCCTGAAACAATATCATGTTCTAAAGCATGACTAAACGGACCGTGACCAATATCATGAAGAAGGATCGCCAATAAAACACCCTGTTCCTCCATAGGTGTTATTACATGGCCTTTTTTTCGAATGGTAGCAACAGCTTTAGACATTAGGTGCATCGCACCAATTACATGGTGAAATCGAGTATGTAAAGCACCAGGATATACCAAGTGGGTCATCCCCAATTGCTTAATTCTTCTAAGTCTTTGAAAGTAGGGGTGTTCGATAACATCGAAAATTATTTCCTTCGGAATTGAAATAAATCCGTAGACCGGGTCGTTAAAGATTTTCTTTTTGTTATTCGTGTTGACTTTTGGTTTCAATTGCATACTTTTAATAATTGGAAGAAGTAAGTATATCAAATCTATAAAATAATACGCACATGCAGATAAAAATCCTTTGGGCAGATGATGAAATTGATCTATTAAAGCCTCATATATTATTTCTTGAATCTAAAGGATATGAGGTTGTAGCGGTTAACAATGGCTCAACAGCGGTTGATAGAAGTAGCGAACAGGATTTTGACATTGTGTTTTTAGATGAGAATATGCCTGGAATAACGGGTTTGGAAGCTTTAACAAGAATAAAGCAAGAAAAGCCACATGTTCCTGTTGTTATGATTACCAAAAGTGAAGAGGAATATATTATGGAAGAGGCGATAGGGAGCAACATCGCTGATTACTTAATTAAACCGGTAAATCCAAATCAAATTTTACTTTCGATTAAGAAAATAATTGAAAAGAGTAAGTTAGTTTCTCAAAAGACCAATTCTAATTACCAACAAGAGTTCAGAGAATTAGGGATGCAATTGAATAGTCGTCTAGATCTAGACGAGTGGTTTGAAGTGTATGATAAATTGGTGTATTGGGAATTGAAATTAAATGATATTGAGGATCAAGGAATGAAAGAAATCCTTGAAATGCAAAAGAAAGAAGCGAATACGCAATTTTCTAAGTTCATTGAAAATGAGTATTTGAACTGGTTGAATGGAGTAGAAGAAGCACCAGAAATGGTTCATACTCTATTTAAAAATAAGATCAATCCAAAATTAGATGAAGAGGACGTGTTTGTCTTGGTGATTGATAACCTTCGTTATGATCAATGGAAAATGTTAAGGCCAATATTTGCCAAATACTACAAGGTAAATGAAGAAGAAATGATTTATTCTATTCTGCCAACTGCTACCCAGTATGCACGTAATGCCTTTTTTGCAGGGATGATGCCTTCTGATATTGCTAAAAAACATCCCCAGTTCTGGAAAGGAGAGGAGGATGAAGGTGGTAAAAACATGTTTGAAAAAGAATTGCTTGAAGTTCAATTAAAGAACTTGAAAAGGGATGCGAAGTTCTCTTATAATAAAATAACAAACTTATCCGCTGGTAAGAAATTAGCAGATAACTTTAATCAATTATTATCCAATCAATTAAACGTTATTGTTTATAATTTCGTTGATATGCTTTCTCATGCTAGAACTGAAATGGAGGTGATTAAAGAGTTGGCAGGAGATGAATCTGCTTATCGTTCATTGACAGTTTCTTGGTTTGAACATTCTCCGCTTCATGATATTGTTAAGAAAATTGCAAGCTCTGGAAAGAGGTTAATAATTACAACTGATCACGGTACAGTTCGAGTAAATAATCCGGTAAAAATAGTTGGAGAGAAATCAACGAATACTAACTTGAGATATAAGACAGGACGCAGTCTATCTTATAAGGATAAAGATGTTTTTCAAGTGAAAGATCCGCAGGAAGGATTTTTACCTAAAACAAGTATCAATTCTGAATATGTATTCGCAAGAGATCAAGATTTTTTCGTTTACCCGAACAACTATAATCATTTCGTTCATTATTACAACGATACTTTCCAACACGGTGGAATTTCTTTAGAAGAGTTAATAATTCCTTATGTTGATTTGTCACCTAAATAATGGAAATTAGAATTAAATCTTTAGATGACTTGCCAAGGGCAGTGGAGGCATTCTTTGGTGAGATTGGTGATGCTAAGATTTTTGCTTTTAAGGCGGAAATGGGTTGTGGTAAAACAACTTTTATATCTGCTCTTCTGAATTTTATGGGTATTGAAGAGCTAGAAGGTTCGCCGACCTATTCTCTTGTTAATATTTATGATAGTGAAAGATTCGGGAAAATTCACCACTTTGATTTATATAGGATAGAAAGTGAAGAAGAGGCTTTTGATATTGGGATTGAAGAGATGCTCTATTCAGATTATTTCTGTTTTATAGAATGGCCTGATAAAATTGAAAGATTACTACCCGAAGAAACAGTCTACGTATCGATAAAGAGAGAAGGGGATGTGCGAGTTCTGAATATGATTACCGATTAAAACCATGTCAGTATTAATAGATAACACCAAAATTATCAAACCAGTCAATTACTTAAGTACATTAACATTTTCTTTATTTTTCTGATTTTAACAATGATTGGATTTACTCAATGGAAGTTGTGGTCAGATTTTAAGTTTTTGGACTCATCTTTAATACCAGTTTACACCGTTTATTTCATGAATAGTGTAAATATCAATTTTTCGGTAATACTATGTGCTAGTCTGGTTCCAGCTATATTTCTAACATATAAAAAGAAATATTTAATGTCTATTTTGGTTATTCTCTTGTTTTTTTTTGTGGCTTTCATTTTTAGGGAAAAAGTAGAGTTTTATAGATTATTTGTTTAGTGAACCAGATTAACGGCTGATTTTCCCGAAAATAAATTTTCAATTAAAACCATTTCGTCTTATCTTCGTATACGGCTATTCTTAATAACTGATTTATGATTACAGATCCAGAAATATTAAAGCAATTAATGCAGCAAGGAAGCTTGCTCCCGAAGGAAGAAATGTTAGAAATAGCCCGAAAAAAGGGTAGTTTATTTATCGGTTTGCCCAAAGAAATTTCTTTTCAAGAAAGGCGAGTTGCTTTAGTTCCTGAGACTGTATCTCTTCTTGTTGCTAACGGTCATCGCGTTCTTGTTGAAACCAATAGTGGTGAAGGGTCTAATTTTACAGATCAAGACTACAGCGAAGCTGGCGGGGAAATATGTTACGATAGAAAAGAAGTTTTCTCTTGTAATTTGATTTTCAAAGTCGCCCCACCAGATGAGGATGAGGTCGAAATGATGCCGGGTAATCAAACTTTAATTTCAGCGCTTCAAATTTCTATTCAGCCCAAAATTATTCTTCAGAAATTAATGGAGAAAAAAATAACAGCGGTTGCATGGGATTATATTAGAGACGATAGCGGTGTTTTTCCTGTTGTTCGAACGATGGGAGAAATTGCAGGGACAACAGCGATGTTAGTTGCTGGAGAGTTATTGTCATCTTTCTATAATGGTAAGGGACTAATGCTGGGTGGTGTTGCTGGAGTTCAGCCTACTGAAGTTGTTGTAATTGGAGCAGGGACGGTTGGGGAATACGCTTCTAGAAGTGCTTTAGGGTTAGGAGCTTCTGTCAAAGTATTTGATAATTCTCTATCTAAATTGAGAAGGTTACAAAATGATTTAGGTACTCGTGTTTATACATCTGTTATTCAGCCAAAAGTTTTAGGAAAAGCATTAATGAGAGCAGATGTTGTTATTGGGGCCTTAAGAGCTCCATTAGGCAGAACCCCTTGTGTTGTAACGGAAGAAATGATTCAGAATATGAAACCTGGTACCGTATTGATAGATGTAAGTATAGATCAAGGCGGTTGCTTTGAAACTTCTCGTGTAACCACGCACAACAATCCAACATTCAAAAAGCATGATGTAATCCACTATTGTGTTCCAAATATAGCTTCTAGAGTATCAAGAACTGCTTCTTTCGCTTTGTCTAACATTTTCTCTCCAATTCTTATGAATATTGGAGATTATGGCGGGTGCAAAGAGTTTATTGCTCGAGATGCTGGCTTTAGATCAGGAGTTTACATTTATAAAGGTCATTTAACGAGTGAAGTTTTAGGAAAAGTGTTTGATTTGAAATACAAGGACATTGAACTTCTTTTGATGGGAATGAAATAAATGATTACACCTTTAGATTTTCCAAAAGCTCCGTTAAAATTAAAACGAAAGAATAATCAGTTATTTGTTTGGTGTATAATTCGTAAAATTGAATTAGTGTTGACACCTGAAGAGTGGGTTAGACAGCATGCCATTCACTATTTAATTGAGGATAAGAAAATTCCAATTGGTCTTATAGCATCAGAATATCCAATAGTCTATAATTCAAGATCAAAGCGAGCGGATATTGTTGTTTTTAATAGGGATAAACAGCCTGTTATAATAGTTGAATGTAAAGCCCCTGAAGTGCCACTATCTCAGTCTACAATGCTTCAAATAGCTCAATATAATTCAGAATTGGACGTTCCCTATCTTTTCTTAACCAATGGTTTAAAGCACATTGTTTGTAAAATTGATGAACTTTCTAAGGAAATATGTTTGTTAGATGAATTGCCAACTATAAACGAGATAGGATTGAAGTAGGGAGGTTGTTATTTCAAGGCACTAATAATCTCTTCAGGTTCCAAGTATATTTCTCGTTTGAATTCTTTGTATTCTTCTGTAGCGGTATCTCCCTCAAGAATATATACTGCCCATGCATACAATTGCCAGCCTAGTCCTAGTTCAATGGTCATTTGATCAATTTTCTTCTCAAACTTTTCTTTCTTTTTTTTAGATGCATAAGAAAGTCCTCGACCAATAACCCCAAATATATTCTTTGATGAAAAATCCATTATATGATTTAATTCATGAGCCAAAACTCCCACTCGTGCGTTAAATGAAGCGTCTTTGAATAACACTTTAGTAGAGTCATCATTGTCCGCGTAACGAATGATGTATTTGCGCTTTGACTTTTTTCGGAAGAGTAGTGATAATATTTTGGGTTGAGCGTTCAGCGATGTTTTAATTTCAGCTTTCTTGAAACATATATTGGTAGATATTAATTCTGGGAAATAACTTAAGGCTACTAATGTCGCTATCTGAATTTCAGATGGAATATCCTTATTAGCTCCAAATGTTGAATTCAGATTAGTGCGGCGTTCAGCACATTGTGCCGAATCTATTTTTTTTATTTGATGATTAGATTGACTGAAAGACAGGGATGATCCAATAACTGAGAAAAAGAAGAATAAATTTAAGATTGATTTAAAAAGCATCTCAAATGAGCAAATTATCTTTTATCCAACTTGAATTCTGACGTCTTGTGGAAAACGATGTCCGGATAATCTTGTTCTGACATCTGCAATAAGAATGGAGTTTCAGCCAAAAAAACTAAATTTTCATCTCTATCAGTGGCGATGTATCTTGTTTTGGCTCTTTTGAATTTTGCCAATTGCTCAGCATTATCAGAAGTAATCCAACATGCTTTGAAATAATTCTTTGGCATAAACCTCCCTTTAGCACCATATTCATGTTCTAGACGGTATGAGATCACTTCAAATTGCAATTGTCCTACGGTACCAATAATCTTTCTATTACCTGGCTGTTGAATAAACATTTGAGCGACACCTTCGTCCATCAACTGCTTTATTCCTTTGTTCAATTGCTTTGATTTCAGTGGATCTGCATTTTCCAATTCCATGAAAATCTCTGGGGAGAAACTTGGAATTCCTTTGAAGTTGAATTTTTCACCTTCTGTTAATGTATCACCAATTTTGAAACTCCCGGAATCATAAAGTCCAATGACATCTCCGGGATAGGCTTCTTCGATGACACTCTTGTCCTGTGCCATAAATGACGTAGGGTTAGAGAACTTTATTTTCTTTTCGTTTCGGATATGGTTGTAAAAAGTATTTCTTTGAAATTTACCAGAAACAATTCTCAAGAATGCGATTCTATCTCTATGTTTCGGGTCCAGGTTAGCATGAATTTTAAAAACGAATCCAGAAAACTTATCATCGTTAGGTTCAATCATCCTCAAATCAGATTCTCTTCCTCTTGGGGAAGGTGAGATCTCACAAAATGCATTGAGTAATTCTTGGACACCAAAGTTGTTGACTGCTGAACCAAAGAATACCGGAGCTAGTTCTCCTGACAAATATTTTTCTCTATCGAAAGGATCATAAATTCCTTCAATCATTTCGATTTCTTCTCTTAATTCAGCCGATTCTTCTTTTCCAATTTTCTCATCTAACTCAGGAGAATTAAGATCTTCGAGGGATTGAACATCATCTGAAATCCCTGTTTTATTTGGTGCGAATAGGTTTAATTGCTGCTTATATATATTATAAACTCCTTTGAAACGATCTCCCATTCCAATTGGCCAAGTCAGCGGCCTTACTTTAATTTTAAGCGTCTCTTCTAATTCATCCAACAGGTCAAAAGCCTCTTTTCCTTCTCTATCCAGCTTATTGATAAAAATAATTACCGGTGTGTTTCTCATTCGACAAACCTCCATTAGTCGTTTTGTCTGTGCCTCAACACCACTTGCTACATCTATGACTAAAATTACACTATCAACTGCTGTTAATGTTCTAAAAGTATCCTCTGCGAAGTCCTTATGACCAGGAGTATCAAGAATGTTGATTTGTTTACCAGCATAGTTAAATGCCATGACTGAAGTTGCGACTGATATTCCTCTTTGTTTTTCAATTTCCATGAAATCCGAAGTCGCCGTTTTCTTGATTTTATTATTCTTTACTGCACCAGCAGACTGAATAGCTCCACCAAAAAGGAGTAATTTTTCAGTCAATGTTGTTTTACCAGCATCAGGATGAGAAATAATACCAAAGGTTCTTCTTTTTTCTATTTCTATAGAATTACTCATAGGATGGCTCGATTTCGTTCAATAATTAAGTCGCAAATGTACTGAAATTAGGGCAGAGATAGATGGAAAACAATCTTCTTTTTAATCGTACTATTTGTATCGTATTATTACACTCCCTGTTTTCTCACCACTTTCAACAAAGTCATAGGCGTCTTTTATGTTTTCCATGGAATACTCTCGGTCAATGACTGCTTTTAGTATATTTTTTCTGAGAAGGTTGGTGAGGTATTCAATTGTTCTTTTTGGGTTTTTTGGGATAGGGAAAACAACCTTTTGGGAATTAAATAATTTCGTCCAAATCGGGAGGTATAGATTTTGTGAGTAGGGACCTAATTCTGACGATTTATATATTCCTTTTGGTAAGAGTAAGTGTCTGCATTTGTAAAATGAACTCTTACCTACTGCGTCAAAAATATAGTGATATTTCTCATTGTCTATTGTGAAATCCTCTAAAAGGTAGTCAATCGTTTTTTTTGCTCCTAATGATTTGATTAATTCGATATTTTTTGAGTTTCCAACGGCAGTAACTTGAACACCTTTTTCACTTAGTAGTTGCACTAAGTTTACACCTATAGCCCCGGTTGCACCATTCACTAATACTTTTGTGTCTTTGTTAAAGTTTAAATTATTGAGAAAATTGAAGGCATAATGTCCACCTTCAGCGCACGCAACAGCTTCTTTAAAAGAGGTGTTGTTAGGTATGATCGAAATTGCTTGATTGGCTTTAATGACCATGTATTCTGCTTGAGAACTCAATCCTAAGTCATTCAACCCCCAAATTCTGTCGCCAACTTTGAAGTCAGATACTTCTGCCCCTACTTCTTCGATTATTCCTGCGAAATCTGTTCCCGGAACTTTAGATTTAGGTTTGAGCATACCGGTAAAAGCCCTCATCAAGAATGGTTTAGCTCTGAGTATTGCGCAATCTGTTCTGTTTACAGTAGTGGCAAGAACATGAATTAATAATTCGTCTGATTTGGGAGAAGGTTGTTTTATGTCCTCAATATTCAGAACATCAGGAGGTCCATATTGATTTCTTGTTACTGCTTTCAATTTTCTTATTTATGATTAATATTCTCTGATTTATATATCTTCGCGATAAGAAGATATAATTGAAAAGAAGTATAAAATACATAAAAGGATTTGATTCGCTGCGTGCATTGTCAATAACACTTGTTCTAATTACACATTTAGGACTTTCTGACCATGTTTCTGATACACCTTTTGTAATGGATCGGCTTTGGTTTATGATCTCGGGGGACACAGGAGTTCAAATATTCTTCACCTTGAGCGGTTTTTTAATTACATTGATTTTACTCACAGAAAAAAAAGATTCTGGAACCATTAAGTTAAGTCGGTTTTATCTAAAACGTTTTCTAAGGTTACTGCCTCCATTATTGATATTGTACCCGTTGGTTTTTATTTCAATGTTAAACGGATGGATAGTAGATAGTTATACAGGACTTTGGTATTCTATATTCTACATTTATAATTTTATTCCAAATGATGAGTACACCAGTGAACTTATTCATACTTGGTCTTTGGCGGTGGAAGAACAATTTTATTTCGTGTGGCCCTTCGTATTGTTTTTTTTTAAAAAGGAAAGAATAATTCAGGCAATTACAATGTTGGTTATTCTAACTTCTGGAATATTGTTATTTCTAATTCCAGGATTTGAAATGGCCATTCATTTTAGGATGGAAAGGTGGTTTCTTCCTGCTGTAGCTCCAATAATGATTGGCAGCCTAGCTGCAGCTCTTTATTTTTCAGATGAGAACAGATTAGAGAAAAAGATAAAGTCAAATGGATTAGTTCTGGTTTTGTGTATAGTTCTATTTATCTCACCATTGTTTTTACCCCAATCAATATTGATGATTTCTCCTATAATTCAGGCTTTTGGTATTGGATTATTACTGCTTTGGATTGCATCGAATCAAAATTCTCGTTTTGTGAATTTATTAGATAATCGTCCAATGAATTATCTCGGTAAGATATCATATGGTCTTTATGTATATCAGGGCTTTTTTCTGGGGACAGGTCCTGGAGGAAACATTGATGTTCAGTCATACCCATTGAACATTATTCTTGTTTTTGCCCTTGCAATACTGTCTTATGAATTAATAGAAAAGCCAGTGTTAGGTTTGAAAAGTAAAATTTAAGTAATCGCTATTAATTACTTCTTAACGTATTGAGTCAAAATAACAATTCTTACCCCCTCAATTTTCCCTTCAATATGTTCTGCATTATCATGAACTAAAGTAATGTTTCTTACTGCAGTTCCTCTTTTAGCTGTGAAATTGCCGCCACCTTTGACTTTTAGATCTTTCGTTAACACGACTGTATCGCCCTGAGCTAATATTGCACCATTGCTATCACGATGCACCAAAGCATCTTCTGAAGAAATACCCTTTTTTGCCCAGCTTTCTGTTTCTTCTTCAAGATACATCATGTCCAACATATTATTTGTCCAACCTTCTGCTTTTAATTCGTTCAAAATTCTCCAAGCAACAACTTTTACGGCATCAACTTCACTCCACATACTATCATTAAGACATCTCCAATGATTTGGATTCATGTTTTTAACTCCAGACAGTTGGTCGTTGCAGTTATCACAAATATGTATACATTCATCAGCGCTTTCTCCCAATTTAGGGGAAACAATAAAAACATTTAAACTTTCTTGAGTATTACATAATTCACACCTACCACCGCTGCGTTTTTCAAGTTCTCTTTTCATGTTTTAGCCTTTAATCTGAGTAAGGGGTTATTCCCAAGTTTTTAATTCTACAGAAGTATCACTAACTTCTAAATAGGTGTTGTAATTGATCCATTCGCCCAAGTTTATGTAATGTGAATTTTGTTCAAGTTTATGTTGGATTGGCAAATGGCGATGACCAAATATGAAATAGTCCGTGTGTTTCTTTTTTAGTTCTTCTTTGCAAAATTGAATTAGCCACTCTTCGTCTGCACCAAGAAATACTTCATCATCATTACCTGTTTTTGCACGGCTACTTTTTGATGATTTATCTGCCAGCCAAATACCAAAATTAGGATGTAAGCGAGCAAAACACCATTGGCAAAATTTATTAGAAAATACTTTTTTTAAGATTTTATAACCTTTATCACCAGGTCCTAATCCATCCCCATGACCAATCAAATATGATTTCCCGAAAAATTCTTTTTCTATCGGCTCACGATAAAGTTTCGCGCCAATCTCTTTGGGTAAATAATCAAAAATCCACATATCATGATTACCTGTGAAGATATGGATGGGAATGCCTTTGTCAGAAAGTTCAGCTAGTTTACCTAGAAGTCTTACAAAACCTCTGGGAACAGCTTTTTTATACTCAAACCAAAAGTCAAAAATATCTCCAACAAGGTATATTTCTTTTGCTGTTGGTTCAATGTGATTTAGCCATGCTACGATTTTTTTCTCTCGAATAAGACTAGAATCATAATCAGGTGCTCCTAAATGAAAATCAGATGCGAAATATATCTTTTTTGAAGACTCACTCATTATTGTTTATCAAATAGTTTAGCCAATTCAATCGCTAAATCGTGACTTCTCAATTTTGTTTTAATGATATTACCATCAGCATCAATTAACACAGTAAACGGAATAGAGCCAACTCCATAGATTTTTCCAGCTGCACTTGCCCATCCTTTTAGATCACTTACATGATTTGTCCAGGATAAGTTATCTTTTGCAATTGCGGCTTCCCATTTTGCCTTGTCTTTGTCCATTGAAACTGACATTATTGTGAACCCCTGATCTTTATATTTTTCATAAAGCTTAACAACTGCAGGATTCTCTCTTCGACAAGGTCCACACCATGATGCCCAGAAGTCTAATAAAACAACTTTGCCTTTTAAATCAGAAAGTTTCATTGTTGTTCCATCAACTTTTGTTTCCTCAAAATCAGGAGCTGGTTTACCAGGAGCTAGTTTATTGCCTTTATTTCTCTCTTCTAGCTCATTTTTGTATTCTACTTCTAATGCTTGTATTTTAGAAGATTGTTTAAAGCAGGCGATTAATTTTATTACTACTGATTCATAGCTTGCGAAATTCTTCTTTTTATCAATTGATTGAATGGCAGCATATAAGGCAGGGGAGTTCGCATTCCTATTGATGAATGAATTTTGAACACTTTCAAACCTTTTTGACTCGTTAGACATTCTTAGATTAATTTCATTCGCCTTTGCAGGATCTGCTTTCATTTGAACTTGAGCTTCTGCAATTTGTGCACCCCATTTATTTAGTTCTTGGAGGTATTTATGCATATTCGATGATTCCTCTGAATTTACAATGTTGACAAAAGCTTTTAAGTTAGCTCCATCACCATAAATTTTAATGTCTGAATTTTCTCGAATTATTAAATTGACTCGAACGTCTTTAATTTTAAAAATAAAGTAATCAGGCTGTGCAACTTGTCCTTCTATCTCGAAAGAACCGTCTTTTAAAATAGAGGTATTAAAAAGTTGAGTTTCTTTAAGGCCATCTTGGCTGACTAAAGAAACTTGTTCTCCAGTCGCATTGAATATGTTTCCAGAAACTTTAAAATTAACCTGACCCCATGATAGAATTGAGGTTAATGTGCTTAAAACTAGCAATGCAATTTTCATATCTTTTATTTTTTGAATATCTCTTTCAATTTTTGTTCCAAACTTTGGCCTCTCAAGCCAGTCGCAATAATTTTCCCATCTGTATCAACAAGAACCGTGTAAGGAATAGAGTTGAAGCCATAAAGTTGAATCATTGGAGATTTCCATTGTAGCAGGTCACTTACATGATTTGGCCATTCTAATCCATCTTTTGATATTGCATCAACCCATTTTTCTTTGTTTTTGTCAAGAGAAACGGAGTAGATTGTAAAACCATCGTTTTTATATTTATTGTAGAGACGAACTAATGCTGGACTTTCTTTTCTGCAAGGTCCGCACCAAGAAGCCCAAAAGTCAATTAAAACATATTTTCCTCTAAGTGAAGAAAGTAATAGTTGATTCCCTACTGGTGTGTTCAATCCAATTTCTGGCGCCATACGACTTCCAGAATTATTAGCGACATGCTGCTGATACGCTGCATCTATCTGAGCCGTTTGTTGAACTAGAGTTGCTGTTATTGGCGATTCAGAATAATCTTTTTGATAAGCAGTTGTGACCGATTTCAAAACTTCTAGGTTTGCTGGATCCCATTCTGCAAACCCCATGTTAGGTGATGCAGAAGATGTTAGTATAAGATTAAATGGATTTGAAGGATCCTTTTTCATCTGATTGATTGCATAGGTGTCAACGTCACCTTTCAGCGCCATATATCTTTCAGTCAATTCTTCATCGCTGATTGTTCCTTGTAATTTCATTAGCTCTCCTTGTTCTTCATGAAATTTAGAGAATTTTTCCATATAAGAAGTCATAACTGGAGCCCATGTAGTGCCGGTTAATTTCGGTGTCTTAACGTAAGATGCAGTATCAGATTCTATGGTTACTTGATCGTTTGGAACAAGTGTTAACGGAATTATTTTTGCGTTTCCTTCACCAATCTTAAGCTGGTATAACCCAAAACCTGGGATGTTTCCTACTATTTTGAAATTTCCTTTGTCATCAGCAACAGCCTGGTCTACTTTGATGTTTCCCTGCGCACTTAATGCTTCAAGATAAAATGTTTCACCTTCAGCGCCAATTACATTTCCAGTGATAGCGAAGTTTTGGCCATTCTCAAATTCAATTGCTTCCTTCTTTTCTTCACATGCCGTAAAAACTAGGAGTGCTAAAAATAATCCAACTATTTTAAAATTCATTTTCTTCGATTTATATCGTTAATTATAGTTTATCTAATACTGAACGCATCATTTGGTTCGCCGCTTTTGGATCAGCTTTACCTTTTGATATTTTCATTAATTGCCCCATTAAAAAACCAGTCAATTGCTTTTCACCATTTTTGTAACGATCTACTTCTGACGAATTCTGTCTAATTACTTCGTTAATATATTCTAAAATTGAATCTTCATTCGAATCTTGAATTAAATTAAGGGATTCTGCAATTTTTAATGGCGATACTTCAGGTTGTTCCAATAAAGCCGGGAAAACTTTTTGAGAAGCTACAGTAGATGAAATTTTTCCTTCATCAATTATTTTAATTAATTCGGAAATTGTCTTTGCCTTAATCGGAAAGTCTTTAACTTCTAATCCGTTCTGGTTTAAGTAGCTTTTAACATCCCCCATTAGCCAGTTGGCTGCCGATTTATAATTTGTTGTAGAGTTAATTATTTCTTCATAGAACATTGCTAATTCTTTAGAATCTGTAATGTTGTATGCGTCATAATCAGAAAGACCGAATTCCTTCGTATACTTTAAAAATAGATTACGAGGCAATTCAGGCATTTCTGCTTTTATTGCGTCAATTTGTTTTTGACTTACCGTTATTGGCAATAGGTCTGGTTCAGGAAAAAATCTGTAATCATTAGCAGCTTCTTTTGAACGCATTGAAATTGTTGTTCCTTTTAAGGCATCAAACGATCGTGTCTCTTGTGCAATTATTTCTCCTTTTTCAATAAGTTCTATATGTCGTTCAATCTCAAACTCAATTGCTTTCTGAACGTTTCTCATGGAATTCATGTTCTTCACCTCAACTCTTCTTCCAAAGGTATCAGACCCTTTTAACATGACAGAAATGTTAGCATCACATCTTAAAGAACTTTCTTCCATATTTCCATCGCATATTCCTAAATACCTAACCAATTTTCTAATTTCAGTAAGATAATTATATGCTTCATTTGAGCTTCTTATGTCTGGTTCAGATACAATTTCTATCAAAGGAATACCAGCTCGGTTTAGATCCACGAGAGTGTCATTAACGTCAACATCATGAATACTCTTTCCGGCATCTTCTTCCATATGAATTCTAGTAATTCGAATTACTTTATCCCTTCCATTTTCATCCTTAATATGAACCACTCCATTAGAACATATTGGTGTATGATCTTGTGTGATTTGGTATCCTTTTGGTAAATCTGGGTAAAAGTAATTCTTGCGATCAAAGGTTTGAAACGGTGTAATATCTGATTCTAAAGCAAGTCCCATACGAATTGCGTATTCAATCGTTTTCTTATTCATTTTTGGAAGCGTACCTGGATGACCTAATGTTACAACACTAATGTTTGTGTTTGGTGTTGCGCCAAAAGCATTAACATCCGAAGAGTAAGCCTTCGTTTTTGTTAGCATCTGTGCATGAACCTCGAGTCCAATTACAGCTTGATACTTTGATCGAATTTCTTCCGTCATTATTGAACTAAAATTATACTCTTGAAATTAACTCTCTCATTATTTTGGTCATTTTTGGCTCTTGTCTTTTTGCCACTTCAATTACATCTTCGTGAGTGGTTTCTTGGATTGCTCCAGGCACACCTAGGTCTGTAATAATTGATATTGCAAAGCAAGGAATGCTCATATGACGCGCAACTATAACTTCAGGTACCGTTGACATTCCTACAGTATCAGCACCAATTGCTCTAATGTATTTATATTCTGCGGGAGTTTCCAATGTTGGACCTGTTAGTCCCGCATAAGTTCCTTGAGCTACTTTAATATTATTTTCTTTTGCGATAGTTTTCGCTAATTCTATCATTTCCGCATCGTATGTATGCATCATATCAGGGAAGCGAAGACCTAATTCATCAATGTTTTTACCAGTTAAAGGGTGAGCTGGAAATAAATCAATATGATCATCAATAATCATGATTTCTCCTATTTCAAAATCTGGATTTACACCTCCTGAAGCATTGCTTACAAAAAGACGCTCGATTTCTAGAAATTTCATGACTCTAACAGGGAACGTTACTTCTTTCATCGTATAGCCTTCGTAGAAATGGAAACGTCCTTGCATAGCTACAACATGCTTGCCACCTAGTTCTCCAAAAATTAATTTCCCAGAATGCCCCTTTACAGTAGAAACCGGGAAGTTAGGAATGTCTTCATAAGCGATTTCATCAATGACATTGATTTCATCTACCAGTCCACCTAGTCCCGTTCCAAGTATAATTCCAATAGATGGCTTAACATTTGTTCTTGTTCTAATATAATCTCTTGACTCTTTAAATCTTTCTAACATATCTGTTTATGTAGTTATTAAATTTTTGTTGTTCACTAATTGTTGTAATAATCGGTTGATAAAACCATGGGTAATTATCTGAATTGCATTTCTCGAAATCTTGCAGCCTCATGAAATCTTTTTCAGTTGTTACAATGATTTTATCACCGTCAGCAAAGATATTAAATTTTTGATGAATTTTCGCTATATCTGTTGACGTGAATGTATGGTGGTCTTTAAATCTCAGATGTTCAATATTATGATTTTCTTTTAAGAAATCAACAAGAGGTTTGGGATTGCCAATACCGGTAACAAGAAGAATGTTTTTGTATTTTACATCGCTAGTCCTTCTAAAAGGTTTTAGTGCACCATATTCAATTTTTGAAAAGAATATTTCTGCGGATGGTAGATTAATTTTTGATTGAATTTCTTTTCTTTTTTCTGGTGTAATATTGGAAGGGCATTTACTAATAATAATAATGTCTGCTCTTTTTTTTCCACTTCTTTTTTCTCTTAAATTTCCAGCAGGTAGAACAAAGTCTGAATAAAATGGTCTTGAATAGTCAGAAATGAGAATATTTAATTCAGCTTTAATTGCTCGGTGTTGAAAAGCATCATCTAAAACAATGACTTCGTTTTCATTATATTTATTCTGAATATATTCCACACCTAATTTTCTTTCTTCTGCAACAACAACTTTTATTTTCTCTTTGTATTTCAGTTTGTAGAATAGAGGCTCGTCTCCAACTTCATTTGCTGTAGAATTAACTTCAACTTCTTTTACTCCAGTCGTTTCTCTTCCGTATCCTCGACTTAATATCGCAACTTTATAATTCTCCCCAATGAGTAGTTTTGAGATGAAGTCGACATGAGGTGTTTTTCCTGTACCTCCAACGGATAAGTTACCTACGACAATTGATTTTCCAGGGATTTTATAGGAAGACCAGATTTCTTTATCGTAGAACCAATTGCGCATAGCGCTGATTGAACTATAAACCCAACTAAATGGAAGAAGTAATAATCGAAAGCTTATTTTGCCCATCTTTGGCGACTATTCGTTATGATAATCAGACATCGCTTGTTCTTCAGCGAAATAGAATAGACGCACTTGTGCAGTATCATCCAAGAAATTTATTTTCCCGATTTCAAATCTATTTAACGTTAACCCCGTTCTTTTTTCGATATCAGCTTTCATTTCTTCATACTTATCCGGAACAATTAAGTCAATTCTTTCATAGGTAATTGTTTTTCTTGTAAGATGCTTGACCAACCACAAGTACTCCAATCCATAAGTAACTGCTACAACACTAAAGTTAATAACTGCCATTTCCGCGACACTAATTTTATTTGAGGCTAATGAGTTAACTACACTGACTCCAATTATAAGAAATAGGTATGTCATTTCTTTAATTTCTATAGCATCTGTGCGATATCTGATTATTCCGAAAATTGCAAATAAGCCAAGCCCCATTCCAGTGTCAATATCTAATTTTTTTAGACCAAAGCACAAGAAAAAAGTTGTAAGTCCAATCAGATAATAAGTGAATAAGTAATCTTTGCGCTTCGTAATTGGGTAATATAAGTATCTAATGATGATTGTCATAAAAACCAAATTGATACTTAATCGAAGTAGAAGGGTGTAAAAATCTTTATCGAACCAAGTAAGGTTAAATATATCTGAAAATGCGTCTAAAATCATAGTATGGTAGTTTTGTGTTGAAGTTTATGGATTTTTAATATTTTTTTCTTGAATCTATTGTACTTAATGGCAACTTTATCATACATTAAGATCATACCGATGGTATATTTACTAATTTTTAAAGGACGTATTTGGTTTTCTTTCATTAAGACATAAAAAGGCGAATTTCGCATTACTTTTCCCTGTTTTAATTCTGCAATTACTATGTTTTCTATTGATTTTTCTTTAGAACACCATGCGTAAGATAAATCGAGGTCAATCGTTAAACGCTCGTTCATTTGTTTATTGACCAAGGTAATACGACTAAAGTTATTAAGAAGCGATGGGGATAGTTCTGCATTTTTAACACCTGCATTTTTTACGAAATCAAAGTCTTTTGCATTCATATTATTCGGGATATCTTCAACCCGAATTCTACTTTTATTGGTTCTTCCCTTGCTCTTATGTTTAACCTCAAGAAATACTAGATTAGAATTAACATATTTGCGATACCTAATTTTAAATCGGTTTACTTTCCCGTTATGATGATCATAATAAGATGAAAATTCTTTATCATCATAATACAAACTTTCATATTGAGAGAATAAAACATTTTTAACATTCAATAAAAAGTACTGCTCTTTCAAGAGGGGGAGTAATTCGATTAGTTTGTCTAACGAGAATACAAATTTTGTATCTACACGATTCATTAATTGCACAGAATCCATTTCTGTTAACCCAATAGGATCAAAAGATTCGGCTATTTCTTGAATTTTAGATAGAGGCATTGTTTCCAAATTTAACAGAATGTTTCGACTTCTTAGCGTTCAGGACATTATTAAATTGCGATGGAAAAGAGCTAGGGAATCTTAATTCTATTTAAATTAAATGTGGTGTAAAATAAAATCTTGCGCTTAGATTAAGCCTAAACAGATTTTCATTCTAATTATTCTTTTTACAGCCTCGTTTGACTTATTTTTAAAATTCTCTTCCGTATTATATTTATGCAGTATTTCAGCATGAGCTTTTCGGGCATTCTTGGGCATTAATAAAATATCACAACCTGCGCCAATGGCTTTCGATGAGGCATTTTCAATTTTTGCTACTCCTCCCATATTCATTGCATCAGTAACAATTAATCCTTTAAAGTTTAAACTATCTCTCAATAAGTCCTGAACAACAATTGAAGAGGTTGTTGCTGGCAAACCATTGGTGTTGAAATTATCATTGTTTGTAATTGCAATATGCGCAACCATGATGGACAAAACACCACTTTCAATTAACGGAGGGTAATATTTTAATTCTTTCAACTCTCCGTTGATCATTTGTAAAGATTTATGGGTGTCTCCTGATACTAACCCATGACCAGGGAAATGTTTTGCGGTAGAAATGATATTTTGATTCTGAGATTGAATAATAAAAGCTTGAGAAAATGGAACGATATTCTTAGGGTTGTTTGCAAAGCCTCTATATCCAACAGTTTTATTCATTGCCATGTCGACGACAGGGGAAAAATTATAATTGATTCCCATTTCATTTAAATCATTAGATATGGTTTGTGAAACCGAAGCAGCCTCTAAAGAATCCTTGATCATATTTGCTCTAGGAACTTTAGCACTTCCAATAATTTTTCGATTCACAAGACTTGGTTCGGCGTCTGCTGAATACAAGAAAGGTAGATTACCTAATTCAGCATTCATCCTTTCAAATGTTTTGATCCAGCTTGTACCTTGTTCTTTGGTTCCATTGAGAACTAATACTCCGCCAATTAACTGATCTCGAAGTAGTGCTTTAATGGTGTCTTCTTTTTGGCCTAATCTTCCAACTGCGGGCATAATCATTTGTGCAACAATAGAGTTGTTGTTCAATGTTTTGAAAACACTGTCAACTTTAGCATCCAATTCTGGGACATCTTTTAAATAAGCATGTATGTTAATTGGGATAGGTTCTTTTTTTACCTGAATGACTTCATTCGTGTCAATTTTCTGAGCACAGGCAGTCATTATTGCTAGGCAAAATAAGAAAAGCAGTTGGTGTTTTTTCATGGTCTATAAATATCTTAGGTTCAAAGTTAATCTGAATGATTCCTCAATAACGGAAGAGCTCCATTGTTTTGTTCACAATTCGAATGTCAATAACCATACCGTGAAAAAATGCGATCACATTTTTATTTGGAAATACTCAGCTATTTTTTGATTAAATATTTTTTGAATGAAAGTTTTTCTTTAATTTAAATAAGAAAACCTATGTCTATGCAACACCCCGCTACTAAAATTAAATCTTGGTCAGAAGATGATCGACCCAGAGAGAAAATGATGATGAAAGGTCGATTAGCTTTATCCGATGCTGAGTTGATTGCCATTCTGATTGGTTCAGGTACGAGAGAGTTGTCCGCTGTCCAACTTTCTCAATCTATTCTTTCCAAGGCTGAGAATAATCTGAATAACCTTTCTCGGTTTTCCGTATATGATCTAATGAAATTTAAAGGAATCGGTGAAGCTAAGGCAATAAGTATATTTTCCGCTCTAGAGTTAGCAAGAAGGAAATCGGCTACGGTAAAAGATAAAAGACCCAAAATTAAGTCCTCAAAAGATGCATTTAATGAATTGATGGGGGAATTTCTTGATTTATCACACGAAGAATTTTATATTTTATTATTAAATAGAGCAAACGAGGTAATTGGAAAAGAACAAATTTCAAAAGGAGGAGTTGCGGGAACAGTCGCTGATGGGAAAATCATTTTCAGTCATGCATTATCTAAGAAAGCCAGTGGGATTATACTTGCGCATAATCACCCTAGCGGATTTTTAAATCCAAGCGAGGCTGACTTGCATTTGACTAAGCGTTTGGTGTTATTTGGAAAATACATTGATTTAGAAATTTTGGATCATTTGATATTCTCTGATAATAATTACTTTAGCTTTGCCGATGAAGGATTAATGTAGTTTAATGCTAGTATTTGTAGAGAAAATAACGCCCCGATTAATTTATACATTTGACTTTGTGTTTGCTGCTAGGGGGGTGAATTATTCCTTTTGCACGTCAAAAACTAAGTTCGAAGAGAGCGTAAGTGCAACTAAATTGAACTATTCTGTTCTTAATATAGATTCTTTAACTATTGAAGCATCACATTTACTTTTTGAAGACCGAGTTGAAAAACAAAAACTTGAGAAAGAATCATTTGAGGGCATTGGCTGTCTTGCTTTCGATAAAGTGATTGATCCAATTGCTTCTGTGTTTTATATTTTATCACGTTATGAGGAGTATGTTAGTGATTCTAAGGATCATCATGGTCGATTTCCTTTCGAGGAAAGTGTGCTAGCTAAATTCAATTGGATAGAAAGTGCTATTTGTGATCACTGGGCGAATAAAATTTGTTCGTTTTTAGAAGTGAAAATAGAGAAAGATAAATCAGTTAAAATAATTCCAACTTTTGACATCGATAACACTTATGCTTTTCTTAATAAGGATAAGAAACGTAGGGTTTTATCTTCTATCAAGGATTTACTTTTCTTCAATTTTAAACGATTAAAAGAAAGGAATAATGCGTTCAAGCAGAAAGCTGATCCTTATGATACTTTTGCAAGAATAAAAGAAATTGCAAAAACGTTTTCTGGCACAAAAATTTTCTGGCTAGTAGAAAGTGATGGTAAATTTGATCGCAACGTCCGCATAGATAATCCAAGTCATATTGCATTAATTCAAGAGATAAAAAACATTGCAAAAATAAATTTACATCCGAGTTACGATTCAAATTCAGATTCAAAAAAGATCCAAATAGAAAAAGAGAAATTAGAAAAAGTATTGGGAGAGGAGGTTGATAGTTCTCGTCAGCATTTTTTAAAATTAGATTTACCTAAAACTTACAGGGCGTTAATAAATAACGGATTTAGTGATGATTACACGATGGGTTTCGCGGAACATTCGGGTTTCAGATCAGGAACGGCAAGGACTCATTTATGGTTTGATTTGTTAAATAATGAAATAACAGAATTACATCTGCATCCTTTTGTTTATATGGATGGTAGTTTGAAAGAATACATGAGTTTGTCAATTGAAGAAAGTAAAAAAAAAATATTGAAATTATATAGAGAGATTTATGACTATGGCGGAAATTTTATCTTTATATGGCACAACGAGACCATCGGAGATTATGATAAGTGGGGTGGTTGGAGTGAAGTTCTTAATTATACTTTAGCATTAAACAATGAATAAAAAGATAGCAGTTACTGGAGTAGTTTTAATAGGTGTTTCTATTATTTTGGGTGCTTTTGGCGCGCATCCGTTGAAAGAGATACTATCATCTAAACAGATGGCGTCATATGATGTTGGTATTCGGTATCAGATGTATCATGGGTTGGGATTATTGCTGCTTGGCTTGAATGCTAATAAAATTAAGCAATCGTTGAGCGCTGTTTTTTGGTTACTATTATTAGGTACACTCTTTTTTAGTGGGTCAATTTATTTTCTTTCATTACAAGATATATTATCCGTAAAGTTGAATTTTTTAGGTCCTGTTACTCCATTGGGTGGAGTTTTCATGATTGCAGGTTGGATTTTATTGATCATTAAAATGACAAAAATCAATAATGGGAATGACTAAGTTAAAAGTAACTGTATTAGGCTCAGGTACTTCTCAAGGTGTCCCTGTAATAGCCTGTGAATGTGATATTTGTCAATCTAAGGATAGTAAAGACAAAAGACTAAGAAGCTCTGTAATGTTGTCGTATAGAGGTGAGAATTTTGTCATCGATTCAGGACCTGATTTTAGGCAACAAATGCTTCGTGAGAATGTGAAAACTTTAAGTGGAATAATTTTTACACATGAGCATAAAGATCATGTGGCTGGACTCGATGATGTGCGCGCTTTTAATTATGTTGAAAAAAGAGATATGGAAATTTATTGCAATGAGCAGGTTGAAAAAGCTCTTCGGAATGAGTTTCATTATATTTTTCAGGAATTTCAGTATCCTGGTGTTCCTAAAGTGAATTTGAATAGAATTTCAAAAAAAGAATCCTTTAAAGTAGGCCAGAATTTAACGTTGCTTCCAATTGAAGTGATGCATTATAAATTACCAGTTTTGGGTTTTAGGGTGGGTGATTTCACCTATATAACCGATGCGAAAACAATTTCGAACAAAGAAAAAGAAAAAATAAAAGGATCAAAAATTTTAATTCTTAACGCATTAAGGATTGCTGAGCATATTTCTCACTTTAATTTGAAAGAGGCACTTGAATTCATTGATGAAATTAAGCCCCAAAAAGCTTATTTGACACATATTTCTCATTTGTTTGCAAAGCACAGTGATATTGAAAAAATGCTCCCTGAAAATGTTTTTGTTGCCTATGATGGGTTAGTGATAGACGTCTAATTTTTAATTGTATTTTAGATTTTATATTTTTTACACAAGAGCTATTGAATTGATTGCAAAAAAAAGCTCCATCTTTCGATGAAGCTTTAAAAAGGGTAGAAGATGGGGCTCGAACCCACGACCCTCGGTACCACAAACCGATGCTCTAACCAACTGAGCTACAACTACCATGTTGTGGGCGCAAAGATACGGATTTCTTTAAATAATTTCATCTTCCGTGCATTTTTTTTTAACTTTATTAGTAATTGGGTCAATTTGAGTGAATTATGATAAGTAAGAATGATATAGTCTCCGAATTTAAATTACGTGTTTTTGACGAGTCATATGAACGTATTTACAAATGCTTGGCAATTCTTGATGAAGAGCAATTGTGGGAATCACCAAATGGCAGTATCCCATCAGTTGGGTGTTTGGTTTTGCATTTATGCGGTAATGCGAGACAATGGATTCTTTCTGGGCTAGGAGGAAAAAAAGATAATAGGAATAGGGACGATGAATTTGTAATTCATCGGAATATCAGGAAAAGTGATTTCGTCTTTTTGCTAGAAAATATGAAATCACAACTAATAGATTGTTTTGATGAAATGGACGAAGAATTAATAATTAAAAAGTTCAAAATTCAAGGTTTCGATGTTTCCGGATATTCAGCTATATCTCATGTTTTAGAACACTTTTCTTACCACACAGGGCAAATCACCACATTAACTAAATTGTATGCTAACAAGCAGACAGATTACTACTCCGGTCTAGATTTAAATGTGAATAATCGATTAAATTAACGTTCAACTTCCTCTTACGTTTATATTTTTGTTAATAAACATTGTGTTGATGGCAACGCAAACATCATTTTACCTTGTATTTTTACGGAAAATTCTCAGTTATGTTAAAGGTAGGTGTTTTAGGTGCAGGTCATTTGGGTAAAATTCATATTCGTCTACTAATTGAATTGTCTGATAAATTTGAATTCGTAGGATTCTATGATCCCGATGAACTAATTGCAAATGAAATTTCTGAAGAGTTGGGTATTAATAAATTCGAGTCTGAAGATGAATTGATAGATGCAGTTGATTGTGTTGATATTGTGACACCAACTCTCTCTCATTTTGATTGTGCTTCAAAAGCGTTGAGAAAAAGTAAACACGTTTTTATTGAAAAGCCTGTGACACAAACTGCCGATGAAGCTAAAACCCTTATTAATTTGGCGCATGAGGCTGGAGTTAAGGTTCAAGTGGGGCATGTAGAACGATTTAATCCAGCGTTTCAAGCGGCTGTTTCTTATATCAAAACACCGATGTTTATAGAGACGCATCGATTGGCTCAATTTAACCCTCGCGGTACGGACGTGCCAGTAGTCTTGGACCTAATGATTCATGATATTGACGCTATTTTGAGTGTTGTAGACTCCGGAATAAAGAGAATTTCGGCTTCTGGCGTAGCGGTTGTTAGTGAAACTCCAGATATTGCTAATGCAAGGATAGAATTTGATAACGGCTGTGTGGCAAATCTCACTGCTTCTCGTATTTCAATGAAAAATATGCGTAAATCACGTTTCTTTCAAAAAGATGCCTATATCAGCGTTGATTTTCTATCGAAAGAGCTAGAAGTTGTGCGGATGGAAGATGTAAATGGCGAATCAAATCCATTTGATATTGTTTTTGACCTTGGAGATGGTAAACCATCTAAAAAAGTGCTTCTTGACAAACCAGAGATTGAAGATAGTAATGCCATAAAACAAGAACTAATTTCTTTTAATTTAGCAATTGTAAAAGATTTAACTCCAATTGTCTCATTGGAAGATGGTTACAATGCACTTGAAGTTGCTCAGAAAATAGTTGATAAATTAAAAGCAACAAGTTCCTTCGAAGTTTAAAATAATTGAATAAAATCTCCGTTATCCTTTTAATTACTTACTAATGATGAAAATCTTATCTCTTATTGTCAGCATTTTTGTGCTAGGTTCTTGCGTAAAGAACAATCCTGATCCCTCATGGATTACAATTAATGGATGGCAACTGATAGAAAATCCAAACAACTTAATTGTGAACACAGGTGTTTTGACACATAACATCACTGAAGCCTGGGTCTATGCAGATAATGATTTGATGGGTGTTTTTGAATTGCCAGTGACAATACCTTTATTGATTTCGGGAAATAAAGAAATGAAAATTTATCCTGCGATTCGAAATAACGGAATTGCGTCTACTAAAAAAGTTTATCCTTTTTTGGAGCCATACACAATTACGGCTAATTTAATTCAAAATGAGGAGGTTGTAATAAATCCCATAACTCAATATTATTCTTCAGCTAAATTTAATGTTGAAGACTTTGAAAATGGTGGTACATCTGTTGTTCAGGAAGGGCCTACTTCAAATGCATTGATTAGTTATTCGTCGGACCCAGCGATTTATGATTCTTATATTAACGGAGGAGAATTTATGCAGATTAATATAGATGAAACGAACAACACATGGGTCGCTTCTACTATTTTTAATGGAGGTGGAACAACATTAAACATGCCACTTCCTATAGGCAGAGACGTATATCTGGAGATAGATTATCATACTACGAACAAATTTACAAGTGGTTTAATCGGTGTTGGACCTGACGGAATAACTGACAACCCAAATGTAACTATAACAGCTTCCGAGCCAGGAACTGCGATCTGGAAAAAGATTTATATCGATCTAAGAGAGATTGTTTCGGGAATGCAAAATAAAGACTATTATGAGTTTTCATTTCAAGCGCCATTGGATGAAGATGAGTCTTCAGGACAAATTAATATTGATAATTTAAAAGCCGTCTATTTCTAGATGAATCATCGCTTACTCACCATCTTATTGTTTTTAATAGATTGGGCTTCGGCCAGTTTCGCTTGGGCTGCATTCTATTACCTTAGGAAAACAGAAATTGAGAAAGTTCCTTTTGATGTGAATGAAATATTCTATTTAGGAGTGCTTGTAATTCCTATTGCTTGGTTGTTTATATATTTACTCCAAGGAACGTATCAAGATGTTAGAAGACTTTATAGGTCCAGAATTATCTATCTTACTTTTGTTGCTACTCTAATAGGTACAATAGGTATTTTCTTTGTATTCCTTTTAGATGATGAAATTAACGGGTATCAGCAATATTATACTGCCGTATTGCTTCTTTTTGGTCTTCAATTTATTTTAACCCTAATTCCTAGATTTATTTTAATCTCATGGATAGTTCATAGGGTGCATATTAGAGAAGCTGGATTTAAAACATTAATCATAGGAGGCAGCCAAAGAGCAGTTGAAATTTATAACGAAATAAAGGAGTTACCTAAAGGAACAGGTCATTTGTTTGAAGGGTTTATTAATATTAATGGTGTTGATAAGGATTTAGAAAAAGAACTCCCTTATTTAGGGCATATTGATCATGTTGAACAAATTTTAAGAGAGCATAAAATTGAGGAAGTAATAATTGCTGTAGAGAGTATTGAGCATGATAAAATAAAAAAAATTGTTTCTCGCTTAGAAGGGGGGGATGTTGTCATTAATGCATTACCTGATATGTATGATATCCTTTCAGGTTCAGTTGAAATGAATAATATTTTTGGTGCATTATTAATTGGAATAAATTCAGAAGTCATGTCTGTATGGCAATTGACACTGAAGAGAATTCTTGATTTATCTATATCTATTATTTCCCTAATTCTCCTTATCCCTGTTTTTATTGTTCTTGCCGCACTGGTTAAGTTTTCATCAAAAGGACCAATTTTCTTTCTACAAGATCGAATAGGGAAGAATGGCAGGATTTTTAAAATAATTAAATTTAGGACCATGTATTTAGGTTCTGAAAAAAATGGTCCACAATTATCCTCAACAAATGACAAAAGAATTACTAGGATTGGAAGGTTTATGCGAAAAACGAGACTAGACGAGTTCCCACAGTTTTGGAATGTAATTAAAGGTGACATGTCTCTGGTAGGACCAAGGCCTGAAAGACAATTCTACATTGATCAAATTGCGGCTATTGAACCGCAATTTTTGGAGTTAACAAAGGTTCGCCCTGGAATAACTTCCTGGGGTCAAGTGAAATATGGATATGCTGAGAATGTTGAGCAAATGTTGTCAAGGATGAAATTTGATCTCATTTACCTAAAAAACAGAAGCATTTCATTAGATGTGAAAATAATGTTGTTTACCATCCTCATCATCTTTAAAGGTTCTGGGAAGTAATTACTTTATGTTTACTGAAAACATTTTTACTTCTCCAATATATCCTTCTAATTTGTCACCAATTGCTATTGGACCAACACCTGCTGGTGTTCCTGTGTATATCAAGTCTCCTTTTTTTAGAGTCATGAACTGTGACAGATATGAAATCAATTGATCGATCTTAAAAATCATGTCTTTGGAATTTCCTTTTTGTACTAGATTTCCATTTTGTTTTAAGGAAAAATCAATTTTATCAAGTTCTAACTCTTCTTTTGGTAGAAAATCCTTTGACAAAGGAGCGCTTCCTTCAAATGATTTTGCAATTTCCCATGGATGCCCTTTTTCTTTGCATTTCTTCTGAAGGTCTCGTGCCGTGAAATCAATCCCTAAGCCTATTTCTGAATAATATGTATGTGCGAATTTTTGAGAAATATTTTTACCAACCTTGTTGATTTTCACAACCAATTCACACTCATAATGGATGTCTTTTGTAAAACCAGGGTAAAAGAAAGGCATACCAGGCCTCAAAATTGAAGTATCTGCTTTCATAAAAAACATTGGTGAAGATGGTACTTCAGAGTTCATTTCTTTCGCGTGATCCGCGTAATTTCTACCGATGCAAAAAATTTTCATTACTTAAATTTGTTTTTTAAAGCGTCGAGTTTATCATCAAAATTTCCTGATGATTTTTCGATTTTAGAATCTTTAATTCTTTTAACTTCCTTTCTTAGGCACTGTTTAGTGTAAAGTGGGAAATCTGCATTGAGCAACCAACCGCTATATCCAGGTTCTGTTTCCATTACTTCAGCTACAGTCCTACCTTTTTGTTTGCCAAAGTTGTAAATCACTTCTTTGTTTTCATCAATGGCTAGTCTTCCAGCAAAATCAAGACGTGAGACGTTACCATATTTTGAAAACTCTGCCAAAGATTCGACATCACTTTCTAGTTCGTCGTATTTTTCAATTTGTGCGTCAAGAACTTCCCAAGTAGCTTCTGCGTCAGCAAGAGCCGTATGTGCATTTTTTAAGTCTTTCTGGCAGTAGAATGAATAAGCAGCGATTAATGTTCGTTGTTCCATCTTATGGAAGATGTTTTGAACATCAATATGAAGTTTTTCTGTTAAATCAATTTTACTTCCAACTCTAAGAAGTTCTTCTGCCAACATTGGAAGATCGAATTTGTTTGAGTTGTAGCCAGCGAAATCGGCATTTTCAATAAATGCTTCTAATTCAGGTAAAATTGCTTCCATCGTTGGTGCATCTGCAATATCCTCTTGATAGATTCCATGAATTTCACTGACTTCTTTTGGTATAGGAATCTGCGGGTTAACTCTTTTTAAAAAATCTGTACGAGATCCATCTGGTGAAATCTTAACAATTGCAATTTCGACAATTCTATCATTGGTAATACTTAATCCTGTGGCTTCAATGTCAAAAATTGCCAAAGATTTTTTAAGTGAAATATTCATGCTATAAATATAAGAATAGGGGAGTGTAACACAAAAAAAAGTCCGGTTAAACCGGACTTTTTTCTTATTCAGTTTTCATTCCGACATATTGGAATGGGAAGTATTTTTCTTTGTTTCGAGCATCTTTTATGTATTCAGGTCCTTGCACAACTGTTGTTACTATTACAACATTTACACGTCCTTTAAACTCTTCTCGTTTTTCGAAGTAGGCAATCAAATCATATTTCATGTTCTCAGCTCTAATTTTTGTCAAATTTTCATTAGTACCATATGTCTTTGTTGGAACATGTGAAGCAGAAGAATAGATGTTGATTGTTATGTTCGGCCGACCTTCCTCCAGCTGCGCATCAACAGCTTTAACGAAATCTTTCAAGTCTCCTTTTTTTGTGGTCAACTTATTTTTGTTGTAAGCAAAATAATGCATGAATTCTAGGTTTGGATAGTCAGAAACAAATACTGTATCTAAATCTAATGTATCCATAGGTATGATGATTTTTCGTGCGTCAACATCCAGTAATAATTCTCTAGAGATTTCCTGATATGCCGTATCACAAAGTGTTGTGAACGCATCTTCGTGGAGAATATCATCTTCAGTTACATCCATATACTCGAGGCGATAAGTTCTACAAGGCTCTAATGAACTCATAAAGACACCATCTCTTAATCGTGGATAAACTAATCTTTTGTTACTTGTTTCATCGCAATCAACACAAACCATTCTTACATTGATGGCAAAGTCTTCTGGAATTGGTTTGTCATCTACAGTTTTAATAACTCCTTTTAGAACAGCAATATCACGAATACCTAAAAAATCGTTGTAGATTTCATAAATATCTTTTTCACCAAAACCATCTTTTCTAAAAGATGTCATGTATCCTTTTCTTCCGTCAATAGTAGTAGTGTAAAATATATCGTCATTTGTTGAATTGAATGGGTATCCTAAGTTTTTTGCTTCTGAGAAAGAACCGTCTAATCCCATTTCAGAGGTAACGATGTCAAATCCACCAATACTTCTTTCTCCATTCGTTGAGAAGTATAATGTTGAATTATTGATAGAGATAAATGGAGAATCTTCATCGCTAGAGCTATTGACATTTGGACCTAAGTTTATTGGTTTTGACCACTCGTCTTTACCTTCTATTTTTTTTAGCATATATATATCACGTCCTCCCATACCTCCAGGGCGGTCAGAGACAAAGTAAAAAGTCTGTTTGTCATTAGACATCATACAATGTGTTTCCCAATCTTCTGTATTGATATCTTTGGATTCAAACTTTGTTATTTCTTGAAACTCAGCACGATAAAAATCGGTGTAATAAATATCACCGTTCCCTGTCGAATCTTCATATAAATAAATTTTTCTCTCATCCGAACTCACCGCGATTGTTGCCTCGTTTCTTCTAGGCAGGCAAAAATCTAATCGAACAGGTGTTGACCAATTAGAATCAATTTCCTTATAGCTTACATAAACGTCTTCAGGGTATTGGTTAATGTGGGGATCTTTAAAATCTGATGATTCATTATTTTTCCAACTTCTTCTTGATGTGAAATAAAGAGAATTACCATCTAGAGATACTACTGGGCTATATTCAGGAGCACTTGTATTTATTTGAGAACCAATATTCTTTAATCTAACATCTACAGGTGATGCCATGTTAATTTTTGCAAGTTCACATTGCTTAAGTCTTAAATCAGCCACCTCCAATAATTCGGAGTTTTTGTTGGAGTTCAGTTTAAACAAGTTGTATGTCTCTATGGCCTTGTCGATATCTTCATTTAAGTGATAACAAGTTGCCAAGTAAAAAATGGCGTCGGTAGGTGCTCCGCTTTCTTTCGTTGAAAACATATCGAAGCGATTATTTATTTCTAAAATTGCTTTTTGGAAATGTGGTATTGCTCCTTCGTAATCTTTTCTGATTTCTAACATTAAAAAACCTTTACGGTAATGATAGTTTGAGCTCTCATTATTTAGTGCCAAGAGTTTGTCTGCCAATATTTCTGCGAAATAGAGAAACCCTTCCGAAGTCAAGGTAGATGCATGCATTAATATTTCTCCTTCTGAACTATTTGTAGCCATTTCTCTAACCTCAGATTCTTTATACTGACCGAATGAAGCCGAATGAATGCCAAGAAATAAAAGTATGATTAACCAAATTTTCATAATGTGCCTTTTGTAGATAAAACTATGTTTATCTGAGTAGATACGGTCTTATTAATAATTAGTTACATTTCAACATCTTGATAAGCGGTTTATCCTTTTGCTAATCGGGCCCCTAAATAAGCCATTGGAATGTATGCTGCAACAACATCGATCATGCTGAACCAGACTGGAGATGGCAGTATAAAAACATTAGTAATTCCACCGAAAATAAAGAAAACCCCCACAACAATAGCAGAAAGTAGTTTTTTAGATGTTGAAAATTTTGCAGCGATAAAAGCTCCAGTTAATGTTCCAATAGCATGCGCAAGAAAGGGCATGATAAAATGACGTGGCTTAAACAAGTGCATAGAATCAATAAGTCCTTCCATGGTAGTAGTGTCTGACCCTTCAGGTGTCGCGATAATTGAGCCAGAGATTAAAATGACCCCCATGTTAACAAACCCTCCGATAATGATTCCGAAAATGACGGCAAGAATATTTCTTAAAGTATTATTCATAATAACTTAATCAATATACAAAAAAAATGACTTTCATTATTAACAAAAAAATGAGATACCTTTACTTTGAAAACATTACATCTGATATATGACTAATAAATTAATTCATGATAAAGCAGAGCACAGATTTGTTTTAATGGTTGATGATGGTATTGAGGCTTATGTCTCGTATGAGTTAAGAAGTAACGAAATGTATTTGACTTATAGTTACGTTCCAAGTCAGTTAAGAGGACAGGGAGTAGGTCAAAAACTTGTAGAAGAAACTTTTGCTTTGTTAACAAAAGAAGGTTTTATAGCAAATGCAGTATGCTCTTATATTAAGAAAATTGCATTGAGTTCGTCTAAGTGGAAAACAATAATTAAATAAGTTCATATCATGAGTCAATTAATAGAGAGCATTAAGAAATATTTTAAGAATAAAGAAAAAGGGAGTGATGTTTCAATTGCCCCAGATGGAATGTGTCCGAACTGCTGGGGTTATAATGAATGGGATGGTGAGTATTATGATATCATAAAAGATAAACACTTAACTCCGGGTGGAGATCGATACGATAATTTCATTAGTAAAATTGTAGATAAACATATTAAGACGACTCATAAACATGAAAACCAATATATTTGTGTTACTTGTAACAAGGAAATCTAATAAATGATAGATATACTGAGCCTACCATATCGTAAAAAGTTTTCAGCCGAACTTCCAAAGGATTCAGAAGAAAACAACTTTTCTAGACAAGTCATAGGTGCATGTTTTTCTTTGGTTGAGACTAAAGTCCCGAGAAACCCAGAAATAGTTCATGTTTCACACTCACTACTCCAAGAATTGAATTTATCAGTTGTTGATACGGTAGAATTTTTAAAAATTGTGAGCGGCGCTAAAACTTTTAATGGGTTTGAGCCCTACGCAATGTGTTATGGAGGCCATCAATTTGGTAATTGGGCAGGACAATTGGGTGATGGCCGTGCTATCAATATTGCTGAATTAGATATTGAAAATATAAATTGGAAATTACAGTTGAAAGGTTCTGGACCGACACCATACTCAAGAGGTGCTGATGGTTTCGCTGTATTAAGGTCTTCAATTAGAGAGTATTTATGCAGTGAAGCAATGCATCATCTAGGTATTCCTTCTACAAGGGCTCTTTCTTTGGTTAAAACTGGAGATTTTGTTACACGAGATATTTTATATGACGGAAATAAAAAAGATGAATTAGGAGCTGTCGTTTGCCGAATGGCGCCGAGCTTCGTTCGATTTGGAAGTTTTGAATTATTGGCGGCTAGAAATGATTCAAAAGTACTTAAGCAATTAGTGGATTATACCATTGTAAATCACTACCCTGAATTGGGAGCTCCATCAAAGGAAGTCTATATTCAGTTTTTCAAAACTGTTGCTGAAAAAACGCGAGAAATGGTTATTCATTGGCAAAGAGTTGGCTTCGTTCACGGAGTAATGAACACAGATAATATGTCCATATTGGGTTTAACTATTGATTACGGGCCTTATGGATGGTTGGAAAATTTTGATAGAAATTGGACACCCAATACCACTGATAGAAATAATCGAAGATATCGTTTCGGAAATCAAGCGCAAATCTCTCTATGGAATTTAAATAAATTAGCCAATGCTCTTTATCCTTTAGTGTTAGAAGTTGATCCACTTCAAAAGGTACTTAAGAATTATGGTAATGAATTTTTAGCAGAACTTCACAAAATGAAGTTGTCCAAGCTAGGGTTGTATAATATTGAAATTTCAGAAACTTTTTTGGATAGACTAGAAGACTTGATGGAAAGGGATGAGCTTGATATGACTTTATTTTATAGATCTATTTCCTCTTCTGAGAATAGAGAAAACTGGGAAGGATTTAATTCTTCGTTGGTTAATTCCAGTTATAAGTCCAATGATATTTCTATCAACGATTGGAGAAATTGGTACGAAGAATATACTTCGCATTTAGCTAAGGAAAATATTTTAGCAACCGAATTAAATTTGAAAATGAAACTGGTGAACCCGAAGTATGTTTTGAGAAATTACATGGCACAGTTAGCCATTGATGCTGCAGAATCTGGAGACAATCGGCTTGTTGATGAATTGTATCAACTTCTGCTAAAACCATACGATGAGCAGCCAGAAATGGAGAAGTGGTATGTCAAAAGACCTGATTGGGCTAAAAACAAGGTTGGATGTTCCATGTTGTCTTGTAGTTCATAGATGATTTTGTTAATTTCGCATTAGATTTAAAGAGTATTAGAATGACTTATAGTAAGGCGTATTTCGCAGGTGGATGTTTTTGGGGTATAGAAGATTTATTTCGCCTTCGTAAAGGAATTATTGATTCTGAAGTTGGATATATGGGTGGAAAAACCGAATTTCCAACCTACCATAATCATGAAGGACACGCTGAAGGCATTGAGTTAACTTATGACCCAGAAATAACTTCTTTTGAGGAGATTTTAGACTATTTTTTTAGAATACACAATCCAACGACATTAAACAGGCAAGGAAATGATCACGGTTCTTCTTATAGGTCTGTAATCTTTTTTCAAAATCAAATAGAAAAGCAGTCTGCACAAGAGATTATTGATATTGTCGATCAGTCAGGTAAATGGCAAGATAAAGTTGTTACGAGCATTGAGCCTTTTGTTAAATTTTGGCCGGCAGAACCTGAACATCAAAATTATTTGACGCGATATCCAAATGGGTATACTTGCCATTTTGAGCGGTTCGAGACTTTTCTTTAAGAATTTGGATTATATATTTCACAAGGAGTCTTACTTTTTAGTCATAGAAAATCAGTTAGATTAATTCATAACGTAAATAATTTACGGCCTCTTGTTTTAATTTTACGTTATGAGATTTAAAGAGCTTTTAACACGAGAGTTGACACCGAATGATGGAGTGTCATATTATTTGGATGGAACTGCGCATGGAATGATAAAAGTAAGGATGTATGTATACCTGTCCAGAAAGTACATCGAACGTCCAGAAAACCTTGAATTGGTAATTGATGACTTAATGAACGTGTTTAGAGAACCA
>CAJQPA010000027.1 GCA_905480145.1 uncultured Flavobacteriales bacterium | reverse complement strand
GGAAGTGGAGATGTCAACTTAACAGATATAAAAATTGATGGGAGTGTAGTTCAAACAGATGCAACAACATCAGCTTTATATACATTTTCAGTTTCAGAAGGATCCCATACGGTAACGTTGGAAGGCGAAGGATCTGCTTTTGTTACTTGTTCTTCGATAGATTATAATACAAGTTTATCCTGTAATAATGACGAATGTTCAGATGCCTTCCCTGTCTTAACGGATGGGACTCCTTCAACTTCAATTGATGTCTCAAATTATACTTATACTTCAGATGTTGACAGTGAATGCAGTAATGGCCATGCCGTTGTTAATGACCAGCCTGATTCATGGTACAGTTTTATAGCTCCAGCTTCCGGCATGGTAAAAATAACTGTAGATAATAGTAACCTTGCAGCTGGTTCTTACGAATCAGAAGGAGCAATTTATAGCTCTTGCACAGTAGCGGGAAATTGCGTTGCTCCTTGGGCTTATGACGATTATCTAGAGAATGGAAATACAATTACAGGCCTTATTCCTGGTGCTACTTATTATTTAGTTGTGAGTAATCAAGATGATTATGGAGGAACCGCATATACAACGGGTACATTTGATGTGATTATTGAAGACCTTACGACACCATTATCATTGGGTCTTAAACAATGTAGTTATAGTTTTAATTATCCTTCTATTACTGATGAAATTTGCGCATATTCTTGTAGTGATTTAGCAGACTTTGATGGTGAAGCTGTTTTCACATATACTCCAGCTACAAATCAAATTGTGGATATTTCTGTATTAGATATTTCTTTGCCAACTTCAGGAGCAGAAGTCATGGGGTTTATATTAACAGATGATTTAAGTGGTTCTTCTTGTTTGGCGCAGCAGTGCAATCAACCTGCAAATAGCGCAGATTTAACTCAATCAGGTATATCTTTAATAGGAGGTACAACTTATTTTTTAATCGTAAACATTGATGGTTCTACTTCATCCCCTGAAGAAACCTTTTGTGTCAAAATAACCTCACCTTGTGGCACTATTAATAATGTTACAACACCCTTTTCAGATTGTTCGTCTCAAACTTATACCTCAAGGTTTAACTTCTCAAGCTTTGGAGGGGGGGCAGTAACTTATAATATTGAAGATGATAATGGAAATGCATTTACCAATATTTCTGCATCAACTAATTATGACTTTAACTTTACTGATCTTCTTGGTCATTTAGTTCAAGTAAAAGGATTTGATGTAAGTTCTAATTTAGTATGTGTAGAGGAATTTAGTGTTACTTCAGGTTGTAATGGAACAGATGCCTTCAGCTTATCTTCGCCCGATATATTGGGAACTTGCTTTCCTGGTGACCTTTCATCTGCAACAAATGAAGGTTCTTTTGGTGATAATGGACCCTATTCTGTGATTGGTGGTGTTAATGGTTTTAGTAATAATTATACAGACCCTTGTGATGTTGGTGGAGGGAATGATAACAATGTTGATTACAGCGATATTTGGTATCAAGTAGATTTACCCGATGGTACAGATGAAATGACGTTATCTATTTCAGGTCTTGGAGCAGCAGAGTATCTTGGCTATGCCTTACACACAGGTCCACTAAGTACCAGAAATGATGATAACATGGCTGTTGCTGATGGCACTATGGAAGCTTCTTTCTTTAGCTCTTCAGTTACTTCACATTTGATTAGTGGATTGGCAGCAGAAAGTACAAGCCCTATTTATATTCGTATTTATGCTGCTGACCCTAATTCTTCTCAATCTTGCGCTAGTATTATAAAACCTAGTAGTTTTACCATTTGTGCAACTGCACCTCAAGCAAATGATATTTGTAACGACGCATTACCAATAAATGATGCTTTAGGAGGAACTTTTTTACCTGTGATTCAAAGCGGAGATATTAGCCTATCAAATATCGATACGGAAACATCACCAAATTTAAATGGGACTTCTTGTGATGGACCATTAATGACAACTAGTGAAGAAGACCTATGGTATGTAATTGAAACTCCAGCAACAGGCAATTGGTTTGTAGAATTAACTATTGATTATACAGGAGTAGAAGATGAAATATATGTAGTATTGGAAGACGATTGTGCATCGGGCAATGCACCTATTGGTTGTGCATCTATTTCAGTAGATGGTACTATTCTTTTTGATTATACCAATATTACGAATTTTGAAAATGCATTAACGGCGCCGAATCCTTATCATGCTAGAATTGTTTTGCCCAACGGAAGCACTGCCACTTCATTTAACATCTCTGCGAACCTTATTGCAGAAAACAACTTGTGTGATCCAGATCTGTCCACTGTGCTTTCTCCAACATTTAATATAGGAACAAATAAGGAGATGAATTTCAATTTTTCTGCAGCTTCAGGGGTAATACCAACTATTGCAGGTGATGATTTATATTACAGATTTAGTCCAGTTACAGCGACAGATGTTTATGGCTTTACAACTGCATCTACTTCTGCTCAAATTATAATTGGTGGTTTAGACGCTGGAGAAGAAGTTACTTTGGTGGTCTATAAAGCCGAAGGAATAACCGGAAACAATTGTGATTCTTTAGCCGGAAATTATTTGGAAACTTTAGTGGCTAATGGAAATGGAACTTATGACCTTTCTTGCCTAGATGAATTGCACATTGATGAATATATTGTAAGAGTTATTCAAACTGCAGGAGGAACTATTATTGATAATGGATTGATTAGAGCAGAACCCCAACCAGCTGGACCTTATAACAATGACTGTGAAAATATTTGGAGTGAAATTCTTGAGGCACCTGCAGGTCTAGGTGCTATTGGCGAAGATGCTACAACAAACTTTAATCCGTATGTAATTTTACCAGGTTTTTCTAATTTTAGAAGTGGTGACTTTGAGAACGCAACAGATTGCAATCCTGACATACCATCATCAGTATGCAATGGAGTAGACCAACAAGCAATTTTAGCGAATGAAGATAGAGATTTATGGTATGCTTTTTATATTCCTGCAGAAAACTGTGCTTCAACTGGTTTAACCGTATCTTCAGTTATCAATTCAGTGACGTTTTTATATAATGCAGGTGCTTCTAATGAAGATGCTATTTTATATGTTTATTCTGATTGTGACGGAGATAGTTTGCTTGACTGCAGTGGTGCTCTAGATGGCGCACCAAGTGGTGCTGGAGATGATCAATTCAATGATGCCCAATCGACATGGACAGTTAGTGGCTTAGAACAAGATAAATGGTACTTATTAAGAGTAAAACCACATGATATTAGTTCTTCTGGCGTATTTAATGAATTTGATTTTGATGTTTCATGGAAACCAGGAGCAGTTCGACCGTGCAATGATGATTCGCCTGAAGATTTAAATGTCGAAACATGCAATGATTACGATGGTCTCCCAACATGGTCCATGCAAGGTGCTTCTGAATCACCAAGTACAGGTGTTCCTGAAAATGATGTTTGGTTTACATTTACTGCGCCAAGTCCGGCAAATGGAGGCCCATATTTCAACGCAAACAAGAGTTGGGTAAGTGTGTTTTTTGAAAATGTTTCAGGTTCATCTGGAGGGTTGACACTTCAATTGTATGATGCTCCAAGTTCGATTGTTGCTACCTCAAATAGTTTTAGTGCCGGCAGTAATGCTGGTGATCAGGGTTTTGCTCATTTCGGACATTTAAATCCGGGACAAACTTATTATCTACGATTGTATTCTAAGGTAAGTGAAACTGTACCCGTCCAATACAAACTCAATGTTTATACACCCAATGCTAATGAATCAGCTTGGCAATGTGGAAACAACACTGACATTCTAACTTCAGGTTGCTCGGAAGGTTGCAATGATTTACGCGAAGCCTATTTCAAAATTGATCTTCCAGTAGGCACTGCATCCAATCAATATTACATGATAGAAGTAGTTGGCCAAGACCAAATTTTGGATTTCGAATTACGGTCGCAATATTTAACAGAATCATCTGCTAATGAAGGTGATATTGACGATTTTGACCTGCCTTGTTCATCAAGACCATTGGAACCGGGCGTATCTATTATCTCAGAAACCATAGGTATTACTACAACAACATCTGGAGGCTCGTGCAACACAAACGGTATCGCGGCTGATGGAGGGTCTGGAGTTCGTCGAGTTTACTTTGGAATGAATGGACCTGCAACTGGCATGAAAGATTATTATTATATCAAAGTTTTCATGGATCCTTCTGACCCCAATTACGCAACAACAACAGGGTTGAAAATATGTCAAATAAATTTTAATGGACCATATTCTACAGAGGCAATTGCAAACGCCGGTGGTGCAATTGATGGAGGATGCACACCAACAGCATTGGGAGTTGAACTTCAAGCTTTCGAAGGCTTTGGGGAAAAAGGTGTCAATAAACTATCATGGGAAACAGCCACAGAAAGTAATAACAGCCATTTTATTCTTGAATCAAGCGAAGATGGTCACGTTTTTTCAAGAATAGGAGTAGTAGAAGGAAAAGGAAGTTCATATTTAGTGTCACACTATGATTTTAATCACACAACAACTGCTCAACAAACATACTATCGTTTGACACAAGTGGATTTTGATGGAACAGAGACGAAAAGTCAAATAATAATTGTTGAAAAATCTATGCAAGAACTGCGTCTTTATCCTAATCCTTCTAAAAATGGAGGCACCATAAACTTAAGCTCAAACAAAGAAATTCAATCTTTTAGAATAACATCGCTCTCTGGACAAGTATTAATAGAAAACCAGAATCTAAATGAAACTTCAACTAATATTGATCTGTCTCTTCTGAATCACGGAATTTACTTGGTTAATGCTACAATGAATGGCAAAGTAAAAACAGTCCGATTAGTTATTGATTAACTTTAGGTTTAAGGCTATTTATAAATTCTGATGGAGTAGACTTTAGTTCTTTCTTGAAGGCGGCATTGAACGTAGATTTGGACCTGAATCCACATTCATGGGCAATCCCTTCAATAGTTAAGTTAGAATAATTATCTTTTTCTAATTGAAGTTTAGCGTAAAGCACACGTTTTTTATTGATAAAAGCATTGAAATTTTCATTCGCATTATTGTTGATGCTTTGAGAAATATACTTCCTATTCACTCGAAGCTCTTCAGATAACATGGCCACAGAAAGATCTAGATTCAGAAATAAATCATTCTGATCTATAAGATCATTAACCTTTATGAACAACTTACTTTTCGCATCACCTTCTCTCTCTTTTGATTCAATATATTCATGCGTAACAATCTCTTCGGAAAGTATGGATTGATCAATGGCATTTATTGTTACGTTAGAACCAACGACATTTAAATAGGCTGAAATTTTCCTCACCTCGTAATAGCCGATGAACAAAATTAAAACGAATAGGCTCACATTAAAAATGATTTCTGAATAGCCACCATCTTCTACCAATGTTGAACTAATCATCCCTAAGAAAAATAGAGAATAGAAAAATAAAGAGATTTTTGACCATTTTAAATCATTTACAATTTCACTCGCAAATTCCTGCTGATTTCTTTTCTCTGTTTGAATAATAATTTGAGCACAACGACCAATAATTAAAACGTTATAAAACGGAAATAAATAAAGTAAAAGATATTCAACGGTACTTATTCGTATGGATGTTATTGCGGGGTTTTCTGGTAAAAACAAATTTATGAGTTCAATTGCTCCAACAAAAACGAAGACCAAAAAAGGAATCCAAATTAAAATATGATCTAGCTTGTTTTTAGTCCATGTGATATAAGAAGTGTTGAAATACAGAAAAAACAATCCGAGTAATATAGAAGCGGGCGCGAATAACCAATAAAACAACTGAGCGATGTTATATAATTCGATGTTAACCAACAAATAAAACAGTGAAATAAAAGCGATAGTTCCCATCAATAGAATCGCAGAATTTCGAATTTTAGATGGTAATTGCCTCATTACCAATATAAAAAAAATGAAAATTAATGCCGCAATAATTACACACGATTCTAATACAACCGAAATAATAATTGAAACATCTAAATCATTCCACATAAACCTCTTAGGATTTCAATTTCTCTAACACACTCGTCGTTGAAAACCCTTCAACTAATTCTATTGCTTTCACCTCGCCTCCATTCTTACGTATAATATCAGAACCCACAATGTATGTTTTTGAAGTTGCTTCCGTTTCTTCAGGGTCATAGTCTGCCCCTTTCACTAGAACATCTGGATTTAGCATCTTAATAACATCAAATGGCGTATCAGAATCAAAGAAAATCACTGTGTCCACAAATCCTAAAGATGCCAACACTGAGGCTCTTGCATCATTGTCATTGATTGGTCTATCATCTCCTTTCTTTAGGCGCTTGACGGAAGCATCCGTATTTAATGCTACCACCATTTTATTCCCTAATTCTGCTGCCTCAGCCAGATAAGAAACATGCCCTTTATGCAAAATGTCGAAACACCCATTTGTAAAAACAACCTTGTTTCCTTTCATTTTCCACAATGATATTCTTTTGGCCGCATCATGGTGATTCAATATTTTGCTTTGAATATAGTTTGAACGAGTTATCATATTTTAAATTTATGTTTTTTCTTCGACTAACTTGGGTTGTCGTTGAATTAAAAATAAAGAAAGAAGGCCAATTGCAACTATAAATATCGTCTGAACTACCCAGATAAATATACCAAATCCTGCGTAATCAATGTTGTAAATTAATAACACTTGAGTTACCCATAATGGGTATATCCCTATTCCACCAGGTAAAATCGCGATGGCAGATGCACCCACAAAAAAAGCTCCGAACACACAACCCAATTCCATCATGGATGTCTCTGGAAATGCTTGAGCAAAAATCCAAATTGAGCCTACATAACAAGACCAAATGAAGACTGTATGAGCTAAAAAAGCCCACTTTTTATTCATCGCCCAAACGGACTTTAACCCTTCAATAAATCCGAGAATTTTTTCGTTGACGAACGATTTAAATTTTTCGCTTTTGATGTAAAAAATCACCGCGATAATTGCAAAAATGAATCCTAAAATTAGAATGGAATAAACAATATTAGACGGATTCTTAGCTGTTTCAGCATTTGTAATAGCGTCAAATTGATCCGTTTGAGTTTGTAAAATTCCCGTTATTGTAAACACTAACCCTAGCATTATCACATCGAGTATTCGCTCTATCACAATAGTTGCGAACCCCTTCTCAAAAGGAACGTTTTCATATGAAGCCATTAATCCAGCTCTAGCAAATTCACCCGACCTAGGAACCGTGTAATTTATGACGTAACCCGCCATGACTGAATGAAAACTATTAGACAATCTTACATTATATCCTAAAGGTTCTAATAAGAAAATCCACCGGTACGCACGACTTAAATGACTTAAAAAAGCAATTAACAAACCTAAGAAAACCCATCTATAATCTGCTCTCACAAACGTATCCTTGGCTTCTTGAATTTGTATGGCATCTAATCCTGAAAGAAAGTACCATGTAAGATAAATCCCAATACTAATTGGGACAACAATTTTCAATAATTTTATAACGCTTTCTTTCAATCCTTAATGGATTAGATTAGTTTCCTCATCAGGGAATACCAAAGATGGTTTAAATGTCCTAGCCTCTTCTTCATTCATAAAACCATAACCAATAATAATGACCTTATCTCCTGGAGCAACTCTGCGCGCTGCAGGACCATTTAAACAAATAGTTCCTGAACCTCTTTCTCCTTTAATAACGTAGGTTTCAATTCTTTCACCATTGTTAATATTTACAATTTGAACACGTTCGCCTTCAATCATTTTTGATGCATCCATTAAAGCTTCGTCTATCGTTACACTCCCAATGTAATTTAAATCTGCTTGGGTAACTTTAACTCTGTGAATTTTTGATTTTACAACCTGTATCAACATATAATATTCTTATTTCTGGTAAAGATAATTTTTTATTCTATTCGAATGATGTCATTTGCCAATTATCAATCAGTCGCACCTCTCCGCAATAAGCAGCTATGCACGCTTGGGCTCCCGGCATCCATACATCAATTGACAAAAGAGTTTTAGGGTCTACTATTTCTATATACTCTAACTTTAGATTTGACATATTGACTATGTTAGAAATTACTTTCTTCACATCTTTCGGAGAAAAAATGGAAGCCAATTCAGCTCCTATTTTTAATGCTTTAGAAATGACAACAGCATCTTCTTTATCCTGCTCTGAAAGTCGTTCATTGCGACTGCTGCTCGCTAAGCCCGTTTTCTCCCTAATTATTTCACAAGGTATAATTTGGACATCCAAGTCTAATGTCTCAACCATAAACTCAATAATAGAGAGTTGTTGAAAATCTTTTAACCCGAAAAAAGAAAAATCTGGCTTGACAATGTCGAACAAACGTTTCACAACATTAATTACACCGTCAAAATGCCCTTCACGATATTTGCCTTCCATGATTGTCGCAATACTGCCCAATTCAAGAGAGATATTCTCATAACCAGAAGGATAAACCTGCTCCACAGATGGTGCAAAAACAAGAACTTTACCAGCAGTTTTAAGTAAATTAACATCTGCTTCAATATTTCTTGGGTATTCCTTTAAATCTTCTTCCTTATTAAATTGTTTAGGGTTCACAAATATGCTTACAACGACTATTTCAGCGTATTCAAAAGCTTTTTCAACCAAAGATATATGTCCATGATGAAGTGCTCCCATTGTTGGTATAAAACCAACCTTCTTGTTTCCTCCAAGATTTTTGATTTGCTCTTGCAATGATTCTGCCGTTCTAAACACCATATAATCCACTATTTAATACTGATTTGAAGCAACAAAACTATCCGTTTTTGTTGAAAATTCACTTTTTTTTGTATATTTTTGTAGACGTTTAAATAATTAGAAATACATGGAGAAGAAGAAAGTACTATTTATATCTCAAGAGGTATCGCCATTTTTGCCGAAGTCAGAAGTATGTTTGACTGCAAGAAATTTAGCACAAGGGATTCAAGAAGGAGGGAAAGAGATTCGTGTATTTATGCCACGTTTTGGCGTAATTAATGAAAGAAGACATCAATTACATGAAGTTATTCGTTTATCTGGAATGAATTTAATCATTGATGATACTGATCATCCATTAATTATTAAAGTAGCCTCTATTTCTGCAGCTAGAATGCAAGTTTACTTTATTGATAATGACGAATACTTCAGAAGAAAAAGTACTGTTGTTGATGATAAAGACAAGGACCATAAAGACAACGATGAACGCTCTATGTTTTTCTGTAGAGGGGTTTTAGAAACCGTAAAAAAGCTTGGTTGGCAACCAGATGTGATTCACTGTAGCGGTTGGATGACAGCACTAATGCCGATGTATTTAAAAAACATCTATAAAGATGACCCACATTTTGCTAGTACAAAAGTTGTCTACAATATGTTTAATGAAGGGTTTAACAATAATTGGGACGCTCGTTTTTCTGAAAAACTTAAATTTGATGGATTCAACGATGACGTCGTGAAAACATTAGCTGAGCCTAGTTTTGAAAATATAATTAGATCAGCTGCGCAACATGCAGACGGTTTATGCGTTGGAAGTGAAGAATTAAGTCCGGAATTACAAGCGATTTATGATGAAGCAACATGCGAGAAAATTGAATATGTTGCAGAAGAAAATCAGGTAAAAGAAATTTCGGAATTTTTAGACAAAGTAATCGATTCAGAAGTTCTGATATAAATATGATGAATAACACACCCATTATGAAGCGGAAAGGGGTAATCCTTTCCGCTACTTTTTTACTGAGTATTTTTTTAACTTTCTCTTGTAAGAAAAAAGAAAGCTCCTTAGGATTGAATTCTATTGATCAAAATGAATTGTTAAGTTCTTCAGGAGTTGACACTTTTAGTTTAACAACCTATTCTTTTATAGAAGATTCGATAATTTCTGATAACATGAGTGCTGTAATGATAGGTTCTTATAACGATCCTGTTTTCGGAAGTTTTAACACCGAGATTTACACCCAAATAAGAATGGAAGCCGCTGGATTCGATTTTGGAGACCCAAGTCTTATCACAATTGATTCATTAGTTCTTGGTCTAGAATATCTGGGCTCTTATGGAGACAATGGTATTCAAACTATTGAAGTTTATGAATTAGGGGAAGACCTTAACATCGATTCAACTTATTATTCTTTCCAAAGTAAATCTTTAGCCACAAGTACTGATCTCGTTGTAAATGGAATGGGTGCTATTGAACTTGACCCAAGTTATATAACTGTAATAGGTAATGACACTGTAAATTCACAAATACGAATTCCAATTGATACGAATCTTGGTGTGGCTTTTTTAAATGAAGCAGCTACCGGATCTGCATTTATTGACAACGTGAGCTTTCAGAGTTACTTTAAGGGATTATTAATTAAAACGAACAACGGTTCGCAAGCAAGCGGAACGGGAGGTATATTTTATGTTAATCTTTCAGACCCTCAATCAAAATTAACGATGTATTATAAATTAGACGGTGTACCCAAAGAATTTGACTTTACCATCACATCTAGTGATGCAGATTTTAATCATGTTGATCTTGACGCATCTTTAACAAGTGTTGAAACAGTCGTAAATGATACAATTTCTGGTCAAAATGAGTTTTATGCACAGTGTTTCGGAACAAAAGCAGTCATAGAATGCAATGGCCTAAATAACATTCCCGCCAACGCTGTTATTCATAAAGCAAGTCTAATATTACCGATAAGTTATCAAACGGGGTCTTCTTATGCACCAAGCTTAAACATTGCAGTAGCGACAAGGTTAGAAGAAGGTAGCGAAGATATTTTTAACATTAATGTGATTGGAAGTTATAGTAATTTCTCGAAAGGATATACATTTGATCTCCGTAACTATATTCAGGCTATCACAAATAATGATTTAACCAATAATGGATTAATATTCTATTTGGGTAGAACTGCAGATCGAGTTATCTTCAATGGACCCAATTCAACGAATAAAGAGCAGCCTAAATTGTCTATTCTTTATTCAGAGTTTTAAATCAATACAAAAAATTAAAGATATGTGTGGAATTGTAGCTTATATCGGACAAAAAGAGGCCTACCCTATTATTGTCAAAGGATTAAAAAGATTAGAATACCGTGGTTATGATAGCGCTGGAGTTGCTTTACTTCATAACGGTGATTTAAACTTATATAAAAAACAAGGTAAAGTAGCGAATCTTGAAGAATTTACGGAAGGTAAAAATATTCTGGGGAATGCTGGGATTGGTCATACAAGATGGGCCACTCATGGCCGTCCTAGCGACGAAAATGCACACCCTCACTCCTCAACAAATGGTGACATTGCGCTGATACACAATGGCATAATTGAAAATTATGCTTCAATTAAAAGTGAATTAAAAAGTAAAGGGTACTCATTTAAAAGTGATACCGATACAGAAGTTCTTACAATTCTTATTGAGGACATTATAAACAGCGAAGGCGTGAGTCCCGCCGAAGCCTTAAAATTTGCTTTAAAACAAGTAATAGGTGCATATGCAATTGTCCTTTTGTCTAAAAGCAACCCGGACCAATTAGTGGCCGCTAGAAAAAGTAGCCCTTTAGTTATAGGTATCGGAAAAGAAGGTGACTTTTATTGTGCTTCTGATGCAACTCCTATTATCGAATATACCAAGAAAGTAGTTTATTTAGAAGATGAAGAAATCGCAATTTTAGACCGTAATGCAGGGCTGAAATTATATAGTCTTGATGACGTTGCAAAAACACCATATATTCAAAAGCTTGCGCTTAAACTTGAAGCAATTGAAAAAGGTGGTTATGATCACTTTATGCTAAAAGAAATTCATGAGCAACCTAGATCTATTAAAGATTGTGTGCGAGGAAGGCTGAATGCTTCTGAAGGGTGGGTTTCTCTCGGCGGAATCAAAGACTATGAAGATAAAATAATTAAAGCACAACGCATAATTCTAATCGCTTGTGGAACATCATGGCATGCTGCTTTGGTTGCAGAATATTTAATTGAAGATTTAGCACGGATTAATGTTGAAGTTGAGTACGCTAGTGAATTCAGATATAGAAATCCTATCATCAACGAAAACGATATTGTTATTGCCATCTCTCAATCTGGAGAAACAGCAGATACATTAGCAGCACTTGAACTAGCAAAATCTAAAGGAGCAACAATTCTTGGGATTTGTAATGTTGTTGGTTCTTCAATTTCGCGTATAACAGATGCAGGATCGTATACACATGCCGGACCTGAAATAGGCGTTGCTTCAACAAAAGCTTTCACTGCTCAAGTTACAGTTCTTAGCTTAATGGCTTTATCTTTAGCAAAAAAGAAAGGAACCATAAGCGATTCTAAGTTTAGAGTAATGCTTACAGAATTGGAAGCTATACCTCAAAAAGTACAGCAGATTCTTGATAAGAATGATGAAATAAAATTTATTTCTGAACAGTATAAGGATGCATCAAATGCGCTATATTTAGGAAGAGGTAATTCTTTTCCCGTGGCTTTAGAAGGTGCCTTGAAACTAAAAGAGATATCATATATTCATGCTGAAGGTTACCCAGCAGCTGAAATGAAACATGGCCCAATTGCTTTGATTACAGAGGAAATGCCCGTATTCGTTATTGCAACACAAGGTCCTTCTTATGAAAAAGTTGTAAGCAACATTCAAGAAGTTAGCGCGAGAAAGGGGAAGATTATAGCAATAGTTACTGAAGGAGATAAAGTTGTTCGCAATATTGCCGATCATGTCATTGAAATCCCTGAAGTTAATGAGCACTTAGTTCCATTACTCGCGACAATACCATTTCAACTTTTGTCTTATCACATCGCTGTAATGAGAGACTGTAATGTTGATCAGCCTAGAAATCTTGCGAAGTCAGTTACTGTAGAATAAAAGGTGGAAACTTCTATTCCAGATAAGCACAAAGATTTTTTTCAAAATGTTTTTGACGTCGTACGTTTAATTCCAAAAGGACGTGTAACATCCTACGGCACAATTGCAAAGTATTTAGGGAGTCCAAGGTCAAGTCGTATGGTTGGTTGGGCCATGAATGCCGCGCATAATTATTCAGACATTCCAGCGCATCGCGTTGTAAATAGAATTGGAGTACTTACCGGTAAAAACCACTTCTCATCATCTGATGAAATGCAAAAACTCCTTCAAAGAGAAGGAGTTTCAGTGAATAATGATCAAGTGAAATGTTTTGACAAAATATTTTGGGACCCAATGGTTGAATTGGAACTTTAATCTTGATATATTTCTTGTAGAAATAATTTTTTATTCCCTGACACTTGAGCAAGAAGATTAATTTCATTTACTATTTGGCTTACTTCTAAAACAAATTGATTGTCCGAAATATAGTCACTCGTCCCCTCAACCTTTTCAAGTCGGTCAACAAGAATACGTCCTTCTTCTAATCTTTGTTCATACTCCGAAGTACAAGATGTACTTGCTACTCCAACTAAAATTAACAGTAAATAAAACCTTTTCTTCATAGGATACAAAGTAACAAAAGGCAAATCGTTCTGACAAAAAGTATGATAAACGAAACACCCTAAATTCTCATTTGTAACCCACGATTGTATAATCATATTTTTTGCACCCTTATTATTTATCAACTACCCCATCTAATTTAGACCTTTTCTTAACTTTACATTATGATATATGTAACGGGTGGGACAGGACTTTTAGGAAGTCACTTATTGATTGATTTGACTAAGTCAGAAAATTCCATTCGCGCTGTTTATCGCTCTGATTGGAAAAAAGAACAGGTCAAAAAGCTTTTTCAATTTCGTTACGATGAAAAATGGGAATCACATTTCAGTAAAATAGATTGGGTTAAAGGAGACATTCTTGACATTTCCTTTTTAATAGAATCAATGAAAGGTTATTCAAAAGTTTATCACTGTGCGGCTCTAGTCAAATTTCATCCAAAAGAATTTCAACGGCTTTTAAAAATCAATAGAGAAGGAACTGCGAATATAGTCAACGTTTGCTTGTCTGAAAAAGTAGATAAACTTTGCTACGTTAGCTCGACTGCAGCAATTGGCCAAGATTCAAAGAAAGTTACAGATGAAAACACCAAATGGGAAAACACGCCAACAACTTCTGCTTATAGTGTTTCAAAATATTCCGCAGAAAAAGAAGTATGGCGAGGGATTGAAGAAGGCTTGAATGCTGTAATGGTAAATCCATGCGTAATTTTAGGGTCAGGCAATTGGAATGACAGCTCATTAACCATCTTCAGAACATTGCGAAACGGAGTGAAATTTTATCCTCCAGGCTCTAATGCTATTGTCGACGCACGAGATGTTTCTGAAATAATGATCAAATTAATGGAATCTGATATTTCATCAGAACGTTATTTGTGTATTGGGCATAATCAATCGTTCAAAACATTGATGGAAGCCATTTCTTCTGAGCTGAACGTGAAGCCTCCAACCATCCCTGTAAAGCGATACGTGGTTAATTTCGCTCAAAAACTAGCTGCCCTTGGTGCAATATTCACTCGAAAAAAACCAAGCATTACAACAGAAACTGTTCAAAGTTTATTCAGTCACCATGAATACGACAACACGAAAGTGTGTGAAGCATTGAACTATCAATTCAAAACTTTAGAAGACACGATTGCTTATTGCGTAAAAGGACGAATCAATTAAAAAATTCGAACTCATTGAATCGAAGAATCATCAAAAAACCTGTGCTGACTTGTCTCGTAATAATTGATGATACTAATTTACTCTTGCTATTATAGACAATTTGAATATCGGTTGTAAAAACACCATTCTTATAGATATGCTTTTCGATTAAGTTACCCAACTCGTCATATTTAAACTTTAACTCTTCAATCAATTCATCTTGTCTATTTGATGATTTAGCCAATGAAGCAAGTTTTCCTTTTTCATTGTATGAATAGTGGTATGAATAAATGTCAGAAGTCATTTTAACTCGCTCCGTTCTTTCCACTAAGTAGCCTAAATCATTATAATTCCAAAATTCATCCAAATAAGGAAGACTGTAATTATTAAATCTTGTTCTTTTTGTTTGACCATCAAAGTCGAAGTACTTTAATTCTTCTTTATTAAAAGTTAAGAAACGTATCGAAGAATCCTCTTCTGAGAATATTTCTCGCTTAAACTCTTCTGAAACAACTCTATCCAATGAATCATATTCATAATAAACAGAAGTAAACCCATCCTGATCTGTTTTTTTATGAACAGCTAAATTATTGTGAGTATTGTATTCGTAAATATTCCAAATTGTGTCTTTAGTGCCGTCATCAGGACAAGTTTCAAACGTTGATGTTAAATCACCTAAATTGTTGAAGTTATATACATACTTATATTTAGTGGCCTTCATCGATTCACCTTTCTTCTTATACACGTAGTAACCCGATAATTTTTTAATCTGGTTTTCAAAAATAAATTTTTGATTAAAGAATGGTTTATCGGTAAATGCATCACCATTTTGGTTATCGAGAACTTGCCCGAAGCTAAAAAAACCAATCGTTATAAAGAGAATAAATAATTTCACATTGCAAAGAAAACAAAAATGAGTCCTAAAGTAATTAAGCCTAGAGATTACTTATGAACGTTAAAATCTTAATGATTATGGTTCAAGCAAATTGAACAACATTTCATTCTTAATAAATACTTCTCATTTTCGTTCATTATATCCATAGACTCTTTATTTTTACATACTTGAAAGAAATTAAACCGCATATTGTTGCTATATACGTGTTAGGCGTATTACTTCTGCTCACTCCAGTCGTCTATTTCATACCCCAAGACGGAATTGATTTGGGTTGGACGAAAGTAAATTTTCTTTCTCAAGAAGATTACTTTAATCCCAAAGAACAAGAAAACACTGACATTACTGATATCATAAGTGATGTAGACACAACAATGGTGGCTGTTGACATTGATTCTTTAATACAACACCAAAACAATACTACCGGAACCAATGGTGCACCAAAAGGAGGTGAAGTTTCTGAAGACTCATCTACTGAATTGCAGTTCGCGGAGAATGGAAAAGATAACTTGTTTCGATTCTTTAGAATTCTTCAAGGTGTTTCTTCTAAAAAAGAGAAAGTCTCCATTCTGCATTATGGTGACTCGCAAATTGAAGGAGATCGGATGACGAGTTATATCCGACAGAAAATTCAATTACAATTTGGTGGAAAAGGTCCAGGTCTAGTGCCAGCTACTAATGTTTATAACACATTCACATTTAAACAGACATTCTCCGAGAACTTTGAGCGATTCACAGCCTTTGGAGGAGGAAAACTTTCTGATTCTAAATATGGAGCGATGGCATCTGCCTCTCGTTTCACACCAGAGTTTACGTTAGATAGTTTGTTTACATTGGATTCTTTGGTAGAACAGGTAGGATGGATAGAAATAGGACCATCAAAATTTGCTTATGCCAGGGCCAGAGATTATAATATTGTTAAGATGCATTACAATAATTGTAATACTCCAACAACGGTTAAGGTTTATCAAAATGGGGCAATTATACACGAGGAAGAAATGGTTCAAGACGGTGAACAGCATACGTTAAAATTGAGCTTTCCTTCTTCTCCGGGGGCTTTAAAATACGAGTTCACAGGAAAAATAAGTCCAAATATCTGTGCCTTTTCATTAGAAGGAGATTACGGCGTTCAAGTTTCAAATATTGCAATGCGTGGCTCTAGCGGTACGGTTTTTAGAAGAATAAATAATGCCACATTGAAAAGCATGTATACAGAGACCAATACAAAAATGGTCATCATGCAATTTGGTGGAAACTCAGTACCCTTCTTTAAAGACAGTTCGGGGGTAACAAATTATGCCAATTGGTTTAAGAGCCAAATCAACACCGTAAAACGTTCTAGTCCCAATGCGGCGATAATTGTTATCGGGCCAAGTGACATGTCAAAACTAGATGAAGGGATTTATGATACTTATGAATACCTGCCTTATTGCGTGGCAGAAATGAAAAGAGTCACTCTTGAAGCTGGCGGTGGATTTTGGAACCTTTATGCTGGCATGGGAGGAAACAACTCTATGCCATCATGGGTAGAAAAAGGACTTGCGGGAAAGGACCATATCCATTTCAGTAACCAAGGCGCAAAATTTGCATCAGAGTTGTTCTATGAAGCCTTCATTGCCGAGTACGCCAAATGGAAAAAAAGCCAAGAGTGAAATTAGTATTGATCATATCGACCATTATATTATCCTTTCTAGCGATGGGACAGAGCGAATATGACTCATTGAGCAACTATATTTTTCCTGATTTTAGAGACATGGATACCTCCTTAAGATCCACTTACCCTTTTGTAGATTACTCAAAGAACAACTATGAGTTTTTCTCAAAAGAAAGCCCCAACTTCAATGTCTTTAATGATAAATTAAAGAGCCTCATTGAAACGAAAAAAGGAAAGTTGAATATGTACCATATTGGAGGGTCTCATCTTCAAGCTGATATTTACACGCACGATATAAGAACTTATCTTCAAGACAGATGGGGAGGTTTAACTGGAGAAAGAGGTTGGGTATTTCCTTTTGACCTAGCGAAAACAAACAATCCTGGAAATTATGAATTCTCATCACCGAATCAATGGAGAGGATTGCGAAGTGTAGTTCACAAACCAAAAAAAATTGATTTTGATTACGGAATATTAGGTTGTGCTGTAACATGCTCAGACTCTGCAATTATCGTTAAATTCAAACACGATAGAACAACAGTAAAACCACCTATGGATCATCTTCGAATATTTCATAACATAGGTGAATTACCATATTCTTTGCATTTTGGAGCCGATGAAATCCTCATTGAAAAAGTAACGACAAATTTAGCATTGGGCGCTACGGACATTTATTTCACAGACCCGGTGGACACCATCAATATTCAATTTTGCCAAAAACAAAAAAATGTTCCTGAATTGGAACTTTATGGTTTTTTGATGATGAATGATGCACCTGGTATTTCGTATACTGCAATTGGAATAAATGGTGCGGGGTTATATACGTACTTGGGTAACGTTCGTTTTGAAGAACAGTTGAAGAGCTATCCACCTGATTTCTTTGCATATTCTGTTGGCACCAATGACGGTAATGTTCCTTATGCTGATTTTAAACCTGAAGTATACAAAGCAAATTTGGAAAAAATGATGCAAATGGCATTAAGAGCAAATCCTGATTGCGCTCTGTTATTGACTGTTCCGAATGACTCTTATTATCACCGAAGATATTTGAATAAAAACATTGCTAGAGAAAGGACGGTCATTATTGAACTAGCGGAAGAGTATAATATGGCGGTCTGGGATTTATATGGCTTAATGGGTGAATTAGGCTCAAGTAAGACCTGGAGAAATAATAAATTAATGCGGAGTGACATGATTCATTTCACGTTTGCTGGTTATCATTTCAAAGGGGAGTTATACATTGATGCATTGCTGAAGTTTATGGATCAATTCGAAGATAGAAAACAAAACATGTAGTTTAAGATGACACATTTATTGAATACTACTTCTTGGAACATAAGCGATTTCTTCAATAGATTTGTGACGATATTCAGTCCAGAAATTGGAGACGGAAGTTCCCTTGTTTTTACAAAATTAGATTTCTGGTTATTCTTTTTACTAGTAATGGTCGTGTTCTCTTTTTTGCATAAGCAGAAATTAGTTCGAAGTATTTTCCTTACTGTAATAAGTTGTTTTTTCTTTTTCAAGACTTCAGGATTATACGTGTTATTATTATTGCTCAGTGTATCCGTCAATTACTTTTTAGGGAAAAGAATTTTTGTTGCCAGGAGTGAATTAAGAAGCAAGTGGATTATTGCTTTTTCCGCAATATTCAACTTATTAATACTGGGTTACTTTAAATACGCCTATTTTTTTACGGAATCATTCAATGAAATGTTCCAAACAGATTACGAGTTGGTCAATCAATTTGCGTTGATGGGCAATGGTTTTTTTGGGAGCGGAACATTTGTCGAAAAGATACTATTACCAGTCGGTGTGTCCTTCTTTACATTTCAAAACATTAGTTATGTTGTTGACATTTTCAGGAAAGAAATCAAACCCGTAAAAAACTTTTTTGACTATACATTCTTTGTAACATTTTTCCCTCAGTTGGTTATGGGACCAATTGTTAGAGCTAGAGATTTCATCCCTCAGATCTCTAAACCGTTTCATTTAACCAAGGCTGAATTCAGTTGGTCGGTCATTCAAATTGTTAAAGGTCTTATCAAGAAAATTGTCATTGCTGATTTCTTGGTGGTTTATTTTATTGATAAAATTCTATTCCCTGAGAGCTTCACTTTTAACGAGCCGGGCTTTATTTATGTCATAGCAATGTGGGCCTATTCTATCCATATATACACCGATTTTTCGGGATATACTGATATCGCTATTGGACTTTCACGATTGATGGGGTTTGAGCTAAAAGCCAACTTTAACTCACCATACAAAGCCTTAAATGTTGCAGATTTTTGGAGAAGGTGGCACATATCACTTGGTTCTTGGTTGAGAGATTACTTATATATACCGCTTGGAGGAAATAGAACGGGAAGCATTGGATCATACCTTGCCATTTTAATCATTTTCACCTTTCTCATCTTCATTACGCAATGGTACGCCTTACTTTATGTCTATGGTATATTGACCCTTATCTATATCATAGGTTATTTGACCATCAATAATTTCAAAAAGTATGTTCATAGAGATTTGAACCTCATCATTACAATGGTTGTAGGTGGTTTGTGGCATGGAGCGAGCGAGAATTTTGTCATATGGGGAGCTATGAATGGCTGTGCTTTATTGGTTTATAAATATTGGAAGAGAATCAGTTTCTATGAAAAAAGTACAAATTGGATAGCCATATTCTGGAAGGTTTTTCTCACATTTAATTTTATCACGTTCACTCGGGTTTGGTTTAAATTAGATGAAGTTAGAAAGGGGCCATTCAACGAAACAGGTTTAGCTGATGCTGAAGCTGATGCCTATCCTATTCAACTTTTGCAAAGAGTATGGTATAATTTTGATTTTAGTATTGCATACTTTCTAGATTTCATTTCTGTTTATCAAGTTCCCTTAATCATTATGATCTGCGGATTTATTGTGCATTGGTTACCTGAGAAAATCAAAAAACTTTGGGAGAACGCTTATTCTTCTATGCCAATATGGTTGCAAGCAATTAGTGTTGCAGTCATCATACTATTAATTTATCAAGCGATTGGAGCAGAGCAACCTCCATTTGTTTATTTACAGTTTTAGAAATCTAATTTCAACTGAACAGACACACTTTTTTTATCCGTCTCATTTGTGTTTAGATTTGTCAAAGAAATCCCTAATAATCGAACGCTATTTTTAGGTTCTTCTTGTAAAATCAACTCTTTTACAATTGGGAAAAAATCTTCTTTTAAATTGACGAAATAACCTATAGTTTTGCTTCTTGTTTGTTGTGTGAAATCACTGAATTTTAATTTCAAAGTTACCGTTTTACCTTTCAATTTTGTTTTTAGCAGTCTTTTCTCCAATGTTTCTGCAATTGTTTCCAATTGCTCAATCATAAAATCTTGAGAACGCAAATCTTTTGAGAATGTCCGTTCAGCGGCTATTGATTTTCGGATTCTATCTGAAGTCACTTTACTATTTTGGATACCACGAACGATGTTGTAAAAATGAAGACCCGACTTTCCGAAATGCGTATTCAAATACTGTAAAGAAAGTTCTTTCAATTGTCTCCCTGTAAAAACACCGTGCATGTTCATTTTTTGAGCAGTTACTTTACCTACTCCATAGAACTTCTCTATTCTTAAATTTTCCAAAAAAGGAATCACTTCCTCTGGCGCAATCGTTTTCTGACCATTCGGCTTATTGATGTCAGAGGCAATTTTTGCAGTGAATTTATTGATTGAAACTCCTGCAGAAGCGTTCAAACCAACTTCTTCTTTGATTCGAGCTCTAATTTCTTGTGCGATCAAACTCGCTGAAGGATTATTCATCTTATTCTCCGTCACATCCAGATATGCCTCATCTAGCGACAATGGTTCAACCATGTCTGTATAATCATAAAAGATGGCTCGAATTTGATTTGAAATTTCTTTGTAGCGTTCAAAATTTGCAGCAACGAAAATTAGATCAGGACATCTTCTCGCTGCAATTGAACTTGGCATTGCAGATCTAATCCCAAATTTTCTCGCTTCATAACTTGCAGCAGCAATTACTCCACGATCTTTGTTTCCGCCAACAACGACAGGTTTACCAACTAACTCTGGATTATCCAATTGTTCTACAGAGACGTAAAACGCATCCATATCAACATGAATAATCTTTCGAACGATAGAAGGTTCTTCCATAAAGTAAATTTACCAAAAAAGCATTTGTGAATTCAAAAACACCTTTATATCCAGTTAATTTTGACAAAAAAAGGGCATTCTCGAAAGAATACCCTTTTAATAATATTTTATCTCGCTAAATACTTTGATCGATCTTCTTGACCATAGTAAGAATAGTGGCTAATGCAACCGTTTCTCCGGTCTCATCAAACATATCTACCAAAAACTTTACAATTCCTTTTGCGATGTCATCTTCGTCCTTCTTTTCTTGATCTATCTTTTCTTTAACCGTAAAACGAACTCCTACCGTTGTGCCGGGATAGACTGGCTTCGTAAAGCGTGCCTCTTCTACTCCATAGTTTAAAAGAACCGGTCCTTTCTTTGGGTCCACAAATAAACCTGCCGCTTTTGACAATAAGAAATAGCCATGCGCAACACGTTGTTCGAAGATTGTTCCTTCCAAAGATGTTTCATCCATATGCGCATAAAAATTATCGCCTGAAACGTTCGCAAAATTTGTAATATCACTAACTGTTACTGTATGCTTATGTGTAAATACAGTATCGCCAATATTCAATTCTTCAAAATGTTGTCTAAACACATGAGGATTCGCTTCTGGCATTTCTGCACCAACTTGAAATTGCTCTGTAATTTTCGTAATCGTAGTTGGGTGACCTTGAATAGCCGTTCTTTGCATATAGTGTAAGACACCGCGTTTACCTCCCATTTCTTCTCCACCTCCAGCACGTCCTGGGCCACCATGTGTTAACAAAGGCATTGGAGAACCATGTCCTGTACTTTCTTTCGCACAATCTTTATTCAAGACTAGGATCCTACCGTGCATGCTTGCTGCATTGATCACAAAATCTTTTGCCTCTTCATTATTTGGTGTTACAATGGATGAAACCAAAGAACCTTTACCCATTCGAGCTAATTCAACTGCATCATCAATATCCTTATAAGGCATTATTGTAGATACCGGTCCAAAAGCTTCAACTTCATGAACCGCTGTTTTATTGTACGGGTCATTATTTCTAAATAAAATTGGAGAGAAAAATGCCCCTTTATTTTTATCGGCACCATGCACTTCGAAATTGTCCATGTCTCCAAAAACAATGTCTTGAGACTCTGCTAAAAACTCTACACTCTTACGAACTCTTTCTACCTGAAGGTTAGTTGCCAATGCTCCCATTCTAACTCCTTCTTCAATTGGGTTTCCAATTTTTGTGGTTGCTAATCGGGCAGAAATTCCTTTTTGAACCTCATCAATTAAATCTTCAGGAACAATAATTCTACGAACTGCAGTACATTTTTGGCCAGCTTTAACGGTTATTTCTTTCACCGTTTCTTTGATAAATAAATCAAACTCAACCGTACCTGGTGTCGCATGTTTCCCTAAAATAGTTGCATTTAAAGAATCTGCCTCCAAATTGAATGGAACACTATTTTCAAGAATCACGGGTAATCCTTTCAATATTTTTCCTGTGTGGGCACTACCCGTGAATGTTACAACATCTTCAGAATTAACATGGTCGATTATTCCTCTACCCAATCCGCAAACCAATTGTAAAGATCCTTCTGGTAATATTTTAGAAGCGATAATATCTTTTACCATCACCTCAGTAAGGTAACAGGTAAACTCTGAAGGCTTAACGATTGCCGGAACCCCAGCCATCATGTTCACTGCTATCTTCTCTAACATTCCCCAAATCGGAAAATTAAAGGCATTAATATGCACAGCTACACCTCTTTTTGGAACCATTATATGATGACCAATAAAAGTACCTTCTTTTGACATTGGAGCAGCAACGCCATCAACATTATATGGTAAATCTGGAAATTGACGACGCAATGATGCGTTGGCGAAAATATTCCCTATACCTCCTTCAATATCAATCCAAGAATCAATTTTTGTTGCTCCTGTCCAGGCACTAACCTCGTAATATTTTCGTTTCTTTTCTAATAAATGGAATGCCAAAGCCTTTAGCATACGGCCCCTTTCTTGAAAGGTCATTTTGCGCAATTTCTCACCACCTTTCTTTCTTCCATATTCTAAAATTCTTTCATAGTCAAGACCTATGCTAGATGTTTCACCAATTTTCTCTCCTGTGATTGCATTAAATAAGTCGAGTTCATTTTCTCCACCATCAACCCATTGCCCTTGTACATAACTTTGATATCGTTGCATTATTCATTAGTTTTATATCCGCTAAGATAACTATTATTCAATGACTACTAAAGAAGAAGACTTAAAGAACTTTCAGTCTGAAATGATTGCGTTTTTGGAGAAGGATGGCATAAAATACCGTCTCTTTAAGAATCGCATTTATCATGTGATTGTCCCTGAATCTTGCGATGTTGACATGAAAATGGTTAATGTTGGCTATCAGTTTTTGAAGGAAAACGGTGGGGGTCGGTTTTTTAATATTTTTCAGTTCAGCTCATTTTCAAATATTAAACCCGAAATGCGCGCATGGGCAGCTGACGAATCTGGCAATAGTAACACATACAGTGACGCTATTCTAATCAAATCTTTACCTCAAAAAATTGTTGCCGATTTCTATTTGAAAATTAACAATCCGAAAAAGCCTACTAAAATCTTCTATTCTTTGGAAAAAGCTTTGGCATGGACATTTATTCAAATGGATAAATCTGAAGGACTTGATTAAGATTCCACCAATTTAAATTCAGCGTGATTTTCTTTAATCCACTCTAAAGTATCTCTAATTTCTTCTACGTCAAAAGAAGTAACCAATTTCATTCTATATTCTTTAAAGTGAGAAATACCCTTGAAGTAATTTGTATAATGACGCTTCATTTCAGCAACCCCTAAGGTTGTACCCTTCCATTTAACGCTCATCTCTAGATGCTCTTTCGTTGCGTTTACGCGATCAATAATGGAAGGTTTATCCAAAGTCTCACCCATTTTAACGAAATGTTTAATTTCATTAAAAATCCATGGGTTACCAATACTAGCCCGACCAATCATTACACCATCAACGTTATATTTTGTTTTGTATTCCAACGCTTTTTGGGGAGTGTCAATATCACCATTTCCGAAAACAGGTATTTTCATTCTTGGATTATTTTTCACTTCAGAAATAAGGCGCCAATCAGCCTCTCCCTTATACATTTGCTTGCGCGTTCTACCATGAATTGATATCGCCTCGATTCCAACATCTTGCAAACGCTCCGCTACGTCAACAATAAATTTAGTGTCATCATCCCACCCCAATCTAGTTTTTACAGTAACTGGTAACTTGGTTGATTTGACAATTTCACGCGTCATTTCGACCATTTTGGGAATATCTTTAAGTATACCTGCTCCGGCACCTTTGCATGCTACTTTCTTCACAGGACACCCATAATTGATGTCGATAATATCTGGATTTGTCTTTTCCGTGATCTCAGTCGCCAACTTCATACTTTCGATGTCATATCCGAAAATCTGAATTCCAATCGGGCGTTCATATTCAAAAATATCTAATTTCTGAACACTCTTAGCGGCATCTCGAATTAATCCTTCTGACGAAATAAACTCAGTGTACATTAAATCTGCACCATATCTTTTGCATAATGCTCGAAAAGGAGGATCACTTACATCCTCCATTGGAGCAAGAAGTAAAGGGAAATCTCCCAAATCTATGTCACGAATTTTTGCCATGGGCGCAAAGATACGTAGGAATTATGAATTATTCTCTTCCTTTCTCTTTCCTGGACGCTTATCTTCTCGTGGACCACGCTTATAGATAATTAATCCATTCAAGAAATTTCTCAGAATCTGATCCTGGCACTCCATATATTTAGGATGATCCTCACTTCTAAAGAAGGCACTCAATTCAGTCTTACTTATTCTAAAGTCCACAAGTTTTAATACCTCTACGATATCATCATCGCGCATTTTTAATGCAACCCGCAACTTTTTCATAATATCATTATTTGTCAATCCCATAATTATTCTCTTAAGTGTTAATCTATAATAAAATCTTCTTTCTTTTCTGCCTCCTCTTGCTTTTTCATTTTATCAAGCCAGCGATTTAGTTTTGTATCCTTCTTTGGTATTTTACTCTCTATTATTGTATCAATTGATTTCAATGGGTCGAAATTTATAATTAATTCTTCCTTCGGAATTACCTCTTTAACATAATCTTTGACGGTCGTGTCGTTTTTGAAGATGCCAAATTCTGATTTCAATATAGACTTCGTCGTTTGTTTTTCGGCCTCAATTTTTTCTTTTGATTGTTCTTTTCTAGATTGTTTATCCCATTCAATGACTGGATCATCTAACATCCCAAACATTCGCATAAACACTCTAAAACCTGAACCATCGTCTATTATTTCACCAAATTCACTCTCTTTTTTCTTCTTTAAATCTTTGAATCTAAATCCGAAACGGTAATCTATTTTATTTTCAAAGGTATGCTTTCCAGAGACCACGACATTCAAAGCAGAAGAATTGATCGACATTGTTGGAATGGTCAACACTCCATTTTTAATGATAATTGTATTCTTTAATTGGTCAAATTTCAAATCATTCAATTTGGTTCCAAATGCATTAATATTTTCTTTCCCTAAAATAGTTTTTAAGCTGGATGCTCTCAAACTTTCAATAATTGATTTAAATGTTGGTACGTTTTTCAGGCGCCCATTGTCAATTTGAATTCCGATTTGAGATTTAATTTGATTTGAAATGATCCCTGACCTTAAATCGAAAGGTGCAGAAAAAGAAACATTCGCTTGCGCTAAGCCTTCAATGTTCTCACTTAAAATAACTTCTTGCTTGAAATTATCCCATTCATTAAACAACTTAGTGAAATCAATATTCTTTGAAACCAATTGACTCGAAACATAGAAAATTTCTGGCGTACGTTCCTCTATGGTTAATGAACCTCGGACTTCGGCTCCTCCATTAACCAAAGAAACCTTAGGGAAATGAACAATTCGCTTAGACATGGACATATTACCTCTAATGCTCTCAAATAAATGGTTGTCGTATTTCAGCTTTTTAACATCTAAATAAACCTTTCCACGGATATTATTAGGAAGAATAAATATCCTACCACTTTGAATTTTTAATTCTTCTTTTGAATCAGAGCCCAAATCTTGCATGCTAATGAGGTTACTTTGAATCTCAAGATTGGCATCTAGATCACCTTTGTTTCCGAAGTAGTCAAACACTTCTTTAAAAATGCCATTTATTTTAAAATCAGAGCCCCCAACTTTTAATGAGACATCATCAATTCCAGCATCGTTGTTTCTTAAATAAACCATTCCATTCACAGAAGAAAAAATTCGTTTATCATTAACAATTTTAGTCATTACATCGAGCAGCTCGACAGAGCCTTCACATCTCGTAATGTCATAATTTACCATGCCATTGTCCTGTGGTTTTCCCTGAATCTTGAATTGAGAACGCACATTGACTGCTCCCTGCAATTTTTCAACATTCGGAATTTTGTAAAGCGAATGTAAAACATTCAAATCGAGATGACCGTTGGCGTTTCCCTTAAAAATGGGAGCATCAAAATTAGTCAAGATTAAATTCCCATTGAACGGGCCGCCTTTCGTATTGAAAGAAACATTCTTCAATTCTAGTTTCTCCTTTTTTACACCTTTCGCATTAGAGTATTCCCCATCAAGCTTAATTTTATTGAGTGCTATTCCTGAAGAAGGAATTCGCAGGTTGCCACTCTTTACTCCAAACGAACAATTAATTTGAATCGGTTTATTGGAACCTGTAACTTGCTTTAAGTTCAAATCAAACAGAAGTACTCCTTGCCCCTCAAAAGTCTTAATACTGTTCAGTTGACGCATTGCTATTTTATTGGCTGCATCCCTAATGTTTAGATTTTTGCCACTTAAATTAATTTCAAAGCCTGTTGAATCAACTTCTGCATCGAAGTTGAAAGGAAGATCGGATACTAAAATGGTAGAATTTGGAATAGAAACCGTTGCGGAATCTTTATTGACATTGACCACAACATCCAAAATGGCTGGTTGATTTGAAATTAAATCTACTTCTCCGCTTCTGGCAGAGTTTACATGAACATCAACTTTTGCCTTGGTGGTAAAAACGGAAGAACTCAAAGCTCCCTCGAGTTGCATCGAATTTATTTTAGTTCTATATTCTTGATTCGTTTTATTGTTGATATAGGCATATCCAAAATCTTCGAATTCTACCGATTTCAAGTTCAAATCAAAGGACTTACTTTCGATTGAATCCGATGTTGAGTTTAAAACATCATAGTTGGTCTCGCCTTCTTCATTGACTTTCATTTTCAATGTTCCTCGAGATATTTCTATGGATTTAACCGTGTAATTCTCGCTCCAAATATCCATCGGATTCAATTTGAATCGAATTTTTTCAGAATACAAAAGCGTATCCATGTCAGAAGACCCAACGTAACTATCTTTAATAAAAACTTCATTGAAATCAACAGATAAATTCGGAAATGAACCCCAAAACGCCAGGTCCACTTTTGATACCGCGACTTTAGCTTTTAGATGATTGTTCATCTCCTTTATTACTGCATTGCAAATATCATCTTTAAAAACATAGAGCGCCAAAGAAACGCCAAGGAATAACCCCAGAAGAATTCCTCCGAGCCATTTCAGTATTTTAAAGAAGCGCATTTTTGACATAGAACGAAATTAAGGTATACAACCACTGTTTATGTATCATTCAACTATAATTATTAACGGTGGAATGTTTGGTTTGTTACCGAAAAGCAAGAATCTTCCATTTTAATGTATGCTTCCATTTCTTCTGAACTAATTATTAGATCGCAAACCTCTTCTGTCTAATACGGCTAAAACCAATAATATTGCGATATCAAGGCGGAAATAATCAATAGTTTATATATCTTTGAAGCCAGAAAAAAAACACAAAACATGAGCTTACTTACAGTCGGATCAGTTGCTTTTGACGCAATTGAAACACCTTTTGGGAAAACAGATAAAATTATTGGTGGTGCGGGAACATATATCGCATTAGCTTCTTCGTTTTTTAAGGTTGAACAGAAAATTGTTTCTGTCGTTGGAGAGGATTTTCCACAATCAATGTTAGATCAACTATCTAGTTTAAATGTTAACCTTGACGGTTTACAAATAAAGCAAGGAGAAAAAACATTTTTCTGGTCCGGGAAATATCACAATGATATGAACTCAAGAGACACTTTAGTTACGGAACTAAATGTCTTAGAACATTTTGATCCAATCATCCCAGAAAGCTACCAAGGTGTTGATTACCTCATGTTAGGTAACTTAAGTCCTCAAGTGCAAAGCACAGTCATCGAACGTTTGACCAAAAGACCAAAATTGGTAGCTATGGACACGATGAATTTCTGGATGGACATTGCAATGGATGACTTGAAGAAAACTATTTCTATGGTTGATGTTTTAATCATCAACGATGAAGAAGCGCGTCAATTGTCTGGAGAGTATTCATTGGTAAAAGCTTCGAAAGTTATTCGTGCCTTGGGTCCTAAGTATTTAATCATCAAAAAAGGTGAACACGGAGCGTTGTTGTTTCACAACGACAATTTATTTTACGCACCGGCACTTCCGTTAGAAGAAGTATTTGATCCAACAGGAGCAGGAGATACTTTTGCAGGTGGATTCATGGGTTACTTAGCTAGTACGGATGACATCTCTTTTGACAACATGAAACGTGCAATTATTCACGGTTCTGCTCTTGCTTCATTTTGCTGTGAGAAATTCGGAACAGAGCGATTGACGACTATAACGAATGAAGACATGTCGAAAAGAGTTGAGGAATTTGTGTCTTTGGCAAATTTTGACATTGTAAGAGAAATCGTATAAATTTTTGAATCTACTCGAAACTATAACACGAGTATATTAACCCTGATTATGGAAGTATTGAATTTTTTAGAAGAGATTAAGGCATATGCAGAGAATGAAAATGCACTTGCAGTAAGCAGAGAAGTGAATGAACTCCGCAGTAAGTTTGGAGACTACATTCTAGAGGAAGAAAGGAAAATTCAAGTAAGCGAATTGGAAGCACAAAAAACTCCTGAAACAATGGGTGAGGTGAAAGTTCAAGCGGCACAAAAAACAGAAGAGCTACTTCAACTCAAAGAAGAATTCTATTCGATTTATACTGCATATAAGGAAAAAAAGAATGCCATTATTGAAGAGAAGAATTCTTCAGAAGCCAAAAACTTATCAGAAAAACAAAGTTTAATTAAACGACTTCAGGAAGTTGTTACTTCGGAGGAAAACATCGGCTCTGCCTTTGGAGCTTTGAAAGAAATTCAAGAACGCTGGAAAGAAATTGGAGATATTCCAAGAGATAAAAGGAATTCTATTCAGGGTGATTACTCTAAATTACTTGAGGATTTCTTCTATAACATTAAGATATACAAAGAATTAAAAGACCACGATTTTCATCGTAACTCTCAATTAAAAGGGAAGTTAATTGAAGAATTGAAGCAACTTAATGAAGTTAAATCAATCAAAGAGGTCGAAGCACAATTGAAAGTTCTTCAAAACAACTGGGATGAAATAGGACCAGTTCCAAATGAAGAATGGGAAAAGTTAAAAGAAGGTTATTGGACAGAAGTAAAATCTGTTTATAACAAAATCAATCGCTTTTATGATGACCGTCGTGCTAAATTACAAGAGAACTTAAATCAAAAACAAGCCCTTTTAGAAGAGACTAAATTATTGGTTGCTGAAAAAGATGGTCTTGACTCTGTTAAGTCTTGGGACGTTGTAACGAAAAAAATAATTGCAACTCAAGCAACGTGGAAAGCTGTTGGTTTTGGACCAAAGAAAGAAAACGATATCATCTGGAAAGAGTTCAGAGCTGTATGTGACGAGTTTTTTGATGCTAAAAAAGCATTTTTCGGAGACATTCAACAAGAGTTTGATAAGCTTGCCGATAAGAAAAAGCTATTGGTAGAAAGGGCTAAAAAACTAAGCGAATCTCAAGATTGGAAAGAAACGGCTGGTCAGCTAAAACAATTGCAGTCTCAGTGGAAAACGATTGGTCATTCTGGTGTGAAGAACGAGCAAAAATTATGGAAAGAATTCCGTAAAGCCTGCGATGGATTTTTTGATGCGAGACAGAAACATTTTGACGCAAAGGATGTTGCCAACGAAGAAAATTTGAAATTAAAGATGGCGATTCTTTCTTCGATAGAGAAATACAAGCCATCTGATGATAAGGCCGAAGTACTTGCCGAATTGAAAAAATTTACGGCTGAATTCAATAGTATTGGGCACGTTCCAATCAAACAGAAAGACGATGTTTTCAATGCTTATAAAAAAGCAATGGATGGGCATTACAAATCTATCAAGATGGGGGCTGAAGAGCAAGCTCAAATTCTTTTCGAAGCGAAAATTGACATGCTAAAAGGAGGTTCTAATTCTTCTAGACAATTTGAGGATATGAAGTTTGATTTAAGAAAATCAATCGATGCTCAACAAAAGGAAATAACTCAACTTGAAAATAATTTAGGGTTCTTTGCAAACAGCAAAGGTGCGAATGCTTTAAAAGAAGAAGTTGAGAAAAAAGTAGCGAAGGCGAAAGAAAAAATCGCTGGGATTAAGGCACAATTAAAAATGATTCCGAATGAATAGTTTCATCAATGTGATGTTGAGCTTTATTCTATTTCCAACGATGTTGATTGCAATATACGTGGGGATGGATATGCCTCTTACGTTTTTAAAAACAACAGGACAATATCTCCCTTATAAATTTGAAATATTTTTAGGAATTGGGATTTTCATCTTGGTATTACTTCTCAGACGTTCTGTTAAAAGATGGATGGGGATGAACATTGTTACAAAAACGAAACGTTTTAAATGGAATGCTTCTGTTAGTAAAGCAAGAAAGAAGAGAATTGTTACTTATCAAGCATTGGAAGCTATCATTATGCTCTGTGCAGCAATTGCATTGTATACTGTCGCAAAAGAAGCATGGGCTCCTGCATTGGCTTTTGGATTTGGTGTAGTAGACAATATTATTTTTGCAATCGTTGGTTTACTAAAAGATGGTTTTAGAATTGGCTTGTCTTCTAAAGCTCTAATTGTAGCGGATAGAGAAGTTACACTATTATATTTTTCTGGTTTAAGAAAAGTCAGTGTGCAGCAAGAAAGTATTTACTTTGATTACATCAAGGATTTACAATTATCATTTCCATCAAATTGTATCGAAGAGAGTACCAAGAAGGATTTTTTGACTCAGTTAGAAGCTGAGATGGATCCTGGCAAAGTATATTTCTCGAAGAATCTTGGAGAATAGTTTTATCACTTTTTTGCCAAAGCATATTTCGACGACACTCAATACAGGTAAAAAAGTAATCAAAAAATGCTTTTATCGCTGCAAAAAATCATTCACCCTTCTAGATTTCATTCCTCATTTTAAAAGAACTCGCCCCAAAAAGGCTCAAACAGCTTTTAAAACTTAACGGAATTTCAACCTGATGGGCCCCGAACTCTTTTCTATGCGATGAGATCTAGCCTCGAACTATAATCTCTTATTTTAAAGCCAAACTTGGGCGTATAATTTCTCTAGAACTTATACGATTGCAATCGAACTTCTTGTTTTAAATTTCTTTTCGCATCCGCTAGTTTCATGATTGGAACATAATTTCCTCCACCTAGTTCTGCTGCTTCTTTCATATCAGCCTCGTCTGAAGATTTGTTTCGTATCCCTACAACAGACATTGTAATTCCTTTTTTTCGATACTTTTTAATGTATCTCTTGTAATCGTCTGAATTTCTATTGAACGCTCCATCAGTGATAATGATGACATGATTTTTACCCTGGCCAATCTTGGCTCTTTTCGCTGTCTTGTATCCAAGTTTTATCCCAGAACCACCTGATGTATATCCAAATGCTTTTAGCTCTGCTATTTCGTCTTTAATCGCTTCTTTTTCTCGTCCAGAAGTTGGTTTTAGCAGCACTCGTGCATCCGAAGCATAAGTTACAATACCAAACTTATCTTGAGGCCTTAGCATATCTGTTAATTGCATCAAAGAATACTTCATCAACTCGATTTTATCTACTTGCTTCATTGAAGAAGAAACATCCAGAATAAAGACAATATTCACAGGATCGAAATAGGCTTCATCAAAATTATCTTCATCCAAATCTGTTAATCCAGGAGGTAACGGAGTTGTCTCGACCACAGTTTCTTCGGGTACATTTGGTTCCGGAGTTGGTGTAGGGTCAATCTCGATTTCAATAATTACTTCCGGCTCTGGTTCAGGAACAGGATTATTGATTGCAACAACTGTTGTATCGATAATCGGTGGTTCAATCACTGGCGGCTCTTCGACAACCACAGACTTGTCTTTCTCTAATTCAACGATGATATAATTCCGCTTAAAATTAACGTACGCTCCCAATTCTGCCGAATAATAATCTTCATGGTCTGCTACAAAATAACTCAAGCCGAGCGTTGCGTCTTCTTTAATCTTTCCTTTTCGATCGGTTTCTTGACGCCAAATTTCACGACCACCTTGTATCATGGTCACCGTTGAGTTGGCCAATTCTTCTCGGGTCTCTTTGTCAATCGTCACTACCGTTAAATCAAATTCATTGGGGTTTCTGCCACCCGGCCTATCAGAAAAAGTTGGGCAATCGGTAAATGCAGTTCCATTGTCTTGTTGAAGGTCTTTTAAATTTCCTTGAATTTTAATTTTCGTGGCATCTGCCCTATCACTTGTAAAGACATTGACCTCATAGGAAAATCTGCCTTTTTGCCCAGGGTTGACCTGAAAACGAATAATGATAGAACTGTCCACAGAAATAATTGACCTTGAAGTAATGTATGAAACCTCTCGTGGCTTTTTAACCGTTAAGACCCAGGCCTCTTTGGCTCCATTGTTCTTCAAGCGAACATCAAAATAACGAACATCGTAAGACTCTAAATCGCCAAAATCATATTTTACGGCAGAGAATTCTATTTGAGAATACCCGATAGAACAAACGAAAATAGATAGGAAAAGGAAAAATTCTTTCATCATTTAAATATACTACAAAAACGGTGCTGAGAATGATTAGTTACAGAAAAGAGTGATGACTTCGAGAGCCTCAGTCAACACAAGAGCACAATCAACATGAAAGCTTAGTCAAGACAAAAGATTCAATGGTCGCTGAGGCTCTCGAAGTGACCATTATCTTACCTCAAACAAAAAGACAACAAACTATCCAAAAAGACTTCTGGAGATTCTGCATGAACCCAATGGCCCGCTTCTGGAATTGTAGTTATTTCTGCATCAATAAATTTCTCTTCT
>CAJQPA010000026.1 GCA_905480145.1 uncultured Flavobacteriales bacterium | reverse complement strand
ATCAGCCAAACACAGATTTATCAGTAGATTTCGGATCATTTAATGCATCTGCAACTAACCTTGTTCAATCAGATTCTACAGAACAAGTTGAAACGACAGAAACACCTGCACTTCCTGTTGGGGTTTATACTGGTGCCTACTCTGTGGAAGCTTCTACAGATATCGTTGGAGGTGTTAGTGGTGCTGACAATGTTGATTCTAGAACTTTCGAAGTTACAAATAACGTTTACTCAATGGACGGAATTGGTGTTTATCCATCCACAAATCTTTCTTCATTGGGAACAGATTCTTTCACAGATGCTGAAGACGGATTGATTATTGCGGCAATGTATCATATCAAAGCCAACACAGTTGTTAACGATTTACAAGTAATGTTAGCGACTGGTACTGTTCCTGGAGGTCAAATCTTTGGATCAATTATAGACACGACGGTTCTTTTAAATGACGGTACTACACCTTTATTTGTTGCTGACCCTGTTGATGTTACTGCCGCAGATATATCTGCTGGATACATTTTAATACCATTTACTGGTGGGGTCACTTTAACTCCTGGAGCATACTATGCAGCTGTAGAATTAACAAGTAACAGTGGTGCAAACACTATTCGTATCTCAGATGATGAAACTGTTGCTCAACCATCAATTGCAAGTATGATTTACATACCAGCAGATGCGTCTTACACGAACGGAACTGCAGCTGGAATACGTATGATAACTGATGCTTTAAGTGTTACAGAAAATACTTTAGACGGTGTTTCTGTTTACCCTAACCCATCTAAAGGAATGATTACTATTTCGAATGACAACAATACAACTAACACTATTGCAATCTATAATGTATTAGGAAAAGAAGTGTTCACAACAACAGCAAACAAAAGTACTTCAGTTGATTTATCAGCGAATGGTTCTGGTGTTTACTTAGTGAAAGTATCTAACGCAAATGGATCTTCAGTAGAAAGAGTTGTTATCAAATAACAACTACTTCTCGAATTGCTCAGGCAATTCAGTAGATAGTTTTAATTTTAGAACCGAGAAGAGTAAATCTTCTCGGTTTTTTTATGGACTATATCGAACTTGGTTATTTCGGATTGTTTCTGGTTTGCTTTCTATCAGCAACCATTTTACCCCTTGCGTCTGAAGCTGTTCTTTTGGCTTTCTTAGCATATCAGTTTGATCCTATTACCTGCCTTCTTGTTGCAACTTTGGGAAATACCTTGGGGGGTATGACCAACTATCTTCTAGGGATGCTTGGGAAAACAAAAACACTTAAACAGCTAATGAATAACAAAGCTAAATTTGATAGAATAACCTTAAGAATTGAAAAATATAGTGTTTGGCTTGGGCTTATAACCTGGCTGCCGTTTATTGGGGACCCACTCACTATTTTCTTAGGATATTTCCGCGTCAAATTTACACCTCTTTTTCTTCTTGCGTTTCTCGGAAAAGGACTACGCTACTATGTAATTATTTTTCTATGGAATCAATAGTTATAGATTCACTATGACAACTAATTCATTTTAACGATATTTGCATAAAACAATTCTAAAATGGTTAAATTAACGACGCTTCATGAGTTCATCATGGACAAACAGGCAGACTTTCCTTACGCTTCAGGAGAACTTTCAAGATTATTGAGTGATATCGCAATCGCCTCCAAAGTAGTATCAAAAGATGTGCGTCGCGCAGGTTTAATGGATGACATTTTAGGTTCTCACGGAAGTACAAATATTCAAGGCGAAGAACAACAAAATTTAGATGTAATTGCAGATAATGCATTCATTAATATTTTTAAGGCTGGAGGCGAAGTTTGTGGAATTGCCTCTGAAGAAAACGATGACTTTATGCCATTTGAAACTGAGTTTTCAAAAAATGGTAAATACGTTGTGTTGTTTGATCCATTGGACGGCTCTTCAAACATTGACGTAAACGTTTCTATTGGAACAATCTTTTCCATCTACAGAAGAATAAGCCCTAAGGGTTCTGAAGCAACGATGGAAGACATGTTGCAGCCAGGTGATGCACAAGTTGCGGCTGGGTATGTTCTTTATGGCTCTTCTACAATGCTTGTCTATACAACAGGAAAGGGAGTGAATGGATTTACGTTAGACCCTTCTATTGGTGAATTCTGTTTGTCTCATCCAAACATGAAAATGCCAGAATCTGGTCGCATGTACGCCATGAATGAAGGCAATATTAATATCTGTGATCCAGGAATTAAAGAATATATTGAAACGCATTGTCAACAAACACAAGAGGGGCATTCAAGACCTTATTCTGGAAGATACATTGGGTCACTTGTTGCTGATTTTCATAGAAATTTAATCAAAGGGGGGATATACATCTACCCTGACACCACAACAGACCCTGAAGGTAAATTACGTTTATTATATGAATGTAATCCTTTGGCATTTATAGCTGAGCAAGCCGGTGGACTCGCCACCAATGGTCGTCAACGTGTGATGAGTATCAAACCAGAAAAATTACATCAGCGGGTATCTTATTTTGTTGGCTCTAAAACTATGATGGAACAAGCAATGAGCTACTTAAAATAAAATCGGGTGATGGATGTTAAATCTTTAAAAGCATCTTTTGCATCTCTTGAGCAAGTGGAGTCTACTGCCAATCAACTTCAAGTTATTGGTGCCAAATTAAAATGGAACGGACTCGTTGGTTCTTCAAAAAGTATCTCGGCTGCGGCGGTTGCAAGTCAATCACCTGGAAATCATGTTTTTATTTTAGAGGATAAAGAACAAGCTGCGTACTTCTTAAATGATTTACAAGGAATGTATTCTGACAATGGTAACATCCTTTTTTATCCCGCCTCTTATCGAGTGCCTTATGAAATTGAGAAAACAGACAACGCAAACGTTGTTGCACGAGCTGAAGTTCTTGATAAAGTAGCAAAAAACAAAAACACTTGGATTGTAACCTACCCCAAGGCACTTATTGAGAAAGTTCCTTCAAAAAAAATACTTTTAAAAAGTACGTTGAAAGTTGAAGTAGATAAATCGTACTCCATTGACTTCATCAATGAAACTCTTATGGAAGTTGGCTTTGACAGGGTTGACTTTGTTTATGAACCGGGTCAATATTCTATTCGTGGGGGAATTATTGATGTCTTTTCATATTCGAACGACCACCCTTTTAGAATAGAGTTCTTTGGTGATGATGTTGAAAGTATCAGAACGTTTGATGCAGGAACACAACTGTCAATTAATACGCACAATCATTTCAATATAGTACCCAACATTCAAGGAGGACAAATGCAAGACGGAAACGTTTCATTCTTCGATTTTGTGGGCGAGGCGACAACAATATGGACCAATTCTATTCAGTTTTCTATTGATCGTATTGAAAAAGAGTATAAAAAGGCAGTGAAGATTTTCGATGCACTAGAAACAACTACAAGCCCTACTATTCCTTCTTTACTTTTTCTTCATCAATCCGATTTATCTTCTGCCTTTGAAAAACATTCTACTATCGAGTTTGGAACAGACCGATACTTTAAAGACACTCAAGAATATCAATTTGATTTTAAACCTCAGCCTAGCTTCAATAAGAACTTTGATATAATAACTGAGGACCTGAATTTGAGAAAAAAAAATGGCTATACCAATCTCATTTTTTCAAATCAACCAAAACAAATAGAGAGACTAGAGCAAATTTTTTCGGACATGGAATCGGGTGTGGAGTTCAATCCCGTTCATATAGCGTTGCACGAAGGGTTTATTTCTCCAGCTAATAAACTAACCTGTTTTACTGATCACCAAATATTTGAGCGCTATCATCGATTCAAGCTGAAAGAAGGTTTTAGGCAGGCTAAACAGGCCATTACTCTTAAAGAATTATACAATTTACAACGCGGCGATTTCGTAACACACATTGATCATGGTGTCGGCAAATTTTCAGGATTAGAAACCATTGATGTTAACGGAAAACCCCAAGAGGCCATTCGTTTAATCTACAAAGACAACGATGTCTTGTATGTTGGTATTCACTCTTTGCACAGAATTTCAAAATTCACGGGTAAAGATGGAACTGCTCCTAAAATGAACAAATTAGGAACGCAGACTTGGGCTACTTTAAAGAAAAAAACGAAGAAGAAAATTAAGGAATTGGCTTTCGATCTTATCAAGTTATACGCGAAACGAAAAAGTCAACCTGGTTTTGCTTTTAGCCCAGACTCTTATCTTCAAAATGAACTAGAAGCATCCTTTATGTTCGAGGATACTCCAGATCAGTTAAAAGCAACAATTGCGGTGAAGGAGGACATGGAGTCTAAAACACCTATGGATCGTCTCGTATGCGGCGATGTTGGTTTTGGCAAAACAGAGATTGCTGTTCGTGCTGCATTTAAAGCAGTTGCAGACAACAAGCAAGTTGCCATTCTCGTGCCCACCACCATTCTTTCAATGCAGCATTTTAGAAGTTTCAAAGAAAGATTAAAAGAATTCCCCTGCACCGTTGATTATATCAATCGATTTAAAACGGCCAAAGAAACAACAGAGACATTAAAGAAGTTAGTTGATGGAAAAATAGACATTCTTATAGGTACGCATGCGATAGCTTCAGAGCGCGTTAAGTTTAAAGATTTAGGCTTAATGATTATTGATGAAGAACAAAAATTTGGAGTGTCCGTTAAAGACAAACTAAAAACACTTCGAGCGACGGTTGACACATTAACTTTAACTGCCACACCTATTCCAAGAACTCTTCAGTTCTCTTTAATGGGCGCAAGAGATTTAAGTATCATAAACACTCCCCCGCCTAACCGTCAACCTGTATTAACTGAAATTATTAGCTTTAACGAAGAAACGATTAGAGACGCCGTGGCCTATGAAGTTAGTCGCGGTGGACAAGTCTTTTTCGTACACAATAGATTGCAAAACATCCAAGAAGTCTCTGGAATGATTCAGCGTTTATGCCCTGGTGTTCGTGTTGCCATTGGTCATGGCCAAATGGATGGAAAAGCACTCGAAAAAATCATGATGGGTTTTATTAATCATGAATATGACATTCTTCTGGCGACGACCATAATTGAATCTGGCATCGATATCTCCAACGCAAATACTATCATTATTAATAACTCTCAAAATTTTGGAATTAGTGACCTCCATCAACTAAGAGGACGTGTTGGCCGCTCAAACAAAAAAGCATTCTGTTATTTAATTGCTCCACCATCAAGTTCGATGACTTCGGAAGCAAGAAAGAGGTTGGAGGCGTTGGTCCAATTCTCTGATCTAGGTTCAGGTTTTAACATCGCAATGAAAGATTTAGATATTCGTGGCGCCGGAAACATGCTAGGCGGAGAGCAAAGTGGATTTATCTCTGATATAGGGTTTGAAATGTATCAGAAAATTCTCAATGAAGCCATGGATGAATTGCGCGAAAGCGAGTTTAAAGAACTATTCTCTGACCGCAATTCTGATCAATTGCTCCAATTTGTGAATGACTGCGTTTTAGAAACGGACTTGGAAGTTAGAATTCCTGATGATTATGTCAATAATGTAGCTGAAAGACTTTCCATATATCAGGCTATGGATGGATTAAAAACAGAAGAAGAATTAGGCGCTTATCGATTGACGTTAATTGACCGATTTGGACCAATACCAGCGCAAGTTGATGAATTGATTCTTTCGTTCAGACTACGTTGGTTTGCTCAAAAATTAGGAATTGAAAAGTTAGTTTTAAAATCTGGAAAAATGATTGGCTACTTTGTCGTTAATCCACAATCTAAATTTTACGAATCTACCGTTTTCACTAAAGTTTTAGACTTCATGCAAAAAAATCCAACCGAAGGAAAACTGAGCGAGAAGAATGACAAATTGAGAATCATACTAAGTGATGTCAATTCAGTTCAGAATGCCTTTTCTCGTTTTGAGAAAATTCTGAAGTAGATTTCAATGAAATAAAATTGCAAAACCAACGTCTACATCAAGGACATTTCCATTACATTTGAGACGCATGTCAAAACCAAAGAAAGCAATTGTTTCTGTTACCAATGATTTATATACGGACCAACGCGTGCATAAAGTCTGTACTTTTTTGGTAGCTCAGGGATATAATGTCCTCTTAGTGGGTCGACTTCGTAAAACCAGTATTGCCCTCAACGAAAGGGAGTACAAAACAAAAAGAATGCGATTGCTTTTTAATAAAGGTGCCGCATTCTATGCTGCATTTAATCTTCGACTTTTTTTCTACCTATTGTTCAAAAAAACGGACGTCCTTGTATCAAATGACCTTGATACACTTTTAGCAAACTACATGGCCAACAAGGTCAAGCGAAACTGTTCTCTCGTTTATGATTCTCATGAATATTTCACCGAAGTCCCTGAGTTAACAAGTCGTCCAGCAGTGCAAAAAATATGGCTGAGAATAGAACGATTTATATTTCCTTCTCTTGGCAAGATATATACAGTGAACCACTCTATTGCGAAAATTTACACCGATTTATATCAAAAGAAAATTCATGTTGTTAGAAACATATCACCGCTTTGGAATCCCAAACAATTAAAAAGTAAGTCCGAATTAAACATACCAGAAAATAAGCATCTAGTTATTTTACAAGGTGCGGGAATAAATATTGACCGTGGCGGAGAAGAAGCCGTAGATGCGATGCAGTTTATTGATGCCGTTCTCATGATTGTTGGTGATGGAGACGTTGTTCCTCAATTGAAAAGTCGTGTAAAAGAATTAAAATTAGAATCAAAAGTGATATTCTATGGAAAGAAAGCGTATTCAATAATGATGAATTATACACATTACGCTTCGATTGGTTTAACGCTTGATAAACCAACTAACCTCAACTATAAATTGTCATTACCCAACAAGGTGTTTGATTATATGCATACCTCGACAGCAGTGGTTGCAACAGAAATAAAAGAAGTCGCCAACATTGTTCAAAAACATGACATTGGAGAAATCATTGATGTGCTCTCACCCAAGAAACTTGCTCAAACCATAAACAAACTCTTGCTCGATCAAGAAAGACTTTTGAAATATCAATCAAACTGCAAGTTAGCATCAGAGGTCGAGAATTGGGAGAATGAAACAAAAACACTTGAATTAATTTATCCAAAAGTTGACTGATCGAAAAATACATATCGTTTCTTTTGACGTGCCTTTCCCAGCGGATTACGGTGGGGTTATTGATGTGTTCTACAGAATTAAAGCTTTAGCCGAATTGGGGTTTGACATTACACTGCACTGTTTCGAATATGGGAGAGGTCAGCGAAAGGAATTAGAAAAATACACTTCGACTGTTCACTACTATCCGAGAAAAAAAAGTTTTATAGATGTTCTTAAAAAGAAGCCATTTATTGTTGCATCACGCGAATCTCCTAAGTTATTGTCGAATTTAAACCGTGACGACGCACCTATTCTTTTCGAAGGCCTTCATACCTGTGCATTTTTGAATCATTTCACGTTAAAAAGTAGAACCAAATTCGTGCGCACGCATAACATAGAGCATAATTATTATGCAGGACTTGCCAACGCATCTTCTGGTTGGAAAAAGATTTACTTCAGTCGAGAGGCAAAAAAACTAAAAACCTTTGAATCCATATTGGAAAACGCAAATCACATTTTTGCCATTCAAGAAGAAGATGCCGAACACTTTAAGAAAATTAATCCACAAGTAAGTCTTCTTACTGCCTCTATTCCTGACTTTAATAACATGCCCTATATATCAACGGATCAATTCTGTTTGTACCATGGTAATCTTTCTGTATTAGAGAATCAACAAGCCGTTTCTTGGATAAGTAAAAATGTATCTTTCCCTGAAGGAATCCGTTTTATTATCGCTGGTAAAAATCCCTCCAATGAAATTCTTGAATTAAATAAAAAAAATAACATCGATGTTGTTGCCAACCCTTCTAATGAGCATATGGCTGAATTGATTCAAAAAGCACGAATACACCTTCTTTATACCGGGCAAGCAACCGGTCTAAAATTAAAATTATTGAGTGCTTTAAACTCTTCTGGACATGTTCTGGTTAATTCAAAAATGCTCAGGGGAACAGGATTAAATCCGTTTTGTCAGATTGCAGAAGACGGTGCTTTGTATACAAAAACGATAGAGGAAAACATTTCTGTTCCATTAAGTGAAGCAGAGTTTAATGAAAGAAAAGTGATGCTTTCTTATCAATTCAATACAACAAAAAACATCGGGTCATTTGTCGATATTCTGGATTCAATCTAATCTTGAAGCAACACTTTTTTGTGCAGAAGGCTTCCATCTACAAGGTCAATTCTTAAGGTGTAAATACCTTTAGCCACATAACTTAAATCAACTCTGAAATATTCTCCCATTTCTATTTTTCTAGGGATATTAACTCTCTGACCTAACTCATTGATTAATTCTACCGATAGAATTTTTTGAGCCATTAGTTTTACTGTAATAAAATCACTTGTTGGATTAGGGAACAATTCAAAATCATTCTTTACTTTTTCCGATATTGAAACACTTCCGTTTAATATTCCATGTGCTAAACAAAAATCTGGTAATCCATATCCCTTTAGACTATCTGGATTCAAATATTGATCTGCACTTTCTCTGATTGCGTCAAAAATTTCCATAACAGAACTACTTGGGTTTGCTTCAATTAAACAAGCCGCTGCACCACACATAATTGGCGAAGAAAAAGACGTCCCATTTGCCTGTTCAACTATATCAGATGGTGTTACAACATACGCTAAAAAACCTGTAGCGACAACATCTGGTTTTACTTGACCATCCGCTGAAGGTCCAACTGAAGAAAAGAAAGCATAAGCACCAAGTGAATCAACCGCACCAACACAAAAAGCACTGTCCGCGTCGCAAGGTGTAGATATATAATCTGGGCCACTATTCCCGGCAGAGACAATAACTGCAATTCCTTTTGACGCAGCAGCATTAACTCCTAATGCAGCAACAGTAGTCTCCCCATCAAAATCGGCATAGACGTGGTTGTCTAAAGAATCGTCAAAATCAATATACCCCAATGAAATGTTCGCGATATCCACTCCTACAGAGTCGCACCGCTCTAGGGCTAATACTAAATCAAACTCTTCAATGATTGACTCCGTATCACCCTTTTCTGACCTGTACAATGCTATGTCAACATCTTTTGCTGCTCCTATATAATTATCGGCGCCATGCTTCTCTCCAACAATGCAAGATGACACCATTGTTCCATGGCCACTATTTCCATACACATCTGTAGAGTTAGAAACAAAATCATATGTGTCCAAAACTCTATTGTTAGCGTATAAAGAATCGAAATAGGATACATTGTCCATGTTTGTGAAACCGGCATCAATTACTGCCAGGTAAACTCCATTGCCCGTGTATCCCTCGGCGTGAAGGCAATCCAAATTAAGTTGCTTGATTTGGTCTTTGGCAGTTCCGTAGTCTATGGCTTTCTCTAACAAAACATCTTTTGTAATATTTGATGTTCCAAATGCCTTAACGACTTGAACTCTTTCTATAAACGGATATTTATCTAATAATTCGGGTGCTGTCAATTCAGAAGAATACTTCACTGCGTTTAACCATTTTGAAGTGTTTAAAATTACTCCATCAATTCTCAACTGTTGAAGATAAACACTATTTAATGGCTGGTCTCTCTCATCAAAAGTGATGTTCTTTTTCGCCCTTCTTTCCAAAGATCTTTCAGATAAAAAAAAGTTCCATTCAATGTTTGACTGCGCATCTCCTTTATCCTTCAAGAAAAGAATCATGGTTTTTTGCCCAAAAAGGCTCGGCATCAAAAAGAGAGAGATAAGGAGAACTAATATTTTCATATCGTGAAGATATGCTTTTAACTCATTAGAAGAAAGGGCATTGACTCATTTGTGAAATCTACGTATTATCATGTAGCATTTGCAGATTTTAACCTTTCATTCCCATGTCCGAGAAGGGGTCAAAATTGTTTAAAGTGTTCACTTCATTAATTGTTCCGTCCTCTACACGTAGAATTCTTCCTGGATATTTTTCAACCATGGTCATGTCGTGAGTGGCCATAAGAATTGCGGCCTTTTCTTCTCTACCCACTGCAATCAATAAGCGCATTGTCTCTTCCGATGTTTCTGGGTCCAAATTACCCGTTGGCTCATCTGCAAGTATGAGTTGAGGCTTGTTGAGTAAAGCTCGCGCTATAGAAATTCTTTGTTGCTCACCACCAGAAAGGGCAAATGGCATTGCGTTAATTTTTGATTCTAAACCAACCAACTGCAATACTTCCTTTGCTCTGTTTGCCATTAATTTTTTGTCCTTCCATCCCGAGGCACCCATTACAAACATTAAATTCTTTAGTACAGACCGATCAGTCAATAACTGAAAATCTTGGAAAACAATCCCAATATTTCTCCTCAATTTAGGAATGTCTTTTTTTCTAAGCTTATTAAGATCAAACCCCGCAATGGCACCAGAACCATTAGAGAGACGGAGCTCTCCATACAGAGTTTTTAGTAAACTACTCTTACCCGATCCCGTTCTACCAATAAGGTAAACAAATTCTTTCGAGTTTATTTCAACATTAATGTCTTTCAAAACGGTCGCGCCACTTTGTTGAATTTCTCCTGATTTAATTTCGATTACTTTGTCCACATTTCTTCTTTATGGTGTAAAGGTGTTCAAAGAAGTGGAACGAAACTTGAGTTTGCAAGAAATAATCTTAACAAAATTGCGTTTAAAACTTTTGAAGCACCTCTCCAGTTTCTCCCTAAGGTAACTTAATTTTACTTGTCGAATTGACTTGAATTAAAAAGCAGTTGAATGAAGTTTATTCTTATTATTCTTGGATTTCTGTATACTTCCGCAGCGTTTACGCAAACATCGGAGAGGTATAATAGTGAATATGCCACATTCTATCGAGCTGAAGACTTGTTTCGAAAAGAACAGTATTCTGCCGCAAGGAAAGAGTTCCGCGTATTTATTCACGGTTTCAACTACCCTAATGATCCAATGTATATTAAAGCAAGATACTACGAAGCTGTTTCTGCATTAGACCTTTATAACAATGACGCGATTAAGCTTTTACATGATTTCAATAAAAATTATCCTGAAAGCATTTATAAAAAAGACATTTTCTTTCGTCTCAGCAAGTTCTATTATTACAAGAGAAAGTATGATGAGGCACTAGTTTGGTTGAATAAATTAAGTATTCAAGACATTGAAGAAGAAGATAGAGACGAATTTTACTTCAAATTGGGGTATTCCAATTTCAAAGAGAAAAACTTTGAAGCTTCAAGAAGTGCTTTCCACGAGATTAAGGATGGAGAGTCACAATACGCCTCTCCTGCCCTATATTATTATTCTCACATTGCTTATCACAACGAAAAATATCAATTGGCTTTGAATGGATTCTTGAAACTACAAGATGACACTAAGTTTGGAAAAGTAGTGCCTTACTACATCGCTCAAATTTATTATTTACAAGGGAAGTACGAAAAAGTAACGGAATACGCATCACAAATTTCTAATACCGATCATATTGTCAACGAAAAAGACATGAATCACTTAATTGGCGATGCTTACTATAGAACAGGCAAGTATATCGAAGCTGTGCCTTACTTAGAAAAGTATAACAAAGAAACAGAAACAACTCGAGAAGATGATTACCGACTTGGGTTTGCTTATTTTAAATCTGGTGCATATCCAAAAGCAGTTCGTTTATTTGATAGAGTTAAGAAAGTAGAAGATAGTCTGGGGCAAATAGCTTATTACCACATCGGAGAATCAATGCTTAAAACTGAAAATCTTCTTGCCGCTCGCTCTGGATTTGAAGGCGCTGCATTCTTGGATCACGATCAAAAAGTTCAAGAAGACGCCTTATATAATTTCGCAATTATCTCGTACAAATTAGATATTAACCCATACGATGAAGCTGTAAAGGCCTTTGAATCTTATTTAAATAAATACCCGAATTCTTCAAGGCAAGAAGATGTTTATCAGTATTTGGTGAATGTCTATATGTCGACCAACAACTATCCTAAAGCGCTATCTTCTTTAGATAAAATACACAACAAAGATATTCGTCTTAAAACTGCCTACCAAGTAATCGCATTTAATCAGGGTGTTAAAAGATTTCAAGAAAATAACTTTCCGGGAGCTATTCAGTCATTTAATCTTGTGAAAAAGTATCCTGTCGATCCTGCTGTCTCAGGAAAAGCAATTTATTGGGTGGCAGATGCAAATTATCGATTGAAAAAATATGACTTGGCCATTCAGGGCTATAAGAAGTTTGCTATTCTTCCATCAACTCTAGCAAAAGAAATGCAAAATGAAGCGCACTATAACGTGGGTTATGCTTATTTAGAGAAAAAAGAATTAGCGCTTTCTACCGAGGCTTTTAGAATCTATCTTCAAAACAATCCGAAAAGCAAAAAGAAAAGTGCGGATGCTTTAATGCGAATCGGCGATAATTATTTTGTTCAAGCAGAAAACGATCAGGCCATTAAATTTTATACCCAAGCACTAAATCTTAATTCTGGCTATGAAGACCAAGCCTTATATTACATTGGAAAAACGAATGGTTATAAAGGCGAATCACATGCAAAGATTACCAACCTTTTAAAATTAATCAATGATCATCCTAGTTCTAAATATCTGCAATTAGCCATTTATGAAATTGCTGAAAGTTACTTGTCTGAAGGTCAATTATCTAAATCCATTCAATATTATAAGAAAATTGTCGTAGAATATCCTAATTCACTCCTCGTAGTTGAATCAAAAATAAATATTGCCGACATCTATTATAAACAAGGGGATTACAACAAAGCAGAGGGGGATTATAAGAATGTTCTTAATCAACATGGTGGAGACCCAAAAATTTGTGAGCGTGCTGTTCGAGGACTAATTGACATATATAAATCATCAAGTCAACCTGAAAAAGTAGAGCAATTAATATCACAATACGAATGTGCAAACTTCTCACATGATGAAAAAGAAGATCTGTACTATATACCTGCTATAGAGGCATACAATGATAGTGCATTTCAAAAAGCGATTCCTCTTTTTGATAAATACTTGGATAAATTTCCTAACGGAAGATACAGCAATGAAGTTAAAAATTACACGGCCAATTGTTATTACAAAACAGGTGACATTGAAAAAGCAGTTGCCCTATATCGCGAATCATTAACCGGTCCAAATACAGGGTTTACAGAATTGGCCGCATCTCGCGTAGCTCAATATCTTTATAACGAGGGTCGATATTCTGAAGTGATTGAATACTACAGTAAATTAGAACAAATAAGTTCCTCGCCAGACGTCGTCTTCAATGCAAAATTAGGCTTGATGCGAAGTCACTTCTTGGTTGAAAATTGGTCAAGTGCAGCGCAATATGCTGACAAATTATTGAAAGAGGTTGAGCTGAATAAAGAAATTAAACTAGAAGCGCATTACGCTAAGGGAATCGCCAACTATAACCTTAGTTCTTATGACGCTGCCAAAATAAGTTTGGTTTGGGTATTTAAGAACACCACAAGGATCAAGGCTGCAGAAGCAAGGTATACGCTGTCTGATATCTTCTATGAACAAGATTATTTGGACAATTCAATGGATGAAATCACCGCTCTTCTTAAACAAAAACCTGCTTATAATTTCTGGATTGCAAAGGGTCTAATTCTTAAAACACGCATTTTCGTGAAACAAGATGATTTATTCCAAGCGGAACAGAATTTAAAATCAGTCATTGAGCACTATCCGATTCAGGATGATGGTGTTTTAGATGAAGCGAACCAACTTTGGGATGAGCTAATGCAGTTAAAAAATCAACCCAAGCAAGGTTTGGTTCCGGAAGTAGACCCTATCATAGAAATTAACGAACAAAACGGAGGAAATTAAGATGAAAAAGACACTTTTTATTTTCTGTATTCTTAATGCTCTTACCTCTTTTGGTCAAGATGATCCAGTTATAGTAATTGCGGATGCAGATAGACACGTAGACAAAGCACGAAGAAGTGTTTTAAGTCCTAGTATTATTGACACAGTTATACCAACGGCTATTGTAGATTATCCGCTACTTTCATTGCAGTACGAGACAAATTCTGAAGTCGATAAAATCAACCCTGCATCTATTAAAATCAAAGAAAAACTCCCACAGCTTTACAGTACGTATGCTAAAGTTGGTATCGGTTCTGAATTAATGCCATTGGGAGAAGTGTTCTTTAATTCAAAACGCTCACGAAAATTTGTTTACGGTGTACACGCCAAACATCTCAGTTCTTTTGGAGATATAAAAGGCTATTCCAAAGCTCAATTTGATAGAACAAATGGACTGCTTTATGGAGGGATTAAGGATAACCGCTACTCCCTCTTGGGAGATATCCATTACAACAATCGAGGACTGCACTATTATGGGATTTCTGACACGCTTAATTTACACAAAGACAGTATATCTCAGCGTTATAGTGACTTTGGAATTGCGGGTTCTTATGCTTCACATATCAAGGACAGTGCAAAATTGAATTATAAAGTGGGTTTAGCCTATAATAATTTCTTATCCCAAAAAATTGAGGAAGACAAGTTGAAAAGATGGAGAGGGCAGGAAAATGCTTTTGGTGTTATGTCAAGTGCTTTTTACAAACATGGGAAGGAAACTTATGCTGCTGATTTTAATATTAAATATAATGGTTACAAATATGGAATTCAGGGGGCTAGTTATAATGGATTAGATTCAGGAATAGTCTTAAATAATACAGTAATAAACCTAAAGCCAACAATAACAACCTTCCTGTTTAACAATCGGTTTAAGGCGAATATTGGAGTTAATTTGGTTGTAGATGTTCATGAAACAACAAGCGCCTATGTTTATCCGCTGGCAGAAATTAAATACAGTATGTTCAATGATATTTTTATTCCATACGCAGGAATAAGAGGAGGATTAATTCAAAATTCATTTAAGTCATTAACACAAGAAAACGAATTCATTCGCCCTAACATTGAATTGAGAAATGAGAAAACACCGATTGATTTTTACGGCGGAATCAAAGGGACTTTAAGCAAAAGAATAAGCTTTGATGCTAATTTCAGTTATGCAAACATTAAAGATAAAGCACTATTCGTAACTGATACTATTCAATCATTGGGTAATAAATTCAATGTAATTTACGATACAATGAATGTTGCAAAAGTAGAGGCTTCCATTTCGTATCAGTTGAAAGAAAAAATCAAATTTGATGGGATTGGTCGTTACTATTCCTATTCGGTCTTAAACAACAGCTATGCTTGGAACCTTCCTCAGTTTCAGTTCATATTAAGAGGAACTTACAATCTGTACGATAAGTTCATTTTTAACTTAGACTTAAATTTAGAGGAAGGACGAAGAGCCTTAGCCAGTGCAAATGATATTGAGGCAACATTAGAAAACGAACAACGAATTACAAAACTTGGTTTTTTATCGGACTTAAACCTTGGGGTTGAGTACCGATATAACAAACGAATTTCTGCTTTTGTAGAGTTTAACAATTTAGCATCTCAGAAATACAAGCGATGGTATAACACTCCTGTTCACGCATTTCAAGTTTTGGGAGGCGTAACGTTTAGATTTTAATCTTTCTTTGGGAAGTACTTTTTCTGACGGATAAAAATCAAGATTACTCCAGAAGTAATGGACGCATCAGCAATGTTCCATATCGCTGGAAAAACAGAACCTCCACCCAACCACGGAACCCATGTTGGCCATGTAGCGTGAAATTTAAACATGTCAACAACATTCCCGAAAAGAAAGCCCGTGTTTTTAGTTTCTTGTTCTCCCCAGCCACAATCAACAATGTTTCCTGAGCCTTCCAGAATATTACCATAAGCACAAGGATCATAATCAAAAGCGAAATCATAGAACATAGAATCAATCAAGTTTCCTGTTGCTCCTGCAAAGACCAATCCTAATGCAATTAAATATTCCACGCTGGCACCTTGCTTAAGTTGCTTAATCCAGTAGTAACAGAGACCAGAAATTGCGGCGACTCTGAAAAGACTTAACGCCAACTTATGCCATGCTTTAGAGCCAAAAGAAGTCCCGAAAGCCATTCCTTGATTTTCAATGTATTCTGCAACGAACCAATCTCCGATTAACGGAAACGATTCTCCATATGAAAAATTTAATTTTACATAAATTTTTACCAGCTGATCGGCTAGTAAAATTGCAAGAACAAGGAGGGAGATAATCAGAATTTTTTTCTTCACAGAAGTTTAGCTTTGCGCATTTTTAGCTTCAATACTCAAAGTGGCGTGAGGAACTAGCATTAACCTTTTTTTCTGAATTAATTTTCCCGTCGCTCGGCAAATACCGTAAGTTTTGTTCTCAATTCTCACCAAAGCATTTTGTAAATTCCCAATGAATTTTTCTTGTCTGCTTGCTAACTGAGCCATTTCTTCGCGAGATAATGTGTCAGAACCATCTTCCATCATGTTAAATGATCTTCCGGTATCGTCTGTGCCATGATCATCATTATGAGACAAAGACCCCTTCAATAAATCTAAATCTATTTGAGCCTCTTTTAACTTCTCGTTGATAAGGTCTTTGAATTCTTTTAAATCTGCATCGTTATATCTTGAAGTAGCCATAATATTAATTTTTTAATGTGGTTAGTCTTTTCCTTAATCGTGAATAAAAATCAAGCAAAGCTTAAATATATAATTCTAAGTGATACTAAGCAATAAACATTCGATAAAAATGTATCTTCGCTTCAATGTTAAACCTTTTTCGACAAAATAACCCTTTCGTCTTAGCCCTCATTCCGGTCGCAGTGATCGTTTTTTTGTTGTTAAATACATTTTTTCCGTATCACCTTTCCGAATCAGAAGTGTCGTTTGGCTTTTGGGGAAATATCCAAGTTGGAAATTTATTACTAAACACAATACTTTCAGGCACTGTTATCACAACAAGCGCCATTATAATCAATGGCCTTTTCAATAGGAATGAGTTTTCAGAAAAAAACAACTTTCTTCCGGCAATTCTTTATGTAATCTATTTAAGTTTCTTTCATTCTTTCTATTTCATCGATGGGCTTGTAATTACTCAGTTTTTTCTCATTTTAATGACTCGGCAGCTCTTTCGTTTAAGACAAAAAGATGACGGTAGAAAAATAGTGTTCAACGCGGGTTTTCTATTTGGAATTGCTTGTACATTTTTTCCCTTATTAATTTTCGCATTACCCTTCATCTTTTTAATTGTTTGGATTAGCCGTCCATTTATTTTGAGAGAATCAGCTTTACTAATGACCGGCTTCATTATACCTATTGTTTACGCGCTGGTTTATTTAACATTTATTCAAATCAACATTGGCAAAGAAAATTTTAATAGCTCGTCAGCAGAAGTATTTCTAATTGATATGTGGCTGGTTATTGGTAGTTTATTTATACTTTTCTTTTTGGGAATTGGGAATTTATTTAGCTCGATGAATTCAAGTTCTATTCGACTAAAAAAAGTATTCAGAATGCTTCTTCTGTTTGCTGTTTTTACCTTTGGGTTGTTTTTACTTGATGCTTTAGCCTTTAGAAAAATTCAAGTGTTCAGTTTGTGTTTTGTGCCTCTTGCTCTCGTGCTTCCTTACTCATTTGGCAATTCTAAACCAAACAAGGTGGCATCAGTGATTTTCTATATTCTTACCATCTATGCGATTACCAAGTTTTTCGTGCCATATGAAGACCTCATATTTTAGCCAAATACTTTCGTTTTTATTCTGCCCTAACAGTATATTATAGTAATTTTGTCGCAAGCTAATTTTAAAGACATTAACATGAAATTTGGAGTTGTTACTTTCCCAGGATCTAATTGTGATGAAGACATTACATACGTTTTAGAAACTATTCTTAATCAAGAGGTTACTCGCTTATGGCACAAGGATACCGATTTACAAGGTGTTGATTTTGTAGTGTTGCCGGGTGGGTTTTCTTATGGCGATTATTTGCGCTCTGGAGCTATTGCTAAATTATCTCCAATTATGGGGGAAGTAATTAAGCATGCCAACAATGGCGGATACGTTATGGGGATTTGCAATGGTTTTCAAATTTTGACAGAGTCTGGACTTCTTGAAGGAGCTTTGTTGCATAATGACAATCAAAAATTCATTTGTAAAAATGTTTATTTAAAAGCATCTACAATGGATTCTGCAATCACAAAAGACTTGAACATGTCAAAAGCATATCAAATTCCAATCGCCCATGGTGAAGGGAGATATTATGCCCCAAAAGAAACGATTGCAAAGCTAGAAGCAAATGATCAAATTTTATTTAAATATTGTAACGAAGACGGTGAGGTCAGCAAAGCCTCTAACCCAAACGGCGCGATAGAAAACATTGCGGGCATTTGTAATGAAGGAAGAAATGTATTCGGGATGATGCCCCATCCAGAAAGAGCTTCCGATGTAGAATTAGCAAATGAAGACGGAAAAGAAATGTTTTTATCTCTTTTGAATCATTGCCAACTTAACTAAGAATTATGCGCATACTGCTTTTAGGATCTGGAGGAAGAGAACATGCTTTAGCATGGAAAATGGCCCAAAGTTCTGTATTAAAAGAATTATTTATCGCTCCAGGAAATGCCGGGACGAAAAAGCATGGTAAAAATGTAAACCTTTCATTGTCTAATTTCGAAGAGATTAAAACCTTTGTTATTGAGAACAATATAAATATGGTTGTTGTTGGGCCAGAAGATCCATTAGTTAACGGAATTGTTGACTTTTTTGAGGCAGACGATAAATTGTCAAAAGTTCCAGTAATCGGTCCCAATAAAGAAGCCGCTCAACTAGAAGGAAGTAAAGATTTCGCGAAGGAATTCATGAAGCGTCATAACATTCCCACGGCGAAATATGGCACGTTCACTAAAGACACTTTAGAAAACGGATATGCCTTTTTAGAAAAGATGAATGCGCCATATGTTTTAAAAGCAGATGGGTTAGCGGCGGGGAAAGGAGTCTTAATTTTAGACAACCTTAAAGAAGCCAAAAAAGAATTAAAAAGTATGCTTGCCGATGCAAAATTTGGCGATGCTAGTTCTCGGGTAGTTATAGAACAGTTTTTAGATGGCGTAGAATTGTCTTGTTTTGTTATCACCGACGGGATGTCTTATAAAAAATTACCTGAAGCAAAAGATTATAAGCGCATTGGAGAAGGTAATACTGGTTTAAACACTGGCGGTATGGGTGCTGTTTCTCCTGTTCCATTTGCTAATCCAACGTTTTTAGATAAAATTGAAAATCAAATTATTATCCCAACAGTAAAGGGGTTAAGAAAAGAAGGAATTGTCTATAAAGGGTTTATCTTTTTTGGAATCATTAACGTTAAGAATGAACCCTATGTAATTGAATACAATTGCCGAATGGGTGACCCTGAAACGGAAGTTGTAATTCCTCGCCTAAAGTCAGATTTACTTGACTTACTCGATGGTGTTGGAACAAACACTTTATCAGAAAGAGATGTTGTATTTGATGAAAGAAGTGCTGCAACAGTAATGATGGTGTCGGGTGGATATCCTGAGTCATATCAAAAAGGAAAGCAGATTTATGGTTTAAATAATGAGTCAAACAGTCTCATTTTTCACGCTGGCACAAAAGAAGACGGCCCAGTAATTACATCTAATGGCGGACGTGTATTAGCAGCCACTTCTTATGGTAAAGATTTAAAAACAGCATTGAAAAAATCATATGAAACGATAGAAAATATCAAGTTTGATAACTCAAATTATCGATCGGATATTGGTTTCGATGTTCTTTAAACAATTCTAATTTAGTATCTTGCTAGTGTAACAAGTACATATGGAAGTTCCGCTGATCGGCATTATTATTACATTAATTTTTTCTGCTTTCTTTTCCAGCATGGAGATTGCTTACCTTTCATCGAATAGATTGAAGGTTGAACTAGACAAGGTTAGTGGGTCAATTAGTGGTAAAATTCTCGGTACATTTTATCAGAATGAATCACGTTTTATTGCCATGTTGCTATTGGGCAATAATATTGCACTGGTCCTTTTTGGTCTGTTTTCTGCTAAGTTACTTGGGCCTACAATACAAGGCTGGGGAATTGCTCCAGACTCGCTACTTGAACTTCTTATACAAACAATTCTATCTACATTTTTAGTTTTAATTGTTGCTGAGTTTTTACCTAAAGCACTTGTCCAGATTAACCCTAATAGATATTTATCATTGGTGTTATATCCAATGTTTGTTATTTATATCTTATTATTCTTACCTACTTATGTCGTTTTATGGTTGAGCGCCATTTTCCTTAAAATATTAAAAGTTGACAATTCGACTGGAGAAAAAGTATTCTCAAAAGTGGATTTAGAGCATTATGTGCAAGATATCAACGAGCGTATTGAAGATGAACAAGATTTAGGAAATGAAATGCAAATCCTTCAGAACGCATTAGATTTTGATTCTGTCAAAGCTAGGGATTGTATGATTCCAAGAACGGAATTGATTTCTGTTGAATTAAATGAAGACATCAAAGAGTTACAAAAGAAGTTCATTTCAACAGGAAAATCAAAAATTATTGTCTACAAAGAAAACATCGACAACATAATCGGATATGTGCATTCATTCGAAATGTTCAAATCCCCCGAAACCATTAAGCATATTTTATTGCCAATACCATTTGTTCCTGAAGCAATCCCTGGTAAAGAATTGTTAGAACTCTTTAGTAGCAAGTCTGGAAACGTCGCTATCGTTGTAGATGAATATGGCGGAACAGCAGGGATGATTACAATAGAAGATGTCATTGAAGAAATTTTTGGAGAAATTGAAGATGAACACGACAACGAGGCCCTGCTAGAACAGAAAATTTCTAAAAATGAATACCGCTTTTCTGCGCGAACAGATCTTGATTACATCAACGAAAAATACAAACTAAACATTGAGGTTGGGGAGGAATTTGGAACTTTAGGTGGATTCATTATTCATCACTTAGAAGAAATTCCGAAAGCAGGCGCCAAATTATTTCACTCTGAATTAGATTTTTTAGTAGAGGAAGTAAGTGAAAATAGAATTGAGGTTATTAAAATTACAAAGCCTTAAGTCCCAAGAGAATTATGAGACACCTCCTGTTCATTTTCTCCTTGTTTACCTTACAATTTAATGTTCAAGCACAGACTATAAATAGCTTCGAACTACCCAAAGAGTTGAACGAAGCCTCGGGAATTGAACAGCTCAATGATTCAGTTTTTATTTCAATAAATGATGGCGGAAATAAAGCTATTATTTACCTCATCAATCATAGAGGAGAATTGCTTAAAAAAATCAAAGTAAAGGGCGCAAAAAATAAAGACTGGGAAGAGCTGACCAGAGATGAAAACCATTTGTATATTGGAGATTTTGGCAACAATAAAAACAAGCGTAAAACACTCGCTATACTTAAAATAAAAATTACCGATATAGAAATAATGGATACTGTTATTCCTGAAAAAATATATTTTAATTATGCCGATCAGATTAATTTCCCCCCAGACAAACAACACTTTGACTTCGACGCAGAAGCTATGTTTTGTCGAGGTGATTCCCTGGTCATTCTAACAAAAACAAACAGTGATCCTTGGAAGGGTGCAACTTCGTTTTATTCGATTTCAAAAAAACCAGGAGCCTACTCATTAAAGAAAAGTCGAGAACTATATATCGGTGAGAATGGTTGGCTAATTGATGCGGTTACCGCAGCAGACTACTGTCAAGAGAAACTATACATATTGACATATAACCGCATATTAATATTTAAATATGCGAAAAATAAGCTTATATTAAAGAAAGAACACCTTTTTGATAAGTATTCTCAGAAAGAGGGGCTGCTTATAACAGGGCCAAATAAAGTAGTGGTGGTGGATGAAAAAACAGACTTTCTGGGAGGAGGCAAACTTTACACAATAAAAATCAACTAAATGAAATTAGGCAATTTTGAAGCAGTAATTTTTGACATGGACGGCGTATTAATCGACTCAGAACCATTGTGGAAAATTGCGATGGAAGAAGTCTTTAAATCTGTTGGATGTCCGCTGACGAAAAAAGACTTTCAGAAAACCGTTGGATTGAGAATTGACGAGGTAATCGAATTCTGGTTTCAAGAAATTGGATGGAACAACGTTAGTCCAAAAGAAGTTGAAAACAAAATTATTGATCGAATGATTGCTCTTATATCTGAGCATGGAAAACCACTCAAAGGTGTTCTTGAAACTTTAGATTTTTTGCGGTCAAAAAACATTAAAATTGGCCTCGGAACATCCTCTTATTCAGTCCTTATTGAAGCCGTTTTAAATACGCTAAAAATAGCTGGTAAATTTGATTTTGTGCATTCTGCTGAAGATGAAAAATATGGCAAGCCACATCCTGCAGTATATTTAACGGTCGCTGAAAATCTAGAGGTTTCTCCTCGAAAATGTTTGGTCATTGAAGATTCTCTAAATGGAATTATATCTGGTAAAGCAGCCCAAATGAAAGTCGTTTGCATCCCAGAAAAAACTCATAATCCCGAACCTAAATTGAGCATTTCTGACTGGATGTTTGAGGATATGAATCAATTTTTAAGCTCATTTCGTTAAAAGTATGGTTTTGTTTTTTACTCAATATTTATTAACTTAATAGTCAAACCACTTTAATATGGAAAATGTAAAATCAGACTGGTCTCGTCGGGAGTTCAAGGCCTATCTGCTGTCTTACGCAGCAAATGCAAATTTTTTCGAATCAGAAGAAGAGAAAGAAATTATTCTGTCTTATGTTTCAGAAAAGGAATATCATAAAATTCACAAAGAATTAGCTGGTGACAATGACTATCAAAGTATTCAAAAGATATTATTCAACATTGAAAAATACAATTATTCGAAAGATGAACTTCAAGTTTTATTGGATGACATTAAAAACCTGTTTGATTCTGATGGCAACTTTGACATTCTCGAAGACAACATGATGCACGCATTAAGACGTTTAATTGTATAAATCCATTCTTTTGTCAGTTGCGATAATCACAACTCATTAACCTTCTGGTGCGTAAATCGATAGAGTGATAGGCTCAATCTTGGCTTAAATTTATTCTGAACAATTAATATTCAGAAGATGAAAGTTTTAGTCACAGGGGCCGATGGCCTATTAGGAAGTAACGTTATTCGAAAACTTCAAGAGCGCGATTTCGAAATCGTTTTATTTTTAGAAAAGGGAAAAAAATCAATTACTCTTCCTAAAGAAGTAAACCAAATTATCTATGGTGATATTCTGTCAGAGGAAGAAGTAGTGGCTGCGGCTGAAGGAATGGATTATGTCATTCATTGTGCAGCAAACACGAACGTTTGGCCCACACGTTCGAACATCATTAGAAGTGTGAACGTCATGGGGGTCGAAAATGTAATAAAGGCATGCTTGAAACATGATGTTAAGCGTTTAGTCAGTGTGGGTACTGCTAATTCATTTGCCTCAGGAGAGCTTCACAACCCTGGAAATGAAACCAACAAATATCAAGGGCACGTATACAATTTAGATTATATGGACTCAAAGAAACGAGGACAAGATCTTATTCTTCAAGCTGTCAAGAATAAGAATTTAAGAGCAGTTGTAGTAAACCCCACATTCATGCTTGGACCATTTGACTCTAAACCAAGTTCTGGAGCTATGATACACGCTATGGCGCATGGGAAAATACCCGGTTATACACCTGGCGGTAAAAATTACATCAATGTAAAAGATGCGGCGGTTGGCATTGTAAACGCATTGACCTTGGGACGCATTGGAGAGTGTTATATATTAGGGCATGAAAACTTAACCTATAAGGAAATTTTTCAAAAAATAGGTGTAGTTATCAATAAGCCAGCCCCATGTCGGGCGCTTCCATCATTACTAGTAAAAACGTTGGGTAAAGTCAATTCATTTATGGGTCGTCTATTTAAATATACCCCCACGCTGACAGGAGAACTTGCACAACTTTCATGCGAAAACCACTACTATAACTCAAGTAAGGCGGTTAATGAACTCGATCTACCCCAAACGAATATAGAAGAAGGAATTAGAGACTGTTATAATTGGTTCAAGTCTAACGGATACATTAAAAATTAACGCCTTATGTCAACTTTCAAAAATAAAGTGGCCATCATAACGGGCTCAAGTCAAGGAATAGGAAAAACATTGGCAATAGAAATGTGCAAAAAAGGTGCTTCCGTTGTTTTAAATGGACGGACTGCAAGTAAACTAACAAAGACACAGGAAGAATTAAAGCTTCTTGGACACAATGTAATTGCTATAAAAGGAGACATTACATCGCTAAAAGATTGTAAAAGAATTGTCGACAAGACAATACAAGCATTTGGTCAAATTGATTTTCTAATAAACAATGGAAGCATTACCATGCAGGATGAAATTGATTGCATCGAAACAGAAGCATTTGAGAATGTGTTCAGGAGTAATTCTATGGGTTCATTTTTCCCAACGAAAGCGGCGCTACCATTTCTGAAAAAAACAAAGGGCAGCGTTATTTTTATCTCAAGTTTAGCTGGTCTTCACGCTATGCCTTCAGCTTCTGGCTATAGCATGGGTAAAATGGCTTTGAGTTCATTATGGCAGTCATTGAGCATAGAACTGAGCCATACCGGAATTCACTTTGGCATCTGCTACTTAAGTTTTACTCAGTCAGAAAAAGAAAAAACCATGTTGACTGCCAACGGAAATAGTATTCCCGTACCAAAAAGACCGAACTTTATTCTTCAACCTCAAAAGACTGTCGCTAAGTCAATTATGCAAGTCATAAAGTACAGAAAATCAAAAAGAGTTTTTTCAATATTTGGGAAATTTGTAGCTGTTTTTCTTCGTTTTTTTCCAGGAATTGTAATGAGAATAATGATTCTAAACCAAAAAAAACAACAAAATCACGCATTGGAACCTGTTTAGCTTGATACAAAAAACTATTTTTACCAAAAAAAAGAACCATGATTCAATACAATCCAAAAAATTGGTATCAATTAATATTTGCTGTGCACAAGAGTGATACAATTCGCATCATGTGGAAAGAAATTATTTATATGGGTCTTTTCACTCTTTTGATTGCTTTTTTAGAAATCACATTCTTTCCTACGGTAACCATATTGTCTGAGCTTACAACTGTATACTCTTTGATTGGGTTTGTAATTTCTCTTTTACTTGTTTTTAGAACCAACACGGCTTACGACCGCTGGTGGGAAGGGCGAAAAAAATGGGGAGAATTGGTCAATGACTCTAGAAACTTAGCAATAAAGCTAGCCGTCATAATAAAAACTGAGGAAGATCGTGATTTTTTTGTCCGAATGATTCCAAATTTCACAGCAGCAACAAAAGAGCATTTGCGGAATGGTGTGAATCTAGAGAGCCTGGATTTAACCAATGATGAGGTGATGGAGTTGACCAATAAATCTCATATTCCAAATGCTATTAGTCAGCTCATGTACGAACGTGTAATAGCATTGAAGAAAAAAGAAGTTATCTCCGAAGAAGAGTTTATCATTTTGGACCGAAACATAAATGCCTTCTTGGATAGTCTCGGGGCATGTGAACGTATTAAAAACACACCTATTCCTTTTTCTTACAGTCTTTTTCTTAAGAAGTTTATTTTCATTTATGTCATGACACTTCCATTGGCGTTCGTTACAAATTTTGGTTACTTCTCAGCTCTTATTGCAACATTCGTTTTTTATGTGTTTGTCTCTATGGAAGTGCTGGCAGAAGAAATTGAAGACCCTTTTGGTTCTGATGATAATGATTTGCCTACAGACATTCTTACCGATAAAATAAAAGCAAACGTGATTGAGGTTTTTATCTAAGCGACTTTCTATACTGGTCAAATACAGTTGGATTGATTAATTTTTCAGCCTTCTCCGCTTCCATTGGTTTTAAAGCTACAAAAGAATCTGTTCCGAAAAAAACATATCCTAAACGGGTGTACCATTCGTGTAAGTCTATTTTAGATTGAACTCGAATGTCCCTTGCTTTTAAAATTTCGATTTCCATAAAGCTTGCTCCGCTTTTTACCGCTTCTTTTTCTATGAATTCAACCAGTTTCCTTCCAATTCCTTCTCCTTTTATACTAAAATCTACTGCGAACAATCCAAAAGAAAACGTTACTGAATTTACTTTAAATAAACGCACACAACCCACTACTTGCTCCTTTTTATAAGCCAAGAATACTTCTCCATAATTTACAATTTCTTTGAAGTCTTCCTTACTGATTCTCGAATAATTCTCACCCCAAATTTCTGCCTCAGTCTGAGCGTAAGCATATATTAGAATGTCATAGGCTCTATCAAAGTCAACTTCGTTAATTCCCTTGTCCGCTTTAAGTATCGTAATCATGTTGTAAAGGTAATTAAACACCACAAAAAAAGGTTTTAAATCTACAGATGTAAAACCTTTATTTTAAATGTCCTTTCGTTAAGTATAACAAGGACCCTAAAATTCTTTTCATTTATTTAACGGTGTTTTGAATGAACATTAAATAGTCTTCTAAATTTCCGCTTAACATAAGTTGAACTGCTGTCGATTTTTGTGTTCCGTTTTTCATGGTGTCTTTTTTTAAGTTGTTTTAACCTACTATTTCAAACCCTGTGCCAAAAATTCAACATCTCGCCTTAAACTCTGTTTTACAGCTGTTTGTGGCTTATCAAAACGTCCTCTTCCCAATAACACTGAATCTTTCTTCTTGAATTTACAATACAAACTCCTTCACCATGCTTCTGATTATTCTTCCATTCTCCAGAATACGACTTGCCGTCATTTGATAAATAAGTTCCTAGACCATTTCGTTTGTTGTTTCTAAAGTTTCCCTTGTAAATTTCACCATTGGCATATATTCTTGTTGCCATTCCATGAAACATGTTTAGATGAAATTGCCCATTATATACCCCTCCATCAAACCACTTAAATTCTCCATGACCCTCCCTTTTATTATTGACATAATTCCCTTTGAAATAATCTCCATTTTTAAAAAAAACTTCTCCCTGCCCGTTTCTTACACCATTTTTATATTCTCCTATATAACTATTTCCATTGGAATACACACGCACCCCTCTTCCCGAAAAGGTGTCGTCCACAAATGAACCTTTGTATGTTCCTCCTTTTTTCCAGTAGAATATTCCCTCTCCATTCTTCGCTCCATTCTTAAATAACCCAACATATTTATCCCCATTTTGGTAATAAAAAGATCCTATTCCATCTTTTTTTCCTGCAACCCACTCCCCTTGATACTTATGTCCATCAATTCGAACATACAAGCCTTGACCTTGTTTCACTCCCTGATGATAATTTCCTTGATAATAATCTCCATTTGAGAAGGTAAATTTCCCAAATCCGTGTGGCTTATAGTTCAAAAAACGGCCAATATATATGTTTCCATTGGCATAACGATATTCTCCAGAGCCTGTCATTTCTCCCTTTTCCCATTGGCCGGTATATACCCCCCCTTCTTTGTCTATATATTCTCCTATACCATCCGGTCTTCCTGCTTTCCATTCACCTTTATATTTTTCTTGGTTATCGTTTTTGTAAACTCCAAATCCGTCAATACAATTTCCATACACACATTCACCTGCATATAATTTAGCACAGATAAAGCTAAAAAAGACAAGTAATTGTATGTTTAAAAGGGTGTGCATCATTTTTAAGACGATGTTAAAATCAAATTCTTACAGTTTAAATTGTTAATTTTGGGCCAAATAAAAAAAATGAAAATGAAAAAGTTTGTTACGCTAATGGTCATTATGATCTTAAGTATAAATTTAAATGCACAAGATTTTGAAAAAGGCGGGAATTATGTATGCGTTGGTTATGGTTTAGATCCATGGGGCAATCCCGGTAATGGCTTTGCTTTTGATAATTCCAACTATAGAAAAACAACAATCGGACCATCTCTATTAATGTACGAAAGAGGCATTACTGACATATTGGGCATCGGACGTATTGGAGTTGGAGGGGGATTTGCACACAGTCTTTACTCCGAAAAGTGGGTTAGTGCTGGTGCTGAATACAAAAACGTTAGTCATCGTATTTCAGTGATTTTAAGAGCTGCATATCATTTCGAATTTGACATTCCAAAAATGGATGTTTATGCAGGAGTTGGCACGGCATTTCATGCTTATATAAACTCATCTAGTGCATTTCCCCTTGGACATTATGTCTTCGCGGGGATTCGTTATTACTTTACCGATGCTATTGGTGTTTATGCTGAAGCAGGACATGGATTGGCTGCCTTAAATGGAGGTTTGGTCTTTAAGTTTTAATCCGAATCATCAACTTTTTAAAACCCTTACCTTTTCGGTGAGGGTTTTTTGTTTACCCTATATTTACTCCTGACATCTATCAATGGATTTTACGTATTTTAGCAATCGTTATCCACAAACTAAACACATTATGAAACTACTTGTATTTTTTATTCTATTAGTCTCAATCACTAAAGTTAGTGCTCAAGAAAGTATTGTCTACCAAAAACCACCACAAGAAATTTTAGACTTGGTTGATGTGCCTCGAGCTCCAAGTATCTTTTTAGATCACAAAAAAGAAAATATGATTTTGATTTTCCGTGATGCCTACAAGTCCATTGAAGAACTTTCTCAAGAGGAATTAAGACTTGGTGGATTGCGTATTGACCCTAAAACGAATATTGGAAGTAGAGTCACGTACTTCAATAACGTTAAAATTAAACGCTTAAAGAGCAGCAAAACAGAAATCTTACAGGTTGACGGTTTACCTGAAAACGGTAAGCTAACCAACTTCAGTTGGTCGCCAGATGAAAGTAAGTTAGCCTTAACAAACACAACTTCGAAAGGTGTGGAAATTTGGATCCTAGACGTAAAAAAAGCAAGCGTAACTAAATTAACAGACGCTAACATCAACGCGAATGTTGGCAACGCGATCAACTGGTTTGAAGACAGTAAATCAATACTTGTCAAAACAATTCCTACGAATAAAAAAGCTTTGATTGACACAAAAACAGCAGTTCCTGTTGGGCCAACCATTTCTGTTAATGACGGCAAGAGGGCTCAAAATAGAACATACCAAGACTTATTGAAAAACAAAAGCGATGAACATAATTTTGAACAATTGGCGCTTTCTGAGATTTATAAGGTTGCATTAGATGGAACGAAAGAAAAATGGCTCGATGCTGATTTATATACTTCTTTGAGTTTTTCTCCTGATGGCGAATATATTTTGGTCAATACCGTGAGCAGACCTTTCTCTTATTTGGTTCCTTATAATAGATTTCCCTCAAAAGCGACGGTTTATTCTAAAACAGGAAGGAAGATAAAAGTGGTGAATGATGTTCCATTAATTGAAGATCTTCCTCAAGGATTTATGGCTGTTAAAACAGGTAAAAGAAATTTTAGGTGGCGAAGTGATAAGCCCGCAACACTTTATTATGTAATGGCACTCGATGGAGGTAACCCAGAAACAAATGTCGAATATAGAGATGAAGTTTTTGAATTAGATGCTCCTTATGACAAAGGAGACAAAAGTCTTGTGAAAACGGTCGGGCGTGTTTATGACATAGAATGGGGAACCAACTCAATCGCAATAGCTCACGATTACTGGTGGAATACTAGGAATACAAAATCATACCTTTTCAACCCTTCAGATGCTTCTCAAAAACCAGTCAAATTTATTGATAGAAGTTACCAAGATAAATACAGTGATCCAGGGTCATTTGTTAAAGAAAGAAATGAAATGGGCAGTGAAGTGCTTTCTATCGTTAACGGAAACACGTTCCTAATTGGCGATGGTTTTAGTGACAAAGGACAGTTTCCTTTTGTGGATCAATTCAATTTGAAAACTATGAAAACGAAAAGAATCTATCAGTCCAAATACATTGATAAAATCGAGGATTTAAGAAGTTACGATGCAAAGAAGGGCCAATTATTCGTTAGAATCGAATCCGCACAAGAGTATCCTAATTATTATTTAAGAGACGTTCAAAAGAATAAACTAACCCAATTAACCGCATTTGAAAATCCTTTCGTGAGCATACAAAACGTGCACAAAGAAGTAATCAAATATAAGAGAGAAGATGGTTTAGAACTTTCAGGAACGTTATACCTACCCGTAGGATATGACAAAGAAAAGAAAGAAAAAGTACCTATGCTTTTATGGGCATATCCAGCTGAATTTAAAGACAAATCAAGTGCCGGTCAAAGTACTAAGAACCCAAATGAATTTACCTTCCCTTATTATGGCTCTATGATTTATTGGGTGACTAGAGGCTACGCTATTTTAGATGATGCTTCCTTCCCAATCGTCGGAGAAGGCGATGAACAGCCAAATGATACATTCAGAGAGCAATTGGTTTCAAACGCAAAAGCAGCCATTGATGCGGTAGATAATTTAGGTTATATTGACAGAAATAGAGTGGCATGTGGAGGACATAGTTATGGTGCATTCATGGTCGCTAATCTCTTGACTCATTCTAATTTGTTTGCTGCTGGAATAGCAAGAAGTGGCGCTTATAACCGAACGTTGACACCATTCGGTTTTCAAAGTGAAGAACGAAACTATTGGGAGGCGCCTGAAGTTTACAACGCAATGTCTCCATTCATGCATTCTGAAAAAATGAACAATCCATTATTGTTGATTCACGGAGAAGCAGATAACAATTCTGGAACCTACCCAATGCAAAGTGAGCGTTATTTTAACGCGCTGAAAGGATTGGGAGCAACTGTAAGGCTAGTAATGCTTCCGAAAGAAAGCCATGGTTATAGATCAAAAGAGAGTATTCTACACTTATTGTGGGAACAAGATCAATGGTTAGAAAAACATGTGAAGAATAAATAAAAAATAGTACAAAATAAAAAAGAGGACCTAGGTCCTCTTTTTTTGTGCTAATAATTACTTCGTTATAGGCAGAATAATTTTACTGTCACCATACACACTGTGCATCGCTGGTTCAAAATCACTATCTGTCGCATCATAAATACTTTCCACATATTTCTGTGGATTTAAATCAAACAAAGGGAACATGGAACTCTGGACTTGAATCATTATACGGTGCCCTTTTTTGAAAGTGTGCAGCATTTCTAATAAAGGAACTTTCACTTCCGTTTTCTCATTGGCTGCAAATGGCTTTGGCGCTTCAAAAGACTCTCTGTATCTTCCCCTGATGTAACCAACACGAACCAAGTGCTGAAAGCCATTCATTTTCACTCCTTTTTTATCGTTCGCTTCTGGCGTTCTATCCATTGGAAAAACATCAATCACTTTCACGTAAAGATCAGCGTCTTCATGATCCGTTGCAAATTGAATCAAAGCCTCAATCTCTCCTTGCACGGTAACCTCATCTTTTAGTGGGGCTGTCATAAAAGTTAATACATCTGGTCTTTTAGAAGTAAATCGCTGGTCATCTGTCATGTAGTGTTTTGGTGCCAAGCCGTGAAAAAAGTCTTGTTCAATAAATGGAACAGGATGATCGGGGTCAGATAAATACGTTTCTTTTCCTTCTTTAATCCCCTCCGTTAATTCACCGTCAGGATTTAAATATAAGGTCAAATTTTTCCCTGTCTCTTCAAATGGGTCTTCGTTAAAATCTTCCCACTCTTTGCTTCCCGTATTGAATACATGTGCTCGAAAATCGAGCGATTGTCCTTTCCCTTTTAAGTGATGTTCAAAATAATTGAACTCAACATTCTCTTGGTATTTCTGAGCCAAATCAACCCCATAAAACACATCTCCTAAATAATATAGGCTATCCCTTCTTTGAGGGTGACCATGTGACCAGGGTCCTAAAACTAATTTCGCTTTTGAAGCTGGGGCATCATGAATCATTTTCTTAAACGAGTTTAAAATTCCATAAAGATTTTGCTCATCGTTCCATCCACCAACAACCATAGTTGGGCACTTACTTTCTTTTAAATATTGAATCCAATCTCTTTTCTGACGATAAGCATCGTAATTAGGATGTGCTTTTATATTTTTCCAAAAGAAATTGTTTGAGTCAATTAAATGATTTGTCTTGCTTAATGCCCGATGATTCAAGAAGTAATCATAATAATCTTCCGTCAATCCATTTTGAGCGTCGGTTACAAAATTTCTGGGTTCTAAATTATACCAGCTCTTTGGTGTTGGTGTTGTTTTCTGTACACCAAAAACATCCATTACTGGCATGTAATTCATTCCGTATAAACCATAGCGGTTAAAGTCTTCAAAGTAAAAATTAGTAACTGGAGCCATCGCTAAAACTGCTTTTAGGTTCGGGTGACCCGTAACAGATGCGACAAGTGATGTAAAACCTAAATACGAGTTTCCATACTGTCCAATATTACCGTTAAAGTTTTTAAGGTTCTTCGCCAACCAATCATAAGTGTCATAAGAATCTGTTACCTCATCGGTTTGCTTTTTATCTTCCCATGAGTAAGGTGGTTTTGTGTTTTCAAACTCCCCTTCAGACATCCACCTTCCTCTTACATCTTGTTTTACGAAAATATAACCCGAAGCAACCAAATCAGGATTATGCATTAACCTTTCCGGCATAACATCCTCGCCATAAGGACGAACACTATAACATGTTCTAATCATCAAAACCGGATATTTCTCCGTTGCTTCTTTAGGTGAATAGATGGTCGTAAACAATTTTACGCCGTCACGCATTTTTACATATACCTCTTCTTTTTTGTAATCAGAAGTTGTTAAATTTTGCCCAAATAAAAATACGGGAATTAAAAATAATAGTGTGAGTATAAATTTATTCATTCAAAAGTGTTTTTCTAAAAGTACAATAAAGAATGAAAACTAAATTAAATATCGTTTGACTCTATAATTTTCGAAGGTATATTAGAATTGCACAACTCAATCATCTTAGTGGCAATATCAGAAGCGTCAACTGCACGATATTTCTCTGGAATTAAGAATCGCAAGAACTTAAAAATAGCTACTCCTATTTTCTCTCCAGTACGGTGTTCTTTCCTATTTCCTGCGATGAAGCTTGGTCGCAAAATATATGTTTGCGCAATGTTTACTTTAATCACCGCGTTTTCCATCTCCCCTTTTATTTTATTGTATGGAACTGCACTATTTGCATTAGCGCCAATTGCAGAAACAACGGCCAATGTAGAAACACCGTTCGCCTTGCATATTTCAGCCACTTGAGTAGGAATCCCTAGATCTATTTTTCGATACAGTTCATGATCGGGAGTTTTCTTCTTGGTTGTCCCTATGCAAATGTAGACCTCATCTCCGGTCATGTCTTCTTTAAAAACATCTAATTTGAAAAGATCACCTATATATTCTTTCACTTTTGGATGCGAAACACCAGATGGCTTTCTTGAGAATACTTTGATCGTTACATAGTTTTTATCTGAAATAAGTTGTTCTAATACTAGTGAGCCCGTAAGGCCTGTTGCTCCCAGAAGAATGGCTGTTTTTTGCATGGCCTAAATATAGGAAGTTGACTTAAATCAATGGTCAAGCATTTAACGAAAAAAAGTCCCTCGAACTAAATCAGACATAAGATTCGCTATTCAAAATGACACATCCTGATAAACACACTGGAAAACAGTCTGTTAGTCGTTATTTTTTATAACTTAGTAGTCTATTAACCACTACTGAACGAATGTCTTCATTAAAATACGATAAGTTTACCGTTAAGCTGATTGAAAATAATTTCATCTCTCTTGAAATTAAAGAGGGGGAAACTATAGACCATAATGACATTCACCTGATATACGCGAGCTATCATGAATTAGTCGGCGAAAATGAATACGTCGTTGCCGTATATGCCAATCCATTTTCTTCAATGTCAAAAAAAGCACGTGAGATTGCTGCCAATGAATATGCATCGCAAAAAAGGAAAAAAGTGGCATTTATCTCAGGTAATCTTGCTCATATTATCATCGTGAAGTTTTTTATCCGCATAAATTCTCCTAAAACCAATATTAAAATATTTAAAAGCGAGCAGGAAGCTTTTGAATGGCTTCGGTCAAAATAATACATGAAATTAAAAATGAGATTTTGTCATTATTAACAAAAAATCATTCCTTCCCTTTTCATTGAAAAAGCTAATTAGTGTATATTTACCAACCGATTTAAAGGTTAGTAATATGGAAGACAACAAAACATTGAATTATATTAAAGATGTATTAGAAAACATGCCTAATGGGTGGCTGAATCTAACAACGCATAGACTCGATATTTATACTGAGAAATTGGCAAAAGTACAATTCTTAGAAAAGCTAGAGGTGTTGTTTAACACCAATAATTCTGACAGTTCTGCTCTGAGCGAATTACCTACCGCTTTTGATTATATTCGCCTTGGTCACCCCCTATCTTGTGTTTTAGAATGGGCAATTGCCAAGTTGAATAACTTGAACTCAGAAAATGTCATCAGCTTTACTTCAAATACGATTCCTGTTTTAGCCATTCTTAGAAAGAACTTGTTAGATGATAAAAACACCCAGATTATTTATACAAATGAGTTGCCTGCTTCGTTTGATGCTCAAACTCTAAAAGACGTTTACGGATATAAATTTGAGTTAAAGAAAGTCGCTTTTGGATCCGCGATTCCGCCATTTAATGGCAGTACTGTTTTCATAGAGGATAAAAATGACGTTTGTCGTTTCGATCTTATTCCAAATGTTGATTTTTTCGTCAATATCCATGCTCATCTTGGAAGTGTATTAGTCGTTAATGGTAAACAGAACGAAAGTTATGTGTCAGAAATTCAACATGTAAGAAGAAGAGAGACGATATCAATGACTCCAGCAAATTCACTTGTTGCCCTAGAAATATTATTAGAAAAGTCAATCTCTGCCAATCAGAAAAGCAATTTTGCGGTCAACAAAAAGCTTGTTTTAAATTCAATTGCATCCATTACAGGGTCAAATACAAAGGCGTTAGTTGCTTCAAGTGGGCTGTCTGTTCAATATGCTATTTTAATGGGACTTGTTCACGATGCTGTTGAAAACCATAAAGGAAAAGCAATCAAAATTGTCGTACCCCCAAATTGTTACGGTGGAACGAACGATCAGGCTAGAAGAGTTGCCGCATGTCTTGAAAATGTTGATGTGATGGATTTACCGGTTGATGGTGATCATGACATGGTTCAAAGTATTGATCTCGTTTTAGCTAAAATAGCTAAAGAGGATGCTATTCCGTATATAATTGCTGAAATTCCTACAAACCCGAGAGTTGAAGTTCCAAACCTCGTCCAATTAAGGGGCGTTTTAAGCAAGAAGCGCACAACTTCAGGTGGAGAAATTGCTATTGATCCCGTTTTTATCTTAGACCAAACATTTTGCCCTAATGTGCATTTCCTAGGTGATGGTGAAATCCTATCAACTGTTAGAACTATTTCATTTGCGAGCGGATCGAAGTTTCCAAGTGGAGGAAAATGTACTGCAGGCTATTGCGTCGGGAATAAAAAAACAGATGCATTGATGGATAAAATTGAATTGCACCTTGGGCTTTGCGACAATGAAGCAACTTCACTTCAATACGAAATATTGGCAACACAGATTCCGTCCATGAATGAAAGAATTCATGCTGCTTATAAAAACACGCGTGAGTTTGTAAACTTCATCAATGAGAAATTACCAGCGGCAAAAATCAATTTTGTTTCTGAAGATTTAGCAGGTCAGGGCTTTACTCCTTCTGTCTTTTCATTAGACCTTCCTGCCAAAGGAAACACGGACGAAGAAAGAGAAGCATATAAAAGAGATTTGAATTTGAAATTGATCAACTTAATGATTACAGAAATACCTAACGAGAGCAAATACTGCGTTAGTTATGGTCAATTGAATGGCTGTTACTGGACAATTCCTGCAACGTCCACACAGGGTACGACGAAAGAAGGAGATAAGGATTATATTGCTCGTGTCGCACTTTCTCCAAACATGGATCTTGCGCTTCATAAAAAAGTCTTTGCAGACTTTGCAGAAAATATTTGATTGCAAAGAGCAGACAAAGAAGCTTCACAAATTAAATATCGTGCGGTTTAAAAGTACGACCACACAAAAAACGGATTTAATTATATCACATCATGAAAAGACCCAAAAAAGGTGTTCCAAAACCATCACCAGAAGCGAAAGCACTTTCACTTTTTTTTATGGCGTACAAAACGATAAGTCCTTTGTACAAGGAGAAATCCAAGCGCATAAATAGACTTTGGGATTTAGTGGGGGTTGGAAAGCTAACGAACGATGAGTATGCTGGGGAAGTTGAAAAAATGTTAAAATCATATGGTGGCTACTCAGAAGTTGTTGAGAAAACCGTTAAGTATTACATTGAGAAAACTGGAGAGTGGACGCTTCAGGGAGATGACAAATATTGTCAAGATGCGAAAATTGTTGCCGAGACACTCTTAAAGAAATAGAACAATGAAATGTTCTGTTTTTATTGCAACCAGCTTAGACGGTTTTATTGCCAAAAATGATGGCAGTGTTGAATGGTTGCATTCTGCAGGAAACACTCAAGTTGATATGGGTGAAAACGCGGATATGGGGTTTAGTGACTATATATCCTCCGTTGACTGTATGATCATGGGAAGAAAATGCATGGATGTTATTTCAAGAATGAATTTAACACCAGAACAATGGCCCTATGGCAAACTCAGAATTATTGTTTTAAGTAATTCTTTAACTGAGGCTCCGGCGAACATAAAAGGGAAAGTTGAATTGTATTCAGGTAACTTGAATACTTTAGTTTCTCAATTGGAGTCTGAAGGGTTCAAACACGCCTATATTGATGGTGGCACAACCATTCAGGGCTTCCTTAAGCTAAAACTGATTGATGAAATCACAATAACCAAGGCCCCCTTGTTGCTTGGAAAGGGAATATCGTTATTTGGGAATATGGGACATGAGATTAATTTAACAGAAGCGAAAGCAGCTGTATTTCTCAATAACTTTGTTCAATTAAATTACATAGTAACATACCCATAGCATTATATCTTTGTTTTTTAATGTAAGCTAAATAGTTAAAATGAAGAGCGGTTTTTTTCTTATTAAAATATGTATCTTGGCCTGGTAAACCTACTATTATTAGAAAATGCGCTTGATTTTATTTTTCTGTCTTTTTGTGCCTTTTGGCAGCTACTCCCAGATGAAAGGAGAAATTCGCGAATTAGGCACAGACCAAACCCTTTACGGAATAAAAATATCTAGCCAATATGGTGAAAGAACCATAAGTGATTTAGATGGAAATTTTAGCCTTAACATAAGTAAATTTCCCGCCTGGCTTTACTTCTCTGGAATAGGGCATGAAAAAGATTCGTTGCTGGTGTACAATGAAAAAAAGCCACTTACCATATTCCTAAAATCAACCATTCAAGAACTAAAAGGGTTGGTCGTATCAGCAAGCAGACGTCTGCAGAAAATTGAAGAAGTGCCTATTTCCATGGAAATAATAAAAGCCGAACTTATTGACAACAAAGGTTTGGCAAATCTAGAACAAGTGGTTGATTTAAGCCCCGGAGTTTATGCTATGGATGGACAGGTCAGCATTCGAGGGGGCGGTGGTTATGCATATGGTGTTGGAAGTAGAGTTCTTGTTCTCACCAACGGAATGCCTTTAATCTCTCCTGATTTAGGGGATGTCAAGTGGACCTCAATCCCAATGGAAAGTGTTTCTCAAGTAGAAATAACCAAAGGAGCTTCGTCCGTTTTGTATGGAAGCGGAGCCTTGAATGGAACAATTGCCTTAACGAATAGAGAGCCTACCCCTTCCGGTGAATTGCGCGTAAAACTTCAATCCGGAGTATACGATAACCCAAGAAGCAAATCTTTAATCTGGTGGAATAAAAACCCAACAACTACACTTGTGGATATGTATTATGGTAAAATGCACAAGCAAATCGGTTATACTGTGTCTGGTAGTGGTTTTTTCACGCCTGGATATAAAGATGGTGAACGTGAAGATAGAGGTCGGCTGAGTGGATCATTAATTTTTCGACCTAAGAAAATTAGCCGACTAAAAACTGGGCTTCACTTTAGCGGTCAATATGAGAATGTAGGACGCTTTATAATTTGGGAGTCGGATTCCACAGGTTATACCCCTTCAGGAGGAGGAAGCCCTCATATCAACCCCAACTCTTCAATAACAAGAGAATCTTCAGTTCGTTTAACAGTTGATCCTTATCTAAAATATTTCGACAAAAAAGGCAATAGACATGAACTCAAAGGGCGATACTATCTTGTTTCCATTGGAAGTCCAGATGGTATTTTCTCGACATCACTAGCCGAAATGTTCTATGGTGATTACCAATTCATGAAGCGGTGGGGGGTTAAGCACACCTTTACAACAGGGGTCACAGGCAGTGCCAACAAGGTTCGAAGTTCATCATTTGGAGATCACAATTCACTAAACGCTGCCGGATATGCACAGTATGACTTTAAGTTAAAGCGTTTTGGAGCAACTGCTGGAGTGAGAGCCGAATATTTTAGACAAGATAAGCGCGCACCAGACTCTCAATTTGATTTATGGTCCACGAAGTCTGATGTGCCCATCTACCCCGTTTTCAGATCAGCGCTTCACTATGCATTAACAGAAAACACGCATTTACGTGCTTCATTCGGGCAAGGCGTGCGCTTTCCTGCAGTTGGAGAAAGATACACGGAAGCCGTAAATGGAGGGGTTACTATTTTCTCAAACCCAGAAATTCGCCCAGAAAAAGGGTGGGCTGTTGAGTTAGGAGCAAAACAGGTGTTCAAAATTGGGGGTTGGAAAGGAAAACTCGACGTTGCGGGCTTTGTTAACAATTACAACAACATGATTGAGTTTGTCTTTGGATACTATAAACCTGATTCTATTATTATTACCTCTGTTGCGGAGGCGGAAAGCTGGATAGGTTTTAAGGCAGACAACACAGAAGACGCTCGCATAACGGGAATAGAAACATCATTCAGCAGTCAGGGTAAAATTAAAAATGTTGAATTGTCTAGCCTAATTGGTTATACCTATATGAATCCTGTTTCTTTGAATCAAGATTCGGCGTATTTAGAAACCTTTTCTGACACGACAACAAACATGTTAAAATATCGTTTCAAGCACTTGGTAAAAGTAGATGTTCAGGCAACTTACAAAAACATTTACTTGGGTGCTTCGGCGCGCTACAATAGTTTCATGAGTAATATCGACAAAATATTTGAAGCTGAGCTTTACGGACAAGAAATTCTCCCTGGTTTGGGCCAATACCGACTTGAAAATCAAGAAGGAAGTTTGGTGTTTGATGGACGTGTCGGTTGCTCGTTTAAAAAGAAATACAACGTTTCTTTCATCGTGAATAACATCTTGAATACAGAATATTCAAGCAGGCCCGCTGACTTACAGGCGCCAAGACAATTTTTAGTGCAGCTGCGCTATGGGCTTTAAAAATTAACTTTTAACAATAAAAACCATGAATCCTTTCCACCTTGCCATTCCTGTCAAAGACCTTGCTCTTTGCAGAAAATTTTACCGTGACGTTTTAGAATGTGACGAAGGAAGAAGTTCGGCGCATTGGGTAGATTTTAACTTTTTTGGACATCAGTTTGTCATTCATGAAAAACCAGCGGACGCAAACATTTCGGAACCCATTTCGAATTCGGTAGATGGCCATGCTGTTCCTGTACCACATTTTGGTGTCGTTTTAGAGTGGGACAAATGGGTGGAGCTCTCTGAGAAATTGAAAGCGAAAAATATTGCTTTTGTTATTGAACCCTACATCCGTTTTAAAGGACAGGTCGGAGAACAGGCGACCATGTTCTTTTTAGACCCTGAAAATAATGCGCTAGAATTTAAAGCCTTTAAAGATAGAAGTCAAATTTTTCAAAAGTAACCCTTGTGTTTATTCTTATTGCAAATGTTTTCTAAATGTTTGCCAATACTGACTTCATTAAGTTGAGGTTATAGTCGTTCACTTTTTGATGAGAAGGCATCCAACCCATTAAGAATCGTGTAAAGTCTGCGCAAGCAAAAGAATACATTTTACGCCATTCATGCTCTAAGTCTTTGAAATTAATGTCCTTCACCGCCTTTTCTAATTCAATAAAATAAAAATTCAACAACTCATTTTGGTACATTTCACATTCAGAACTAGAGAGACAACTTCCCAAGAAATAAGCAATATCTTTCATTCCACAACCTCCACCAACATATTGAAAGTCAACCGCAGCAACTTTTTCTCCGTTTTCAGAAAAACAAAAGTTTGCCAGTTTAGCATCACCGTGAATTATCGTTTGATAGCTGCACTCGTTTAAAACCTTATCGATATGACGTGCTTTTGATTTTAATTCTTGATGTTCAATTTTTTTAAATTCATCAGGGCGGGTTTCTAGGTTCCAATAGGTTCCTATTTCCCATAAATTATTTGGTTTTTCATTTAAGAAAACTCCATGGAAATTCGCGAGCCATTTCAAACATACCTTAACTTCTAAAAGATCTATATGCTCTTTCCTAATCGGATAATTTTCATCCAGGTCTTCCAAAATAATCCATTGATTTTTTCCCTCGGTATAAGAGCCTAGAAATTTTGGAACGGCACAGCGATCATCACACCTTTCATTCCATTGCTGGTACCAATAAGTTTCAACCTCGTATGATTTCAACTTGCGATTATGGGCGTAACTTGAATTCCACCCTCTTGGGTGCTCCTCCACTTTATGAAGAGAAATGTACTTCACCACAACCGTTTTCACTGAAGAACCACCAAGTAGATAACGAGAAATTCTTCCGTAACCGCTCCACAAGGATTGAATAATTTCAACTTCTTCGCAGGCTGAAGCTTTGGTTGTTTTTAACAAATAATTTTTGAAAGCTAGATTCATTTGAAACACAAATTAGTTCTTTTGTTTTTTAAAATTCTCATAAGTCGTGCTTCATTCTAAGTGAATTGAGCTACAATATATTCTATTTATTTTGAGATTGAGTAATCATTCTTTAAAGGATCCTTGAAATCCGGATTATCAATAAAATCACGTTATCGTTTTTCGCGCATTGAATGTGTGAGTAGGATAAAATTACTTTTAACTTTACCGTGCAATGAAATTAGCTTTTTTCTGTAGTTCAACAAGTTGGGGAGGGTTGGAAATGAACATCCTTCAATACGCAAAATGGATGCGCGCTCGTGGACATCTTGTTGTTGTCATAGGTGTAGAAAATTCTCGTCTTTTAAGCGAAGCGGAATCTCTCAATATTCCGACATTACTCGTACAAAAACAAAAGAAATATTACGATTTCAGCAAGGCCGCTCATCTTGCCAACATTCTGAAAGAAAATGACGTGAGTCATATAATTATTCGTTCAACTTATGACATGAGCATTCTTGCAAGCGTTAAGCGGAAATTAAAAGGCAACATTACGACCTGTTACATTATGGCAATGCAATTGGGGGTTAAAAAGACAAACCTTTTACATACCTTAAGGTTTAGCTATATAGATCTTTGGGTTAGTCCATTGCCTTGGTTAGAAAAACAAGTCAAGAATATGACCCGTTTTAAAAATAAGTTAGTGGTCATTCCTTTGGGATTAGAATTGGAGAAATTCAGTTCTATTTCTTCTCAAGAAAACGCAAGAAAAGAATTAAATCTGCCGGGAAAAGGGTTGACCTTTGGATTAATTGGGCGGTTTGATCTTCAGAAAGGCCAACTATTGTTGCTTGAAGCAATGAAAAAATCAAAGAATCAAAATTACAACATCGTATTTCTTGGTGAACCAACAATGAATGAAGGGGATGATTATTTCAATCAGATGAAAAGACTTACGTCAAATCTTTCAATTGAAAAGCGTGTTTTCATACGCCCTTTTCGAAGCGATGTAAGCACATTCTATTCGGCAATAGACTGGACAGTTATGGCGACCAAGGCAGAAACTTTTGGAATGGTGACCATTGAATCTCTTGCTTGTGGAACTCCTGTTTTAGGAAGCAATGCTGGTGGAACTCCTGAACTATTAGAAAATGAGACCGGTGGTGTTTTATTTGAAACTATGAATAGTGATGATTTATCCAATAAAATCGACTCAATAATTGATTCGGAGATGAAACTCGACCCCGATGCATTAAAACAAATGGTGAAAAAATATGATCATTCTAATTTCTGTAAACAACTTGAAGTTGCCTTAAAAATAAAGACTACCAAAGCTTAGCTATTCAATTTATTCACAGAAGCTCTTATTGTTTTTTATAAACCTCATAATCTGTATACCCTTCCGAATCATTCGAGTACCAAAATGTTCTATCTCTTTCTGATAAGGGGTAATCATTCTTCAAACGTTCTACGAAATCAGGATTGGCAATAAAGTCCCGGCCAAATGCAATAAGATCAGCCTGATTATCTTGAATCGCTTTCTCTGCTGTTTCTTTTGTGAAATCTCCGCACAACATCAGCGTTCCATTATAGTTTTTTCGCAGCTCTTTCCATAAATCAAACTTGACAGGTAATGCCTCTCCCATATGACTTAAGTGTAAATAAGCTAAATTCTTTTTATTTAAGTGATTGATCAATTCTATATAAGTCTCTTTCAATTCTTGAGGTTCTTCATTTACATCAGCATAACTATAGGGGGATATTCTTAAACCCACCCTATGAGCCCCAATGGCATTAACACAGGCGTCTATAACTTCTAGTAAAAATCTAAGGCGGTTTGATCTACTTCCACCGTACTCATCCGTTCTTGTGTTACTCGATGTATTCATGAATTGATTGGGCAAATATCCGTGAGCACCATGAATTTCTATCCCGTCAAAACCGGCCTCCATCGCTAGTTTTGAGCAAACTACAAATTCTTCAATCGTTGAATGAATTTCTTCAATAGACATTTCTTTTGGTTTGGGATACTCCTGTCGATCAAAGTCATAAGTGCTAATTTCACCAACCTGCTCAATTGCTGAGGGCCCTAAAAGTTCTGCGTTTTTAGGTAAATTATTAGGATGGCCCACTCGACCTGTGTGCATCACTTGTAAAAATATTTTTCCTCCCTCATTATGAACTGCGCGTGTCGATGGTTTCCAGGCCTGCATTTGTTCTTTGTTAAATAAGCCTGGCATGTTACAGTACCCTACTCCATTTGGAGATGGAGATGTACCTTCTGCAATTATTAAACCGGCGCCTGCTCTTTGGCCGTAATATGTTTCCATAATTGGCGACGGTATGTTTTCTTTATTGGCTCGCCTCCTTGTAAGCGGCGCCATTGCAATTCGAGAAGTAAGGTTGAGTTTTGAGAGTTTGAAAGTTTCAAATAGTTTCATGTGATAAAAGTAACTATTTAGCGGTTTAAGTCAAAAAGGGTGTGTTACTTTTCACACAACAAACACACATAAATATCTGACTTTCCTCAATATTCATCAATGCAAAGGTTAAGCTGCAGTAACCAAAAAAATAATAGGTATAAGCACTATTAAAAAAACCAGTAGGATTATGATATTCGTCAAGTCTAAGTGAGGCCATGTAATAATTGGTGGTCTTATTATTTGTTCCTCCTCCTTCATATCATACAAAAAATTGTTCGCTCGCAACCACTTAATTAGCCAGTGGTTTGGATATCCAAACCGATTGATTAACCAAGGGGCCGGATAAGCCACAATAGCAGCTACCAATAAGAATATAGCTACAATTACACTGAAAATTAAAATAAAGATTTTTGTTACTTCAAATATAAATTCGTGGAATAACTCAGAAATTAGCCACTTATATATTACGGTTATTAGCGCTCCTGTTAAACATACGAATACAATAAACCACACAAACCAATACACATTTGGCTCAATTGGCAGGGCCACAAAAGCTACGCAGGCCAAAAGGTTTAAAAAGCATAAGATTAGAGTAGCAAAAAAGTATTGACTGCTTGTTTTCATTTTACAACATTCTCTTTGTCGAAGGCCCTTTAAAAAGCGACTTCATAGTGACTGGTTCTATTAAAGTTAACAAAAATTTCGCTTACGGATATAGTTTCAAACAAACTATAAATCAGAGATTAACGCACAAAATTAATTAGTGGTGCTCATCAATTTTAAGCCTAGAATATCTTACTTTGCTTACTTCCCTTAATTTAATAACTTTACAGTGAAACTATATAACTATGAAACTATCCCTCCTAATTCTAACATTCTGTGTCACAGGATCCTTATTTGCACAAGAAAAAAACGCACCATTAGAAAATAATGCACTTCCTAAGTATCTAACGGAAGATGAGAAACTTATAATGAGTGAGTATTATCAGAACTATCAATCAGAAATAAATCGCGGAATCGAAACTCCTCCTGGTGGATCTATTCGCTGCGCTGCGGAATGGGAGGAAGTTCAAACTTTAGTTATAACATGGACAGGCCAATACAATACTATTCAATCACAAATTGTAGATGCAGCACAGGAAGAATGTAGAGTTTTAATTGCTTGTACGGATTCAAATAGCGTTAAAACTGCTTTATCGGGCAACGGTGTTCCTGATGAAAACTTAGATTTTTTAGAAGTCCCTTACAACAGTATTTGGATTCGTGATTATGCTTCAAATACGATGTATAGAAATGACGTTGATTCATTGTTCGTTGTAGATTGGATTTATAACCGGCCACGACCAGATGACGACCTCATGTCCGAAGCACATGCAGCATGGCACAACATTCCGATTTACTCAACAACTCAAGCACCAACGGACCTCGTAAATACAGGGGGAAACTGGATGAGCGATGGACATGGAACTGCATTTGCATCCGAATTGATTTTGGAAGAGAACGAGGCGGGCAACCCTTATTTTGTAACGGTTAAAGATGAAGTTGAAATCGACGACATGATGTCTGATTACATGGGGATTTCTCGCTATATCAAAATGCCCGTATTGCCTTATGACGAAATTCACCACATTGACATGCACATGAAATTATTGGATGAAGAGACGTTGTTAGTGAGCGAATACCCTACAGGTGCTGCTGATGGGCCGCAAATTGAAGCCAATCTTCAATACGTGCTGTCTAATTTTAATTCAATGTTTGGAACGCCATATAAAGTAATTCGCATCACAGTTCCTCCTTCAACAGGTGGCGCTTACCCTGATAACGGAGGATATTATAGAACTTATGCCAACAACGTTTTCATCAATAAAACAGTCTTAGTGCCTACATACAGAACAGAGTATGATACAACGGCTATTAGAACATTAGAAGAAGCACTTCCTGGGTACAATGTGGTTGGAATTGATGTAGATAATAATGGACAAAACTTAATTCAGTTGAGTGGCGCCATTCACTGCATTACGCAAACAATAGGTGTTGCTGATCCAATGCTGATTACGCATCAACCACTTGATGATACATTTGATGATGTGAATCCATACATGGTAAATGCCGATGTTGAGCATAGATCAGGCATTGTAAGTGCTTCACTTTATTGGTCAACTGCAGCTGGCGGACCATATACTTCTATAGCCATGACTGTTGGGTCTGGGGATAGCTGGTCAGCCAATATTCCTGCACAAACTGCTGGAACTACTGTATATTATTATGTTGAAGGGGTTGCGACAAGTGGAAAGACACAAGTTCGACCTATCGTTGCTCCAGAAGGACATTGGGAGTTTGATGTTTTAGATGTGCTAGGGATTGATGAACTGAATAATGTTACCATGAGTGAGGTTTTCCCTAATCCAGCTTCTGCAATTACTTGCGTTCCTGTTTCATCGAACTCAGCTCAAGAAGGTTCCATAACGTTAAGAGATATAACAGGAAAAGTGATTCAAATAATTCATGAGGGAACAATTCCAATGGGAGAGTCTAAATACTTCTTTCTTGCACATGAATATGCAGCGGGATCTTATTTTGTTGTGATAGAAACAGCAGAATCAAGTATCACTAAAAAGGTAATGATTCGTTAAGAATAGGAAATCGTTGTGGCTTGAGAGAGTCATTTAATCTTCTTGCTTAAGAAAGATTTCTGCCATCATACAACGAGCACTACCTCCTCCGCACATTTCTATCATTTTGAGTGAGGAATGAATAATTTCGCAGTACTGTTCTATTCGATAAATTTGTTCAGCGCCTAGGGAATTATAAGCCGATGTGCTCATTACTAAGAAGCGCTCATCATCTTTCCCGGTTACTTGTAATAGATTTCCAGCAAAATTATCAACTTGGTCTTCGGTAATTGTGATTACTTCCTTGTTATCAGATTTAAGATGCTTCAGAATATTTTCTTTTTCCTTTTCATCATCTATGGAATCGAGACAAATAACGGCAAATGTCTCCGCGATACACATCATTACATTTGTATGATAAATCGCTTTTCGTTTACCATCGACTGATTGATTGGCTTGAAAAATAACGGATGTGTATCCAAAATCCGAACAAAACTTTAAGACCAATTCTTTATTCGCTCTTTGAGACAAGGCGCAATATGCTTTCCTGTTTGTTCTGTCCAATATCAAACTACCTGTTCCTTCTAAAAACAGCTCATCTCTTTCAGAGTCTGAGTAATCAACAATGTTTTCAATTTTAAATTTGTTTGCTTTCACAAAATCCAAAACCGCTGTTCTTCGCTCATTCCTTCTGTTTTTGGCAAACATCGGGTATAAAACAACTGAGCCATTCTCATGAAAAGAAATCCAATTATTGGGAAAGTGAGCATCTGGTGTGTCTATTTCATCTTTTGAATCAAAGACTAAAGTTTTGACCCCAACACTATTTAGTTTTTCAACGAAAGTATCAAACTCATTTTTGGCCATTTCTTGAGTTGCACTAAATGTATATTCAGAGGGGTCTTTTTGATAATAATTATTCAATGCCGTTTGTTCATTGGTCCTAATGTTCTTTGGTCTAACCAATAAAATAGCATTTGTTGTTTGTTTCATTATTTAGCCCTTATCGTATTGAATAATCCTAATCTTTCCTTTTTTTAAATGCATAAATATAATACTAAACAGATTATTTCAGATAAAAAGTCACATGCCCTAAAAACAAAAATCCCCGTAAAACGTAAGTTTCACGGGGGCTTTTCTGCTCTCCCTCTAGGACTCGAACCTAGGACCCTCTGATTAACAGTCAGATGCTCTAACCAACTGAGCTAAGGGAGAATTTCACTTTTTCGTTCAAAAGCGAATGCAAATATAGACAAAGAAATTCTTCTACAAAACGAAAAACGAAAAAAAAATACGGTTGACTTATTATTTTTTTATTTAACCCTAATTCTTGACCACTATAGCATGCCGGTAAAACCTTCATTCTCTTTTTTATAGCAGCAATGTTTCCTAATAACAAAGTGCAGAAAAGAAATAGGGAAAACCTTACCAAGATGCTTTTATTGAAAGCGTATTAATGGAAATAATCGTAGACTATTTTTGCTTTTGCCTGACCGATAATAGAAGATAGTGAATCCATGGATGCTTCTTTTATAGCGCTGACCGTTTTCAATGAGGTCATTAAATCTTCATGTGTTTTTGGACCAATGCCTGTAATTTGAGTTATCTCCGAAGTTAATGAGGCCTTACTTCGTTTATTTCTGTGATGGGTAATACCAAAGCGGTGAGCTTCATTCCTCAAATACTGAATAATGCGCAAGCTTTCAGATTTTTTATCAATATAAATTGGATAAGAATCTCCTGGAAAGAAAATCTCCTCCAAACGCTTAGCGATGCCCACAATGGCAATTTTTCCCCTTAGGCCAAGTCGCTCTAAAGCAACCAAAGAAGAACTCAACTGTCCCTTTCCTCCATCAATTACAATCAACTGTGGCAAAGATTGATTTTCGTCCAACATCCTTTTATACCTGCGATAAACAGCTTCTTCCATTGAAGCAAAATCATCTGGGCCCTCGACCGTTTTAATGTTAAAGTGGCGGTAATCTTTTTTACTTGGCTTCGCATTTCTAAAAACAACACAGGCAGAAACGGCATTGGTTCCTTGTAGGTTAGAGTTATCGAAACATTCTATGTGTACCGGTAAATCTTGCAGTCTAAAATCTACTTTTATTTGATTGAGTATTCGTTCTGTATGTCGCTCAGGATTTTTAATTTTCTCCTGTTTCATTTTTTCTAGGCGGTAGTATTTTGCATTTCGTTGAGAAAGCTCAATCAGTGATTTTTTATCCCCCCGCTGTGGAACAAAAAATGTGACTCCCTCTATTTCAGTATCTATTGGATCCGCAATCAAAACCTCTTTTGTGATGCTACTGAAACGTTCTCGCATTTCTAGCAAGACGTGAGTTAATATCTCCTCATCAGACTCATCAAGTTTTTTCTTCACTTCCACAGTGAAACCATGAATGATCGCTCCATCGTTTACTGCTAAATAGTTGACAAATGCTGTCTTTTCATCTTGTAGAATCGTTATTACATCCACTTTTTGAACGGATGGCGAAACAACGGTTGACTTAGATTTATAACGATTAATCGTATCTATTTTATTCTTTACCTGATGCGCCTCTTCAAATTCTAAGTTCTCTGAATGCGCCAACATTTGAGTTTTGAGCACCTTGATTACTTCACCTATGTTACCCTTAACAATGTTCTCAATCTCTTTAATGTATTGGTTGTAAGTTTCTTCTGACTCACGCCCTTCACAACCTCCCTTACAATTTCCAAGGTGGTATTCTAAGCAAATCTTGTGTCTTCCTTCCTGTATTTTCTTTGCCGATAAATCCAAGTTGCAATTGCGCAATGGATAGACGTCCCGTATAAAAGAAAGAAGAGTGTTGACAACCTTGACACTTGGGTAAGGACCAAAATATTTAGAACCATCTTTAATAACTCTTCGTGTTGTGAAAACACGTGGAAACGGTTCTTTTTTAATGCAAATCCAGGGATAGGTCTTATCGTCTTTAAGTTGAATATTGTACTTAGGCTGATACTTCTTTATGAGATTATTCTCTAATAGAAGAGCGTCCAATTCCGTTTCTACAACAATGTATTTGATGTCTGCTATTTGACTAACTAATACCCGTGTTTTTCCAGAATCTAAGTTTTTATTAAAATAAGAAGTAACTCTTTTTTTAAGGTTTTTGGCTTTTCCGACGTAGAGAATTTTATCCGTTTTATCATAAAACTGATACACCCCTGGACTGTCCGGAAGAATTTTTAGTTTTAATTGAATTTCAGGATTATTTGACGCCATAAATCAAATGTATGAATATAATTTGTCACCCTGGGAGCGAAACTCTATTTACCAATCAACTCGTATAACTCATTCAAGTTTGGAGAAATAATAATTTCAATTCTACGGTTTTTAGCCTTGTCATTTTCATCCACAGGCATAAACTCTGATCTTCCTGCGGCCATTAATTGAGTTGGGTCAATCTCAGAGTTATCAATCATGATACCTATGACTGAAGTCGAACGAAGTACAGAAAGTTCCCAGTTATTTTTAGGGTGCTTTGATCCTGACATCTTATCTGTATCTGTATGCCCTTCAACAATGACTTCTAACTCCTTCTCTGTGGCCAAAACATTGGCTAGATCAATCAAAACTTTTTGACCTTCTTCCTGCACAGAAGTGCTTCCTGAAGCAAATAATAATTTAGCCTCTAAACTCACATAAATTTTACCATTTTTCTCTTCAATCTGAAGCCCTTTATTGATAAATCCTTTCAAAGCGTTTGCTACTTTCAACCTCAAACGCTCTGCTGCTGCATCTTGTTCTTTAATGATTTTTTCAAGCTCATTAACTCTTGCTTCACGCTCTATTAATAACGCCTGCTTGTTTGTAAGTTCTCTTTCTAACTCTAACAAAGCATCTTCTTTTTTCTGCAATTCAATTTGCTTTTGCTCAAGGTCAGCGTGCAATGTTGCCGACTCTTCCGCACCGGTCAATCGAAGTTTTCCATATGTTCTTTCAAGGGTCTCATTGATTTGAGCCAACTTATCGTATTTCGCATAAAGCGTTCTGTATTTCGAACCTAAAGTACTTGTGTCTGCTTTTAAAGCGATTACTTGAGTTGCTAAAACATCATGCCTCGATTGTAAATCTGTCGCATCTGCTTCAAAATTCAAAGCATCTGTTTTATATTTCAGTAGGTCTTCGCTGCACTGCTTTTCTTTCTCTAATAATTCATTGTACTTATTAATCGGCACGCAAGATGCAAATACCAAAACAACTATCAATCCTCCTAAAAACTTCATATAAATGTATTTTAAACAAAGATGAGCAGAAGAGACGTCGATAATTGAAGCGCCTCGGCATTTTATGCACAACCGAGGGTTAAGAAGCTAGAATAAAGGACAACTCGCAGTCCCTGAATTTCTAATTTTGCACGTAGAGAATCGCAAAGAAACTTCGTGTGTGTTTTTTGAAACTTGCTGAAGTTTACTCAAGGTGTAATCGAAAGAATAGATCAATGCAAACTGTCCTTTTAGTTTAATTGACACAAAAGCTAAAAGGGCATCTGTGTTTCTATACCCAAGCCCTAATCCAATTAAATTTCTATAATCCCAATGTAAATTTAAATCTACCGAAGTTTTTCCTTTCATTGGAACACGCATATTCAACGCTGGGATCAAAGACATATCTTCATTGACACTATACCTGTATCCTGCTTGAAAAGAAAGATGTAATTGACTTCTAGCATCAATTCCTATATTTCGCCATTGAAATGGTATTAAATTTTGAGCACCAAACGCCAGAAAATAATTTTCATCATTGAACCATGCCCCAAAAGAAGCGTCTGGAGCTACCGTCGAAGTTTGATTTAAAATTGACGGGTCCGTTTCTGTTGTATGAATTGTAGACGGGTCATATCCAAATTGTACGATTCCTCCATACAAACCAAGTGACAATCGTTTGTGTTTTGAAAAATTAAAATGGCTAGCATAAGCAATGTTTAAGCGATTAAATTCAAGCTGACCGATCCGGTCTCTTTCAAACTTAAACCCGGTTCCATGTCGAGCCGATAAATACTGCTTTCTCCGAATGTGAATTGGAATACTTGCTGTAAAAAAACCACTTTGGGGAGCGCCTTCAAAACCAACCCATTGCGTTCTATATAAAGCGTGGACATCAATACATTTTTTAATTCCTGCATGCGCTGGGTTAGTGGCAAATTGATTCATATACCACTGCGTATATTGAGGAAGTTGCTGGGCAAAGCCAAAACACTTAATGACCAGAAAAAAAGAGAGTATTAAAAATTTTCTCATTATCGAAATAGGGTTATTGTCCCTTTAAAAGGCTCCGATTCACCATCATTAATATCAACAATGTAATAATATACTCCTGAAGCTGCTTTTCTAGAATTAATCATTCCGTCCCAAGCCTTCTTTTCAGAGTATCCTCTGCTCTTATAAATTTCCTGGCCCCACCTTGTGTAGATACTCACCTCGCAGTTCGGGTAATTATCAATGCCTGCAATTAACCACTTTTCGTTTCTGTTATCCCCGTTTGGTGAGAAAGCATTGGGAAAGTCAAGAATGTCATTAACGGTCAGCACAAAATAATCGGTCAAGGTACAGCCGTTTTCGGTCGCAGAAAGTGTGATTGTTACCGTTTCATTTGTAGTCACAATTGTGTTCAAACTTGCAGGGTTACTGAACAAAAATGAAGGAGACCAGGTATGAATAGGAGCTGTTGTTATTCCATTGACCGTAGTCGGAATACCAATATCCGTTGTTAAATCAGCACCTGCGTCAATTGGAAATGAATAAACAGAAAAAACATTGGATGATGCTGAAACTCTTTCTGGACACAAAGTATAGCAGTCGGTTTCTACGGTAAGGATGTCGCCATCATTTAATGCAGTTGTCGTAAAGATAGAATCTGTAGTAACCGCAACAAGCTCCCCATTGATTAGCCAGCTGTAGTCAGATGACAATTGACAATCTTGTGTGCTTGCAACAAATATTACTTGATCATTCAAGCAAATCGTTGACCCACTATCTGTTATCGTAATGATTGGAGTCGGCCGCAAAACACCAGTTCCTGATATCGAAATATCAAAGGTCGCCTCTGCTGCGCTTGTCACACCCGCCCCCGCATTGTCCCCGTCAACCACAAAATAATAGGTCGTATTAGGTAAAAGTCCTATTGCATTCAAAGAAAAATTCGCAGTACTATTCGAAACACAGTTTCCTATTTGGGTATAGCTTCCTGCGCTGCACGGTGCTAGTGGCAAAATAATAGTGGCTTGTAAACCCATTCCCTGGCCGGGGTTGGCTTCAAAATTAAGGTTAGAGAAGTCTATTTGAGCATCTCCTCCTGTTGCATTGGTCGTAAATTGAAACCAAATTGAATTCTCTATAGAAAAACAAAAGTTAAAATCATCCTCACAACCAGGGCATGTTGCACTATTTGCGTCAATATTATTTGACGAAATCAAAGTGTTTGGACATAACACTGTAGCCGAAGAACAATAGTTATTTGCTTCTTGAGCAGAGACTAGATTTATCGTTAACAAAACAATAACATTTAGACTTACCTTGAAAAGGAAATGCTTATTTAATAGGCTTTTAATCAAATTTACAATAATTTTGAACACTTAAAATTAAGAATAATATCTTGGTTTGGCCCTTAATTTAATCTTTGGCACAGAAATAGAAGATTAAGGGCATAATCAATTAAATTGAAGCTTATGAAAAGAATTTACACTCTCGCAATTATACTTTTAATTTCAAGCCCCCTCTTTTCGCAAAAATTGGATTATGACAATGATTCAAAATGGTATTGGGGATTAAACGCAGGTGCTGCGTGGAATACTACAGATGTAAAAAATAAAACGAAAGTCGGTTGGGGACTTACCCTAGGGCGGGCATTCAATTACAATTACGGAAAAGCTTTAAGTTTTGATTTTCGCATGCGCTACCTGAATGGAACATGGGCCGGTCAAGATTATGACACGACTTCTTTAACCAATTATAACTCTTCCGTTTCCCCTTCAGGAAGCGTCGTGGATTACTACGACACTTTGGGTTATACAATTAATAATTTTCAAACTAAAGTTCACGAATTAGGTTTAGAATTCGTAATACATGCTAACAATCTTAGACAGAATACTGGCTGGGACCCTTATATTTTTGGTGGCGCCAACATGGTGATTAACCAAACGAAAGGAAATTTACTATATGAAGATACGCTATTCTTTGAAGAATATTTATACAACTATTCTCCGAACGGAATAAGTAAACCAGAATTGAATGATATGCATGATGACAATTTCGAAACCGCCTTAGATGGTAGTTCTCAGAATAAATTCAATGTAGATTTTATGCCTTCGTTGGGGATTGGTTTGGCTTATCAAATTGGGCCACGTTTTTCTCTTGGAGTGGAACACAAAACGACTTTTGCCATGAACGATCTTTTTGATGGATACATAGACCCAACAAAAAAATGGGGTTCCTTCGAAAATGATCTTTATCATTACACAAGCGCATTCATGAGGTTTCAACTTCGTACGAGACGCGCTACAGGAGTAGGTACAGTTCCAACAACAGTTCCAAGTAACCAGCCCGGCACAAGTGGAGTTACAGAAGGTGCTCCTTGCCCAAACCCTATCATAAAATTTGTACGACCTACTAAAAACATTCTTGTTTATAGCAGCCAATATACAATTAAAGCGAAAGTTCAAGAAATCGCTGGAAGAGACAACATCGTTTATACATTTAACGGAAGTGGCTCGACTAACTTTTTGTATAATGGGACCAATGAAAACTTTCAAAGTGATCTAATCCTTGTTCCTGGAGATAATGTTATTCAAATTAAGGCTGGAAATGCTTGCGGTAATGACACAGAATCAATTACGATTAATTATGTTGATTGTACAGCGCCAACTATTCGCTTTATTAAGCCATCAAGAAACGGTATTACATTAAAGCAGAAAGCCTTTATTTTCAATGCGAATGTGACAGGCTCAAGTAACGTTTCACTGTATATCAACGGAATACTCTCTAACAGTTTTACATACAATCAAGCAACGGGAAGCCTTGTAAACAGCGTGACTTTAATTGATGGTAAAAACACATTTAAAGTTGTTGCTACGAACGATTGTGGTACCGTTGAAGAAACAATTGTGGTAAATTATGCTGATTGTGTCCAACCTTTTATTTCGATAAATAGTGGTTCTCAAATAGTAGATAACGCTTCATTTACTTTTCAAGCAAATATTACTTCTGTCAATTCAATGAATGATCTTGGGTTGAGATTAAATGGAATGAATAGAACTTTCAGTTTCAACGCTGGAAATCAATTACTAAAAGCAACTGTTCAGTTAAAAAAAGGAACCAATACTTTTGAACTGTTCGCAAGTAATAGCTGTGGAACAGATACTGAAACAATAACAGTTGAATACGTTCCATGTTCTTTACCAATAGTAATTGTTACCGCACCAACAGTTGTATCAACAAATGCTAATTCGGTTGCATATAAAGCCAAAGTAACGAATGTTTCAGGGTTAAATCAATTAACTCTGCTTGTAAATGGAAATACTACTACAGGCGGAACTTATAACTCATCTACTAATCTTTTTGAGAAGACAGTCAGTCTTCAAAATGGACCTAATTCAATTGAATTAATCGCACAAAATGATTGTGGAGCTGCACGCAAATCTATTGTTGTAACAAAGGAATTTGAAGAAGAGAAGATTACGATCTGTCACTACCCTCCAGGGAATAACAATAACCCACAGGAAATTGAAATTCCGCTTTCTGCATGGCCTGCGCATCAAGCGCATGGTGATAAATTAGGACCGTGCCCAGTAATTGAAGTAGAGGAAGAGAAAGTTACAATCTGTCACTACCCTCCAGGGAATAATAGCAACCCACAGGAAATTGAAATTCCGCTTTCCGCATGGCCTGCGCATCAAGCACATGGTGATAAATTAGGACCGTGTCCAGTAATTGAAGAAGTAGAAGAGACAATTAAAATTTGTCACAAGGACAAAAAGACAGGCGTTTGGTCAACAAGGACAATTAAAAAAAGCCAACTTAAATATCACCTTAGTCACGGTGATAAGGTTGGAGAATGCACTGACGAACAAACTGAAACAACTGAAACAATTGACCCAAAAGAGCCATTAATTGCCATTTGCCATCTTGATAAAAAGACGGGAGAAACCAAGACAATGAAAGTAAAGCAAAGCCAATTGGCTCAGCATTTATCGCATGGTGATACTTTGGGGAAATGTTCTAATGAAAATAAAAAACCGATTCCAACGGACATTAAATTAAAGAACCCTAAGCGACCGTAAAAAACGAAAAGTTAATTGAAATCGTCGTTTATCCAAATGTTCGCTCATCTTTTAGTTGAAATAGTCATCTGAACTAACTATATTCGCAAACTTATTAAGTTTTGAAAAAAAGAATATGGCATTAATTGGAAAAATTAGAGAAAAATCATGGTTGCTTGTTGCAATCATAGGTATAGCATTGGTGGCATTCGTGCTTGGAGATTACCTAAGAGGTAGCAATGGTCCTGAGTCTCAGTTTGGATACGGTACAGTGTACGGTGAAAAGGTTGATATAAATCAATACGAAAAAGATGTCATTAGCGCACAGTCTAATGCAGACCGTTCAGCTCGTCAACAAGGCCAACAAAAAGGTCAACAAGTAGATCGCGATCAAATTTGGAAAACTTTTAGTGAAAAGGCTATTTTAGACAGAGAGTTTAAATCAATGGGAATCGAGGTAAGTGAAAATGAACTTGACGCTTATTTATATGGTAAAGAGGGATTTGATGTTCTTCCTGAATTCATGCAAGGTTTTACAGATTCTGTGACTGGAATGTTCAATGAAAACCTACTCCGCTCTCGTATTGAGGAGATGCAAAATTCTGATGATGCTTCTATTCAGCAACAGTGGAAAGACAGCGAAGCTTATTACATCAACAAAAGAAAGCAAGATAAGTATTTTGCTATTCTTGAGCAGGGAATGTATGTAACAAGTCTTGAGGCGAAAAATGACTATGAAGCGAAACAAGAAAAGAAAAGTGTTTCATACGTAATGCAGCGTTATAACTCTATTAAAGATGCTGACATCACTGTTTCCGAAGAGGAGTTGAAAAAGTTTTATGAGGATCACAAGAACGACACCAAATACAAAAACACAGTTGCTTCAAGAAATGTTAATTATTTCGATATTGTTATAACACCTTCAACAGAAGACAGTTCTTCTTTCTCTACTAAAATAGAGGAATTAAAAAGTCGATTTGCTGCCGCTACCAATGATTCTATTTTCATTGCGAACAAAGCAAACAGTGAGTTTAATTATTTCTCTAACAGCCACCAGTATACTTATGGAACGGACGATGACGAAAAAGCTCAAAAAAGAGGCTTAACTTATCCTAAAGATATGGATTCGTTGTTCAAAGCTTCAGCTATTGGAGATATCGTTGGACCATATAACGATAAAGGAACAACACGTCTTGCGAAAGTTGTAGATTTCAACAGAGATTTATTAAGTGTTCGTCACATTCTTATTTCTGCTCAACGAGGAGATTCAGTTCAAGAAGCTGTAGCACAAAGAAAAGTTGATTCTTTAATGCCGTTGATTAACGCTGACAACTTTGAAGACTACGTTACTAAATTCTCTACTGATCAGCCTTCAATTGTTAATGGTGGTAAGTATGAAGATTTTTTAGATTTCGAAATGGTTGTTGAATTTAGTGATTTTGCAAAAACAAATAATGTTGGAAAAATCGGTTACGTCCAAACACAGTTCGGTTTCCATATTATGGAAGTTTTAAAGAAAGATGTAACCAACGCTCCTGTTTTAGCCGTTGTTCAGCAAACGCTAACGCCTTCTCAGGAAACAATTGATGCCGCAGACGAAGAGGTTGACAATATGATTTACCTTTTGGATGATGAGCTTATGAAATTAGAAACAAGCGCTGAGAAGGTTGCTATGTTTGATACACTAGTAAGACAAAAAGGATACTTCGCTAGACCGATAAACATTCAAGAAAATTCTCCAAAAGTAAATGGTTTTGAAACTTCATTTGCTGAGGATAAAATTTTAAAATTAGCCTTTGATGCTAATGCAGAATTAGGTGACTTAATAACTTCTCCAATCAAAGAAAAAAACAGATACATAATTGCTATTCTTTCTTCAATAAAAAACGTTGGGGTTCCTAATTTTGAAGATGTAAAATCAAAAATGGAACGTGAGTGCATGCAAGATAAAAAAGCACTTAGTCTTGAGAAGCAAATGACTGGAGCGAAATCTCTTTCTGATTTGACAGCGAAACTTAAAGGTGTGTCTGAACAAAAATCAGAGCTTACTTTTTCTAACCCTCAAATAACAGGGGCTGGTTACGAACCAGAAGTTGTTGGGGCAATATTCTCAGGTCTCAAGGATGGTGAGATGTCATTGCCAATAAAAGGACAATCTGGTGTATACGTTGTCAAAATTGAAAAAACAACACCTGCTCCAACTGCGACCACTTTCGTTACTGAAAAAATGGCTTTGCAGGGTGCTTTGACAAATTCTCTTCAAGGAAAAGCAATACAATCATTAGTAAAAGCAGCCAATGTTGTTGATAACCGTAAATTTTTCAATAAGAACATTAGAAGATAATTAAACTTAATATATTCAGAAGCCTCAATGAAAGTTGGGGCTTTTTTTATGCCATTGTATAAACTTTTCCGGGCATCGTCCTGATTACTCCCTCCATTTCTAAACTGAATAATTCCTGATTCAAAGTAGAAATCGGCAACTCCAGCTTAATCGAAAGCACGTCCAGTTGAATTTGACTTTGTTGCTGGATCAGCGCAAGTATTTTCTTTTGTTGATTTGTGAATTCCAAAAATAACTGCTTTTGAATTGAGCCAGATTCTATATTCATTTTTTCCCATCCTATCAGGCGTAAAAAATCATTCGCGTTTTGAATGAGGTGCGCTTTTTGAGCGGCAATTAAATGGTTACACCCTCTAGAGGTTTCCATATGCACAGAGCCGGGAAATGCAAAAACATCTTTATTATAATCATTCGCCAAATTTGCGGTGATCAGCGAACCCCCTCTAACCTTACTCTCCACAACAACAGTCGCGTCAGTCATTCCTGCAACGATTCTATTTCTCTTTGGAAAATTCTCTCGGTCTGGTTTAACACCGGGCACAAATTCACTAATTAAGGATCCGTCTTTTAACATTTTATCGGCTAATTCTCGATGTGTTGATGGGTATATTATATCCAAACCATGCCCTAAAACCCCGACAGTTGGAACCTTGAACTCAACACATGACCGATGAACAACAGCATCAATGCCGTGCGCTAAACCACTAACAACTGTAATGTTTTGATCCTTTATTGATTTTATAAATTCTCTGCAAATTTCATTGCCATAAGCTGTAGCGTTTCTTGTACCCACCATTGAAATTATTTTTGATTGATTTAAATCTAATTCCCCCTTTTGATAAATAACAAGTGGAGCGTCAGCGCAGCTTTTTAACCGTCTTGGGTATTCTAAATCTTCAAAATAAATGGGTCTTACTCCTAGTTCTTTATTCTTTTTCGAAGCCTCTATCGCCTTTGATAGTGCTTCTTTTCTATTCATTTTATCAAAAACAGTTGTTTTTATTCCTGTAATTTTTGATAGTTTTTTAGAGTTCTCTTCTATGATTTGTTCTGGTGTAATTCCAAATTGGAGCAATTGTTTTGCTTTAATAGGACCTACTTTATTCATAAAAGTCATCGCTATTTGATAGTCTATCAGTGTATAATTCAAAATAAATGGTATTTTAGGCTTCTTGAATTTAAGAAAATAATACATGAAAAACCTACTATTACTACTAATTTTCATTCCTTTTTTTGGGCATTCTCAAATCACAGGAACTATAATTGATAAGTCCACAAAAGAGCCGGTTTATGGAGCGAAAATATTTGCTTCCTCTGGTGAAAAGGTGATCAGTGACTTTGATGGGATATTTGTAATATCTCCGAAGGCATACCCTGTTACCTTAATAATAACTGCAAATACTTTTTTAAATGACACCATAAAAATCACAAAAGACGGAAACTATACCTTTAAATTAATAGAGTCGGTCCAAGTCATTAAAACAGTAGTTGTAACTGCTGGGAGAAGAGATCAAAACATTGAGGATGTTGCTATATCTATGGAAATTATTCGCCCTGAATTATTTGAAAACAAAGGTTTAGTAAATTTAGAAGAGGCTGTTGATCAAAGTCCAGGTGTATTTGCCATGGATGGAACAGTTAGTATTCGTGGAGGTAGCGGATTCGCATATGGTGCCGGATCAAGAGTTCTTTTACTCTGGAATGGTATTCCTATAATATCTGGAGATGCCGGAGATACAAAATGGAATACTATACCGATCGAAGCTGCCTCTCAAATTGAGGTAATAAAAGGTGCCTCCTCTGTATTGTATGGAAGTGGTGCCTTAAACGGAATCATCTCTTTAACGGAGAGAGAGCCGGGAACTAAAGGCGAATTTAGAGCGAAAATACAAGGTGGTATATATGACAATCCAAAACGTTCAACCTTACAGTGGTGGTCTAAGGGTCAAAACCCTATGTTTGTTTCCGGAGATGCATATTACGGAAAGATGTACAAGAAATTTGGATACACTGTTTCTGTTAATGGACTAACAACCCCTGGTTTTAAAGAAGGCTCTTCTGAAGATAGAGGTAGAATTTCTGGAACCTTATTTTTTCGCCCAGAAAAATTTAAAAAGATGAAATTGGGAATTGGGTACAACGCTCAATATCAAAAAACAGGAAACTTCCTGATATGGGAAAGTGATACATTTGCGTATACTCCTAGTGGAGGTGCCGATATTAGTGACCCTGCTTCTACGTTAACTTTCAATACCGGTACATCAATTTCTATTGATCCTTATATTAAGGTATACGATAAAAAAAATAATTTGCACTCGCTTAAAACTCGTTATTATTACTTGGATAGAACCAATCTAACCAATTCATCACAATCTACTCAATCGGCAATTCTTTATGGGGATTACCAATTGCAGCGTAAATTTGCACATGGCACCGTAATGACTGCAGGTCTCACAGGAGTAAGAACCGACGTGAAATCCGCACTGTTTGGTGATCACTATTCTTCTAACGCCGCCATTTACACTCAGTTTGAAAAACGCATGGGTAAACTTGACATTACAGGAGGTGTTCGGATAGAGTATTATGAGCAAGACGGCATAAAGGGTGACACTGATTTTTCTTTTGGAAATGACACTAGCTCTATGACAACCCTTCCTGTTTACCCAATTTTTAGGTTGGGAACGCATTATCAGTTATTAAAGTACACCCATCTTAGGGCATCTTTTGGACAAGGGATTAGGTATCCGTCAGTTGCCGAGCGTTACACAAAAACCTCTGTTGGGGCGTTGAACATCTTTCCAAATCCAAACTTAAAACCAGAAACTGGCTGGGCTGCAGAGGTTGGAATAAAACAAGTGGTTAAAATCGGCAAAAAATGGAAAGGTATTATTGATGTAGCCGCATTTGTCAACGAATATAATAACATGATGGAGTTTACTTTTGGATACTATAAACCAGACTCTGTTATAATTACGACTATTGAAGAGGCGGAAAGCTGGTTAGGTTTCCAAGCTCAAAATGCTGAAAAGGCAAGAATCTCAGGTGCGGAAATATCTTTCAACAGTATAGGGTCAATTGGGCAGGTTGAATTAACCTCCCTTATTGGCTATACATATATGAACCCCCTCAGTTTAAATGCGGATAGTGCATACCTATCGACTTTCTCTGATTCTGGATCAACAGTATTAAAGTATCGTTTTAATCACCTAGCCAAAGCAGATATAGAAGCAAAGTATAAAAACATTAGCGTCGGTTTTTCAGCAAGGTATAACAGTTATATGTCAAACATTGATAAAAACTTTGTGGATGGCATAACCATTGGAAGTACAAATGTTCAAATATTAACTGGGCTCAAAGAGTACCGTGAAAAAAACAACAAGGGTGCATTAGTCTTTGATGCCCGCGCCGGCTATAACTTCAAAGAAAATTATAGACTCGGATTTATTGTTAGCAATGTGTTAAACAGTGAATACGTAACAAGGCCGGGAGATGTTCGGGCTCCGAGGACTTTTATTCTTCAATTACAAGTTAAGTTTTAATGAAAGTCGTTGGTGTAATTCCCGCAAGGTATAGCTCTTCCAGGTTCCCTGGAAAACCATTAATTGATCTTAAGGGTAAAACAATGATTCAACGGGTTTATGAAGGCGTGTCTAAGTCATCTATTCTTTCTGAAGTAATTGTCGCTACAGATGATCAGCGAATTTATGACGCAGTAAAAGGGTTTGGAGGAAAAGTACAATTAACTTCAACTGAACATACAACAGGAACAGATAGATGTGGGGAGATAGCACAAACAATTGAAGCAGACGTTATTATTAATATTCAAGGAGACGAACCATTGGTGGATTTCCGGCAAATTGATCAGCTCGCTAGCGTTTTTGCTGATACCAGAATTCAAATAGCTTCATTGGGAATAAAATCAAATGATGCCGATGATTTGGCCAATCACAATCGAATAAAAATCGTATTGGATCATAATAAAGATGCCTTGTATTTTTCTCGTAGTCCTATTCCGAACACCAAAAACGCTTCTAATTTAGCCTTAGATAATTTTAATTATTTCAGACATATTGGTGTCTATGCTTATAGAAAGGAAACTCTATCTCAATTGGTGCAATTAGAGCCAACATTGCTAGAAAAGCTTGAATCACTGGAACAGTTGAGATGGATGTATCATGGATACGCTATAAGAATCGTTGAAACCGACATTGAAACTCCCAACATTGATGTTCCCAGTGATCTTGAGAAAGTTCTCGCACATCTTTAATAAACGCTTTCTTTTCGCTATTTTTGTCTAGATGATAAGCATTGAACAACTTATTGGCGATTTACTAATACAACACAACTGTGTGATTGTACCTTCTTTTGGTGGATTCGTTGCGCAAAAAATATCCGCCAAAATAGATTTCAAATCTGGTAAAATATTACCTCCCAGCAAATCGTTGTTGTTCAATAGACAGTTAATTAATAACGATGGTCTTCTCGCTAATTCATTAGCGAAATCTAACTCCATTTCTTTTGACAGTGCAGTTCTAGAACTTAACAATAAAGTTTCTTCATGGAACAACACTTTAAAAGCTGGGGGCAGAATTGAACTTGATAGAATAGGTATTATTTATCGTGATGCTGAGAGAAATTTATGTTTTGAACAAGATCGTTTTTTTAACTTACTCCTTGAGTCATTCGGTTTAGGACAAGTCAACTTCTTAACAGAAGAAGATGTACAGGTGAGTCAGAAAACTGCTGCAATCCGTGAACTTGAGCCTGTTATTGTTCCTGAATTCACAGAAAAGATTGAAGAAATAAAAGAAACGCCAATTGTTGTTCACCCTGAACTCAAAAAACAGCGTTCAAAAACTTGGAGGTATATTGCTGCAGCTTGTTTTCTTCCAATTGCATTCTATTCCGTTTGGATTCCTATGAAAACAAATGTATTGGAGTCAGGGCTAATTTCTTTTACAGATTTTAATCCTTTTCACTCTGCAGTTGAAGCGACCTATAAGCAAGTTACTTTAGACGGTATTGAGTCCATATCAAACGAAAAAACTTCAATAACTGAATCTATAGAATCATTGCCCGCTGAAGTTCAGGTCTACTCGTACAAATACAACGACGAACTTTTTATTCCCGTTCAGGTCAATGAGTCAAATAATGTTGAGCCTTCTTTGCCTGAGTCAAACGATAACTTTGATGTTGATGCAATGAACTACATTGTTGGCTGTTTTGGAGAAATATCAAACGCAAAAAACCTTGTTATTAAACTGAATAACTCAGGTTTAAGTGCAAGAATTTTAGATGTTAGTGGTGGACTTCATCGTGTTACTGCGGGAAGTGCTATTTCCGTTGAAGAACTTTCTCATATCAAGCAAGCCGCACAAAGTGTCGGGTTCAAAGGCTGGGTTTTAAAATAAACACTCATTCCTCATTTTTTACAGTGTCATTCCGTATATTTGATTCTTACTCAAATCAACTTTAAATGATAAAACATTTTATCCTTTTTTTAATTCTCGTAAGTTCTATTTCAAGTCAGGCTCAGTTTGCATATACTGATTCGCCTACTAATGCTAAGGACAGCGAATACAAATTCACTAAAATTGCTCATCTAGATGCCACTCCTGTGCAGAGCCAAGGAAATACGGGAACTTGTTGGAGTTTTTCCACACTTTCTTTCTTTGAGTCTGAGTTAATTCGTATGGGCAATGAAAACCCAGAGATACTCTCTAAAATGTATGTTGCCAGAAAAGCATACGAAGCAAAAGCAGAAAAATACCTAAGAATGAATGGTAAATTACAATTTTCTCAAGGGGGGTTGTCGCATGATATTCCCTATGTAATTAAACGCTATGGCATTGTTCCTGAAAGAATTTATTCCGGTTTAAATGAAGGCGTTGTTAAACATAATCATAGCGAAATGTTCGCGGTTTTAAAAAGTTCAATCCTAGGATTAATGGATTTTTCTAGTAACTCATCTAAACCAATTACACCTGCTTGGAACAATGCTTTAAACGGAATATTAAATGCCTATCTCGGTGATGATATTAAAGAATTTGATTTAGACGGCGTTCAGTATACACCCAAATCTTACACGAAACACCTTGGGTTAGAAATCGATAATTATGTTTCTATTACATCTTTCACACATTTCGACGAAAATAATGAGTGTATCTTAGCGATCCCTGACAATTGGTCGTGGGGAAAAAGCTACAACGTAAACTTGGACAACTTAATGAAGGTTGCGGAATATGCTCTTAAGAATGGTTATACGTTAGCTTGGGATGCCGATGTTTCTGAAAAAGGTTTTAGTTTTAGTAACGGTTTAGCCATAAACCCCTTGGATGTTAAAACTATTTCTGTTTCAGGAAAAGACAATTCAAACTATTCTAATGGAGGTGCTGAGAAAAAATCCAATGCCTTTAAAACACCTGGAGAAGAAATTGAGGTTACCCCAGAACTAAGGCAACAAGCATACGAAGACAAATCTACAACAGATGATCATTTAATGCACATTGTTGGTCAATATAAAGATCAGAACGGCACCAAATATTTCTTGGTTAAAAACTCTTGGGGAACAGGAAACTATCCAGAAGGATATTTATATGTTTCTGAAAGTTATTTCAAGTTAAAAACAATTAGTTTGTATTTGCACAAAGATGCATTGCCAGCATCATTAAGTAAAAAGCTATCCTTGAAATAATGGTTTCTAATTATAAATAAAAAAGGAGCTTTCGAGCTCCTTTTTTATTTACCACATTTCCCTCGCGATTCTTCTTGACACCCTATCTATAGAAACATAATCCTCAAATGAGGGTTTCAATATATTAGTAACTTTTGACAGTACTTTTTCATTAATCTTAGCAATATCCACAAAAGATATTCTGTCGTCTAAAAAGGCCTTAACACTTTCTTCGTTAGCTGCATTTAAAGTGCAGGCTGCTGTCCCTTGACTTTTTAAAGCATCAAAGGCCAGTTGTAAATTTGTAAACACCTTCGTGTTTGCCTTTTCAAAAGTCAGCTCAGGATAATCCATAAAATTGAATCTTGGAAAGTCAGTTTTTAAACGATTAGGGTAAGTTAAAGCATACTGTATTGGCAACTTCATATCAGGAAGACCCATTTGGGCTTTCATAGACCCATCTTCAAACTGAACCAATGAATGTACAATCGATTGAGGATGTACAATAACATCTATTTGTTCAGGTTTTAAATTGAACAACCATTTAGCCTCGATTACTTCTAGGCCTTTATTCATCATGGAGGCAGAATCAATGGTGATTTTCGCACCCATGTCCCAATTTGGATGTTTTAAAGCTTGAGCCTTTGTCACTTTCGTCAGCTCTTCTGCGGAAAAACCTCTAAAAGGGCCTCCCGAGGCAGTGAGATAAATTTTCTCTATTTTATTATGAAACTCTCCCGTTAAACATTGAAAAATAGCAGAGTGCTCTGAGTCAACAGGATATATATTCACGCCATTTTCATATGCTTCTTTTGTTATCAACTCTCCCGCAACAACTAGGGTCTCCTTATTTGCTAAAGCAATGCTTTTTTTTGCACGAATGGCAGAAAGTGTTGGTTTTAATCCAGCATAACCAACCATCGCAGTTAGAACAACATCGATTTCTGCGGCTTCAACAGTTTGACAAATCGCCTCAGAACCAGCATATACATGAATATCTGCGGACCATAAAGCTTCTTTTACTTTTTCGTATTGACCTTCGTCAGCAATAACAACTGAGTTTGGCTTAAATTTTAATGCTTGTTCTATTAATAAATCCGCATTTCTGTTCGCAGTTAGAAGCTGTAGGTCAAATAGTTCTGGGTATACCTCAAGTACTTCCAATGCTTGGGTTCCAATAGATCCTGTTGATCCTAGAATAGCAACTCCTTTTTTCTTCTCCATAACACAAAAATAAGGTTTAGAAGGACTTAAACAATAAGGATTTGTATTTTTGCACACATGAAGTATAGGTTGCTCACAATGGAAGAACTAGAAGTCTTTGAACAAGATTTTAAACAGTTTTTAATTGTTAATGGTGTTCATTCTGAAGAGTGGGAAGAAATGAATCGTTCCAACAAACAAAAAGCAGTTCAACTCGTGGAAGTGTTTTCCGATTCTGTGCTGCAAAAAGTTTATGAAAAAATTCGTTTTTTAGAACATCGTTCAAAAAACAGTTGTTTGGTTTTTAAATTGAACAATGAGAATGTTGAATTGATTTCTATACATACCAAAAAAGATTCAACCTTGTCGCTAGAAACACCTGAGTCTATTCATCAAGCGTTTCAAAAAAATGTAGAAGAACTTTCTGTTTTTAAAACGGAAAAACCCTATGAAAAAACCCGAGAGTTAGAAGTACATAAGTTGCTTCAACAAAATTGCTTTCAATCCAGTGAGCTATTTTGGGAGTCATTAATAAGTATTATTAAGTAAGTTGTGATTTAACTCTCAATTTACTTAAGTACATTATATTTGTTTCGTGAAAGAAAAATTAATCCAACGTTTTGGTGCGGACCGAGTATCAGAAGTTCCTATTCAAGAAGGCGAAGTTCCATTATTAGTTCTTGATTTAGAATTAAACTCTCCTGTGACCGTAATTTTAACTAATGGTTTAAGTGATTATAAAATGCCTGTTCCAGACAAGTGGAAAGAGCGAGAACACAACGAACTATATTTCTGTTTACCCAGCTACTGGGAGTGGGAAGATCTTGAAAACCCACAAATGAATTGGGTGTTTTATTGGATTCAACGACTTGCAAAATATGTCAAAGAAAAAGAAACTTGGTATGGACACGGGCATACTATGCCTTGCGGAAAAGAAAAGAATCCACTATCAGCTACAATGAAACAAAATCATTTTTTGCTTGCTGACCCAATTTTATTAGAAACAGAAATGTCTCCTATTCAGTTAGAAGAAAAAGAAATTCATTTCTTAAGTATTATACCTTTATTTCAGGATGAAATGGACTATAAGCAATCTCAAGGCACACTTAAGTTTAGCCAGAAGCTAAATAACAATGGCATTACTGAAAAACTCGATGATTTTAGGGGCTCTGCTATGAAAAGAAAATGGCGTTTGAAAAAAACTTAAAAGACCGTCAACTAAAGACATCTTTGATTATATTTATTGGATAAATAGAACATTATGCAGCTACAACGTGCTTTTATTATTTCATTTATTGAGGGTGGAGTTTTAATGGCTTATGAAATAATCGCTTCAAAACTTTACACTCCTTTAATTGGAGGTTCTATTTATGTTTGGACATCGATTTTATCAATAACACTGTTTGGTTTAGCGCTAGGATATAAAAAAGGAGATGATGAAAGCAAAGGTGTCTCAAGACTTTTCTTTGCACTAATTGTAGCTGGTTTGTATATATTGGTTATCCCTTATATCTATAAATTTATGTTGACTCCTTTTTTAGGTTTTGATATACGGATTCTATCTCTGTTAACCGGGCTCTTAATTTTGTTTGTTCCAATGTATTTATTAGGTCAGGTTTCTCCTATTTTAATTCGTTTAATATCAACTGAACATCACACCAAAATAGGTTATAATACTGGACGAATTTATTTTGTGGGAACTCTTGGAGGGGTGTTTCTTTCCCTGCTATTTATATTCATATTACTTGATAGTTTTGGTGTTAAAAATCTATTATTGTTTTTAGCATCTTTATTAATTATTGCTGGTTTAATTTCAAAATTTAAACAGGACAATGAAAAATTATAAAAGGTTAGCTTTTATAGAGGGTGGATTAGTATTGCTTTTAGAGCTCAGTTGTCCGCAGTTAGTTGCCCCTATTTTCGGGAGTTCAATTTATACTTGGGCAATTTTACTTTGTTTGGCCGTTCTATCTTTGGCTATTGGTTATAGAATCGGAGGTTTTCTATCCAATAAAAATACCGGGAACCATCTGTTAAAAAAAATCACTCTCCTTTTTGGGGTCACCCAAGTTGCATTAATTTTAGGGCTAATCTCATTTAAAATATTAAACACATCCATTCTTTTAAATGACTTTTTTGGATTGGTACTTACTGTTATTTTTCTTCAAGTGCTGCCATTGCTATGCTTGGGGGCAACAACACCTATGCTAATAGAGTTAGCCTCTGAAAAAAACAAGGTTATTCCGGGAACAATATATTCATGGTCGACATTTGGAGGGATTTTATTCAGTTTATTAACCGGTTTTGTTTTAATTCCAGAAATTGGCCTAACCGGCACATATATACTTGCTTTATTGCTTTTGTCGCTTATTTTTATTTGGTTGTCTTTTCATTATAAGCTGGGAAAATATAAATATGTGGGTGCTAGTTTTTTCTGTGTCTCCGCATTGTTTTTCATGCTAAAACAACCACTGCCATCATCAGAAAAATTTACCGTAATAGACTATCAAGAAGGTTTAAATGGACAATTATTGGTCGGTGACTACTCATACAATAAGAATGTAGACCGAATTCTTTTTATTAATAGAATGGGGCAAACTTGGGTGAATAAATCCAATAATTTTTCGACCTGGAGTTACCCAACCTTGGTCACAGCATTAGGGTCGATGTATAAACCGAACTCAAACGTTTTAATTCTTGGACTTGGAGGTGGTATTCTGGCTAAAAATATGCGAGAACTTGCTCGACACCGAGTTGATGCTGTTGAGTTTGATAAACGAATAATAAATATCGCATATGACCATTTTCAACTTCCAAAATTTGGAGTTAAAGTGTATCATGAAGATGCACGTTTGTATTTGAACAAGTGTGAAAAAAAATATGATGTCATCGTCTTCGATGCTTTTAAAGGAGAGGTTGTACCCTCTCACCTCATGAGTGTTGAGGCTTTTCAAAGAGCAAAAGGTTGCCTAAATAAAAACGGTGTAATGATTCTTAATTTCAACGGATTCGTTTCTGGAGAGGAGGGTAAATCAGGCCTAGCTCTTTTGAACACCTTAAAAAGTGCTGGGTTTTTTGTGGATCGCATTCCAACAATTGAAAATGAGGAATCCAATAGAAACATGTTATATGTGGCATATTTAACCAAGCCTAAATATGAAAAAATAACATTAAAAGTAAACACAGCAGATGGGGTTTGGAACCCCGTTAAAACGATTATAAAGAATAAACCATCTAATGGTTCAATAATAATAACAGATGACTTCCCACTAATGGAAAAGTTAAATTATGCCGCTGCAAAAAAATGGCGGGAAAGTTATTATTCAAATTTCTCCAAAAAATTTCAAAAAGAAGAGCATATTCCCTTTATCGCTAATTAAGCTTATCCTTGACATATTATTTTCAAGAATGTTTGCGGAAAAACTTGATGTGCATAGAGTCTGCCAAAAAAAATGGCGCTTAAAACTTTGATTAATATGTTTTTACCAACACAACAATCAGGTGAAACAGATTAATATTCGATAAAACAGCTCATTTATTCATTTGCTTCTTAATAACACCCTCTGCCTTTTCATCTTTTCATTTAAAATCGTTATGTTGTGTAGTTGTTTACAACGCGCTTCACAAGCGTTTTGTTGCGCATCTAAACCTATGTATTATGAAAATAACGATTTCTTGTTTAATTATACTTTTGTCTGCGATTTCTTTTTCTCAGAGTTCGGTAACAGAAAAAATGCTGAGCACTGCGCCAAACTTCACCTCATTTTCTACAACACAAAAAGTTGAATTTAAAGACTTAGAAAGGTTTTCATCTAAGACTGATCATCCTGAATACGGAACGTTACCATTCAACGCACCTTGTAACGATTGTTTTGAGGTGTTAGAAGAAAGAACTCAATATTCTAGAAAATTTTTAACCGCCGGAAAGGATGGAAAAGAATTTCTTACTCAAAAAGGATACTCGCCTCTTCATTACAAAAACAATAGTGGCCAATGGATTACCTACAATCCCAAATTGACTAAAATAAACTCTAGCCTTTTTAGAACTTCAAACCCATACTATGAAGTCTCTATTAATACTAGCATAGGCTTTGTATCTTTCGAAAATATCAATGAAAAATTTGAAAAATTAGTTTTTCATAATGAATTGAGTCTCGAATTACTTAATGATAATCAAAATATATCAAATTCGATTCCTGCAAACTGGTCAAATTTTATTGCTGGTGAGAGCGGAGTGAAAGTAATAGATGTTTTTCCTGGTGTGGATTTAGAAATTCTTTTATTTAGGGATGTTGTTAAAACAAACTTTATCATTAATAATGATTTAGGAAGTGATTTTAGAATCAAAGAGAAAATTAATTCCTCTTTTAAGTCTCGGCTTTCAAATAATGAAGAGACACTATCCGTTTTAAACTTTTTTGAGGAACAAAAACACTCCTATAGTATTGGCGAAATAAACATCTATGGTGATAATTCAGTAAACAGAAAAAGTGTTGTCGGTTACTATAAACTAGAAGGAGATTATTTAATTTATAATTGGAACCACGATGAATTTTCTGATTTAAGTTACCCTATAAAAATTGATCCAACAGTTACCTCAAATGGCACGCTTCCTCAAGCATCAATAATTGGTTCTGGCTTGAATAATGCTGGTGCATTTACAAACGGATGTTTATATAACCTTTCCGTTGCAACGCCAGCAAATGTTCAAATAACAGATGTCGACTGGACCTTTTCTTATGTTGCCAATGGTGTGCCCAAAAGCGAAGGAGCTGTGCGGTTTAATTACGGCGGTTGTGTTAGTCCATCAGCAGCTGGCTTTTTTTGGTTTTGCAACGATCTTGCACCTGGCCAATGCAATGGGGCTAATATCTCTATTTTTTCCGATTTTGAATCATGTGTTCCTGCGCCACAATGCCTTCCATATGACATGGACTTTACCATGGAATTTTTTGATGCTTTTTCAGGAGCAACTTGCGACCCGACATTCATAGCCGCCGCATCTGATTGGACAATGACTATTACAGGAGAAACTGTAGATGAGCCGACCCCGCCGTCTTCTTCTAATGGGACTTCAATATGCCCTGGTGCATCAACGACTTTAAATGCTAATGGCACTTTTGGGGTGCCCTCTTATTCTTATTCTTGGGCGCCTGCAACAAACCTAAATGACCCGAACATCCAATCTCCAGTATTCACAGCCCCAGGAGCTGCTAGCTCCACAAATTACGTGTGCACTATTACAGACATTTGTGGAAATACATCATCTAATAATATTACAATTACGGTTGTGGATGGGCCAAATGCAGGAAGTAACGGAACTCTATCTATATGTGAAAGTGATCCTACTGTCGATTTAACCCTTTCTTTAGGAGGGTCTCCTGATGGCGGAGGAACTTGGGCTCCAGCATTAAGTGCAGGGGGGAATACTTTCGACCCGTCTCTTGATGGAGGAGGAACTTACACCTACACAGTTGCTGATTCACCTGGTCCTCCCAATTGTCCCGATCACTCTGCAGATGTTGTTGTTACTTTCACTTCTGGTGCTACACCAACATTTGATCCTATTGCTGATGTTTGTCAAAATGATCCAAACCCAACTTTAGAAACAACCTCGTTGAATGGGATTAACGGAACATGGGCGCCTGCTGTCAGCACTGCAACACTAGGCACAACAACCTATACATTTACCCCTAATGCCGGGCAGTGTGCCACAACAACAACATTAGACATCTTCGTTACAACACCCGTTTTACCAGCCTTCGACCCTATTGCTGATGTT
>CAJQPA010000025.1 GCA_905480145.1 uncultured Flavobacteriales bacterium | reverse complement strand
TTAAAAGAAATAGAGCAGAAAGAGCATCCTAGAATTATTCTCAACGATCAAGAATTGAACCGTGTTTTAGGTGGAGGTCTCGTCTTGGGGTCATTGATTCTTTTTGGCGGAGAGCCAGGTATTGGTAAATCTACCTTATTGCTTCAGCTTGCTGTAACAATGAAAGGAAAGAAAGTTCTTTATGTTTCTGGAGAAGAAAGCGATCAACAAATAAAAATGCGTTCGGAAAGAATTGGATCTGCCAATGATGAATGCTACATCCTTACAGAAACCAATCTTCAAAATATATTTAAACAAGCCGAATCAATTCAACCAGAATTGTTAATTATTGATTCCATTCAAACTTTATATTCTTCCGACATTGAAAGTTCTCCTGGGAGCATTTCTCAAGTTAGGGAAACAACCGCACAGCTATTGCGCTATGCAAAACAAACCAATGTTCCCGTGTTTTTAATTGGTCACATCACCAAAGAAGGGGCATTAGCAGGGCCGAAGGTTTTAGAGCACATGGTCGATGCTGTTTTGCAATTTGAAGGGGATCGTAATCATGTTTACCGTCTTCTAAGATCAATTAAAAATAGATTTGGTAGCACGAATGAACTTGGTATCTATGAAATGCTTGGAACAGGATTAAGGCAGGTTGAGAATCCTTCTGAAATACTAATTACCAACACAGATGGTTCTCTTAGTGGTATTTCTATTTCGGCTACGATGGAAGGCATGCGACCAATGTTGATTGAAGTACAGGCCCTCGTCAGCACGGCGGCCTATGGAACTCCTCAACGTTCTTCCACTGGTTTTGATAGTAAACGCTTGAACATGTTATTGGCGGTTATGGAAAAACGCTGTGGATTCAAGCTTGGTGCAAAAGATGTCTTCTTGAATATTGCGGGAGGAATTAAAGTGGATGATCCTGCCATTGATTTAGCGGTTGTTGCCGCTGTACTTTCCTCTAATGCAGATATTCCTATTTCAAAAAACATTGCTTTGTCGGCAGAGGTTGGATTATCTGGTGAAGTGCGGCCTGTAAATCGCATTGAACAAAGAATCCATGAGGCAGAAAAATTAGGGTTTGATAAAATCATTCTTTCTAAATACAATAAAGGAGTTGTACAAAAAGACTATAAAATTGAACTTGTCCTTTGCGGCACAATGTCGGAAGTTGTTAAAGCACTCTTCACATAATAATACTATGAAAATAATTACTTCCCTCATTTTATTGCTCTTTACATTTCAGCTTTCAGCTCAAAAAATGCTGCTCGGTCCAGAAATAGGAATGAATTTAATCAAATTAGATGAGCAAGATTTCGGTGATAATTATCAACCTAGTATTTATGCTGGTGGCGCTTTTGAATATCAATTCGAAAACTTCTTGTCTTTAAAAACAGGGATTTATGTTTCTCAAAAACGACAGGCGTATTCAGCTGCTGACACATCGCTATCCGAAATATTTAGTTTTATTGGAACCGCCTCAATACCGGGCGTTGATTTAAGCACCTATACCACAACCTACTCTAGACAGTCTCAAACTTATCTCGAAATACCTATAATGGCCGGTGCACGATGGAAAGGTTTGGAGGTCTTTGGTGGCGGATACTTTGGTTTTATGATGGCATCTAAACGAAAAGACAAAGAGGTTTCAAATACGCCTTTTATGTCTACAATAGATATAGAAGCGTTATTGGGAGACCTTGGGGGAGCTGGTGGTTTTCTAACTTCTTTACTTCCACAAGCTTACGAAGAAAGTTTAATAGAGTCTACAGAAAACTCGAATTTAAACTTCTTAGACTATGGGCTAAAAGCTGGTGTTGGTTATTCAAAAGATCAGTTTGGGTTTTATGTAAACTATAATTTTGGGTTTTCAGATTTTCGGAAAGACAAAATGGATTTAAAAAAACAAACGCATCAATATTTTCAATTTAGCCTGCGCTATATGTTCGAAATTTCAAAGAAAAGTAGAAGTAGTATTCTTTAATTACAGCAAAAAATAACTGAGGCCGACAAGGGCAATTGCTCCGTCAATTAAGCCTGCACAATAGATGTCTGAGCGTTTCTCATTCATAAAAATCACCAATATCATTTGAACAAGAACACCTCCATAAAACAAAACGTTTATTTTAAGCCTGTTCTCAATACTTACCATTAATAATGTAAACATTGTGAGTAAAACTAAAGAAAGTGTCTTAGAGGTTTTTATTCCGACCATTTGAGGTATTGTATTGTGTTCTTTTTTGTCAAATTTTAAATCCCTTATATCAAAAGGAATGGTTACTGCTAAAACATAACAATAGTGAGCGAAGAGAACGGCAGCACTTTCTGTATCCAATCCCTCGTTAAGAATTGGAAAAGCAATAATAACAGCTGTCCATGTAAGCGCAATTAGATGAATTTTTAAATACGGTAATTCTCGCATGTTTCTTCCCTTTATTTTCACAACATAAAGAATCGAGACGACACCAGATATGCTCAATAGCATAAAACTGACCCAATTAAAACTCCATATTTTTAGAAAAATATAGCCTGCACAGCACAGGGATAAAAAGGTGCCAAAACCTATTAATTTTTGGTTGTTATTAACCCAAGAAAGCCAAGGGGTTTTGAATTTACTTTTTGCTTTGAATAAACGTTGTCCATTGTAAACTGCTAGTGTAGAAAAAAAAGTTAGAAGACCGTACCAATTCCAATTTTCTATTTGTTGGGAAAAACAAAAGCCAGCTGAAAGTGTTCCAGAAGAAAGGGCCACGACGAAATTCGTGTAAATGATATATTGAAGTATTTTGATGCAGTTAAGTTACTTCAATTTCTCCAAAACTTTCGCGATCGATATGTTGGAAACACAGTTACAATCTTTTTTTGCAGCACAATCCGCACAGTTAATATCATTTACAAGAATATTAACCTTCTTGCCTAAAGCGCTCCATCGTCCGGGGTGAATCGGAACTCTTGGTGAATATAGGCCAATAGTATTTATTCCTGAATACGCCGCGATATGCAAAGGGCCCGTTGAACAGGCCACTAAATTTCTTGCTTTTTGTATCAAGACCATCAATTGCTCAAGTGATAATTTTCCCGTAGAATCTAGTATGTTTTCGTGCGTTGGGAGTTGATTACGGAAGCTTTCTCCTTCTGAATCTGTCCCTGTAAAAACAACCTTTTGTCCCTTATTCGCTAAAATTAACGCGGCTTCAAAATAGCTTTCTACAGGCCACTCTTTCGCGCTGCCTTGAGATTTAGGATGAAAAATGGTGTATTCTTCATCCAGTACAAATGCTTTTGGTAATTGAATTTCTGGTATGTGAAAATTCACTGTTGTGGCCTTTACTTTTTCTAGTGAAGGCAAGTCTACTAATCCAAATGGCTTTAAAAGCGCGTGATTCAGCTGTGACTCGTGCAGCTTCGATTTTCTTCTGGTAAAATTAATTCTATCTGTGCATGTCCATAAATGAAATAAACGATGGGAAGTTCCCACTCTCGTTTTAATCTTTGTCTTCTTTGCGAGAGTAGCGATCTCTTTTTGCGGAAAAACATGAATAATGGCGTCTGCCCTTAGTTTTGAAAATAATAGTACTTGTTCTTTTTTTGCTGCACCTTGGTAATCATTCCAGTCAATAAATTCATCCACTAGTGCATATCCTTCTACAATAGATTTTGTATATCCTTTCCCTAAAAAAAGTATTGTTATTGCTGGGTATTTTTCTTTCAACCAGGCAACAATTGGCAGGGTCAGTAATACATCTCCAATGCTATCTGTTCTACTAATTATCACTCGTTTTCCGTTCCAATCTATCATTTCAACTTATTTAACCTTCTTAACTCTTGATATTTGAACACATTCGATTGAGCGCTTATTTGAGCAATCTTAAAGCCGCTCCAACCATCAAAAAACCCTAATTTAATAACGTACATTCCGAAAAACCGAGCTAATCCGCTAAAGTAAGGCTTAAGTGCTGAGGCCCTTTTTCCTTTCTTATGCATTTTCATTGCCGTTAATGCTGAATACTTATCGGCTCTTGAGCGATGATCTTTATAATCATAATAAGAATAGTGAGATAAGTGCCCTTTCAATTGAAAAAGCTTTAATTCTTTTGGGAACACTAATTCTTCATGAACAAATTCTCCATCCCAATAACTTCCTTCTTTTGGAAAAATTCGAGTTTTAACATCCGGGTACCAGCCAGAATGCTTAATCCATTTCCCACAATAATTCGTCATTCTATTCAAACTATATAATTGCGGTGAATCAACTTTCTTTACCTCCAATATAGACGCTTCTAATTCATTATCCAAAGCCTCATCTGCATCTAAAGACAAAATGTAATCGTACTTGGCTAAAGAGTTTAAATGGTTTTTACTCGCTGAGTATCCTTCCCAAGCTCTTTTTTGAAACTGAACAATTGGGTATTCATTACAGATTGCTTCGGTTTTATCTGTTGAATTAGAATCTAACACAATAATTTCATCCGCAACCTTTAATAACGATTCAATGCATCGTCGAATGTTTCTTTCTTCGTTAAAGGTTATTATGGTTGCAGACAACTTCATTTTGAATACTCTACGCTTCTAAGAATGGCTTGAACTTCACGTAAAGGATGTGTCCAAGAAGTTGTGCTCGGTGCATCAACATATCCACTAACACACATTAGTTTTTTCTTTTTTGGATGCACAAAGTGAAATGCCCAAAACGCTCCTCCAGTACTATATTTCGGAAGGCCTTTAAACATAAACATTCCCCTCATTTCATAACCGGGTATCGTACCATTATAATTATCAATATTGTTTCCTTCAGGAAATACGACCTCATTGTACTGAGTGCCCATATACATTCCCTCCACTTCATGTGGAACATTATACCGCAGCATGGTATCCCTAGCAGAAAGAAGTTGATCAAATTGGAATTGAGTTGAATCTTTAAAGTCGTATTGATAAATCATTATTCCTGAAAAGATCGTTCCGTTGTCTTGGGATGACCCGCCCCCCTCAAAAACAATAGGTCTTGATGAAGAAGGAAATTCTATTCTAAAAAAGTTCTTTCGCTTACCTACCAATTTGGAATGTGCTGGAAGGACTAATTCAAGGCCAAAGTTTTCTCTCACTTGGGATTTTATTGTCTCATTTCTGGCTCGCCCAAAGTGATACATAATTCTATTCCATGACTTATCATCAAACTCCTGATGAACATTGTCTAGGCCATTCAAACATGTTTCTAACAGCTGTTCATAATTCTTTGCGGTAATATCTATAACAATTTGTCCTTTCGCCCAAACATCCAGTCTTTTTTCAATTTTACCATGCTCACCTGTGTAATTTGGGTCAATCTGTAAAAACAAAGTGTTTCTGAATCGTTTTACTCCGTCACTGAAACGACGAGGGGTTCTGTGCGTCAATTGAAAAGTAGCAACATCCGGTAAGTATGGAAGAATATACTGGACTAGTTCTGAGTCCAATGATTTTTGAATGTCTGAATTCCAAATGTCTTGTTCACAAACAACTAGAATTTCACCGATTTTACCTGTTACACTAAGGCCTGAAGATAGTGTTCTTCCGCTTTCACAGCGCGAAAAAGCAAAGACTAAAAGCAAAGAAATCGTTGCTAAGGAAATAATTTTCATTGTATTCTTTTTAATAATTTAGAATCAACGACTTACAATAATCACGCTAAACTTATCTTACCCTAATTTTTTGCCCTATTCTTAGCTTACTTATATTAATTCTCGGGTTTAGTCTTTTCAACTGTGATTGAGAAAGTCTATGTCTTTGTGCTATTCTGCCAAAAGTATCTCCACTTCTCACGGTGTAATATTTTTTACTCGTAGCAGGCTTGGTAGTTGTTGTGGTTGTTTTGCCTTTTTTAACTTTTAAACGTTGCCCAACATAAATTTTAGTAGATCGCAGACCGTTTAACCTCTGAATTGTTGAAACTGTTGAACCATACCTTGATGCAATCGTTCCTAACGTTTCTCCTGTGCGCACTTTATGGTAAGTATACGAAGCAGCCGTGTTTGTTGTTGGTGCCGCATTCGTAGCTTTAACAGGAGAGATTTTAGTAATGTACTTTTCTATTTCGTAGGCATAAAGGCTGTCTTCTAAGCTCACCAATTGACCTATTTTTTGATGTGGTAAACTGATACATTGATTGGGGGTTGTTTTTGGAATGTAAGCTCTTTTGTAGACTGGGTTTAACTTTCCTATTTCTTCCTCTTCAATAGATAACAATTGAGCAATAGAAGCAAAATGAACTCCTTTTGACAAACAAATGGTGTCCAATTGGGGATAACGAATATCCGCAACCATAGGGATAATGTTATGTTCCGCATGATATGTCATAAGATAAGCTGCTGCTATAAAGTTGGGAACGTATCCTTGTGTTTCTCTTGGTAAGAATGGTCTTACTTCCCAATAAGTCGATTTGTTTCCAGAGCGACGAATGGCTTTGTTCACATTTCCTGGCCCTGCATTATATGCCGCTAAAGCAAGGTTCCAATCATTGTAAATTCCGTAAAGTTTTTTTAAATATTTACATGCCGCTTCCGTTGCCAGCTCCGGGTCCATTCTTTCATCGATGTAAGAATTCTCTTTCAATCCAAACATTCTTCCCGTGCCATACATGAACTGCCAAAGACCTAACGCTCCTGCCCTAGATTTAACCTGAGGCCTCAATCCACTTTCAATAACCGCCAAATATTTAAGTTCAATAGGCATGTTGTGTTCGGCTAATTTAGCTTCAAACATGTCAAAATATAACTTTGATCTACCTAGAACAACACGAGTAAAACCCCTTCTTTTCTTCGTAAAGAATTTAATTGTGGAGAGCGTTGAATTGTTGCAGTCCAAATGAAAAGGACTCATTTCATTCATAATAGCCAGTCGCTCACAGTAAACCTCGTCAGAAAATTCAGGAACAGAATCCGCTTCATAATTTAGCACTTCAATGATGGAGTCATAGTTTCCTTCTGGAGAATAGTCGGCATAAAAATAATCTAAGCTTTGCTCAATGGTATTAATCATTGCTTTTCCCTTAAGACTATCCTCCGCTGTCCATTCACCACTCGTTTGCGCAAGTGAAATACTTGACCAAATAAATACGACTATTAATGCTAAAATTTTCATTTTCTATAGTTCTATTTTTTCCATTTCTCGGGAGAAATTAAACATCTTCTTTTCCTCAAAATGATTTGCAATAACCTGAATACCAAACGGCAATCCATTCGAATGGTTACCCATTGGAATAGATATTGCTGGATTTCCTGTTAAATTAGCATGGACTGTATAAATATCTTGTAAATACATTGCGATTGGATCACTTACTGCATCTAACTCAAAAGCTGTTGTAGGTGTCGTAGGAAGAATAATCACATCGTATTCTGATAAAATTTCATTCGTTTTGTCTTGAAGAACACGCCTTACCTTCTGTCCTTTGGTATAATAAGCATCATAATAACCATGGGACAAAACAAAAGTTCCGGCCATAATTCTTCTTTGCACCTCCTCTCCAAAACCTTCGCTTCTTGATTTCTTATAGGTTGCTTCAACTCCTTTAGCATTGTCGCTTCTGTAGCCATAGTGCACCCCATCAAATCGAGAAAGATTAGATGACGCCTCGGCAGTTGTTAGAACGTAATAAGTGGGCACCATATAATCTAAATATGGGAATGACACCTTCTCAACGGTATGTCCTAAACTTTCTAAGCTACTCATCGTTTTCTCCATTGCCGCCTTAATCTCTGGGTCTAGGCCATCCGTATCAAAACTCTCAGCTATTACAGCAACCTTAAGTTCTTTTAGACTCTCAATAGCTGCAAAATCTTCTGTCGGTTTAGAAGAAAGCGTCCCGTCAAATTCGTCTGAACCCGCCATTATCTCTAAAAGAAGGGCTGAATCGTCAATGTTATTGGTAAAAGGTCCTATTTGGTCAAAAGAAGAAGCATAAGCAATCAAGCCATGACGGCTAATTCTTCCGTAAGTCGGTTTTAACCCATATGTTCCGGTAAAACTGGCCGGCTGGCGTATTGATCCGCCTGTATCACTACCTAAAGCAGCAGTACATAGCCCAGCTGCTACTGCTGCTGCAGAGCCTCCTGAGGAGCCTCCAGGCACCATTTTATTATTAATTGGATTAAGAGCAGGCCCAAAAGAAGAGTTCTCATTAGACGAACCCATTGCAAACTCATCGCAATTCAAACGTCCAATTATTACAGCATCTTCTGCTATAAGTCGCTCAACCGCAGTTGCGGTATATAATGATTCAAAATTATCTAATATTTTTGATGCTGCCGAAACCTTATGTCCCGCATAACACATGTTGTCCTTTAGACCAATTACCATTCCTGCTAATCTCCCTGCGTTACCCTCTTTGATTTTCGCATCCACATTTTTGGCATGTTCCATTGCGGAATCCACAAAAACTTCCAGAAATGCGTTGAGGTGTTTATTTTCTTCAATTGCATTGAGGTAGCCATTAAGAATACCTACAACTGTATCGCCAGAAGAGATAGCCCTTCTCACATCAGCATACGTTTGCAACATTTAGTTTGTGTTTATTTATCGTCCGAATTACCTTCTTCCTCTTTTTTATCTGAAGCTGAGGCGTCTTTGAATTCTTTCATTCCTTTACCTAGCCCTTTCATTAATTCTGGAATTTTTTTTCCTCCAAATAACAATAAGATGGCAACTAATATCAGAACCATTGAACCCATTCCTGGCATTGCTGCGTATGTAATATTCTCCATTTTACTTTTTTTACTTAATCAAAGTTAATAAATAAGTCTTCTATTTGTTTTTAACTCTTGTTAAAGAATCTAAACTATTTTAACTTTCTAGCTATTTCAACCTCTTCAAATGCTTCAATAACATCGCCTTCTTTGATAGCGTTGAATTTCTCAACATTCAATCCACATTCGTAATTGTTTTTAACCTCTTTCACATCATCTTTAAATCGTTTCAATGATCCTAGTTTACCCGTGTGAATAACAATTCCATCTCGTATAATTCTAATGTTAGAATTTCTAAAAATTGTACCATCAGTAACGAAGCAACCAGCAATCGTTCCAACTTTAGTAATGCTAAACGTTTCTCTAATTTCAGCGGTTCCCACAATTTTCTCTTCAATATCAGGAGACAATAACCCTTCCATTGCATCTTTAATTTCATCGATAGCCTTGTAGATAACAGAATATAGACGAATATCAATTTGTTCCGTGTCCGCCATTTTACGTGCACCTAATGTTGGTCTTACCTGGAATCCAATAATAATTGCGTCAGACGCAGATGCTAAGTTGACATCTGCTTCAGATATCGCACCCACCCCTTTATGTACAATGTTCAACTGAATCTCTTCAGTAGAAAGTCGTAATAATGAATCTGATAATGCTTCAATAGAACCATCAACATCACCTTTTACAATTAAGTTCAACTCCTTAAAGTCTCCAATTGCTAAACGACGACCGATTTCATCTAGTGTAATGTGTTTCGTTGTTCTTAAACCTTGTTCTCTGTATAGCTGCTCACGCTTAGTTGCAATTACTTTTGCTTCTTTCTCATCAGACAATACATGAAATTTATCCCCTGCCGATGGGGCGCCATTAATTCCAAGAATTGATACCGGCATTGCAGGTCCAACTTCTTTAACAGATTTTGCATTTTCATCATGCATGGCTTTTACTTTACCATAGTTACGGCCTGCTAATACAACATCTCCAATTTTCAAAGTCCCTGTTTCAACCAATATATTTGTAACATAACCTTTACCAATATCCAAAGAAGATTCAATCACTGTACCTACAGCTGTTCTGTTTGGATTTGCTTTCAATTCAAGCAATTCTGCCTCTAATAATATTTTCTCTAATAAATCGCCTATGTTCAAATTCTGTTTTGCAGAAATTTCTTGACACTGGTATTTACCACCCCAATCCTCCACAAGAATATTCATTGTAGATAACTGTTCTTTAATTTTATCAGGGTTAGCTCCTGGTTTATCAATCTTATTAATTGCAAAAACCATTGGCACCTCTGCCGCTTGAGCATGAGCAATTGCCTCCTTTGTCTGTGGCATCACATCATCATCTGCTGCAACAATAATCACAGCAACATCTGTAACTTGAGCACCACGTGCACGCATCGCTGTAAACGCCTCGTGACCTGGGGTATCTAAAAAGGTTAGTTTCTTACCATCTTTTAACACCACGTTGTATGCCCCAATATGTTGCGTAATTCCTCCGGCCTCTCCGTCTGTTACATTTGCATCACGAATTCTATCTAACAAAGATGTTTTACCGTGATCAACGTGACCCATTACCGTAATAATTGGGGGTCTATCAATTAAATCTTCTTCACTATCTATAATTTCCGGAATTGCATCTTGAACTTCAGCACTAACAAACTCGATATCATAACCAAATTCTTCAGAAATCATTTGAATTGTTTCAGCATCTAAGCGCTGATTAATAGAAACAAAAATTCCTAATGACATACATGCCGATATAACTTCCGTAGAACCTACATTCATCATTGTTGCTAACTCAGACACCGAAACAAACTCTGTCAGTTTTAGTGTTTTTGAGTCTAATTCCGCCATTGCTTCTTCCTCCATTCGAGTAGCAGCAACGTTTTCTCTTTTCTGTCTTCTATTTTTAGCCCCTTTAGATTTTCCACCTTTTTTCGATAGTCTTGCTAAAGTTTCTTTAATCTCTTTTTGAATGTCTTTTTCAGTAACTTCAGGTTTAGGGGCTCTTGCACCACCTTTCTTGTAAGTGTTTCCTCCACCTCTAGTTCCTTGATTCGGCCTAGCTCCAGGTCCTCCTGGTTTGCTTCCAGCGGATTGAACTTGGTTTTGTTTTTTATTTACATCAACCTTCCTAACTCGTTTTCTTTTCTTCTTGTCCGCATGAGAAGTTTTTGGTTTTTCTACTGGTAAAACAATTTTACCAACAACGTTAGGTCCAGTAAGCTTTTTTCTTTCTACACGAATTGTTTCGGTTTCTTTTGGTGTCTCTTTTTTCTCTTCGGGAGCAGGAGCAACCGGAGTTTTTTTATCCTCAACCTCGGGTTGAGACTTTACTTCCGGTGTTGGTTTCTTTGCTTCAACCTTTGGTTTGTCCTCTTTCTTAGGTGACTTTTTCTTATCTGGTCGAGTTTTTGAATTAATTTTATCTAAATCTATTTTTCCTATAACTTGCACCCCACTATCACTTGACGTGTTTTCTACTTCTTCGATAACGGGCTCTGCTGATTTTGGTTTAGCTGCTTCTTCAATAGGGGTTTCAACCTCTGCTTCTGGCTGTACTTTTTCGGCAATAGTTTCGGGAGCGGGAGTCTCGACAACCTCCTCAGCAATTGGGACTGCTTCTGTTTCCGGTTTTTTCAAAGAAACAGTTTCTTTCTTCTCCGGAGCAGTTGTTTGTTGTGCAAGTTCTTTTAGCGTTTGATCCGCAGCAAATTCTACGCGTAACATTGCATATTGATCCGGCGATAGCTTTGTGTTCGGGCTAGCGTCTATCTTTACATCTTTGCTTATAAGAAAATCAACGAGGGTAGACATACCCACATTTAACTCACCTGCTGCTTTTCCTAATCTAATTGGCTTGGCCATAAAATTATACGTCCTTTAATTTTTAACTATTCGAATTGACTATTTCAATTCTCTTGTAATATACTATTTTGTTGTGATTTACTCGAACTCTGCTTGAAGAACTTTAAATATCTCAGCGACCGTTTCTTCCTCTAAGTCTGTTCTTTTTACTAAGTCTGCTACTCCAATATCCAACACAGATTTTGCAGTGTCACAGCCAACAGATTTTAATTCATCTAAAATCCAGCTATCGATCTCATCAGCAAATTCTTCTAAGTCGACATCTTCAATATCAACTTCTCCCTCTCTATAAACATCAAGTTCATACCCAGTAAGTTTACCTCCTAACTTAATGTTGTGCCCACCTCTTCCTATTGCCAAAGAAACTTGGTCTGGTTTCAAATAAACTTTTGCTCTCTTCTCTTCTTCATCAATCTCTATCGTTGTGATTTTTGCTGGAGACAAAGCGCGTTGAATAAATAACTGAGGGTTCGATGTATAATTAATAACATCAATATTCTCATTTCTTAATTCACGAACGATTCCATGAATTCTAGAACCCTTCATTCCAACACATGCCCCAACTGGATCTACTCTATCGTCGTAAGACTCAACTGCAACCTTTGCTCTTTCACCTGGCTCACGCACAATTTTCTTAATTGTGATTAATCCGTCAAACACCTCTGGGACCTCTAATTCAAAAAGTCTCTCCAAAAATTCTGGCGCCGCCCTTGATAAAATAATAACAGGACTACTGTTACGCATATCAACTTTTGCAACTACCGCACGAATCGATTCTCCTTTCTTAAAGTAATCTGAAGGAATTTGTTCTGATTTAGGAAGTAATAACTCGTTTCCTTCATCATCCAAAATCATGATTTCTTTTTTCCAAACTTGATAAACTTCGCCAGTAACGATGTCACCAATTTTTTCCTTGTATAGTTTGTATAAGTGATCTTTCTCTAATTCCATGATTCGAGAAATCAGGTTTTGACGCAAAGAAAGCACGTTTCTTCTTCCGAAGTCGTTAAATTTAAACTCTTCTGTTACCTCTTCTCCTATTTCGAAATCTGGCTCTATTTTAATCGCATCAGAATAAGCAATTTCCATGTTGATGTTTTCCACCTCACCATCGTCAACAATTTCTTTGTTTAAGAAAATTTGAACATCTCCTTTGTCAATATTTACAATGACATCAATATGTTCATCGGTATCAAACTTTTTCTTCAACATTGCACGGAAAACATCTTCCAATACGTGTTGCATTGTTTGCTTATCAATGTTTTTCAGTTCTTTAAACTCTGAAAACGACTCTATCAACTCTAAACTATCCATCTTTATTTATTTAAATGAAATAACAATTTTTGTTTCTTTTATCTGATCCATTGTGAAAACGAGGTCTTCAACAATTGTTTCTTTTTTCTTTCTTCCTTCTATTTTTTCCTTTCGCGTTGTCTGAAGTGTAATTTGCTCAGGTGTTGCGTCGATCATAGTACCTTCAAACTTCCCTCCTTCGTTCAGTTTTACCTTAACATCTCTACCAATGTTTTTCTTGTATTGGGCAAAAACCCTCAACCCTTGATCTAGACCCGCTGAAGAAACGTGTAATTCGAAGTCTTGCTCTTCTCTGTCCAAGTTATGTTCAACATTTCTTGATACAGACATACAATCACTAACAGAAACATTACCGACATGTTTGTCTAATTCAATGTTAATTTTATTCATAGAAGAGATTGTTAGTGTTACCACAAACAGGCCGTTATCGAGTTCCTCGATACGCTCATAAATCAATTCCGCTACTTTTTGTTTACTAATCATATGTTATAAAAAGAGGGGACTAACGTCCCCTCATTCATGCATTTATTTGCATAAACACGGTGCAAATATACGTCTATTTTTTAAATTTCCTACGTTTACAACGGTTTTAGTGTAAGGAGTGCTTTTTATTTCAGACATTTGTAAAAAATAAATCGCATGCTAGTAGAAGTTAAAGATAAGGTTGTTTCCACTCAAATTTTTGATCAAAAATTTGTTTGTGACTTGAATGCCTGTAAAGGTGCATGTTGCATTAAAGGAGATGCTGGCGCTCCACTAGCACTAGAAGAGGTCGACATTTTAGAAGAAAGTCTTGACCAAATTAAACCGTACCTCAGGGATGAGGGTATTAAAGCAATTGATGAACAAGGTGTGTTTTACATGGATCAAGATAATGAACCTGTAACTACTCTAGTGAATGATGCTGAGTGTGCCTTTGTTTTTTTTGACGAGAAGGGAATTACCAAGTGTGGCATAGAACAAGCACATAAAGAAGGTAAAATTGATTTTAAAAAACCTATTTCTTGCCACCTTTACCCTATTCGAACTAAAGTTTTTGAAGATTTTACTGCATTAAATTATGATAAGTGGGACATTTGCGCTCCTGCATGTGATTGTGGAAGTAAACTTGACATACCTGTTTTTAAATTCTTGAAAGAACCTTTGATTAGAGCTTATGGCGAGGAATTTTTTAAGGAATTGGAAGTTGTAAGTAAGGAATTAAAAGATCAAGGATACTAGGTTTTCAATTTCTCGCTATTTTAAAAGAAAAACAAGGCACAATGAACAAATTAAGATACGGTTTAATTGGGGTTTCTATCCTAGTAATTGCTTATACTTTAAGATATGAGGTTAATTACACCGATTTATTATGGTCAAAAAACACATCTGCCTATTTAAAGCTGGGAACTTTTATTTCTGTTTCCGTGAGTATGGTAGTAAGTATCATACATACCGAAAAAAGTAATAATTAAACTACCCGTGTATTGTTTCTTCTTTACCGTAACGGCTTATTACTTCGGCTTCAAAGGTTAACCATTCTTTCCATCTTTTCTCTACATCAATTTCTGGCGCAACCCTTCTTGCGTGCTTTAAGAACATGGTATAATGACCTGCTTCGCTAACCATTAGGTCATGGTAAAACTTTGATAGTTTTTCATCCTTAATGTTTTCAGAAAGCACCTTAAATCGTTCACAACTTCGTGCTTCTATCATGGCAGAAAATAACAACCTATCAACCAAAGAAAATTTACGCCCTCTTCCTTTCTGCATGAATTTAGCCAATTCATTCACATAACTGTCTTTACGCTCTCTTCCAAGAACTAACCCTTTTTCCTTAATAATTTCATGCACCATTTCAAAGTGCTCTATTTCTTCTTTTGCAAGGTCTAACATATCCGTTACCAGCTCAGGATCTTCAGAGTTATGAACTACTATCGATATCGCATTGGTCGCGGCCTTTTGCTCACACCATGCATGGTCAGTTAGGATTTCACTAATGTTTGATTCTACAATGTTTACCCACCTAGGGTCGGTTGGAAGTTTTAATCCGAGCATTTATTAACGTTTTTACAAAGGTACCTAAAAAGAAAAAGCCCTTCAAAATTAATTAAAGGGCTTTTTGGTTTAGTTATATATATCTTAAAGGTTAAAGCTTTAATTAGGTTTGCGCTAACGCTTGCCCTTCATAAAAGCTTCATTTATCCTACCCTGAACACATTTCACAGTCATCTCCACTGTCGATAGAGCAAGCTACCTCTGCTTGTGCATCTTCAATAGATTTTGCTGTTGGTTCTTGGTTAACTGATTTATCAATTGTAAACTTAACAGCATCTTTCGCTGCTTTCGTTCTTAAGTAATACATTCCTGTTTTTAAGCCTTTCTCCCATCCGTAGAAATGCATTGACGTAAGTTTCCCGAAGTTTGCGTTCTCCATAAAGATGTTCAATGATTGTGATTGACAAATGTATGCTCCTCTATCAGCTGCTTGATCAATAATTGCTTTCTGAGAAATCTCCCAGGCAGTCTTATATAGATCTTTAACATACTGAGGGATAACATCAATGTTCTGAATAGAACCATTTGCAACCATTATCTCTTGACGAACAGACTTGTTCCACAAGTTCAACTTTACTAAGTCTTTCAATAAATGCTTGTTCACAATAATGAACTCACCAGAAAGAACTCTTCTAGTATAAACATTCGAGGTATATGGTTCAAAACATTCGTTGTTTCCAAGGATTTGAGCTGTAGAAGCTGTTGGCATTGGGGCAACTAACAATGAGTTTCTCACTCCATGTTCGATAACCTCAGCTTTTAATACATCCCATTCCCATCTGTCTGTTGGAGTAACATTCCATAAATCAAACTGGAATTGACCCTTAGATACTGGTGATCCTTTAAATGTTTGGTAAGGCCCATCAACTTTTGCCAAATCTTTTGATGCTGTCATTGAAGCATAGTAGATCGTTTCAAAAATCTCTCTATTTAAAGCCCTTGCTTCTTCACTTTCAAATGGTAAACCCATTAAAATAAAAGTGTCTGCTAAACCTTGAACGCCCAAACCTATGGGTCTATGACGCATGTTTGAATTTCTAGCTTCCTCTACTGGGTAGTAGTTACCATCGATAATTTTGTTCAAATTTAACGTCGCTTGGTACGTTACTTCGAATAATTTATCGTGATCAAATGTTTTATCTTCTTTCAGATATTTAGGAAGCGCTAAAGAAGCTAAGTTACAAACTGCAATCTCATCTGGGGCAGTGTACTCAATAATCTCTGTACACAAATTAGAAGACTTAATTACCCCTAAGTTTTGTTGATTTGATTTAGCATTCGCGGCATCTTTGTACAACATATAAGGCGTACCTGTTTCGATTTGAGACTCTAAAATCTTAAACCATAAGTCTTGTGCTTTAATTGTCTTACGTCCTTTTCCTTCCGCTTCATACTTCGTATAAAGTGCTTCAAATTCTTCACTATGTGTTTCAGAAAGTCCTGGGCACTCATGTGGACACATTAAAGTCCAATCCCCGTTCTCTTTAACACGTTTCATGAATAAATCAGGTGTCCATAGAGCATAAAATAAATCTCTTGCTCTTTGTTCTTCTTTACCATGATTCTTTTTCAAGTCTAAAAAGTCAAACACATCAGCATGCCATGGTTCAATGTACATTGCGAAAGAGCCTTTGCGTTTTCCTCCACCTTGATCTACATAGCGTGCAGTGTCGTTAAACACTCGTAACATTGGCACAATACCATTAGATTGACCATTTGTTCCTTTAATGTAAGAACCTTTAGCACGAATATCATGTAAAGCCAAGCCAATACCTCCTGCAGATTGTGAAATCTGAGCACAAGATTTAAGGGTGTCATATATGCCCTCAATACTATCTGATTTCATTGTTAACAAGAAACAAGATGACATTTGAGGCTTTGGTGTCCCAGAGTTGAAAAGTGTTGGTGTAGCATGCGTAAACCAACCTTCCGACATTAAGTTATAAGTTCTAATTGCTGAATCAATATCTGACTTGTGAATCCCCACAGAGACACGCATCAACATTTGTTGTGGACGCTCAGCGATTTCATTATTTAACTTTAGAAGGTACGAGCGCGTTAACGTTTTAAAACCAAAATAATCGTATCTAAAGTCTCTATCGTAAATAATACTTGAATCTAATTTCTCTTTATTTTCTTGGATAACATTATACACTTCTTCAGACAATAAAGCTGCATTTTCCCCTGTTTTAGGATCAATGTATGTGTATAAGTCAGTCATTACATCTGAAAAAGTTTTCTTTGTCTCTTTATGCAAGTTAGACACTGAAATTCTAGATGCCAATAAAGCGTAATCCGGATGGTCGATTGTTTTTGCTGCTGCTACCTCGGCTGCTAGGTTGTCTAATTGAGTTGTGGTAACCCCATCAAACAATCCTTCAATTACCTTCATCGCTACCGCTTCTGGTGACACTAATGGATCTAGTCCATAACACATCTTAATGATGCGTGCTGTAATTTTGTCAAATTTTACAGCTTCCTTTCTTCCGTCTCTTTTTTCTACGTACATGGGCGCTTGGTTGTTTTGGTTTTATAGTTTTATAATTTTATTAAAATTCTTCATCTATACTGAATGTATTGTTTCCGTCGTTGTTTAAAACACCTGCCTTTTGATATTCACCAACTCTTTTTTCAAAGAAGTTAGTTTTACCTTGTAGGTTGATCATATCCATAAAATCGAATGGATTTGTAGCGTTGTAAATTTTTGGATTCCCTAGCTCTGTTAATAGTCTATCTGCAACGAACTCAATGTACTGAGACATTAATTCTGCATTCATTCCAATCAATTTAACTGGTAAAGATTCTGTTACAAATTCTTTTTCGATATCGACAGCAACTGTAATGATTTCAGCCACTTCTTCTTGTGATAATTTATTGATAAGGTGATCGTTATATAAAAGTACTGCGAACTCCATGTGCATCCCTTCATCACGAGAAATTAACTCGTTTGAGAAAGTTAATCCTGGCATTAAACCTCTTTTCTTCAACCAAAATATTGAACAAAACGAACCAGAGAAGAAAATACCCTCAACCGCCGCGAAAGCAATTAATCTTTGTGCAAAACTTCCGTTGTCAATCCAGTTCAATGCCCACTCTGCCTTTTTCTTTACTGGAGGAAAAGTTTCTAGGGCATTAAATAAATAATCTTTTCGCTTATCGTCTTTAATATAAGTGTCAATCAACAATGAGTAAGTTTCAGAATGAATATTCTCCATCATGATTTGAAACCCATAGAAAAACTTAGCCTCTGTGTACTGAACTTCTTTTACAAAATTCTCTGCTAAATTCTCATTGACAATACCATCAGACGCAGCAAAAAATGCCAAAATGTGCTCAATAAAATATCGCTCATTATCATTTAGTTTCTCTTCCCAGTCAATTATGTCTTGAGAAAGATCCAATTCTTCTGCTGTCCAAATGCTCGCCTCTTGTTCTTTGTATGCTTTCCAAATGTCATTGTGTTGAATAGGGAACAGTACAAATCTGTTTTTATTTTCTTTTAAAATCGGTTCTTCTTGTTCCATGCTCTTCAATTATTAACGACTATTATTCTATACAAAAAATCTATTCTTTTGTTTTTTAACTCCAAAAATTTGTTGTTTCCTCAAGGGTAAATTCGGAAGTAATTTCCGTGATTAGTATTTCCTTTAAAGGCATACAAAAATTGCTAAAAATCTCTCATCAAACAAGTAAAGAAATTCACAATTTTTCGATGTTATCAACATTTACACACTCAATCCCTTTATAGCTAACCATTCTTCTTTTATCAACACAAAAAGGAAAGATATTCACAGTTCGAACATCTTAGTTTGTCGATAAATTTATTCTATTAGTCTTACGCCTTTAACGTCAAGTGTTTAAATTTGGTTCTATAAAACTACAGCCGATTTAAACCGAAGTCAAGTTAAAATTTTTAATGTTTTAAACATCGACTTGTGAAAAAATACAGGTTCTCCATTGGGCATTGATTCTCCGAGGTAATCATAGCCTTAAATCGATTTAGTAAATATTATTGGCACGTCTTTTTACCCACTTATAAGCGAACTAATTATACATTTGTTACACGTGAAAAAAATTCTTGACTTACTACATTTGTTATACCCCGAACAATGTTTGGTTTGTGAAAATGAACTTTCGGCTGAAGAAAAACACCTTTGTTCTTTTTGCTCTCAAAACATTTCACACACAAACTTTCATTTGTTTAAAGAAGCAAGTAGCATGGATAAGTTGTTTTGGGGAAGAGCTAAGGTAAAAAACACATATGCCCATATCTTCTTTGAAAAAAACAAAACATCCCAAGATATATTGTTTTCATTGAAATATAAAAACAATTTAGATGTCGGGGTTTATTTTGGAAAGCAGATCGGAGAGACTCTAAAAACCCAAGAACAATATTTAACAATTGATGCCGTCATTCCCGTTCCTCTTCACCCCAAAAAAAAATTTATCAGAGGGTATAACCAAAGTGAGGCTTTAGCGAAAGGAATTTGTTCTTCTTTTCTTAAAAAATTAGATGTTAAAACCGTAAAAAGGACAAGGCACTCTGAATCTCAAACTAAAAAAACTCGCTTTCAACGCTGGGACAATGTTAATGACATCTTTAAAATTAGCCGCACTATCGAAAATTACAACCATATACTATTAGTAGATGATGTTATAACCACTGGCTCAACCCTCGAGTCTATTATTGTCGCTTTACTAAAAAGAAATCCAGAATTACAAATAAGTGTTGCTACATTAGCTATTGCAAAATGACATCAAAAAAAAAATTTTTAATTATTGGAGCAGGATTGTCTGGAATAACAACCTCATTAGAGCTAATAAAACGTGGGCATCAAGTTTCAATTATTGATAACAATGTAAACTTCAGTTCAAGAATAGCTGCAGGAATAATAAACCCTTTGGTGTTTCGAAGAATGACAAAAAGTTGGCGGGTTGATGATTTTATACCGTTCTTAAAGTCTCACTATAAAGAACTTGAAGAGTTAACAAAAAGTGTTTTCTTTCACGAACTACCTATTCGAAGGCTTTTCTCTTCAGAACAAGAGCGTGATTTTTGGTTGGAAAAACAAGAGAGAGAAGAGTTCAAACCGTTTATGTTTAAGGTTAACGACGACGACATGGGGTTTGATTTGGCAAAGAATCCTTTTGGTTCTGGACGGGTTAAAGAAACATATTACATTGACGTACTTCCTTTTCTCACCGGAACCAAGGAATGGCTTAAAGAAAATGCAACCATAATTAACGAAGAGTTTAACCAAAACATTTTGGAAGGAACAACTTACCGGTCCATTACTTATGATGACATCATATTTTGTCAGGGATATTTGAATCCTGATAATGTGCTCTTCAGTGATTTACCACTAGATCAAACAAAGGGACAAACATTAACTATAAAGTCGGCCGTTCTCCCGAAGGATGTTTCTCTCAACAGAAAGTGTTTTATGCTCCCAAGAGGATCGGGGACATTCAAAATTGGATCAACATATGAATGGAATGATCCAACTACTCACACTACAAAAGAGGCTAAACAAGAGCTGTTAAATAATCTATCCTATATAATAGATGAAGATGTCGAAGTATTAAGTCAGGAAGCTGGAATTAGGCCGACGACAAGAGACAGGAGACCTTTGGTTGGAACCCACAAAACGTTTCAAAATTATCACATAATTAATGGGTTAGGCGCAAAAGGGTATATGCTCGCTCCCCTTATTTGCGAAGAGTTTTGCGATTATTTGTTAAATGGTAAGGAATTAGACCCTGAAATAGACATAAACCGCTATTACAGAAGAAATAATCCTTAAATTTGTAATATAAATTTTAATTATAGAGATATGTATCCACCAGAATTAGTACAACCAATGAAAGAAGACCTTACGTCAGTGGGGTTCAACCAATTGACAAGTTCTTCAGACGTTGACGAAATAGTAGAAAATAGCGGAGAGAGTTTATTGTTAGTCGTTAATTCAGTATGCGGTTGCGCTGCTGGAAATATGCGTCCCGGAGTAAAGGCATCTTTGTCTAATGATAAAAAGCCAAGCACATTAGCAACTGTTTTTGCTGGAGTAGATGGCGAAGCAACAAATCAAGCTAGAAAATACTTCTTACCTTATCCTCCATCATCTCCATCTATTGGGTTGTTCAAAGATGGTAAGTTGGTTCACTTTTTAGAAAGACACCACATTGAAGGAGCTACAGCTGCAATGATTGCTGAAAACTTATCAGAAGCATATAACGAGTACTTCTAATAAAAGAACTCAATAAAAAGGGCGACTATTAAGTCGCCCTTTTTTATGCTTAAAATATTTTATCTATTAAAAATTCAAGGATAACCCGAATGTTAATGGATAGGCTTCCGTCGTTTTCCCTGTATCAAAAAGAGGAAGTAAGCTATAGTTTGCAAAGACTCCAAAGTCAGAATATCCCAAACGAACTGCTGCATCTAACTTAAACGGGTTCAAGCCATAAGTTCCTCTTTCCTTGAAGGTAAATTTGTCTCCATCAACCTCGCCTTTTCTCTTCACTTGAGAAGTTAAACGCACTCCTCCAACAACACCTGCTGCTAAATAAAAACTCTTGTCAGAATCCGCATTTGTGTTAAACTCTAAAAGAAGTGGTACTGTTAAGTATGTTGCTTTTAATTTATTCTTAGAATAGTTCGTAACTGTGTCAATAGCAGCCATTAACGTGTCAGAATTATAAGATAACACATAGTTGTCACTAAATGCCACAGATGTAAAGCTAAAGCCTAAACCTGTTGTTATCCCAAAGTATTCTTTCGCAATATTGAACTTGTGCTCTAAAAGATTAAGGTTCCAAACAGTTGATTTCGCCGCATCATTTTTCCAATAAGGATGATTTGGAAAATTATTTTCAAAAGATGGGTTCATTAACATAGTAAACCCAAAATCTACTCCTGCCCAATGTGCTTCTCTGTCTTTTTTAGACCGTTTCTTTTCTCCATCTTGATCGTCTATGTTAAGAGTATCTTGTATGTCGTCGTCATGTTGTACAAGTATAAGTTCTGTTTTTCCAAGATTTACACGTGTAGTGTCTGACTCATTCTCTTCTTCTTGCGCTTGAAGCGATAAACTTAGAAGAGCAACTGCTGCTATAAGGTATACTTTTTTCATATCTCTGTTGTTTTCTTGTAAGACCAACAACTCTTAAAAAAGTTACTTTCTACTGCCAATTATTTATAAAATCTTCTAGATCTCTTCTGTCTTTCTTTGAAGGCTTCCCTGAGCCATTCTCTCTATACACCTTTTGAGACAGGCGATACAGCTCCATTTTCTCATGCTCTTCCGGTGGAGTAACATCAACAATATAATCTTTCACTAATTTTGCTCCAACGCGCTTATCCAACAATTGAATTATTCGAAAAGTGAACGTTGCGTTGTGTCGAACGATACTAATTTCATCCCCAAGTTTAACTTCTTTAGCCGGCTTAATACCTAAACCGTTTAGTCTTATTTTCCCTTTAGATATTGCGGAAGAAGACAAAGATCTAGTTTTTGCTAAACGAATACTCCAAACAAATTTATCAATCCTACAACTCTTCACGTAGCTTCTTTGTTAATGATTTTACCACCAAATCATACGATTCATCAAGCAATTCTATGAGCAGCTTGTCTTCAACATCGGTGTTTATATAAACTGAAATCCAGTGTTTCTTATTCATATGATAACCTGGCTTTATTCCATTAAATTTTTCGCGTAATTCCACTGCTCTTTCTGGTTCGCACTTTAAATTGATAAACTGAAACTTATCTATGTCCGTAAGTGCAAACATTTTATTTTGCACTTTAAACACAAGGGCTGTTTCAGAAAAAGGGAGTGACTCTGTCACCCCCTTTTTCAATAAACAATACATTCTTAAATCCTCAATATTCATTTAATGAATTCCTGGAGCGTCTTCAACTCTTCCTAATGTATAGAGCATTTTTGTGTGATTAGCTAACGCAGCATAAAATGTTTTATACGAATGGTAAGGCAGGTTATATTCAAATGCGGTATCTCTCACAATGTTGGAGATGTTACGGTAATGAACATGACAAATATTAGGGAATAAATGGTGTTCAATTTGATAGTTTAACCCACCTACATACCAAGAAAACAAGCGTGCTCCGGGCGCGAAATTTGTCGTGTTTAACAATTGGTTTTCAGCCCAAGCCACCTTTACATTTCCTTCTTTATCTGGCTTTGGATAGTCAGAAGAAGGCACAACATGCGCTGGTTGAAAAATTGCTGCCAACGTTACTCCTGCAATAAAGTGCATTAATAAAAAGCATAAAACAGTTCCATACCAAGACATTGGCCCAAGCCACAATGGTAAACCAAGTGTAAGTGCTAAATAAATAGTTTTGGTTGAAATTAAAGTCCAAAGAAAACTTCTGCTTGACAAGCCTTGAGTCTTAATTAGATCTTTATTCTTGTACCTTTTCCATTGAGAGTAGTCTTTCGTCGTAGCCCACATTATCGTCATCATTCCATAAAGGAACCACGCGTAAATGAACTGAAACTTATGTCCCTTTCTTAATTTTTGGTTTGGAGAAAACCGCATTAATGGATCAATTTCAATGTCTTCATCCATCCCGTGAACATTCGTATAAGTATGGTGCAGAACGTTGTGCTGAATTCTCCAGTTCACATCGCTTCCACCCACTAACCAAATCAGCTTTCCCATAAATAAATTGACATATTTATTCTTCGAGTATGCGCTGTGATTGGCATCATGCATTATTGAAAGGCCTATTCCTGCCATTCCAAACCCCATAATCATCCACATCAAAACAATTAATAATGTCGAGGAGAGTGTCGTCAGAATTAATATGAATGGTGCTAGGTATAGCGTCAACATAAAAATGGTTTTTAAGACCATGTTTGCGTTTGCAAATTTTGAAATTTTGTTCTCTTTAAAGTAAGCGTTAACTCTCTTTCTGAGTACTTTATAAAATTCTTCGTCACCTGTTTTGGTGAACTTTACTTGTTCTAAAATCATCTTTTCTAGTTATAATTTTGTGTAAATCTACGGCTAATGCGCGAACATATCGAAATTTTGTGATAGTTTGTGAGACAATTCTATGATTCATATCGGTTATTGACGGTTAATATTCGTTATTTTTGCATTGATAACAGCAATTAAATTTATGATAAAATCTAGCGCTAATCCTTCTTATTGTGAGAGTTACTTTGAGAATATTCGTTTTTCCACCCTGGAAGTAAATGTTGGTAAAATAGGAATAGGAGGGAGTAATCCTATACGAGTTCAATCAATGACCACGGCTGACACAATGGACACTGATAAATCCATTGAAGAAAGTATACGTATGATTGATGCGGGCTGTGAAATTGTTCGTTTGACAGCTCCAAGTAAAAAGGACGCACTTAATTTAGCGAATATAAAAGAAGGGTTGTTTAAAAAGGGATACAACACGCCATTGGTCGCTGATATTCATTTCACTCCCAACGCTGCAGAGATTGCCGCTACCATTGTTGAAAAAGTTAGAGTCAACCCTGGAAACTATGCGGATAAAAAGAAATTTGAGGAAATTGATTACACGGACTCTAGCTACGCCGATGAATTAATTAGAATCGAAGAAAAGTTCACTCCGCTAGTTCTTTTATGTAAAAAGAATAATGTTGCTATGCGAATTGGTACGAACCATGGCTCATTATCAGATAGAATATTAAGCCGTTTCGGAGATACTCCGGAGGGTATGGTTGAATCAGCTATGGAGTTTTTACGTATTTGTGTAAAAAACGACTATCATGCCATTGTTCTATCTATGAAAGCAAGTAATACCTTGGTTATGGTGGAGGCATACCGTTTATTAGTATCGACCATGAAAAGTCAAGGAATGAAATACCCTTTGCACTTGGGTGTTACAGAAGCTGGTGATGGAGAGGATGGTAGAATAAAATCTGCTGTTGGCATCGGTGCCTTGCTCGAAGATGGTTTAGGAGATACAATACGCGTTTCGTTAACTGAAGCTGCGGAGGCGGAAATCCCTGTTGCAAAAAAATTATTATCAAAACTCAAGCCGGAAGCACAAAAAATTTTCAACATTAAACAGCAAGGCTTAGCCCTTCCATACGATCCGTTTTCATATAAAAGAAGAACTTCAAGCGAAGTATTGACAATTGGCGACCACCATGTTCCTATTGTTTTTGGGGACTTATCACACACAAAAGAAATTAAACCTGCTCATTTATTTGGAATGGGTTATCAGTATTCTGTTCCTACCGATAAGTGGAATATTTCAGATTCGGCTATTGATGTTGTTTATATCGGTAAACAAACCATCAATTTTGAACTACCCGGAACATTAAAAGTTTTAGTAGATTTTAATAATTGGGAACGTTTTTATAAAAACAAACCCGGGTTTTACCCATTAGTTTCAAAAAGTGATTTGCTGAATTTTGACTCTAATGCAATTGTTTTCGTGAAACAATTAGCAGAAGATGATGATGTTAATTATTTAAAATCTTACGCGAATGCTGTTGTTATCTTATCATCAGATTACACAAATAAAACGCAACTCTATAGGTCTTTTTATTCTCGATTAGAAATAAATAAAATCAATAATCCTATCATTTTGTGCGACAACCCTAACACCGAAGATTCTGAAACTTTTCAGTTGTGGACATCTTCAAATCTAGGCTCGCTATTCATTGATGGTTTTGGTGATGGTATTTGGTTAAGCGGATCTTTTTCTGTTCAGCATATCAATTCAACATCATTTGGTATTCTTCAAGCCACAAGAACAAGAATTTCAAAAACAGAATACATTAGTTGCCCTTCTTGTGGAAGAACTTTGTTTGACCTTCAAGAAACTACCGCCAAAATTCGCGAGAAAACATCTCACCTAAAAGGATTAAAAATTGGAATAATGGGATGTATTGTAAACGGTCCGGGAGAAATGGCTGATGCAGATTATGGTTATGTTGGAACTGGTATTGGAAAAATCCATCTTTATAAAGAAAAAGAAGTTGTTCGCAAAAACATACCGGAAGATGAAGCTGTGGATGCTTTGATCGATTTAATCCGTGAAAATGGCGACTGGACAGAAAAAAAAACATAAAGACCTGATAATTAGGGTTTTAAAACCTGCACATCTTTGTTCTCTTTAAGGAGGTTTCTCTAGAGTTTAATGGTGTTAGGTCAAAAAAAACAAATCGCCCTTTAAATCGCTTTAAAAAGTGTTTTAAAAGGCTTTATCATTCTATCTTCCTAAAAAAACAAGCAATACAGATATGTCACTTGGGGAAACACCGCTTACTCTAGACGCTTGACCAATTGTTACAGGTTTAAGTATAGAAAGTTTTTCCGTTGCTTCGGTGCTTAAACTTTCCAATTGTCTGTATTCCATATCCGCGGGAATTTTTACATTCTCTAATCGGTTCATTTTTTGAGCCACATCTTCTTCACGATTAATATAACCTTCATACTTTAATTGAATTTCTGTCTGGGAAACAATATCAGTATGTTCTTCTGTTAGTTCCTTTGCCAGCGCGTTGGACACTGGCCCCATTTTTAAAACATCATCAATAAATATTCTCGGTCTTATTATTAAAGAACTAAGTTTTACTTGCTGCTTAATTTTAGCACTAGCCTTTGACTCTAATATTGGGTTAGCAACACTGGGTATAACACCCTCTTTCGCTAATGCTTTTTTAAGTGTGGCTGTACCTTTAAGTTTTAACTCCATTTTCTTCAACGCTTCGTCATCTGTTAAACCGATGGCATGACCTAATGGCGTAAGTCTTAGATCAGCGTTGTCCTGTCTTAATAAAATTCTGTATTCCGCTCTACTCGTAAACATTCTATAAGGCTCTTCTGTACCTTTAGTAATAAGGTCGTCGATTAAAACACCAATGTATGCTTCACTGCGCGTAAGAATAAAAGCATCTTGTTCTTTTACCTTTCTACTTGCGTTAATACCCGCCATTAAACCTTGACAGGCCGCCTCTTCATAACCTGTAGTTCCATTAATTTGACCCGCAAAATATAAGTTGTCTATCAGTTTTGTTTCAAGTGTATGTTTTAGTTGTGTTGGTGGAAAGTAATCATATTCTATTGCGTACCCTGGTCTAAACATTTTTGCGTTTTCAAAACCTTGAATAGATCGCATTGCTTTCATTTGAACCTCTTCTGGTAAAGATGTACTAAAGCCATTAACGTATATCTCAACTGTTTTCCATCCTTCTGGCTCTACAAATATTTGATGTCGATCACGGTCTGCAAATCGGTTTATTTTATCTTCAATACTTGGGCAATATCTAGGGCCTACACTTTTTATTGCTCCATTAAACATTGGAGAGCGATCGAACCCCTCTTTAAGTAGTTCGTGTACTTCTGGGTTTGTATATGTTATATGGCAGGCGTGTTGTTTTGATAGCGGACGAGTATTTCCATGGCTAAATTTAGAAGGGTTTTTATCGCCCTCTTGGATTTCCATTTTGGAGTAATCTAAAGATCTACCATCAACACGTGGTGGTGTTCCTGTTTTCATTCTTCCAGCCTCAAACCCCAGTTCAACTAATTGTTCAGTTATTCCAAATGCGGCACTTTCACCTGCTCTTCCTCCTCCAAACTGCTTTTCACCGAGGTGAATAAGTCCGTTTAAAAATGTTCCGTTTGTCAAGACCACGGTCTTTGACTTCACCTCCATTCCTATCGCTGTTTTAACGCCGACAACCTTTCCGTTTTCAACGATTAAACTTCTAACCATGTCCTGCCAGAAATCTACACCTGGGTTTCTTTCTAGCATCAACCGCCACTCTTCAGCAAACATCATTCTGTCATTCTGAGTTCTTGGCGACCACATAGCTGGGCCTTTAGATAGATTTAACATTCGAAACTGTATAGCACTTAAGTCACTCACAATACCTGAGCCCCCACCTAAAGCATCTATTTCTCTTACGATTTGCCCCTTGGCAACCCCCCCCATTGCGGGATTGCAGCTCATTTGGGCAATTGTATTCATATTCATCGTAATTAAAAGCACTGAACTTCCTAATTTTGCAGCAGCATTAGCTGCTTCACAACCAGCATGTCCGGCACCAACTACTATAACATCGTATTCTTTAAGCATATATAATATGTTTCACGTGGAACAAAGGTAAGAAGACTTGATTGATTATTTAGATGTTTCACGTGAAACAAATTCTAGGTACTTATCTTCCAGCGCTCTCATTATAATTTTTTCTTCGTCCTCTTTATCCCCATAACCTAAAAGGTGAAGAACACCATGGACTATAACCCGGTATAATTCATTCATAAAAGAAACCGAATTATTCGAAGCATTTTCTTTAACACGATCTATAGAAATAAATAAATCTCCAGATACGACCTCGTCTGTATAGTCGAAAGTTATAACGTCCGTATAATAATCATGATTCAGGTGTTCCTTATTGACCACTAACAAGTAGTCGTCAGAACAGAAAATAAAAGATAAATCTCCGAGCTCTTGATTTTCTTCAACACACACCTTTGACAGCCATAAAACAAAAAATTCCGAATTTAAATCCAGAATTTCAGTTTCTTCAAAATATATCTCTACCACTACTTTTTGCTAAAATAAATATTTACATCCCTACCCTCGTTGTCAAATTCAACTTCTTCCGCCAAAGACCTCATCAAGAAAATACCACGTCCGTCTTCCTTGTTAATATTCTCTGGAGCCGTTGGGTCTGGTAGGTTGTTAAAATTAAATCCATTACCCTGATCTTTGACACTAAAACAAAAGTCTGTCTCCTTGTCACCAACAAATAAGTCAACATTCAAAGCTTTATTTAATTTGTTTCCATGTATGATGGCGTTGTTAACTGCCTCAGTTACAGCTATTAACACGTTTCCATAACTATCCTCATTCACCTCCAAGCGTTCACAAACTGTATCTATTAACGATTCAACTCGTTGAACAGCCTCAAATTCGGACGGAATGGATAAACTTTCAATTTGAACAAAACCTTCTTTCATAGACTAAATAACTACAAGACTTTTATAAAGTATTCGTTCGCTCGATCCTTATAGTACTTTCTGTAAGATGGATCAACAGCCCGTAATAATTCAAGTTGTCTTAATTTAGTTTTCTTATACTCATTAAATCGAATTTGGTTACCATTTTCTTCGACATTTCCTTCTTTTGATTCGCGTTTTTCATCCAAACCTCTTTCCATCATGGCTTTTTCACTTTCTAATAGGCGAGTTAGAATGCGTTTTTGACGTTCAACTAAATTATTTCCTAATCTTTTATTAATTAAATCTTGTTCTTGCTCTTCAAGCTCTTTAATAAGATTATTCAGCTTATTCCCAGAACCTTTGCCGTCCTTATTCAGTTCATTTCTCATTTGTTCTAGCCGCCTTCTCATTGCCCCTTGCTGAGCCGCCATTTTAGCCATTTGTTTATTGCCTAAACCCATTACTGATTTTCCAGAATTACCTGGCTTAGAACCGGGGGAGTCACCCGGCTCTTTTCCCCCCGGGTTAGGACCTTTACCCTTCATTTGTTCCAGTTGTTTTTTCAACATCTCCTTCATATCTCCAGGATTTGGGCTAGAGCCTGATTTTGGCTTTCCTTTTCCGGTACCCCCTGGTTTATCACAACTGCCTGATCCAGGTTTCATGTTTTTCATTTGCTGTTGCATCTGTTCTAGACTTTCATTCAACATGAGCGCTAAATTATTATAAGATGTCATCACAAACTGCTGGTGTACCTTTAATTCTCTTCTGCGCCTTTCATCAATATCTTCGACAATTAAATTATGATTCGTCTGAATTTGATTCAACTCCTTATCAATAAACTTCGCTATTTTTGGCTGTCTTTCAGCTAAAGCATATAAACTATCTCTTACTGATTTCGTGTCATCCAAAATTTTTCTTTGGGTTCGTCCATGTTTCAAATAGGCAGGGTCATTATCACTTACCTTATTTAAACGATTCATAACATCTTCTTGATTAAAACTTAAAGCAACCAAACCCTCAAGTATTTCTCTTAACAAATCAATATCTTCTCCTTGCTGTTGTTCATTCGATTGTTCTTGGGCGGTGTTCAGTTCTTCCGCCATTTCTTTCATTTTCTCTGACGCACCTTTTTGATCTTCACTCGCTTTTTTACCCTTGTTTTTTTCCAAGGACTCTTTTGCCCCTTCTAGGTTTTTAGAAATTTCCTCTTTCTTTTCCTCATGGGTGCCAAGTTCCATTGGTTTGTTTAATTCATTATTAAGACTATCCAATTCTTTCATGTCTTTTTGGATATCATCAAACTTATTTTCTATGTCTTGTTGTTTCTTTTTATCAGCATCAGAAATGTCTTTTTTACCCTCCGTCTGTTTCTTAAGGTCTTCCTGCTCTTGCGCTAAAACCTTTAACTCTTCCTCAATTTCGTCAACTTTTTCATTTACCTGAAGCTTTTTAAGCATCTCCATTGTTCGATCCAATTGCTTTTTCATATCCTCTGAAGATATTTCCAACTGTTCCAGGTTCTCCTCTAATGCATTCTTATTCTGTTCTTTCATCAACTCTTCAAGTTGATCTAACAAATCCTTCATTTCATCATCCATTAACTCTTCTAGTAGATCCTCAATAAGCTCTTGTTGTTCTATTAACTCCTGATCCATTTCGGACAGTTGGTTTTTTTCCTCTAAGCTAGTGTTCATTTCCTCTTGAAGTGATTTAAGATCCTCCACTAATGATTTATGCTGCTCCTGCAGTTGTTGAGTCTGACTTTCTTTGTTCCAATTTGACTGCTTATTGTTGCGCGTTTCTTCTCTTAAACGATCTAAATTCTCTCTAAATTCTTGCGCCTTATTTAGAGCGTCATTCAATTTGTCTTTTGCGACTTCTCTATCTTCGTCACGTGATTCGTTTAGTTCCTCGAGGCTCGGGAGTTTGTACTCAAAACTTCTACTATTTGTAGACTTACTGCCGTTGACACCATCGTTGTCTGACACAATAAAATAGTATTTAATTTTATCATTTAAACTAAGTGTTTCCTTTCTGAAATCGACAGCAAAATCAAATGGAGACTCTGTCCCGTACACTCTACCAGCAGAAATTGTTTGACGGTTCACTTCGCCATTTTCGCTTATTATTTCATAAACAAACCTCAAGTTACTCAGTCCAATATCATCCGACGTTAAGCCAGAAAAGTATCTTATTCCTTCTTTTAGACTGTCTTGAACTTCTTCTACCTGAATAGTTGGGTAGGCGTCCTTAATTACCTGAACGGAAAAGAAAGATGTATCTACTTTATCGCTTTGTTTATTCTTTAATGTAATTTGTCCTGTTGTTGAGTTTAAGAATTTCTCCATAAAAACAAAACCTTCTTTTGTAAAGTGGTGTTTATGATCATTAACTGATATGGAAACCTCTTTTGTGTTTTTAGCTAATATACTCCAGGTAACCTCAGAGCCTTCATTTACCGATAAATCACCGGCGTTCTCAATAATCTCATTTTCCTTATCCAAATATTTAGGATAATGAATCGTCGCTTGCATTTTTCCCAAGGCTGTTTTTGAAATTACCTCAACATGAAAGTCATCACTATTAAAATCATTGGCTTCAAAATGAAATGTTAATCCTTTTCTTAATTGAGGAATGTTTCCTCGAAACTCATTCTTAGAAACATTAGACAATAAAAAACGACCCAGGTCAGACTTAATATAAACCTTTTCAGGAATGGAGTTCCCCAGTAACTCCAATTTAAAAGAAAAAGTTTCCCCCTCCTCTATTGTTTTATTGTTCTCCTTAAAGGAAAACTCAAATGGCGCTGGCACTTTGTATTCTTGTGTGAAATTAACCACTCTTTCTGTTCCTTGGGTAATCAGCGCTGGCGTAAAGATCCCTATCAGTAAAAGAATTAAAACTATTGGAATCAAATACGGTAAGTATTTTCTATTCTCGCTAATGTTTATGGCGCTTGTAAAAGGCACAACGCTCATTGCAACGCTTCGTTGTTGGACACTTGCATTCAACAGTTCATAGTCAGCAGAATTTACATCCATCTGATCATTTAATTGTAACGTATTTAAAAGCCGATCTGAAACGTCAGGAAAATACTGGCCGATTATACTTGATGCTTGATATCTGTTAATTCTATTCCCAAAAGACTTGAGACGCAGAGAGGGAATTAAAATAAATTTTGAAAAAATATAGCCATTAACACCTAAAAAGACAAAAAATAAAACCGCCCGAAAAATTGAGTTAAACCGCCCGAAATACTCTAAAGTTATGATGCACAAATATGAAAACACCAAAACTCCCAGAAAGAGTAATAATCCTTTTACTATTTGATTCTTATAAAACTTCCTTATAAAAGAATCTACCTGCGATATTAGACGATCAAACGCGCTCATTAATTCTATCTAAAATAGTGTTTTAAATAAATGTTGCCATACAAATAACGTTAATATTCTATACAATCGTATGATCTAATTGTTCATTTATAGTGAGGTAAGCACATATCCTTGTACAATATACTTATCTTTGTCCCAAAATTTATAACAATATTCTTTATGTCTGATAGACCTGTTCGCGTAAGATTTGCGCCATCTCCAACTGGACCTCTTCATATGGGAGGGGTTAGAACTGCCTTATATAATTACCTTTTTGCAAAAAAACATAAAGGAACATTTATTATCCGTATAGAGGATACCGATCAAACAAGGTTTGTTTCAGGGGCCCAGGATTATATAATGGATGCGATGAAGTGGTGTGGAATAATGCCAACTGAAGGGCCTGGTTTAGAAGGTGATTTTGGTCCATATATTCAATCTGAACGGAAAGCGTTATATCGACCATATGCCGAAAAACTCGTGGCCAATGGAAAAGCATACTATGCCTTTGACACCTCTGAAGAGCTAACGAAAATGCGCGAGCAAGCAAAAGAAATGGGAATGCCCAATTGGCAATACAATAGTGTTACACGTAGTTCGATGCAAAACTCTGTATCTCTTTCCTCAGACGAAGTTCAAAAGAAAATAGAGAACGGAGACCCGTATGTTATACGCATGAAAATGCCAAGAAACGAAGATATTCGTTTTGAAGATGAGATAAGAGGCTGGGTTGTTGTTAATACGAACAATATCGATGATAAGGTTTTATTTAAATCGGACGGAATGCCGACATATCACCTGGCAAATATCGTTGATGACCACTTAATGGAAATATCACATGTTATACGTGGGGAAGAGTGGTTGCCGTCTGCACCGCTGCACGTAATGTTATACGCTGCTTTTGGTTGGGAGGCTCCTAAGTTTGCACACCTACCATTACTATTAAAACCTGACGGTAATGGAAAGTTATCTAAACGTGATGGTGACCGATTAGGGTTTCCTGTTTTCCCTACGAACTGGACTACTGCAGAAGGAGATGTTTTTTCTGGATACAGGGAGAAAGGATACTTTCATGGTGCATTCATAAATATGTTAGCGTTTTTAGGTTGGAACCCAGGAACGACACAAGAGATTTTCTCTTTAGAAGAGTTGGTTTCGGCGTTTTCTTTAGATCGTGTGTCTAAAGCAGGTGCTAAATTTGATCCCGACAAAACAAAGTGGTTTCAGCAACAGTACATCCGTGCTGCTGAAAATTCTGAATTAGCTGTGATGCTAGACTCTGAACTAGCAGAAGATTATGGTTTAGAAAAGCTTGAAACGGTTTGTGAACTCATAAAAGAACGTGCTACTTTTATTTCTGATATATGGACAGAAGGATCTTTTTTATTAGAAAGACCTAAGGAGTATGATGCAAAGACAATAAAGAAGAAATGGAAAGGAGACGCTGAAAAGAATATGAACGGCTTTAAAACTATTCTTTGTGAATTAGAAGACTTTTCCCCTGAAGGTATTGAGGCCGCCTTTAAATCTTTTTTAGAAAAGAATGATATCGGAATAGGTGCTGTACTTCCTCAATTTAGACTTTTGCTGTCTGGAAAAGGAATGGGGCCAAGCATGTTTGAAATTTCAGCCTTCTTAGGTAAAGAAGAAACGCTAGAAAGAATAAAAATTGGAATGTCTGCTTTAGCGACTGCAAACGCATGAAACATATCATAGAAGTTAACGGAATAAAGGTATACGCCTTTCATGGGTGCCTTCCAGAAGAAGGTAAAATAGGAGGAAACTATACCGTTGATGTTTCTATGGCCACTAATTTTGGCTCTGCTGCCATTTCCGATCAACTGTCAGAAACAATTGATTATGTTGATGTTAATAGAATTGTGGTTGAAGAAATGGCTGTTCGCTCTAAGTTAATTGAGCATGCTGGGCAAAGAATAGTAAACAGAATAAAGAAAGAAATTAAAAACGTTCATTCTCTGCGGGTTAAAGTGGTAAAGATATGCCCACCTATTAATGGAGATGTAAATAATGTGGCAATAATCATAGAAGGGTAGTAGTTAGTAGATAATTTTACTACATTTGCCGTAGAAACGGTCTCTTGGCCGAGTGGCTAGGCAGTGGTCTGCAAAACCATCTACGGCGGTTCGAATCCGCCAGAGACCTCAAAAACCTCCTGTTTATCAGGGGGTTTTTTTGTTAAAAAACCCCATCGTTTTTAACCACTTTATAATAAAACCATATCTTTGCATCGTTATTTTAACTTAAGAGACATAAAATGTTAATCGGTTCCGACTTTGACAAAATACAATTCCAACTTTTTGGTTTAGATTTAGCTGAGCCAATCGGTTTTTTAGGAGATGTCTTAATTAGTTGTTTCGCTTTTTATTTCGCTTTTAAAACTTACAGGTTATACCGCACTCCTTTTACTAAAAACTGGTTTTTTTTCTTTGTTCTTTTCGGAATTGGATTTATTATGGGTGGTTTTGGACACCTTTTTTATAATTATTGGGGCACACCTGGAAAATACATTGGTTGGTTTACTGGAATCATTTATGTGTTTTTTATAGAGCAGGCAATGCTTCCTTTTTTAAAAAATGTAAAAATTAAAAACACCCTATTACTCTTAAGTAGGTTTAAATTAGTTTTAGCTTTTCTTGCTCAAGTCTACGTTGTTTTAACTGTTGATTTGTATCCCGACTATTCTTTTGGAATGAAGGTGCCAACAATTAACTCAACTTTAGGTTTAGTATATTGCTTGGGTGTTTTAGGATATCTGTTTTCAAAAACCACGCATCAATCCTTCGCTAATTTCTATTATAGTGTTCTTGTTATGTTTCCTGCTGTAATAATTCAAGGTTTGAAAATAAACATAAGTCAGTGGTTCGATAAAAATGATGCAAGTCACTTAATGGTTTTTATAGGGCTCTTTTTCTATTTTAGAGGTGTAAAAGAGGTTTCTAGTTATCAAAAAAGTCTATCTAATAATGGTAAGTAAACTGTGTTTATTAACCACGTTTCCCTTTCTGTCTTTTGCTATTATGAAGTAAACATACTTTCCTTCAACAACTTGTTCTCCATTTAAACCATTGCCATCCCATTTGAAATCCGTTTTTTGAGATTGGAAAACTGTTTCATTTTTATCGTTCATAATAACGACGTTGAAATCAGACAATCCTTCATTAATGACAAAAAAGAAATCATTCACCCCATCGTTATTTGGAGAAAAAACATCCGGCATTTTACTGATGCTGTAATTTTCTATTTCTTCCTCTGGTCGGTTGGGTTCTTTTTCGATTATTTCCATCGCCAATTCCTCTACTCGCTCTTCTTCCTTTTCAACCTTTTCTTCGTTAATAATAATTACTGGCGCTATTGTGTCGGATTCAACCACAATAATTGGATCTATGACAACAGCTGAAACTTCACCTTGCAGATTTATTTCCTCTAAAATCGTTTTTACCTGAGGTTCTTCCTTTATTTTTGATTCTTTTATCGTTTTAACTTCTTCTACTAAATCATTCTCTTTTTCAGTTAAACTTGATTTTTGCGCTTCTCTTTTTGTTTCCGAGGTAAATTTTTCTGGAGACTGATTTGTGTTTGCAGAGCCAATATAAACAGCAACTGCAATTATAGTTGAAGCAACTGCTACAATAATAATTTTTGACATCAAAGAGATTGTGCCACCAACCGGCAAAGCAGTTGATCCAATCTGTGCAGCGATGTTATTCCATAATTCTGGACGGACTTCAGCTTCAAAACCCTTTAGTTTCGTAGAAAAAATTTGTTCTATTTCTTTATTATCTTTCAATTCCTGCTTCTTTCATTTTACTCTGTAAATATGTTTTCGCTCGAGAATACTGTGATTTTGATGTGTTTTCACTAATATTCAATTCTTGCGCTATCTCTTTATGCGAAAAACCCTCTATAGCAAACATATTAAACACTGTTTTATATCCTGCAGGCATCGAAGCTATAAGTTTTAAAAGGTCTTCTGCTTCGAGGCTTTCAAGAATAAAACTGTTTTCTTCCAATTTAAAACCAACTTTTTCCACACTAATATCTCCTTGTCGCTTTTTTTCCTTTCTAATTTTATCAAGCGACGAGTTAACCATTATTTTTCGAATCCAACCCTCTAAAGAGCCTCCTTTATACATTTCTAGTTTAGAGAAAACCTTTATAAACCCTTCTTGCAAGACATCCTCTGCTTGAGGGGTGCTGTTCGAGTACCGAAGACAAACACCTAACATTTTTCGCGCATATTTTTCAAACAACACACGTTGAGCCTGTTGATCTCCTTTAATACATTTTTCCACCAAAACAGAATCATCCATCACTAACGCTTACAATTCAAGACTCGTGAAATTAAAAAAAGGTTGCATTAATTGTTATCTATAATGTAAAAAAGCTATTTTCGTTAACCAAAAATAAAAAACATGAAATTTAATTTCATTGTCATCATACTACTGTCTCACATTACTTTTTCTCAAAAAGAGAACATAGCTTTAAAAAAGGGTAAGTGGAATGCATCTTTACAATTAAGCCCTAAAGATTACTTACCGTTTAATTTAAAAGTAAAAAAAAATAACCGCTTAACGATTATAAACGCAAATGAAGAAATTCAACTAGAGCCAGGCTTTATAAAAAATGATAGTCTTCATTATCATTTTCCTTTTTTTAATTCAGAGTTGGTTTTAAAACCTGGAAGCAATAACCTTTCCGGTTATTGGATAAACCATAACAAAGGCAGCCATTACAAAATTCCATTTACAGCTAATAAGGGCAAAAAAGAAAGGTTTAGTCACCTCAATAAAAAGAGAAAGAGTTCTTATTTCGATGGGAGGTGGAAGGTGGAATTTGAGCCAGGAACAAACTCATCTTATCCAGCGCTAGGTTTGTTTAATCAAAAAAAGAATAATATAAGTGGTACGTTTTTAACTGAAACAGGTGATTATAGATACTTAGATGGCAACACAACTAATGATAGTTTATTTCTTTCTTGTTTTGATGGGTCCCATGCTTTTCTATTTAAAGCTAAATATATAAATGATTCATTGATCGGAAAGTTTTATAGTGGAAACCATTGGGAAAGCAACTGGAACGCCACAAGGAATAACGAATTCGAATTAAGCAGCCCTGAGGATTTAACATCTATTTCAAAAAATGAAAAAGTTGCCTTTACGTTTCCAAACTTAAATAAAGACTCCATTACTTTTCCTTCAGAAAACTACAGTGGTAAGGTGGTAATTGTACAAATCATGGGATCTTGGTGCCCTAACTGTTTAGATGAAAGTATATATTATAAAGAGTTAAAAGAAAAATATGGAGATAAAGGATTGGAGATAATTTCTGTTTGTTACGAAGTAGGCAAGTCTCTTGATACACAAATTTCAAATGTAAAACGTTTAAAAACGAAATTACAAAACGATTTTACTTACTTAATCGGTGGGTCCGCAAATAAAAATTTAGCCTCACAGCATTTTAGTATGTTAAGTGAAATTATTTCTTTTCCTACTTCTATCTTTATCAATAGACAAGGTGAAGTTGTCCGTGTTCATACAGGTTTTAATGGACCTGGCACGGGAGATTATTATAAAAAGTACAAAGAAAGAACAAGCGCGTTACTTGAATCTCTTTTGATGAATTAACAGTTCGATATTTTATCCACTCTTCTTTGGTGTCTGCCTCCTTCAAAGTCAGTATTAAGAAATGTTAATACTATTTCTTTTGCTTCTTCAGGTGATAAATACCTTGCTGGTAAAGCTAATATATTAGCATCGTTATGCTCTCTAGCTAATTGAGCTATTTCTTTATTCCAACAAAGCGCACTTCGCACACCTTGATGTTTGTTTGCTGTCATATTAATACCGTTCCCTGATCCACAAATTAATATCCCTAATATGTTTTTATCTGATTCCACTTTTTCAGCTACTGGATGGCCGTAATCAGGATAATCTATGCTTTCCTCTGAATAACAGCCGAAATCTTCTATTTCATAACCTTGTCCTAATAAAAGTTCTTTTAGAATATTTTTTAATTCAAAACCAGCGTGATCAGCTCCAATTGGAATATTTTTTTTCATAAAACCTATTTTTCTACAAACTTAGATGATATTAACATTTAAGTCAACTTTTAAACATCTATTCTTTTTGTCTATTCGCTATCCCTATTAAATGGTAAAATGAGAACTAAGTTATAAACGGTAAGAGAAGTCTTATTGTTAATTAACGTTCATAATTATCAATAAGTTTATGTTGTTATTGTTGATTATAATTTCCATACAAAAGTAATTACTTATTATCCTATTTACTTCTAGTGATTTTCTACAGAGTTATTAAAATGTATCACACAAAATTTAAGTTAATAAATAAATAAACTATAAACAAACTGTTTATTTTTTTAAATGTTAACAACTCTAAAAAATACTAATTTATAAGCGGTTACAACTAAAAAATATACTTAAAACTTACCTAAAATAGTTGATAACTCAAAAATCCTAACAAATCTTAATAATTTTAAACACATATGAACATCCTTAATAAAAAGAGTAAATATCTTTTCTTTAAAAAATAAATTATTAATTATATTATTTACAAGTTAGTAAGCTCATTTTGATAATTGAAATATTCTGCTATCTTAAAATAAATCGTGTTTTAAAACTATTTAAGATACTGTAAATCAATTAATTATAATTAAACCTTGTATCATAAGAAAAGAACTTTTATCTTGATCATATATATAGTTAGAAAATCATTTTATTTAATGTTCAACTTTTTAAAAATTAATAAAAAATACCACTTATGGAAAAATGAATTATCTCCATATTTTAAGGTTGAAAATGAATTAATTAGAATAACAATTATCCACAGTGTTGGGGCATTTATAGTTATGCCTATTTATAGTTTGATTGTATACCTATTAGATGTTCCGGACACCTATTTCTACATAGGAATTTCATTAACTATTTTATTCCCATTCTATCTTATTCTTTCCTGGAAGACTGTTTTTTTTAAAGAAAAATTAGTTTATCTATTTATAGCGCATTTATTTGGCGCTACGATTTTTGCGTATTTAAGTTTGGTTAAATCTGGTTTCGAGGGAACAGAAAGTTATTTGTTTTTCGGATTAATAGTTATCAGTCTTTTTTCTATTCAAAGATGGTATTCATTATTATTATATGTTCTATTAGTTCTTTTTTTGTTGTTGTATTCATTCTATTATTTAGAAGGGAATGAATCCCTTAAAACCGTTTTAATAATTGATTTATTTCTTATTAGCACATGTGCTTTGGTTATATTATTTGCTAAGTTAAAAATGATATCAACGGTTGAAAATTATTCTAAATATCTACAAAACATTATTGATTCGACGGGTGAAGGATTTGTTTTGTTTGATTATATAAATGAAATAAATATCATCGATTATAATAAAGAGGTCAGTAAAATTTTAGGTATAAAACCAAATCTTAATTCTGATATTTTAAAAAATAATTTTACACAAAAAGAATTAAACTTTATTAAAACACTTGTAGTTGGAAATGTATTTAATAAAGAAATTAAGTTATTCCAATTTGGAGTAATAGAAGTAATTAAGTTAAATGTTAGTTTAATTACAATTAAGAAAAGAAAATTACATTTATTAAGAATAGAAAATATTACTGCAGAGACAATAAAAAATAAAGAAATAGAATTCTCTGAAAAAAAATACAGAAATCTTTATGAGAAAAATAAAGCGGGTGTTTTTTCGATTAATAAAAATGCTATAATTTTAAAAGGGAATAATTCATTCTTTAAAATGTTGGATGATTGTTATAAGGTTGGGGATCGTTTATTTCCAATTAACATGCAAAAAGATTGGGATTTTATTATTGAATCTCTTGGGAATAAAGAGTTTGCGCAAAATTATCAGACGAGTATCCATTTATCTAACGGAGTAGAGAAAACACTAGTATTTAATTGGTATTATGACACGCAAACAAATTATATAGAAGGATCAGTTATTGATTTAACAAAAATTCAAAAGGCTTCATTAGCACTGAAACAAAGTGAAGAAAAATACCGATTGATTTATGAAGAAACAAATGATGCTATTCTTTTTTTAGAAAATGATATTATCACTGATATCAATAGAAAAGCAACACAATTATTTGGATTAAACAGAGAAAATTTACTTGGAAAAAAACTTTTTGAATTAAGTTTCAATTCGGATGATCAAAGTCATAAAAAATATTTAGAAATTATTGATAATAATTCAAATACAAGAAGCATAAAGTTTGATTGGAACTTTAGAGGTAATGGAAGAAAGCTTGAAGCTAAAGTAGCACTTATAGAACTTAATTTAGAAAATAAACTTTATTACCAATGTGTCATTCATGACTCAACGTTTGAAAATCAAAATTTAAGATCAATTAAGAGGAATCAGCAAAACTTAGAAAACATTCTAGAAAATCACCCAGAAGGGATTATTATTTCTTCAGATGAAAATAAAATACTTTACACTAATCCAGAAATAAGGATGATTTTAGGGGATAATATTGAAAAATTATTTATACCATCTAGTCAGAATAATTTTTTAAATATTTTATTAAAACATCATTCTGATAAAAAAAGGAAACGGAGTCAGATTAATATTATTGATGCGCGAGGGAATGAAATATTAATGGATGTAACATTTGGTACAACTACTTATGAAGATAATAGTGCTGTTTTAATAATATTTAAAGAGCTCTCAGAGGATAATAAAACACAAAGAGAACAATTACGTGCAGAGCTTGCAGAGGAATCTAATAAAAGGCTAGAAATAGAAATAACACAAAAGATAAAAGCGGAAAAGAAATTAGAAGAGCAGTTTTTAAGGATGAACGCAATTTTTGAAAGTTCTTCAAATACCTTTTTATTAACACTGACATTAAATGCAAAAATATCTACTTACAATGCGCACTGTAGAACTTATTTTTCTACTATTTTAAAAGAAAAAATAGAAACAGGAACTTCTTTTTACACCTTCTTTGATAAAGTGGTAGAAAAAAGTAAAATGAGACTATTTCCAAAAATTATCAAAGACGTAAAGAAAGGGAAATCGAAACAGTTTGAGTTAGAGATTAAGGTAAATGGAATTAATTATTGGCTTGAGGTATTCATTAACCCTATTTTTAACATAGATGGACAGGTTTCTGAAATATCAATTGTTGCTCACGATATAAGCGAGAAAAAAACAACCAGTATGAAGGTTGTTTCATCCCTGAAAGAAAAAGAAACTTTACTAAAAGAAATTCACCATCGTGTAAAAAACAACCTGCAGGTTATTTCTAGTATATTAAACCTTCAGAGTTCATATGTTGAAGATGAAAAAACATTGTCGATTCTCCAAGAGAGTAGAAATAGAATAAGAACAATGGCAATAATACATGAAAACCTCTATAAAACAGAGGATTTCTCAAGCATTAATTTCTCAGAATATATAGAGAACCTTACCAGTAATTTAATATCTTCTTATCGAATAAATGAAGAGGTAATTTTAATAAAGAATCTAGACAATGTTCAAATAGTTTTAGATCAAGCAATACCTTGTGGGTTGATTTTAAATGAAATTATAACCAACTCTCTTAAATATGCATGGCAACAAAATGAAAAAGGAACAATTTTTATTTCATTAAAAGAGAAAAAAGAAATAGTTTTCATAGAAATTAGTGATGACGGTATAGGGCTGCCTTTTGACTTTAATAATCATGCTACAGATACCCTAGGATTACAGCTTGTTACTACATTAATTGATCAATTAGAAGGTGATATTAATGTGGATATACAAAACGGAACCAAATATTTAATTAAATTTGATAAAACCAAACCATAAGTAATGTCTAAAATAAACGTATTAGTAGTAGAAGATGAGTCAATCGTTTCGAAAGATATTCAGCATAGCCTTAAGAAATTAGGGTATAATGTTGTGGGTGCATCTGCTACAGGAGAAAAAGCGATTGAGTTAGCTAATTCGGAAAATCCAGACATTGTACTTATGGATATTATGTTGAAAGGCGAAATGAATGGCATTGAGGCAGCGGATACTATTAAAAAAAACCTGTCGATACCAATTATTTTTTTAACGGCTTATGCAGACGAATTAACTTTATCAAAAGCAAAAATAACAGAGCCTTACGGTTATATATTAAAACCATTTAAAGAAATAGATTTACATACAACTATTGAAATGGCCATATATAAGCATAGTAAAGAACAAGAGTTGGTCAAAGAAAGAGATTTATTATTTTCAATAATTGAAAATAAGGAAGAGAGTAAAGGTTATATTTTTGTTAAGTCAAACAGTAAGTTAGTTAAGTTAAAAACAAGCGACATATATTACATTGAAGCATTAAAGGATTATGTTGTTATTCATACCTTGGATAAGCGGTATACGATTCATTCCACAATGAAAGATATTGAAGCCAAAATGGGTAATGAAGAGTTTTTGCGCGTTCACCGATCTTATATTATCCGTCTGGATAAAATAGCTACAATAGAAAATCCTAACCTGACAATAGAAAATATTGAAAAAGTTATTCCAATAGGAGGGTCTTACAGAGAGGCATTGACTAAAAAAATCAATCAAGTTTAATCGATTACCAAGTCGAGGTTTATTTGGCGCTTCTTAGTGGAAACTTCAAAGACCTTTACCTTTACTTTATCTCCAAAGTTGTATTCTTTTTTGGTTTTACTACCGATAACAACAAACTTTTCTGCATCGAAGAAAAAACGATCACCTGGAATGTCATTCATAGGTATCATTCCCTCGCACTTATTTTCATCCAACCGAACAAAAATTCCAAATTCAGCTACACCAGAAACAGTACCTTCAAAAGTTTCTCCGATTTTATCAACCATAAAAAGAGTTTGAAAATACTTCGTACTTTCTCTTTCTGCCTCAACAGCTTTTCTTTCCATACGGGATATTCTTTTACAAATATCATTCAAATCGTTTCCATACTTATGCTTCTTATTAGTCAACTCTTCCTGAACGATTCTGTGTACAACTAAATCAGCGTACCTTCGTATAGGAGAGGTGAAGTGAGTATAGTGTTCAAAAGATAAGCCGTAATGACCAATATTATCGGTTTCATAAGTTGCTTTTGCCATAGATCGAATGGCCATTGTTTGTATCAAAGAGAATTCGTTTTTATATCGAATATCGGCTAGCAAGGCATTGATGTTTTTTGATATTTCGTGTGGGTTTGTGATGTCTATATCATAACCAAACTTTCTTATGAAAGTGTTGAATAAATCAATTTTTTCAGGGTTAGGTTTATCATGACAACGGTAAACAAACGGGATTATATTTTTACCTTTTTTTGAGGTGTTAATAAATGTTGCAACCTTTTTATTTGCTAAGAGCATAAACTCTTCAACTAACTTGTGAGCATCTTTCGATGTCTTAATAACCACATCAATCGGGAAGCCTTCTTCGTCTAATTTAAAACGAACCTCTTCGCTCTCAATGTTCATAGCTCCCTTTTTTAATCTTGATTTTCGCAAAATTTTAGCTATTTTATCGAGAATAAGTATTTCTGATTGGAAATCTCCTTCTTTACCTTCAATAATCTCTTGGGCCTCTTCATATGTAAACCTGCGATTGGAATGGATAACGGTTTTACCAAACCACTGATTATAAAGCTTTCCATTTTCATCAACTTCGAAAACGGAAGAAAAACTAAACTTGTCTTCATTTGGGCGCAGTGAACAAACTAAATTTGAAAGTTGTTCTGGTAACATTGGAACAACTCGATCAACCAGATAAACAGAGTTAGATCGTTTTAATGCCTCAACATCCATTGGACTACCTGGTTGAACATAATGGCTAACATCAGCGATGTGCACCCCAATTTCATAGTGTCCATTTTCTAATTTTTGGAAGGATATGGCATCATCAAAATCTTTGGCATCGACCGGGTCAATTGTTAAGGTTGTAACGTCTCGGAAATCACGACGACTTTTCACTTCTTGTTTATCCAATTCCAAATGAATTTTTTCAGCTTCCGAAAGTACTTCAGGAGGGAACTTATAATCTAAACCTTGATTGATTAAAATACTAATCATCTCAGTATCGTTTCCACCATTATTTCCTAAAACCTCTAATATTTCTCCATAAGGATTTTGCGCTGTTTTAGGCCAAACAGTAATTTTTCCGATGGCTTTGTCATTGTCTTTTGCCCCGTTTAATTTTTCTTTTGGGATGAATAAGTTTATCCCAACTCTCGGATTGTCAGGCACTAAAAAGGCATATTTTTCATGCAACTGTATGGTCCCCACAAATTGCGAACGCTCTCTATTGACAACTTCAACAACTTCACCCTCCAATCTTTTTCTCCCCTTCTTAGTGACTCTGACCTTTACAAGGTCGCCACCAATCGCCTGACCTAAATCTTGCGGAGCAACAAATATGTCATTGATGTCTGGATCATCGATGATTACAAAACCAGCTTTCCTGGCTGTTAGTTGAATATAACCTTCATATAAATGTTCATTATTATTTAAAGTATAAGCACTGTAACCATTCTTTTTTAGAAAACCTGACTTAGCAAGATCTTCTAAAACACTATATACAAGCTTTCTTATAGCTCCCTCTCGAACATTTATAAATGAACAAACTTGTTTATGATTTAGAGTGCTATCGCTGTTTTCAGTGAAGACTTTTCTTATTGTATGGGATAAACTCAATTTGAGTTTTTTATGCGGTTTTTTATGTTTTGACATCAATACAAAGATATGTTATATTTTAGAATTATATTTAAAGCAATTAGTAAGAACAATTGAACATAATTAAGAGACATGAATAAAAGAGTAGAAAAAGCACTAAACGAACAAGTAGAGAAAGAAGCCTCGTCTTCACAGTTTTATTTATCAATGGCTTCTTGGGCAGAAACACAAGGGCTTAATGGAACATCTAAGTTTTTATATACACACTCCGATGAAGAAAGATTTCATATGCTCAAACTGATAAAGTTTATCAACGAGAGGGGAGGAGTAGCTGTTGTTCCTGGTCTTTCAGTTCCTAAACCCACATTTAAGGGTATTGAAGATGTTTTCCAGTTGTTATTAGATCACGAATTAAGGGTGACAGAAAGCATTAATAACCTTGTGGATATTTGTCTTCAAGAGAAAGATTACTCCACACATAACTTTATACAATGGTATGTTTCTGAGCAGCTGGAAGAAGAGGCTCTGGCAAGAACTATTCTAGATAAAATAAAACTAATAGGGTCTGATAAAGGAGGGTTATATTTGTTTGATAGAGATTTGGAAAATGCTGCAATTAAAATTGATACTCCACCGGTAAATTAAACAGCAAAAACCATGATTAAGTGGATTTTTATAGTTTTCTGTCTGTTTTTAGGACATTCAACGTGGTCTCAAGCGGGATTGAAGTTTAAAAACTATACGATTAATGATGGTCTCTCCCAAAGCTCTGTTTTATCAATAGTCCAAGACGACCTAAACTCGCTTTGGATTGGAACTCAAGATGGGTTAAATAGATATGATGGAAAAAGTTTTGAGGTCTTTTCATCGGATGAAGTAGAAGGTCTAGAAAGTGAATACATTACAACTTCTATTAAAGGAGAAAACAGCAATTTATGGTTTGGGACAAACAATGGTTTGACACTTTATGATTTTAATAAAGAAACGTTTCAAACATTTTTTATCGCCGGAAACGCAACCACCCAAATTAATGGACTTAGCAAAGACTCTAAAGGCAATATTTGGCTGACAACTGTGGAGTCGGGGCTTTATAGTTTCAATACAAAAACACAAACCTTCCGAAGTTACTATCATAAAGTACCGTCAAAAAGAACAACAGGCCTTGTTGTTATCAACAAAGATGAATTATATATTTCATGTGAAGAGAATTACGTATATTCTTTAAAAGGAAACGATGTAGATAATATAAAAATTAATGAGCAATTTAAAATTAATAAACTCATTGATGATGGGGCTAAAAACAAACTGCTTATAGCAACGAGCAAAGGTGTTTTAGAGCTTGATTTAAAAACCAAAGAAAATAAATTAAAGTTTCCATTTTTCAACGAAAAAAAGGGTGCTCAAAGCATTTCTGACCTTTATTATCAAAAGAGTTTTGGATGGATAATAACAACGACTAATAATGGCTTGTTTATATTAAATGAGAATAAAAAAATAGACTATTTCACTGAGGATTTATTTCAAAAAGACGCACTGTTGTTCAATCAAATAAACCTTATATATAAAGATGCTTTGGGAACGGTTTGGATTGGTTCTCAAAGAGGGCTTTCCACATTTAACCCATATAACAAAGGAATATTAGGGGTTGGCCCAAGTGGAAACCCTGAAAAAGGAATTCCAACACCCAGTGTGTGGAGTTTTAGTGAAGATAAAAAAAATGACTTTGTATATATTGGCACCGATCAATCGGTGACAAGAAAAGATAATAAAACAGGCTTATTTAGACAACTTCCCGTAGAAGGAAAACGGATTATAGGCTCTGTTTTATCTTTACACGTTATTGATAAAAGTAAACTACTCGTAGGAACAACAGATGGCTTTTATAAGCTACACATAAACGAAACGAGCCATCTATATGAACGAATAGAAAAAAAGGGTTTTAATGACGTAAAACATAAACGCATATATTCAATTGTTCATTGGAAAGAGAGTTTATATTGGCTTGGGACGAAAGACGGAGTGCTCTTATATAATCAAACTACAGATGTATTTAAAAAGTTTGAGCATAATTCAAGAGAAGTGTCAAACACTATATCAAAAGGCTTGTGCCGTGAGGTGTTTAAAGATTTGGACGGTCTAATTTGGTTTGCAACTAGCACTGGCGGACTTAATTTATTGATTGACAAAGATGGAGAGTTGGAGATAAGACCTTATGAGTTCAATTTTAAAATAAGAGAAAATTCAACAGAATATATTACCTCTATTTATCAAGAAAAACCAGGAGAATATTGGTTTGGAACGATGGGGGCAGGCCTTATTCTTTGGAATGAACGAGCCAAAGAATCTATAGCATTTAATAAGGATCAGGGGTTACCTAACAATGTAATATATGGTATTGTTTCCGGGAAAAAAAATGAGCTTTGGTTAAGCACAAACCGCGGGTTGTGCAACATAAACACAGTTACAGGAGAAATCAACAACTTTAAAGAGATTGATGGACTCATGAGTAAAGAGTTTAATTTAGGTGCTTACATGCGTTCTTCCAAGGGTATATTATATTTTGGTGGAATTTATGGGTATAATTATTTTGATCCTGAAAAGTTAAGTAGAAATATTACAAACATTGATGTCGCTTTTTCAAAGTTTGGTTTGGAAAATGAATGGCTAAAACCTGGCCAGGAAAACTCTCCTTTGATAAAGCACATTTCAAAAACAAAAGAAATTTACTTATCCTATAAACAAAGAAGTTTTTCTCTAAAATTTCAACCGTCCGACGTAAGTAACCCAGAGCAGATTAACTACAAATATGTTTTAGAAGGCTCCGACGAGGGCGATATGATTCTTGGAAATCAAAATGAACTCCACTTTAATTCTTTATCACACGGGACTTATAAACTAATTGTTTTTGCACGACTTCAGGATGGTCCATGGAGTCAACAACCAGCAGAACTAAATTTAATTATTGCCACACCGTTTTGGTTAACATGGCTTTTTTGGGTTGTGGCGGCGTTATTATTGGCATTGGTGATATGGTTATATTTTAAGAAAAGAATTGATGCTGGACGAAGAGCCCAGGTCATGCTTGAAATGAAAATAACAGAAAGAACAAAAGAAATCAATCAACAAAAAAAGAAAATAGAAAGACAAAAAGAAAAGTTAGAAGAAGAAAGAAATAAAGTTGTTAAACAGCAGAAAGAATTACAACGTGAAAAAGATAAAACGGAAAACCTTTTAAAAAATGTAATTCCCGAATCAATGGCTGAGGAGCTTAAGAAAAAAGGAAAAGCGAGTGCAAGAAGTTATAATATGGCATCTGTCTTGTTTACGGACTTTGTTGGTTTTACAAAAATAGCTGACCGTGTCTCTGCCTCAGAACTTGTGAAAAAATTGGATGTTTACTTCACGAAGTTTGATAGAATTATAGCAAAAAATAACCTTGAAAAGATAAAAACAATTGGAGACGCTTATATGTGTGCGGGTGGGGTTCCCGTTAGAAATAAAACCAACCCAATAGATGCTTGTACTGCTGCTTTGCAAATACAGTCATATATGCAAAAAAGAAAAAATGACGCGATTGCAAACGGTGGAGAATACTGGACGTTGCGCTTAGGAATAAACACCGGAGAAGTTACGGCAGGTGTAATCGGAAGTACACGTTTAGCTTATGATGTTTGGGGGAGGACGGTGAACCAAGCTCAGCGAATGGAAATGATGGGCGAGCCAGAGACAGTTACAATTACAGGGACAACTTACGAGCTTATTGAACCATACTTTGAATGTCGGTATATGAAGAAGGTGTTGACAAAAAGTGGTGAAGAAATAGACATGTATGTTGTTGATAGAATTAAGTCTGAACTCTCTTTAAAGGGTGAAGGAATAGAACCAAATAAGAGATTTCAGGAAATTGTAAACCTACACCAATACAGTTCAATTAATTATTACAAAGCAGAAAGGCATATTGTTAAAACGCTTGAGAAGGGTCTGTCGAAAAATTTACACTACCATAGTATTGCGCACACAAAGGATGTTGTTAATTCTGTAGAGAGGATTGCGCTCTCTGAAGGTGTAACAGATGAAGGTCTGTTTTTACTTAAATCCGCGGCTTCATACCATGATGCCGGATTTGTCGAGAAGTATGATCATAACGAAACGATTGGTGCTAGAATGGCTCAAGAAATTTTACCAAACTATGGCTATACGCAAAAAAACATTGATAAAATAAAAGAACTTATTTATGTTACAGAAATACCACACAAACCAAAAAACCAACTAGAGGAAATAATTTGTGATGCTGATCTTGACTACCTGGGTAGAGATGACTTTCATGAGATTGCGGATCGTCTATGCAGAGAGCTAATAGAACACGGTAAAATGGAAGGCACAAAGCAATGGGATGAGGTGCAAGTGAAGTTTTTAAAGGCACACAAGTACTTTACTAAAACATCAATAAAGACGAGAAGGAAAAAGAAACAACAAAACCTTCGAGAGGTGATAGAAAGATTAGAAAGAAATGAGTACTAAACAAAAAAGGCTGAAACATTTGTTTCAGCCTTTTTAATTATTCTAATAACGTCGTTTAGTTAAAATCAACAGAAAGAGTTGTAATTCCTTCAATAGGATTCATAATCATAACAGGAATCTTAGCATCGTTCGTCATGATATACTCTTCATGATTAGCAGTTAAAACACCAAATACATTACTTTTATTTAAGTTCATGATAGCAATTAAGTCTGCGTCAATACTAACAGCATGTTTAATCACTTCATTGTCAAAACCATTACTAGGAACCTCAGTAATAGTGATTGAAATATTTCTTTCTTCTAAATATTTTTTAGCAAATATTACATTGGCCTTTACCTTGTGAGATAAAAACTCGTCAGACTCTTGTGGAATAACAATGTGAACATTAGACTTGAAGTACTTCGCAATATTTGAAACATTCGCTAATTTTTGCTTAGTTTCTTTGTTTAAATCTAATGGAAGAACAATGTCATCATACCCCGTTTCTTTAGGAGTTGTTTCTTGTAAAACAATAAAAGGAACAGAGGAGTGAGTAACTACTTTTAATGCGTTCATTCCTGTTAAATGCTGCCAACCTTGAGTTCCATGAATACCCATAAAAATAAGGTCTGCATGATGCTCTGCAGCGAAGTCCCCAATGTCTTCAAAAATATTTCCAACACGAATAGAAGGTGTGATCTTTACGTCTGACTTGTAGTTGGCAACAACTTCTGCCAATCTGTTTTCCGCATCAACAATTTCTTTATTCTTAGCAACAACATGAAGTAAGAATATTTCTGCATCATATGGCTGTGCAGTTGCAATGGCATGATCTAAAGCGATATTACTAACATCGGTAAAGTCATGAGGAACAATAAAATTCTTGGTTTTCATATTTTGGTTTTTTAATAGTTTAGTTTAATTACAAATATAAGAACAAAGTAATAATAAAGGATGGATTTATCAAGAGATGCGTTTTCCTTTTTTCCTTTGTAAAGCGGCTTTAATTACACCGTTTGCAAGAACAGTAAGAATAATAATTAATGCCCCGAGATAGAAACGAGTGCTTAAAAGGGCATTTTCATTTAACAATACAATAGCAAATATGAGAGTATATATGGGTTCTAGGTTAATTGATAGAGAAACTGTAAAAGTGCCAAGCACCCTCATAACAGTAATGGTTGCTAAAAAAGCAAAAGATGTACAAGCAACACCTAAGAACAACAACAAATAAAAATCTTGGTAAGACATTACAAAAAGGTCTGAACTTAAGTTCCCTTGAATAAAAAGAAAAATGGTGATAGCGATACTAGCAGACAACATTTCATAAAGAGAGATTACGCTAGAGGAATCTTTTTCTGCCAGTTTTGTGTTAAAGACTGCAAAAAGAGCAGCAAACAATGCAGAAACTAACCCATATATTAGAGCGGTGTATTCTTTTTCACTAAAGTTATCTGTTGTGATATAGATGCCCAAAACCACAATAATACTCAATATAAATTCGAGCCAAGAAAACCTTTTTTTCATTACCAATGGCTCTAACCAAGAAACATGAAGGGTTGTTGTCGAGAGGCACAATATTCCGAGAGATGCAGTTGATAACTGAATAGATTTATAAAAAGTTAACCAATGAACCCCCACAAAAACCCCCACAATTGCAATGTAAACGAGATGTTTTTTAGATGAAACCTTAAATGATGTTTTTGCAAAAAGCATATACAAACCAAGAGCAATAAAAGCAATGATTACCCTAAACCAAACAATGACAACCGAGTCTAATAAAATTAATTTACCAAGAATACCCGTAAAACCCCACATGAGTATTACGAGGTGCATTAGTATTAAATATTGGAGTCTTGATTTCATGGGGTAAAAGTAAAAAAGCGACCCGAATAAACAGGTCGCTTTTTTAATAAATTTAGAATGAAATTATTTCATCTTTTTAAGGACTTTTTTCCGCTTATCATCTAATTTATTTTCTTTATCGCTTAGCTTTGCGTGATCCTCACCTAGCTTCTTTTGTTTTTCAAGAAGTTTTTCAGTACTCTTTCCTTTTTTCTTCGCTTTTTTTATACTCTTATCAAGTTTTTTCTGCTCACCATCCAGCTTTTTTCTGTCATCATCAAGCTTACTTTGCTCTTCATCTAACTTGTCCAGCTTTTTTTGAAGATCGGCCATTTCCTTAGCTTCCTTTTCCGCTTGTTTAACTTCCTTTTCCGCTTCTTTGGCTTCCTTTTCTGCTTCTTTGGCTTCCTTTTCCGCTTCTTTAGCCTCTTTTTCCGCTGCTTTCTCTTTTTTCTCTTCCTCTTTCGCTAGTTTATCAGCGCTCTTTGCTTCTTCTTCTGCTTTTTCTTTCTCCTCTTTCGCTGCTTTTTCTGCATCCTTCGCTTCTTTTTCAGCCTTAGAAAGTTCCTGTTCTTGTTCTTTCTGAAGTTTTTCCGCTTCTTTTTTAGCCTCCTTTTCCGCTTCTTTATCTTTTACTAATTCGGTATTGTTGCTTGTATCTTCTAAGGCTTTTAGTCTGGCTGCGGCATCTTCTTCTCTTTGCTTTGCACCTTCTTCTCTTGCTTGAATGTCGGATTCAATTTGTTTTCGTCTTTCGTCAGTCATTGACTCTCCGCTATTTCTTAACTCCTCCGCTTCTTTTTTGGCTTCTTCCGCTTCTTTCTTAGCTTCTTCCGTTTCTTTTTTGGCTTCTTCCGTTTCTTTTTTCGCCTCTTCTTGCTTTTTTAAAGCCTCTTCTTTTCGCTCTATAGCTTCTTGAGTAGCTTGTTTTTCTTTTTCAAGTTGTTCTTGAGTTTTGGCTACTTTTTCATCTGACTCCGCTTTTACGTCTTCGGCTGACTCTGTTTTTGAAACCATTGTAACATTAAATGTCTTCCCTTCTGTAAGAACAACATCACGAAGTTTTGTTGATTTATACATAGAGTGAAACACCTCAATTGTCACAAGTTGGTCTCCATAAGATTCAATACTAATTTTTGTGTTTCCAGAATCATCAGAAGTTCCAGCTCCTATCACCATTCTATTACTAACTATTTTAACAAGAGCACCTTTGACCGGTTCACCATCACTTTTAACAGAAACGGTTAATGAAACACCAACTTTAATTTCATTTTCCATAGGGTTTTTGACAACTGTTGTTGCCGAAAAACTTCCAAACGACAAAAGCATCGTTGCTACTAGTATATATCCTTTCTTCATTTCATTTTTGTTTATAAATCTAAATATACAGATTTCATGATTAATCTTCGGTCTATAGGCAAAAATAGTTCCAAAAAAACAACTACTTTTATTCCATGCAGTTTAAGGGGGTTATCGGACAAACTAGATTAAAGCAACATCTAATTGATGAGGTGAATAGTAATAAGGTAAGTCACGCTCAGATGTTCCTAGGTAAAATGGGCCATGGCGCATTACCTTTGGCTCTTGCTTTTGTTCAGTATTTGTTTTGTGAAGACAAACAACCAACAGATAGTTGTGGGACATGTTCAAGCTGTAGAAGAATAGAGAAGCTTGAGCACCCGGATTTACATTTTTCATACCCGACGGTTCAAACAATTAGTAAATCATCTTCACCTTTGATAAAACAGTGGAGAGAACAAGTAATGCAACAACCTTATTTTAGTTTAAACCATTGGTTAAAAATAATTGATGAGAAAGAAAGAAAGCCCATCATTAGTGTTCATGAAAGCCAAGAAATAATAAAAAAACTCACCTTAAAATCCTTTGATGGAGGATACAAAGTGATGGTTATTTGGATGTCTGAAGAAATGAATACGCAAGCATCAAACAAACTTTTAAAATTAATAGAAGAACCTGCTCCAAAAACATTAATAATTCTTTTGGCAGAATCGCAGGATAAAATATTACAAACAATACTTTCTCGTACTCAAATCATGAGGGTTCCTGGTTTAGAATGGGACGACTTAACCAACCATTTAAGCACTCAACGAAATGTAGGTGCAGACATTCTGGAAAGTATAGCTGGAAGGGCTGAAGGAGATTTAATTGAAGCTATTGAGTTAATAAGTCAGGATGAAGAAAATGAAAACCATATTGTTTTTATGCAATTGATGCGGGTTTGCTATAAAAAAAATGTGTTGGACATGATTAAATGGGCAGAAGATATTTCTGCAACAAGTAATGAAAATCAAAAAAAGTTTTTACAATACGCTCTTCATATGTTTCGCCAAAGTTTATTGCGAAATTATACAGGAGATGTCATTACTCGAGTTTCGGAAGATGAAGACGCATTCTTGAAGAATTTCGCTCAATTTATTACTGGAAATAACATTTTAAGTATGTCAGAATCTTTCAGTGAGTCCTATTATCATATTGAGCGAAACGCGAACAGTAAAATTCTTTTTACAAACTTGTGCTTTAAAGTGATGCGCTTTATTCACGAAGCATAAATCTTTCTCATTTATTTATCGAATTAAAATATGTATTTTTATCCCAAATAAAACATAACTATGAGTTGTACCAACTGTGGAAGCGGAACGCCTAATGGGTGTAAAAATAATGGTACTTGTAGTTCTGGCGGATGTAACAAATTGGAGGTATACGATTGGTTGGCAAACATTGCTTTACCAAACGGACAAGCCCCTTACGATATAGTAGAAATACGATTTAAGAACAGTAGAAAATCGTTTTTTAAGAACACAAACAACACATCACTTCAAGTTGGAGATGTTGTAGTTGTTGAGGCCTCACCAGGCACAGATGTTGGTGTGGTTTCAGTTGTCGGAGAGTTAGCTAGAATACAAGTTAAAAAGAAAGCCCCTGGTTTTAAGGCTTCGGAGGCAAGAAAAATAAAATCCATTGCGGCTCAAGAAGACATTGACCGATGGATAAAAGCACGATCGTTAGAAAAAGAAGTGATGTTTAGTTCACGAAAGCTAGCGGTTAACTTAAACCTTCAGATGAAAATTTCTGATGTTGAGTATCAGGGGGATTTATCAAAAGCGACTTTTTATTATACAGCGGAAGGAAGGGTAGACTTTAGACAGCTAATACGTGATTTAGCTTCGGAATTCAAGATAAGAATTGAAATGAAACAAATTGGCTCTCGACAAGAGGCCGGAAGACTAGGTGGTATTGGTTCATGTGGAAGAGAACTTTGCTGTTCAACTTGGTTGACAGATTTTAGATCTGTTTCTACTTCAGCAGCCAGGTATCAACAACTATCCTTAAACCCGCAAAAGCTTTCAGGTCAGTGCGGAAAATTAAAATGTTGTCTCAATTATGAGTTAGATATGTACATGGACGCCCTTAAAGCGTTTCCAAAAGGAGACCTTAAATTAAGGACAGAAAAAGGTACAGCAATGCACGTTAAGACAGACGTGTTTAAGCAAGAAATGTGGTATGCATACGATGATGGTAAGGGATCAACACTAGTTCCTTTGAAGCCTGAACGCGTGCGGGAGATAATTAGACAAAATAAAGACGGTAAAAAACCATTTGATCTTTCTGATTTTATTGAAACAGTAGAGGTTCAAAAACCTGATTATACCAACGTGGTCGGACAAGACGATTTAAAGCGTTTTGAACACACTTTTAAGAAGAAGAAAAAACCAAATAACAACCGTAAAAACCAAGGTAAAAAGAAGAAGCCAGCACATACTTCTGCCAAAGCTAAAGACGGCAATCAACGGAAGAAACCCGGGAATCCAAACCAAAAACGACGCAATAACAATAATCGAAAGAAAAAGCAAGAACAGCCAGGAAATAAAACGAATAAACCCAATCAAAAGAATGACGCAAAATAAATTTATAATCGTTGTTCTTTTAATCCTATTTGTCTCTTGTAGCAAGCATCCGCACTATGAAAAGGTTTATTCTTTTGAAAATAGAGAATGGAAAGACGATGTTAAACTATCTTTCCCTGTAGAAATAGAAGATGTAGCAACGGAGTATAACTTTACACTTTCTTTACGAGTAAGCACAGATTATAAATATAATAACCTGTGGGTGTTCCTTAAAACGATTTCTCCCGATGGAACAGAAGCTCGAGAGCCTTTCGAAATAAACATCACTAATTCAGATGGTACATGGATAGGAAACAGAACAGGGTCTATTGTAGAGACCCCCTTAATGTTTAATAAAAGAAAATTACCTATAGCTGGTAAATACACTTTTATACTCGAACAGGGAATCTCCTCTTCTGAAATAGACAATGTACTTGATCTTGGGTTTAAAGTTGAAAAAGTTGAAGAGTAACTTATTTAAACTTGTAGACATAAGACACTGATAGGATATGTCTCAAACCATCGGAATAATTTCTAAATTTCTTGTCGAACTGGTACTTTAATGAAAGTGAATTGGGACCCTTTAAATTAATTTTGGAACCAATCGCCATTCTTAATTTATTAAAACCAGGGGTTTTAGGACCATATTGTGGATCGAAAAATAATTCTCCTGTTAAAAAGGGGGTAAATTTACTTCCTTTTATTTTGTAAGCAACTTGCCCTTTAAGCCTAAATGCTTTGTCAAAATCAGAGTTATAGCTTTGTGTCGAAAGACTATTAAAAGCATATTGGTACCTTAACCGAATCCCAAAACCAAGGCGCTTGACACTTTTCTTAAAGTTCGCATTAAAATTTATTCGACTTGAGGCCTTATAGTTTCCGTATTTATTTCTATCAATTAAAAAACGATACTCAACTGATGGACGAAACCACTTTGTAAGCTCATACTCTAAACCGGCTTGAGGAAAAAAGGTTTCTAAACCAAAAGCGCCAACCCGACCATTTAACTCCCCACTCCAAGATAAATTTTTCACAACTTTGCCTTTTACTCCAGATCTTAACCATAACATATAATCATTGTTTTGGCTAAAACACAGCGTAGTAAAAAAAAGAGTAAACACGATTATAAAGCCTTTCATTTCTCAATGAATATAGTATCCATCATGAACGATTTCTTTTTCTCTGTAATTTCGACCGTACTGAGAATAATTCCTTTTCCACTAGCTGAAGCGACAGAATCGGTATAGGCAAAAACATGATAAATTCCTTTTTCTAAATAATCGAATTTAAACGTTCCGTCATATGATGTTTTTACCCTATCATCATGGGTAGTTGTGCCTTCTCCATATATTATATAAACATCTTCCTCATGTCCATCATATTCGGTTAAAAGGTTTCCGGCTCCATCGTATTCATAAACATGAACAACACCAGCTATAGAAGAAGACCCGCCCGGACCAGCATTTTTTTTACAAGAAGAAGTGCCATAAAAGAGAATGCTTGCAAGAAATAAAAAAGAGGTTAATTTCATAAGAATAAAACATTTTATTAAAATTTAAGAATACAACCTTTCAAGAAGTTTGTTCGTCACAAATATAGGTTTTTCAGATTAAAACCTTGATATTACACAACGTAGCACCCAGTTTAAAAATAGAGAAAATAAAACGATACCCATGCAAAAACACACAAAAGCAATCATTTTCATTTTTCTTGCCCTTTTTCAATGTGTTGAATTTACGCAATCTCAAATTATTATTAATGAATACTCATGTTCAAATGATACTGAATACATCGATGGGTTTGGAGAAAATGAAGATTGGATAGAGCTATACAATGCAACAGGCGCAGCAATTGATATGACGGGAATGTATTTATCAGACAAAGCTTCAAATTTATTAAAGTGGCAAATTCCAAGTGGGTCTATTCCTGCAAATGGATTTAAGATGGTCGTTGCTTCTAAAAGAGGTCTGGTTAATGGTACAGACCTGCACCCGAATTTTAATTTAAAACAAACACAAGGGGAGTGGATAATTTTAACCAATAACCTAGGTAATGTTTTAGATTCTATAAAAATTGTTCATTTAACAAAAACAGGTCACTCTGTTGGGCGATCAACAAACGGAGCAGTTGACTGGAAACTTTTCACAAACCCCACACCTAATGCAAACAATACAGGAGCGGAAAATTTTTATGAACCAAAACCTCAATTAAGTTTAGCTCCAGGGTTTTATGTAGGCGCTCAATCATTGACTATGACTTGTGCAGATGCTTCTGCAACAATTCGCTATACGACAGATGGTTCTAGACCAAGTCTTGGTTCTACGGCATATACAGGAGCAGTTAGCATTTCAACAACGACTGTTGTTCGTGCAGCGTCTTTTGGCGTGGACAAACCAAGTTTTACCGAATCAAACACATATTTTATAAATGAAAATCATGGAGTTCCTGTTGTTTCCGTTTGCGGAACAGGAGTATATGACTTAGTGGCGAATGGTAATCAATCTCCATTTAATGAGGTAGGGTCTTTTGAGTTGTTTGAGCAAGACGGAAGCTTTATTGATGAAGGAGAAGGCGGATTCAATAAACATGGAAATGATTCATGGTTCTATGACCAAAGAGGATTTGATTTTATCATGAAAGATCAGATGGGGTATAATGATGATCTTGACCATCAAATTTTCCCAGATAAAACCAGAACGGATTTTCAAAGAGTAATGCTGAAGCCTGGAGCGAGTGATAACTATCCTTTTGAGACTGGTGGCGCGCACATTAGAGATGCATTCATTCATACATTATCTATTCGTTCCGACATGCTGTTAGATGAAAGAACATGGAGACCCTGTGTTGTGTATTTAAACGGTCAATATTGGGGAGTCTATGAAATTAGGGAGAAAGCAGATGACCATGACTACACAGACTATTATTATGATCAAGATAAATTTAATTTACAATATTTAAAAACTTGGGGAGCAACGTGGGAAGAATATGGCGCTCCTAATGCTCAAAGTGATTGGGATGCATTGCGTGCTTATGTGAATGCAAATAGTATGGCTCCCGGTGCAAGTTTTGATTATGTTCAATCTCAATTAAAATGGAAATCACTTTGCGATTATTTTATGTTTAATTCATATGTAGTTAATATGGATTGGTTAAACTGGAATACAGCTTGGTTCAGGGGAATGGATCCTGCAGGATCAAAAACAAAATGGAGATATACCTTATGGGATATGGATGCTACATTTGGACATTATGTAAACTATACCGGAATACCAGATGAAACAGCAAACGCTGACCCCTGCAACGCTGAAAACTTACCTGACCCAGGAGGTCAAGGACACACTGAAATCTTATCAAAACTAATCAATGAAAACCCTGTTGTTGAGCAATATTACATTGCACGATACACAGATTTAATTAACACTACTTTTTCTTGTGATTATATGCTAACACTTTTGGATAGTATGATTAATGAAATTGCCCCAGAAATGGTTGGACAGGTAAATAAATGGGGAGGCTCTATTTCTGGTTGGAATGGGAATGTGCAGCAACTAAGAGACTTTATTAATGATAGATGCCTGGCGATGGAAAGCGGTTTGATTGACTGCTATGATCTTACAGGCCCTTTTGATGTAACATTTGATGTAACCCCAGTTGGAGCAGGAACCATTAAAGTAAACTCCATTTGGCCTCCAAGTTACCCTTGGACCACATCTTATTTCGGAGGGATTGAAACAAATACAATCGCGGTTCCAAATCCAGGGTATATGTTTGACCATTGGGAGTACACAACAGGACCAATGTCAAACCCAATTACAGAAGACACAAACAGTCTTACAATTGCCGGTGTAGAGAATATTGTTGCAGTATTTATTGTTGAATCTCCAGATATCGATGGAGATGGTATATTGAATGAGGATGAAACGAACATTTACGGAACGGACCCAACCAACCCTGATACGGATGGAGATGGAATTGATGATGGTGTTGAAATAACCAACGGTACAGATCCATTAGACCCATGTGATCCAATAGGAGCAGTTATAACTGACACCGACGCAGATGGCTTAACCGACTGTGAAGAAACAACAGGAAATGACGACCCGGGAACACCAGCCATTGCGACAGGAATTTCGGATGAAACCGACCCCTGTGACCCAAATAATTCCGGAGACAATTGTGATCCTGACAATGATGGCGTGACTAATGCGGATGAAGCAACAGCCGGGACAGACCCGAATAATTCAGATACTGATGGAGATGGGCTAAACGATGGGGAAGAAATTACGGGAATAGATGACCCGTCAACACCCCTTGTTTCTGGCGGGACAAGTGACCCGCTGAACCCCTGTGATCCAGATGATTTTTTCCCAGGATGTCAAACAGATACAGATGGAGATGGTGTTTTTGATGCGGTTGAGAATGTAGCGGGAACAGACCCAAACAATCCTGACACGGATGGGGATGGGGCAACAGATGGTGAAGAATTAACAGGTGTTGACGACCCTTCTACGCCATACAATCCAAATGGAGACTTAACTGACCCGTTGGACCCATGCGATCCATTAGGACTTTCTATTGTTGATACTGACGGCGATGGTTTAACAGATTGTGATGAAATTCCTATTGGTACTGACCCAAACAATCCAGATACGGACGGTGATGGTGTAATTGATGGTATTGAGGTTGCTGATAATACAAACCCATTAGATATTTGTGATCCAAATGCATCATTGGTAGAGTGTATCGTTGGTATTCATATACCTACTGGGTTTTCTCCAAATGGAGATGGCTCTAACGATATTTATACAATCATTGTTGGGAAAAACATCACAAGTATTGAGTTTTTCATCTACGATAGATGGGGAAATAAAATTTTGTACACTACAGACTTCAATTTTGAATGGGACGGAACACACAATGGCTTACCATGTAACCCAGGTGTATTTGCATACATGGTAGACGTTAAATACACTGATGGATCTTCAGAGACATTGTCAGGAAACATCACTTTAGTTAAATAAGATGAAAATAAGATTAGTGTTTTGTTTGGCATTGTTTGGAGGGATAACTCTTAACGCTCAAGATTTACATTTTGCCCAATCTTCTCAAACACCTTTATTTATAAACCCAGGAGCTGCAGGTGTATACGATGGCTGGGAAAGGGTTATTATTAATCATAGAAATCAATGGCTAGGCGGAAACACTCAGTTCATGACTACGGCAATAGCAGCGGACATAAACATTGGAAAAACACGACACAATAAAAAACCATATTTAGGACTTGGATTGGTTATGTTTAATGATCAAGGAGGAGATTCTAATTTTGGAAATCAAAATGGCTCCATAACATTAAGCGGTGTTTTGCCAATGGGAGGTTCCGGGCATTCAATTTCTTTAGGTATTCAAGGAGGAATGGGACAGAGAAAGGCTGATTTAAGTAATGTTTCTTTTATGTCTCAATGGGATGGTTCAGGATTTGATTTATCTCTTGCCGGAGAAGCGAACACGTTGGTTTCATTCAACTATATTGACGCATCTGCGGGAATTTTTTATGTGTTTGATGGTGGAAAAAATACATTTCAAAGAAACAACAAGTTTAAATTTAAGCTCGGCATAGCAGGTTTTCATTTAAACGCACCTGTATTGAAGTATTCTTCTGGAGAAGCAGAACGACTTCACCGAAAGTATGTAGGGCATATTGGTATAGTTAAAGAAATACAAGGTAGCCCACTGGCTATTGATATAAATGGTGTGCAGTTTATGCAGGGCGGGCATTATGAGACGTTGATAGGCGGTATGCTGAGGTATAGGTTTGAAAACGGCACTAAAATTACTGGAAACACCCAAGAATCATTTTTTGGTTTTGGAGCATATTACAGGCATTTTGATGCGGTTATTCCCTCTGTATTAATACACTGGAGAGGTTTTCAGTTGGGAATGTCTTATGATGTGACGATTTCAAAACTAAGAAGAGCTTATAGTGGAGGCTCGTTAGAATTCTCCTTGTCATATACTAATTTTAGTAATTCTCTTTTTAAAACCAGAGGAAAACAAAGGTTTTAACGCTTAAAAAGCATCATAACTTTCTTTCTGAATGCGATTAACACGATCACCAAAGCTATGTAAGGTAATGCCATCAAATAGAGTATACCTGAATTGATATTAGTCCCAAAAGAATCTTCATCAACCTCACTGCCCTGCTCGGCTAAAAGTTTACATTGAGAACAGCCCTGACTAAAGGAATAATCAACAATTAAGAGAACGACAAGTATTAATAAAATACGGGTGTATTTGTTCATGCAACAAATTTACAAAATATTGAGTAAAGTGTAACCTCTTGGCTAAATACGTTCAAGAATTGAGTGAACAGGATAAACGAACTAATGAATAGGAGTGTAAATAATAAAAATTCGAATAACTTTGTTACATGAAAACGCATATTTTTACCTTTCTTTTTTTTGTAGGATTATTCTCTTCAATAGTAAGCTGTGATAATAACAGTAACCTGCCAGTCACGACAAGCGATAAACCCCTTAACCTAGATAGCTTAATTGTCTTAAACCCTGATAGTGTTCCTTTGTTAGTAGAGAGGGGAGAAAATAACTTTAAAGAATATAACCACGACCTTGCGATGGTGGATGCTTCTCGGGCTTTCCGGTTGGACTCAAATAACTTATCAGCGAGACTGCTTTATGCTCAAATATTAAACAATAGAGAAAATCGCTCTTTGTCTGATATTATTGCTGCACAAAGACACTATAAGATCATTGTTAAAAAGCAACCTAAAAATACGACAGCACTGGTCGGGCTAGCTTCAACTTTTCTTTTTCAACAGGATTTTGAAAAAACATTTCAATATGTCAATGAAGCGTTAAGAGTTGACCAAAAATATAGAGATGCTTATGTTTTAAAGGGAACGGCTTATTTAATGCTAAAAAATAAAGAACTTGCAAAGTCGTCATATGAAACGGCAATTCAAAGGGATCCAGAATTTTTTGCGGCATACTTTATTTTAGGACAAATTTATCAAAGTGAGGACAATCCGGTCTGTGTGGAGTACTTTACAACAGCACATGAGTTAGAGCCTAATAATTTAGAAGTTAAATATCAAGTTGCATTTACAAGAGAGACTTACGGTCAAATAGAAGGAGCGAAAGAAATGTACAGGGAGATGACCAAAGATACTTCAGAGCTCTATGTTTCAAGAGGGTTGTTTCATCAAGGAAACCTCCATAGAGTAGAGAAGAATATAGATAGCGCTCTTTATTTTTTCAAAAGCGCTATAGAAACCAACCCAAAATACGTGGAAGCATGGTACAATCTTGGATTATGTCATCAATCCAAAGGAGACAGAGAGAAAGCTTTAAAAGCCTACTCTAATTGTTTAAAATTTGATCCAGAGTTTTCTTTAGCAAGAGATCGAGCGTACGAGATTAGATAGATATGAGTCAAAAGTCGATTCAATTATTTTCCGAAGCATTAATTCCGTTGCTTGGTTTTTTTCTTTGGGATTGGGGTTTATATTTTATTCTCTTGTTTTACATCATCGACTTGTTTGCGAATGAATTTGTAATTCACCTTAAATCCAGAAAAACAACGGACTTTCAATTGGAGAAGTCGAATAAGTTAATGTGGGTTAAAAGCGGATTGATAAGCCTGTTTTTAATTTTTATTGTTATTGTATTAATTCACGCAGTGATGAGGTCCATAGATCCATCTATTGACTTTAAACAACAAGCCCAAAACTTTTGGAACTATACAGAATTAGGAATAAAACAAGGATATGTTCTCTTTCCTTTGTTATTTTTTGTGGGGTATCAGCAGTATAAAATGCAATTTTTAGCGAGAGCAAAATACAGAAACACGATAATGAAAGACTTATGGAGTAAGCATCTTCAAGCCTTCATTGTGGTTATTGGTTTTTGTGGGTTAACTTTTGGACTTTCACAATTTCACATTTTTCCTGAAATTATTTATGTTTTCGGAACGGTATTGTTCACGACCTTATATAAGTGGAGGTTTTCAGAAATATAAGAGTCTTATTTTAAAGTTGGACGTTGTGTTATTTCGTGAAAACAAACAGCGTCGTCGGTATAGTAATGAAAAACCATACTTTTCCTTGAGCTATCAGGGTTTGTCATTTTTTCCCCTCCATGTAAAACGTTAGCATGCCATATTAAAACATCTCCTTTTTTTGGAAGAAAGATTTCCTTTTGAAAATCATTATCTTTGATTACACTCTCAATAAGATCTTCATACACAGAGTAATGTTTGTCACCCAGTTTGTATTTAGAACCAACATTAGAGTATGCCTCGTTGAATATATAAGGTAGCTTATGTGACCCTGGATAATAATGCAAAGGTCCGCAATCTGGGGTAATATCTTCAAGCGCGACCCAAACAGCAATTAAATTACCATATGGAAAGGTGGTCATATGAATTGAGTCTGAATGGGACCTTTGTTGACTGCCTTTTAGAAAGTTTATACTTTGGAATAAGCTCACTTTTTTTCCCAATAGAAGGTTTAAAATTGAGATTAGTTTTTTATTGCTTCCAGCAGAGTGCAATAAAGCAGACTTATGAATCGCAAACATGATCTTATTTCCGTTGTTCTTCCAGTTTGCTTGCTTCGATTCAACCAAAGAGTTTACCTCGTTGTTAAAAGAATCTATTTCTTCGTTAGAGAAAAATTTTTCTAATATAGCATACCCATTTTTAGACCATTTGAGCAGTTCTGATTGTGTATTGCTATCGAGTTTGTTAAATAAAGGATCTTTTGGAAGAATATCACGAGAGTCGAATTCGTCTAGGACATTCTTTGGATTATCTAACCCCTTGAAATCAACACTTGAAACGGAAGAATAATACTTTTTATTTAACCCGTATTTCTCATACAACGGTATGTTATAAACTAACTTTTTCTTTTGAAAAAAATTATAAAGAGAATAAGAAAATTTAAACCTGCGAAGTGCTTCTAGCATGGGCTAAAAATAAGAAAAATGAATTGGCTAAATTAAGTTTGCCTTATTCTTTTTTCGTGAATATATTTTATGAACCACCCATTTACTTAGTAAGGCAGAACCAGCTCCAATAGCAGCGCCGACGAGCACATCTGAAGGATAATGAACACCTAAATGCATTCTTGAATAACCAACAGCCCCGGCCCAAACATAAGCTGGAGCGATAACATACCATTTTGGAAACATTAAACTTAAGCTGGTCGCTGCGCTAAAAGCAACGGAAGTGTGTCCAGAAGGAAAAGAAGGGCTGCCTCCCTTTGTTAGTTTTATTATTTCTGGGTAAGTTTCAAATGGGCGCTCTCGGTTTGCGGCAAATTTAATTCCTGTAGAAATTGCCGTGCTTATTATTAAAGAACCGCCGATGACGAAAGCTTTTCGTTTTAAGAGACTGTCTTTATTAACAAGTCCAATTGTGAAAACTGCGGCAGGCATTAAAAAGCTGATAGGGGTACTCGTGTTTGTAATTAAAGAAAGCGTTTGATCCAACTTAGGATTTCTGTCCACATTTATTTTTCTTAAAAGATCAATATCAGCGTTCTGCGCAGAAACATTCATTTGAATTAAAGCAAACACAAAAAACAATGCATTTTTCATTTTCAATTAGTCTTTAATTAAAGTCGCTTCAACTTCCCAATTTGCTCTAACCTTTATTGGTTTTGAATAGTAATAAATGGTCTCAGGTTGAGTGTGACTTTCTAAGTCTCCAGTGTCCCAAACACCATTAATTATGGATTCTTCAACTATTCTAAAAGAGTAAGAGTTGGGTTCTAACTCCTCAAACAGAATGGATGATGTGGATGGGTCAACTGCCCTTTCTTCTTTAAGTTTTCCATTCTTAAAGATCTGTAAAATAATGGGAGAAGAATAATTTTCTACCTGAACTTTTATCGAACCAAATTTTCTTTTTGGCAGTAACTCTAGATCATAAACCTTAAGTTTTGTTGACCCGTGTGTCGTTATAATAGCGCCGTTATTAAAAGTTATATTAAGTGTATTCAATTCTTCTTTGCCTAGCTGAAAATACAATTGATTATATTTAAAATTGACGGAATAGTTGTGAATACGTGTAGAGTCTTCTTTATTTAACAAAGTAATTAAACTCGTGTCAACAGATTCAATATAGTCCGTGCAGTTGAATGAGATTGTATCGCTCGGAGAAAATGTATTCTTTGAATTCAAAGGACGGATTGAGACGGGTCTCTTTTTTTTATAATCATTGAAGCGAATTTTATTGGTGTCTCTCAATACAGAAGTTGAAACAATTAGTTGAAGCTCATTTATATTTCTAGTGTCATGAAAAACAAGAAGACTGTCATTAGATAACGTTCTGATTTTTTCAGAGTTTACCGTTGACCCGTCTATGAAAATTTGTGCATCATCAATTTTAGTTGTGGCACCAATGGCAAACGTTCCATTGCTAATGTATTTTGCTGTTGTAATTTTTGGAAGCAGAACAGGTTGAAAAAGCCGGATTGGTATAGAGTCTATAATTTGTTGATTAATATTCACAATTTGATTTCCTTTAAAACCCACTTTTTCATGATTTTGTAGTGTTAAATCGCCATTTTCATCCAAAAAAGCAATCACTTTAAATGATTTTGAAGGTAAATAGCGTAAATGAACATTTCCGTTAATATCTGACTCTGCAAAACTTTGTAGTTCATTTGAAGCGGTGTCGCGCAAAGCCACTACGCATTTATTAATGGGAGTGTTATTGATGGCATCAACAATTTTTAACGAATATGACAAACTATCAATGCTGGCTCCTGTTGAAAACACATATTGAATCAACGTATCATTGGATTCAGTGATGTCTTGAACGACATTATTTAAATAGATGGCATAAGTTGTATTCTCCTGAAGTGTATCATCCCACCTAAGCGTTAACACTTTTCCTTTTATACTTGATTTTATTGTTGCGTGTGGCGGAACAATTCGAATATTGCTGGACGCATCTTTTAGCTTAATAAATTCATTGAAGGGAATTTTAATTTCTTTAGCGGTGAAATTGATTGATTCATTCTTTGGCTCAACCTTATTCATAATTGGTTGTGGTGCAACTACATCGTCCATACCTCCGGTAATTGTGCCAATCTGAGCGCAAGAAAGGACAAAAAATAAGGGTAAAAGAATTAAATAACGGTAACTAGCCATTCACAAAGAAGGTTTAAGTATTTACTATCTGCGTTATCAAAGGTAGCTAATTCTGAGCTATCCACGTCTAAAACACCAATCACGGAGCCCTCCTTAACCAATGGAACAACAATTTCACTTTTTGAAGCAGAGCTACAAGCAATATGACCAGGAAAAGCATCAACGTCATCCACAACAAAGGTTCTTTTGTCCTCCCATGATTTTCCGCACACACCGCGACCTTTTTGTATCCGAGTGCAAGCAATCGGCCCTTGAAAAGGCCCTAGCACAAGCTCTCCATCTTTAACCATATAGAACCCAACCCATAAATGATTAAAGGTTTGTTGAAGTGCTGCCGAAACATTAGCGAGGTTTGCTGTTTGATCTGTCTCGTCACCAACTAATGCAACAACTTGTTTGAGCAGTGTCGCGTATACCTCTTCCTTTTCTCCGGAACTTATTTCTAAATGTTCAGCCATTGGTACAAAATTAAATTAATCGTGGAACTTTATGAAAGGAAGTAATAATTTTCATTAACTTAAATAACAAACGCAAAAAAAAGTAGAAGAATGCTAAAGAAAGTACAGACAGAAAAAATTTTATTTTTAGATATTGAAACAGCTCCTTTGATCTATAATTATAACGAAATGGATTCAGAAGGAAAGAAACTGTTCGAATCGAAAACAAGGTTCATGCAGAAAGATGATAAATCTTTCGAAGAGATCTATAGTGAAAGAGGAAGTATATATGCCGAGTTCGGAAAAATTGTTTGTATTTCTGTTGGGTTTGTTACGGTCACATCTACTGGTCGTCAAATTAGAATGAAATCATTTTATCATGATGATGAAGAAACGTTATTAAAACAATTCAGTAGTCTTTTAGGTGAGCACTATAACTCTCCAAACAGCATTCTATGCGGTCACAACGCGAAAGAGTTTGATTTCCCATATATATGTAGGAGAATGTTGATTAACGGCTTAGAATTACCTGAGACGTTGAATATCGCCGGAAAAAAACCGTGGGAAATTAATCATTTGGACACAATGGAACTATGGAAGTTCGGAGACTTTAAGGCGTATACATCATTAGCACTTCTTTGTCATGTGTTTAATATCCCAACCCCAAAAGATGATATTTCTGGAGCGGACGTTGCTAGAGTATATTATGAAGAACAAGGTTTAGAGCGAATTAAAGTCTATTGTGAAAAGGATGTTGTTGCACTAATTCAACTTTTTTTAAAAATGAGGGGCGACTCGCTCGTTGAAGAAAGTGAAATTCATTATTCATAAAAAAAGGGAAGACAATTTGTCTTCCCTTGAATATTTTAATAGGAACGATTTATATAAAAACCGATTCGGTGGTTGTTTCTTCTTGTTCAACTTTAACAACACCAACGCCGTTTCCAGAAGATGACGTTACTACAATGTCAAGAATAGCAACACCAGCTTGACCAAGTTGATAGACTTCATTCAGATTGAATACGGCTTCTCCCGAAGAATTAGAAGTAGACTCCATTGGAAATAATTCACTAGGTTCCTTTGGCGGCTGTCCGGAAGATGGGTTTGCTTCAAGTATAACACTCGCTCCAGCGACAATTGCATTTGTTTCAGCATCAATAATGATCACTTTAACTATTGTGTCTGCTTTTTTTCTGCAACTTGTTGCTGTCGTAGCAACTAAAATTAATAATGCACTCGCGATGAAAAATAATTTATTTAAACGCATAATTTTTCTTTTATTGAATATAAACTGTTTCTACAGCTGTTGTGTGAACTCGTGTTCTAATATAACCACTACCTTCTCCAGAAACGGATGACTTAACTAGTATGTCAAAGTATGCCACTTCGTATTCTTCACCCCCTAACTCAAAGTGAGGAGTAAGGTAAAACTCTACAAATCCAGATTCATTCGTAATTAAAGTGTCAACATCTTGCTTTGTTTCTGGATTAGAATTAACATCACCGATAATAATAACTTTTGCTCCAGGAACCAGTTGGTTACTTGATGATCGCACGAATATTTTTGCGACAGAAGGGTTTTTATTTTTACACGAATGCAAAAACCCAAATGATAAAGTCAACAAAAAAAGTATTCCAATTCTTCTAAACATAGTCTTAATATTCTTTAAAATAAATATCTGTAGGTTCCCAAAGATAAACTATTTTTTATATATATCGAATCACGATTGTTTCTTAATTTCTTAACTTCGTACGCTATTAAGATGATTATTGTTTCAGTAAAACAATTATTAGACGTAAATAGTTACACTTGAGTTGTGAAACATTGCAATTTAATATTTTTGGGATGAAGGGAAAAATTAAGGAAATAGAGGAAGAGATAAAAAAAGAAGGGCTTTCTAACCTAAAAGAATTAGAAGATTTTCGAATTAAATATTTAGGTTCTAAAGGGAAGATCAAGGGTCTTTTTGGTTGGCTTAAGGAAGTCAAAAACGAAGAGAAGAAAGAAGCAGGTCAATTGATGAATGCCTTACGAAAAATGGCGCAAGACAAATTTGACATGTCGAAAGAGACGCTTAATTCATCTTCAGAAGATGAAAATAAAATTGATTTATCTCGTCCTTCTGATCAAATAGAAATAGGAGCAAGACACCCCCTTTCTTTGGTGAGGAGTGAAATAATAGAGATTTTTAACCGGGTTGGATTTACGGTTTCCGAAGGTCCAGAAATTGAGGACGATTGGCATAATTTTTCTGCATTAAATTTTCCTCCAGAACACCCAGCAAGAGATATGCAGGATACTTTTTTCATAGAAAAAGGTGAAAAAGAAATGGCTTTGAGAACACATACATCTTCAGTTCAAGTCAGAGTGATGGAGGGGCAAAAGCCACCATTGAGAACGATATCGCCTGGCAGGGTGTATAGAAATGAAGCAATTTCTGCTCGAGCACATTGTTTTTTCCACCAGGTGGAGGGTTTGTACATTGACAAAGATGTTTCGTTTGCTGACTTGAAACAAACGCTTTTATATTTCGCTAAAGAAATTTTTGGAGAAAAAGCAAAAATAAGATTACGCCCTTCTTACTTTCCTTTTACAGAACCAAGTGCGGAAGTAGATGTTTCGTGCACAATTTGTAACTCTAAGGGGTGCAATGTTTGTAAATACACTGGATGGCTAGAAATTTTGGGGTGTGGAATGGTCGACCCCAATGTCCTTGAGGCAAGCGGAATTGATAGTAAAATATATTCAGGTTTCGCCTTTGGAATGGGAGTCGAAAGAATTGCGCAATTAAAATATAAAGTAAATGATTTACGCTTATATTCTGAAAATGATGTTCGTTTTTTAAAACAATTTAAAGCTGGTATATAATGGGTTTTTTTAATTTTTCTAGTGAACCAAAAGAGACATTAAATTGGAATAATATTACTTCTGTTGAGATGTTGGAAGAAGTATATTCTAGTTCAGAAAATAAACCAAATTTGTTTTTTAAACACAGCACAAGGTGCAGTATTTCATCAATGGCCTTAAATGGTTTTGAAAGGAATTGGAACAAAGAAGCGGAATGCAATCTTTATTTTATTGATTTAATAGCGCACAGAGATGTGTCAAATAAATTAGCCGAACTATCTGGAGTAATACATCAGTCACCTCAAGCAATTGTTGTTTCAGGAGGTCAAATAATATATAGCGCTACCCACTCAGGTATTGATGCAAATGATATTGAATCTAGAATATAAACAAAATGAAAAAATACTTAGTAGTCGGTTTAATAGTTTTTGTTGGCGGTTTTCTTTTGTTAAAACCGTTATTTGATAACGGCCCAACAAAAATAAAGGAGAACCCAGTTACTTTTACTTTTAAAGAAAACTTGGCTGTTAAGTTATATGACAAGACACCATTGGAGATCGAAGTGAAGGAAGATGTAGCAAGTGTTGAGGTTTTGTTTAACAATGAAGAAATCGGTTCTTGGTCATCTCCAAATGGAATGTTAACATGTATTCTCGACGCTAGTAAGCATGGTCTTGGTGCGAAAAACTTAATGCTTAAATCAATAGGTATTGATGGTACTGTTTATAAAGATGAAAGAATGGTTAGAGTACTTTCTGACATTATTCCAGAAGAGTTAAACATTATGATTTCTAACAAGTATCCCCATAAAACAGTGAGTTTTACCCAAGGGTTAGAGTTTTATAAAGGCAAGTTGTATGAAGGAACAGGAGATCCCGGAACAAACGGAAGTACTCTTGTTGCGGAAGTTGATGTTGAATCTGGAGAGCACAAACAAAAAATAGGTTTGCAAGCAGGTTACTTTGGAGAAGGTATAACAATTTTGAATGACGTTCTGTATCAAATTACATGGAAGAATGGTAAATGCTATAAATATGATGTAAATTCTAACTTAAGTCTTTTGGGAGAATATAGTTATACCGGAGAAGGTTGGGGGCTATGTAACGATGGAAACTCATTAATAATGTCAAACGGAACAGAAAGAATTGTTTTTAGAAACCCTGAAACGTTTGAAATTGAAAGAACATTAGAGGTTTCAAACCATCAAGGACCAATAGGGTATTTAAATGAGTTAGAATATGTAAATGGGAAAATTTACGCAAATGTTTGGACGACAAGTATGATTGTTTCTATTGATCCATTATCTGGAAAAATATTAGAGCAAATTGACGCAACTGATTTTGTTAACTTAGCTCGTGGAAAAGGAGAGGTGTTAAATGGTATTGCATATAATGATGCAACAGATCAGTTTTTTCTAACGGGTAAATACTGGGATAAGCTTTATGCCGTTAAGTTTATTGAGTCCAATCTTCCATAAAATAAAGCGCTTATTTTTATGAATCGATTTGATTCTCCTTAAAAGCAGAAGGTAAAAGATCCGGGATAATTTTCAGAACTAAAGGGAGTAGTATTACTCCACCAGGAAACATAAAAATAGCAAGGGAAGGCACTGATTTTAATACGTCTTTAAATTGTGATTTCACCAAGTCTTTTTCTTCGTTTGTAAGCTCTTGATGCATTGATTTTTTTACTAGAGAAATTAACTCTTTACTTTCCGATAGTTCTTCCGATAGCTTTTCTCTGTTTCGTAAAATTATTTTTCGCCAACGTTTTGTTAAGCTTGAGTAGACTTTTTTATAAGATGAATTTGCTTTTAAAAACTCGACATTATTTTGAGACATTATTAAAAAATTCTCGGCTGTATTGATGTTTTCTTCTAACTCTTCCTTGGGGATTTCAAACTCATCACAAAAACGGTCTAAGAACTCTTTTTCCTCATATAACAATCGATCATTGCAGAGCGCCGTGAGAATGGCCACGTCAAGTAAATATCGTTTAAGAAGCCAGTGGCTTTTTATAAAGAAAGAAAAATCATTGAATGTTGTTCCCATTTTTAATTTTTGCTTAAGTTCTTCTCTTGCTTTTTCTTCAAGTCCTGTAGAAGCAAGAAACACATTAAAAATAGAGCGCTCTTGTGATTGAACTTCACCATCAGCACGTGCCGCAAGAATTACAGAAAGCATTGCATTGTAACTGAATAACTGGTAGCTTTTAAGGGCCTCACTTTTTTCTTTATGCAGGAAATCATCAAAGAGAATAACATCAATAAAACAAAACACATTGCTCAATGAGTTAACCCACCATTTGTTTTCAAGAAGGTTAACTTTTATTTCAATTCTTTTCGATAATATTTTTTCAATTTTCTGTTCTTCGGATTCTTTTATGAACCCTTTGAAAAGGTTGGAGATATAATTTACACTATAATTTTGGTAGAAAGAACAAAGCTCTTTAATAAACACATGCCTATTAAAGATACTTTTATTATTGACCTGAGTGTATATGAACAGGTGTGACTCAAATAAAAGAAATTTAAGCTTTTCCTCATTTGTCCAACCCGCACTGTCTATTTTTTTTGCGAAAATAAAACTTAAAGAATGCCCGTAAACAATTCCTGAATTAGAAAGTGTGAGATGCATAAAATTTAACTTTCTCATTCCTTCTGGACGATATAAGCTTAAGGAAACCTCTTTCTTGTCAAGAAGATCAAAATACTTATTAATCCAACCTTTTGATGCAGGGCTCAACATTCTATGTTCTTTTAAAGCATTCCGGCGACAACCAAAGCTTTCTTGTCGGTGTAAAAAATACTTCCGTCAAGATTAAAAACTTCAAACACTCCAACATAGATGCCGATTGATGCCTTTGTGTTGTCTGTTCGAACACCATCCCAAACAAAAGACCCTGACATGCCTAGCAACTCTGAAGTGATTACATCAATTACTTTTCTTCCTCGATCATCGTAAATTGAAAAATGACCAACGAGTCCAGGTTCCGACATTTCATAATTAATCTTTAAGACATCTTCAAAACCATCATTATCTGGCGAAATAGTTTCACTGGAAAAAGAGAAGGTTCCATTAGTAACAAGAGTATTTAATTGTGAGTTTTCCCCACCCGGCGTAGCGAAACCAATTGCTTCAGCTGCAGTGTGCCAATTGTTTTTGTCGTTTGATTCAGCATTCGGGTCAATTCTTTCTAGTGACTTACCGTCTTCATCATCTAAAAGTGAAAAATGCCAATCTGCCAAATAAGATACTTCGTCATGCACGGAGTTTTGATAAATAATGAAGACGGTTCCGTCATCATTGCTATAACTCGGAATATCCATTTGAATTGCATTTCCTGCTATATATGCCGGGTAGTTTTGAAGAATCTGTAATGTGTCTTCAGCGAGAATTACGAACTCTCCAGACTTTAATAAATAATGATTTTCAATTAACTTATTTCCACTAATAGTATCATTACTAAATGACGCTATTTCCCAGTTTTTAAGGTCAATTAGTTTATCAGAGTTGTTGTAAAGCTCCACCCAATCGCTGCCTCCAGAAAGAGGGTTGAATAAAATTTCATTAATCACAATGTCTCCATCGGCAGGAAGTCCCGGTAGGGCAAAAGCTCCATTCATATTGTTTGAGTTCAACCAACAATCGGCCGCATTTTGCAGTTCAATTGTGTAGTCTAGTGATGGGATTAAATCTTCGTTAAACTGAAGAGTCATCACGGAAGGAAAGCTTCCAAAAACATAATTATTTTGAATGCTTAAAGCGGGAGAGGTGGAAATAGTAATGTTTGCCAAAGAGCTCGAGTCCATACCTTCGGTAAAATGGATTTCTAAAAAGTCAGGCGTAAAAGCAATTAACTGACTAATTTCAGGCAGTTGAGTGTCGGGCGTAATGTCAAAGACTGAATTTATTAACCCCGGCGTACCTCCTAAGACATCATTGCTCGCTTTCCAGTCTGTTATATCTGTGCACGGATCATTGGGATTAATTCTTTCTATCGTATAACCACCACCTTCTTTTGCCGGATTTTGGTACCATTCGTCAGTGTACGTTATCGAGTCTAAAGTAATTCCGTTGTTGTCACGAATCACAATATTGTCTCCTGAGTTATTCAAACTTGGAAAACTGGTCACTGAAGTTGCCACACTAAAAGAGTCCACATTAGATGTGGACGTCAAAACCATATACTCTCCAGGAAGTAACCACCCATCTTGAATTGTTCCATCGCTTGAAGCATCTCCTAGCCTCCAATCTTGAACGTTAAAGACCTTAGTGCTCTTGTTGTGTATTTCTACAAATTCGACTTCTTTTAATCCAACAACCGGCGACGGGTCACAAAGAAATTCATTGATTACAATGTCTCCATAACTTGGAGTTTCCGCGATTAGATAAGTGAAGTTTGTTTGTTGAGAAGCCAATGAGTTGCCAGCCAAATCCTCAATATTTAGCGCGAACAATGTATAGCTTGAACCATTTTGAAATGGTAATGTTGGCACTATGTGAACAAGCGATGGGTTTGCAGCATCAACAGTTGCTGTTGATACAGACATAAAAGGTTGAAGATCATAATTATTAACATTTTCAGCTGTCACTGGGTCAACTTCTTCATCGAATAAAATGTCAACAAGATTTGGATTAATTACAGTTGCTGATAATAGCGCTGGTGGGGTAAGGTCAACAGGAATTGTTTGAACAATAAAATCATCAAAAAAGTGACTATTTACAGCCCCTGCAGCGGTGGACTGTTCGATTAGTATTCCAAAAAAACTAGAGGATGTCACAGATGATTCGTTGATCGTTCCTGCGCTAGTAAAACTGCCCGTTGCTCCATCATCGTAGCTTAATTCCCAATCGTTAGAAACTGTTCGAGTAACTTTTATATTAAACGGATTACTGGTTGAACTATTAATAAGTGCATCAACACCATCAATTAATAATGTTTCCACTCCAGCAATTAGGCCGTATAAAGAAATATCATCTGTCGTGCTTCCAAACCTTAGAAAATAACCATTTGCAGCAAAATTTAGATCTGCAACATCAGACATAAGATAGACATCTACGAAATTTGCTCCTGATGTTGATAATTGAAGGTCAATGTAAAAAGTCCATTCAACATCAGTAGCTATAGTCGACGGTGTGCTCAAATAATAAGTTGATGCCCCAGGGCTTTGGGAGTTTAATGTTCCGGTTGTCGCGGTAAATAAAACATCATCACCCATCCAAATTGGGGAAGTAGTGAAATCGTTGTCGGAAAAATCATCTGTAAATTGTGAAAAAGCAAATGAACAGAAAAAAAATAGGGTAGATAAGATAAAGTACTTCATAAATAGGTTCTTCAATGCACTAAATATAGTAAATTTGAAATGCATAAAAGAATTAATTATTGATAGAATGAAAGTAGCTGTTGTTGGTGCCACGGGTATGGTGGGTGATGTAATGCTTAAAGTATTAAGAGAAACGAGTTTTCCTGTTACAGAGCTAATTCCTGTAGCTTCTGAAGCCTCTGTTGGTAAAACAATAGATTTTGGAGGTTTGGTCTGCAAAGTTGTGGGTTTACAATCAGCGCTTGAAATGGTTCCTGATATTGCTATATTTTCTGCCGGCGGACAAACATCTTTGGATTGGGCGCCTAAATTTGCAAATGAAGGAACGGTTGTTATTGATAACTCTTCGGCGTGGAGAATGCATCCAGAACATAAATTAATTGTTCCAGAAATCAATGGAAGCACAATAACCTCTGCTGATAAAATTATTGCAAACCCTAACTGCAGTACTATTCAATTGGTTTTAGCTTTGAAGCCGTTACATGAGAAATATAAAGTAAAACGAGTTATTGTTTCTACATACCAATCTATTACGGGTTCTGGAGTAAAAGCAATGAATCAAATGGAGAATGAACGAAACTCTCTTGAAGGAGAAATGGCATATCCTTACAAGATAGATAAAAACTGTATTCCTCATTGTGATGTTTTTGAAGATAACGGCTACACGAAAGAGGAGATGAAGTTGACAAATGAAACAAAGAAAATTTTAGATCCAAACATTAACGTGAGTGCTACAGCTGTTCGTGTTCCGGTGATGGGTGGACATTCTGAAGCGTTGAATATAGAGTTTGAAAATGATTTTGAATTGAGTGAAGTTCGTTCTTTGCTTCATAACCAACCAGGACTAACTTTAAAGGACGACCCAACAACAAACACATACCCAATGCCTCTGTACGCAGCAGGTAAAAATGACGTTTTTGTTGGCAGAATAAGAAGAGACGAATCTCAAAGCAACACATTAAACATGTGGGTGGTTGCGGACAACTTAAGAAAAGGTGCAGCTACAAACGCAGTTCAAATAGCGGAATTAGTTGCTAAGTTAAAGTGTTAGTTCTATATAATACTTGGTTTTCTAGAGAATCGGAAGAACGGGTTAGGGTTTTGAAATTTTAAATAGAATTCAGACCCACCTCTACCTTTCGATGCAACTCTCAATCCTGATGTATTTAAATCATAAGAATATCCGATTGTAAATCCAGCAATTTCCACTTCTAAA
>CAJQPA010000024.1 GCA_905480145.1 uncultured Flavobacteriales bacterium | reverse complement strand
GCATCAAAAGCAGCGTTGAATATGATGTCGGAAACTTTCTTTCTTGAAGAAAAAGAATTGGGACATTCTCCCAAAATATTTTGTGTTGCTCCTGGTGTAATTGACACCTCCATGCAAGAGCAAATTAGAAACTCTTCATCTGAACAATTTTCATCAGTTGAAAATTTCAAGAGAATGAAAGCTGAAGGTGAATTATTCACTCCAGAAGAAGCTGCCAATAGGTTACTTTGTTTAATAAATTCTAAACAAAAAGATACTATTTTCTTCGACTTAAGAGAAGTTTAAGTCCCTTTCAATCAACAAACATAACACTTCAAGTCATTTAGAACACAACTAGAGACTTGAGTTTGCTATTATGCAAGCCTTTTCGTAATTTCACAACGAACTAAGTATACTATAAATTAAAACTATGAAAAAAACAATTCTCTCCATTTTCGGAATTCTTTTGCTCTCAAGTGGAGCATATTCTCAAACTAAAACAATAGACCAATCAAATACAAGAGACGGTGAGTCCGTTGAGTATTGCCTGCAACACAAAAAAATGGCAGAATTAATTGCAAGCGACCCAGCCGTTTTGCAGTCACTTAATAATGACAATTTAATTCGTCAACAAGAAGAGTTAGCAGCAAGTCAAACTGTTCAGCCAAAGGCAACTGTCTGGTATGTTCCGATTGTATTTCACATTCTTCATAACGGTGGTTCTGAAAACGTTTCTGATGAGCAAGTTCATGATGCTTTAGCCATTTTAAACAGAGATTACGCACGATTAAATGCAGACGCGAATAATGTTCACCCTGACTTTCAAGGAATGCCAACTGCTGTGGATGTTGAATTTGTTCTTGCAACTAAAGCTCCTGATGGAACTTGTTTTTCTGGTATTACTAGAACACAAAATGCATTATCAAATGATGGTTCTAACGGTAATGCGCAAGTAAACGCAATTATCAACGGAAATGATGTTTATCAAGGAACTTGGCCCGGAAATAAGTATTGTAACGTATTCGTTTGTGGTGAAATTGGAGGCGCGGCTGGTTACACCTACACACCAAGTAATTGGATTGGAAGTGGTATGGGCAATGGAATTTGGATTCTTGACACATATCTTGGGTCAATTGGAACATCATCTGCTAGTTCAAGCAGAACTTTAACACACGAGACTGGTCACTGGTTAAACCTATCTCATGTTTGGGGACCAAATAATAACCCTGGTAATGCATCGAGTTGCAATGATGATGATGGTGTTACGGATACGCCTAATGAGATAGGCGTAACTTCTTGTAACGTAAATGAAGCTTCATGTGGACCAAGAGCAAACGTTGAGAACTACATGGATTACTCTTACTGTTCTAAAATGTTTACGCAAGGTCAGGTAAACAGAATTCGCCAGGCGCTCAGCTCTAGTGTGGGAGGTAGAAGTAACCTAAGAACAACAGCAAATCTTATTGCTACAGGTGCTGACGGAAACACTTATCTATGTAAAGCTGATTTCTCTGCAGATAAAAGTTCTATTTGTACTGGAAACACAATACAGTTTTCAGATGAGTCATACAATGAAGTTAACGGGTGGGCTTGGACCTTTACTGGCGGAACTCCAAATTCATCAACAGATCAAAACCCTGTGATTACTTATAACACTCCAGGACTTTATCCAGTAACTTTGACAGCAACTGATGGTTCTTCAAATGACGGAGAAACAAAAACAAATTATATTCGTGTTCTTCCTGCATCTTCATCACTGCCTTTTTCTGAGAGTTTTGAATCTTTATCTACATTAACAAATATTGAAGAATGGTCAATCATCAACAATGGTGGAAACGGTTTTGAATTAACTACTGCAGCAGGAGATGGAAGTAGCAAGTCTGCACGATTAAGGAATTTCGGAGAAGCGATGGGAACGAAGGATGAATTGATAAGTTCACCTGTTGATTTATCTTCTATTACAGATCAAGTAACTTTATCTTACAGATACGCTCACAAAAGAAGAAGTTCTTCAGATGACGACTGGCTAAAGGTTTATGTAACTACTGATTGCGGAGAAAGTTGGGCTTTAAGAAAATCTTCACATGGAGCCTTTTTATCCACTGAAATTTCAACTTCTTCTTTCACACCAAGTTCTGCTGATGACTGGAAAACAGTTCATGTCACTAATATCACAAGTGCATTATGGGTAGACAACTTCAGATACAAGTTTGAATTTGAAGCTGGTGGAGGAAACAACATGTTTATTGACAATATTAATATTTATCAAGGTTCTCCTCAAAACGTCGGATTAAATGAAGGTGCAGAATTTGTAACTGATCTTGCTCTTTATCCAAACCCAGCAAATGACGAATTAAATGTTAGTTTCTCTATCAATTCTCCTGAAAATGCGATTGTAGAAATTCTTGATGTCACAGGAAAAATAACTCATTCGCACCTTATTAAGGCAAACGAAGGGTCTAATTTAATAATGATGGACACTTCTGAGTTGGATTCAGGAATGTATTTCATGAAACTCAATGTAGCCGGTGGTCAAAAAACCATTCAGTTTATAATTAAGTAACTAATTATTTTTTAAAAGGCCTTTCAATATTGAAAGGCCTTTTCTTTTTAAAATCAAATATTATGAAAAGTATATCTGCTTTAATTATGTTGCTTATAGCAACCCAATCATTCTCTCAGAGTTCATCTTTTGAGCGATGGTGCGGAACGTCACATAAGCACAATACTTCGTTGCAAAACCCAGAGATACTTGAAAGTATTCAAAATGATGCTCTAATTCGCTTGGAAGAACAAAACTCAGCCCAAAATGTTCCGAAGGGAACAATATTTAAAATTCCGGTTGTATTTCATGTTCTGCACAACTACGGCCCAGAAAACACATCTGAAGAGCAAATTCTTAACGCATTAGAAGTCATTAATCGTGATTTTAGATTGCAAAATTCGGATACCTCAGAGGTAAATGCTTTATTCAAACCAATTATGGGGGATGTAGAAATTGAATTTGTAATGGCAACAAAAGCTCCGGACGGGTCTTGTTTTAGAGGGTATACTAGAACAGTTTCTCCATTAACATTTGAAGGAGACAATGGTCAGGCACAAGTGCAAGCAATATTAAATGGTAACGATGTTTATCAAGGCAACTGGTCAAGTTACAAGTACCTTAATGTATTTATTGTTGCTGATGCAGGAGGAGCTGGTGGTTATACAAATTACCCAAGCAATTGGAGTGGTAACGACATGTCGAATGGAATATGGATTCTACATCAACAATTTGGAGAAATTGGAACATCTAGTTTAAGCGCTGGTAGGTCATTAACTCATGAATGTGGACATTGGTTGAACCTACCTCATACTTGGGGAAGCTCAAACACACCTGGAGAAGCAGATAACTGCTCTTTAGATGATGGTATTACAGATACTCCTCAAACTCTTGGTGTAACTGGAGGTTGCCCTCAAACTCAAAATGATTGTGGGCCAATTGCCAATGTTCAAAATTACATGGACTATGCCCTTAGTTGTCAATCTATGTTTACATTGGGTCAAGTGGCAGAAATGCGCGCAGCAATACAATCATCGGTTGGAGGCAGAAACAATCTTTGGACCGCCCAAAATTTAGCTGATACAGGATCTGACATTGTTCCTGTTTTATGTAAGGCAGAGTTTAAATCAGATAGAGTTACCGTATGTGCTGGAACGGATATTACGTTCACAGATGAATCCTATAACAATGCCAATGGATGGACTTGGAGCTTTGACGGCGGGACACCAGCTACTTCTACGGATCAAAACCCAATCATTACTTACAATACCCCTGGGCTTTATGCTGTAACATTAAATTCAACCGATGGATCGGCATCAGATACAGAAGTTAAAACTTCTTACATTCGCGTTCTTCCAACCTCATCATCAATGCCAATTGTAGAAGGATTCGAATCATTTTCTACCTTAACAAATATTGAAGAATGGTCAATCATAAATAATGATGGAAATGGATTTGAATTAGCATCCACTGCAGGTGATGCTAGTAGCAAGTCTGCTCGTTTAATGAATTTCGGAGAAGAAGAGGGAACAATTGATGAATTGATTAGTTCTCCTATTGACTTATCATCTGTTACAGATCAAATGACTTTGACTTTTCGATATGCTCACAAAAGAAGGACATCTACTGATGATGATTGGTTAAAAGTATACGTAACGACTGACTGCGGAGAAACGTGGGCTCTGAGAAAATCTTCACATGGAGCATTTTTGTCTGCTGACATATCGAACACTTCTTTTATACCAAGTTCTGCTGCCGATTGGAAAACAGTTCATATTACAAATATCACAAGTGCATTGTGGGTAGATAATTTTAGATATAAATTTGAATTTGAAGCTGGTGGTGGAAATAACATGTACATCGACAACATTAATATTTATCAAGGTTCTCCTTCAAGTGCTGGTCTGAATGAATCAGCAGAATTGGTTACCGAATTGGTTCTTTATCCTAACCCGACCAATGATGAATTGAATGTTAGCTTTTTTATGAATTCAATAGAGAATGTAATTGTTGAGATTCAAGAATTAACAGGAAAAGTAGCTCAATCACATTTAATTAACGCGAACGATGGATCTAATTTAGTGATGGTTGATACGTCAAAATTAGCTTCTGGAATATATTTTATGAAATTAAATGTTGGGGGCAGAATTGTTTCTAAACGATTTGTTAAGAAGTAATTCTCAGAACATTACTTTAACAAAAAAGCCTCGTGAGAAATCACGAGGCTTTTTTGTATTCTTATCGTCGATTGTTACAGCTCAAACTTGATTCCTTGAGCTAATGGTAAACTATCAGTATAGTTAATTGTATTTGTCTGACGACGCATATAAACTTTCCATGCATCAGATCCGGACTCACGTCCACCACCTGTTTCTTTTTCTCCACCGAATGCACCACCGATCTCAGCTCCAGAAGTACCAATGTTAACATTCGCAATTCCACAATCAGATCCTGTACATGCTAAAAATGCTTCCGACTCTTTCAAGCTGTTCGTCATGATTGCAGATGATAAACCTTGAGGCACATTATTTTGAATAGCGATAGCGTTTTCAACGCTTCCAGAATATTTCATAATGTATAAGATTGGTGCAAAAGTTTCGTGTTGAACGATATCGTATGTGTTTTCCGCTTCAACGATAGCTGGTTTAACATAACATCCAGACTCGTAACCTTCTCCTTCGTAAACACCACCTTCTACTAAGATGTTTCCACCTTCAGCTTTCGCTCTCTCTAATGCAGACAAGTACATGCCTACCGCATCTTTGTCAATTAGTGGACCAACATGATTGTTCTCATCTAATGGGTTACCTACCTTTAATTGTGGGTAAGCGTTTACAATTGCGTTTACAAAAGTGTCATATACATCTTCATGAATAATAAGTCTTCTTGTAGAAGTACAACGTTGTCCACCTGTTCCAACAGCACCAAATACAGCTCCCGGAAGAACAATTTTTAAATCTGCTGTAGGCGTAATAATGATTGCGTTATTTCCACCTAATTCTAATAAAGAAGTTCCAAGTCTTGCTCCAACTGCTGCACTCACTGCTTTACCCATACGAGTAGAACCTGTTGCAGAAACTAGAGGAATACGTGTATCATTAGACATTAAAATTCCTAAATCAGCTCCGCCGACAACTAAACCAGAAACTCCTTCAGGAACTCCGTTAGCATCAAATACTTCTTTCGTAATTTGTTGACACGCTAATGCTGTAATTGGTGCTTTTTCTGATGGTTTCCATACACAAACATCACCACAAACCCATGCAAGAGCTGTGTTCCAGTTCCAAACAGCAACTGGAAAGTTGAATGCAGAAATTATTCCTACAATTCCTCTTGGATGATACTGCTCATACATTCTATGTCCTGGGCGCTCAGAGTGCATTGTAAGACCATGCAATTGACGAGAAAGACCTACTGCAAAATCACAGATATCAATCATTTCTTGTACTTCACCTAATCCTTCTTGATAAGATTTACCCATTTCGTAAGAAACCAATTTACCTAAAGGCTCTTTGTACTCTCGTAATTTTGTTGCCAATTGACGAACAACTTCTCCACGAGCAGGTGCTGTCCATGTTCTCCATTCTTTAAAAGCTTCACCAGCCTTTAAAACAACAGCTTCATAATCAACCTCCGTTGCACTATTTACTGAAGCAAGTACATTTCCATCAACTGGAGAAACAGAATCAATTTTCTCTCCTCTTGTATTAAACCAATGTCCACCTGTTGATGCACCGTTGTTTACTTCCTCAATTCCAAATTGAGCTAAAATTTCCTTCATTCCAAGGTCTGCCATAACTTCCGCCATACTATTCTATATTATTTAATCTTTAGAGTACAAAATTACAGTAAATAATTGTAAAAGAGTAATCCTTTTAATCTTCAAAAGAAGATTGCCATTTCCAATATAATCCTGCTACTATTGCTCCTGAAATCGTAGCGACCAAATAAAGCCATAAATGTTCTGTATGTCCAGAAACAAGTGCTGGAGCAATACTACGAATAGGATTCATACTTGCATTACTTATTGGACCGGCAAACAAAGCTTCTAAACCTACGGTCATACCGATGGCAATTGGAGCATAATATTGTTCTATTCTTCTCCCTTGAGAAGTCAATAAAATCACGATCATCAATAAGAATGTAAGTATGAATTCCAAAATAAGGGATTGCATTTCTGAGCCACTTGGCATAGAAGCTCCGAGCAATTCATTGGAGGGAAATAAAAACTTTAAAGTAAAACTAGCCAAAAAAGCTCCTATTGCTTGAACACCAACATAAGGAATCAACTCTTTTTTAGGATGTAGTTTCAGCATCACTAATGTAATTGTAACAGCAGGGTTCATGTGTGCTCCAGATATTCTTCCGTAGGCAAAAATCATTATCATCACAATCAAACCCCAAGCTGTTGCCACACCAAAATGAGAAATTACACCCGTCATTTCAGTATTAATAACCATTGCTCCAGTACCGCAAAAGATTAAGAAAAAAGTAGCTACTAATTCTGCTATATATCTTTTCATAAATAAGCAGAAACAAATTCTTTACAATATCTTTTCACGATATCTCGTACTTCATCAAATTCAGCATTAATCTCCTCTTCTGTTCCCGTCGCTTTTGCTGGGTCCGGGAAATTCTTGTGAAATCGAAATGCATCAGATGGAAAATAAGGGCATCTTTCTTTAGCATTATCGCAAACTGTAATGATATAATCGAAATTAATATCTCCATACTCATTCACATTGTTGGATGTGTTTGAAGAAATATCAATTCCATCATCGCTCATAGTTCTAATAGCTTTAGGGTTTACTCCATGCGTTTCAACCCCAGCAGAGTAAATACTCACCCCTTCAGGAGAAAACGCTTTTAAATAACCATCAGCTATTTGACTTCTGCAGCTGTTTCCTGTGCATAGCACTAATACGTTCTTTGCCATTCTTATTCTTTTAGCAACAACCTGAACCAGGTTCACATGATGCGTTATTGATTTCTGTTATTTGAATTTTTGGTTTTTCTTCAGGAGTGCAGCAAGCATTAGCTTCCTCTCCTACATATTTCGGGTCGTTAAACTCTGAATCTTCATGGAAATAATAAACCTCCCATTGAACACCGTCAGGGTCTGTTGCCCAGAATTTATCTTGAACTGCATAACAGCAAGAAACTCCTATTTCTTCTAATGAAACGATTCCTTGCTCACGCGCAATTTTCAATTTGCTTTCCATCGCCTCTTTTGATTCTACTTGAATACCAAGATGGCCAAAGTTAGATTGAACCCGCTCTTCATTCTCAATAAAAGAAATAATTAAACCAGGATTAGATAGTTCGTATTTGGCATAACCCTTCTTCACTTTCGAGGCTGGTTGACCAAAAAAAGTGTTATAAAAGTTAACGGTTGCAGCCAAGTCACTTACATAAAGTGAAACATGCATCCGGGGGAAGTTTGTATTTGACATAATAAATAAAGTTAGCAGCACTCATCATCGATACAAGATGCTGATGTTAATAAAATTGTGATTTGATTTGATAGTTTGTTCCAATTTTCTGGATGAATACAATAACACATGCTCGTGCCTTCAATGGTTCCTTGAATTAAACCTACCGACTTCAATTCTTTCAAATGTTGAGAAATTGTTGATTGTGCTAAACCTATTTCAGTCACCAAACTTCCACAAACACATTTTTTTGTGTTAATAATAGATTGAAGAATTGCAATTCGCGCAGGATGTCCCAGAACCTTCATCATCTGAGCCAATTCAATTTGCTCTATTGTATAATTATCTATTTTTGTTAAACCCATCTTTAAATTGTATATCGCAATATTACGATTAATATTTAAGTATTCGTGTATTTTTCAGCTATTTTAATTAAAAAAATCCTTCCTTTTATTCTAGTTGGAAGGATTTTATATATCTTTAAAATCTTAAAACTAACCTATGAACACTGTAATTAAGTCGATTGAAACCGACTTTGCGCACATTAACCTATTGAAGGATAAAATTGGTCATGTACACTTTAAAGCTAACACTGAATTGAATAAAACCATTCAACATCAATTATTAAAAAGCTACAAAGAACTTACTGACAACCCTATTCCATTCATTTATTCTTCTGAAGAATTTCTAAGCTCAACAAAAGATGCTCCTCAGTTTGCGAAATCAATAGAAAAGTTATCTCCAATTAACATGAAGGTTATTATTGTTCAAAATTTAGCACAAAGAATAGTGGCAAATTTTTATTACAAAACTCATAAGCCTCTAAACCCATACAAGGTCTTTACATCTTTCGATGCAGGAGTAAAATGGATCAATGAAAACAGAAATAAGATCGAGCCTTCAGTATAATTTTATTAAAAATATTCAAGTCGTATTTATCCTTTTGTGAAACCTCATCGTTTTTTTTAACTTTGAATACACAATCAAAACATTTGAATGAATCCATACCTACTTATCATAGCTCTTGCGGGCATTATCATTCTTAGTTTCTTTTTCAACGTTCTTTCAAAAAAGACAAATATTCCGTCGGTTTTAATGCTTATCGGTTTGGGAATGGGAGTAAAAACGTGGATGCAATCGCAAGGTATTATCAATGAAGACTTAAAGCTGAACTCAATTCTTGAGGTTATTGGTAATGTTGGTTTAGTTATGATTGTTTTGGAGGCTGCCCTAGATCTTAAGTTAGAACGAGAAAAAACAGGCTTAATATTAAAATCATTTATTATTGCAACGCTAGGAATAGCGGGTTCCATGTTCGCTTTAGGTGGGTTCTTTCTATATATCTTTCCTAGCACCAATCTTTATACAGCATTGGTTTATGCAATTCCATTAAGTATTATGAGCAGTGCTATTATTATCCCCAGTGTTGGGCGTTTGGTTGGAAAGAAAAAAGAATTCATGGTATATGAAAGCACTTTCTCGGATATACTCGGGATTATGGTTTTTTATTTCATGATTGGCGCAGATGGAGGCGCTGGTGAAGGCTCCATATTCTGGGAAATTGCTCTTAATATCATGGGAACAATTATCTTATCTGTTATTGTCGCATATGTCATGGTTTACCTTTTTCAGCACCTTCAAATGCAAGTCAAGCTCTTCCTTATTATTGGAATACTTCTTCTTCTTTTTGCCGTGGGTAAATATTTTCACTTGTCGTCGTTGTTGCTAATTCTAGCTTTTGGGTTGGTGCTAAACAATACTGAAGTCTTTTTTCAAGGACGGTTAAAGAAAATATTTGATGCAGAAAAAGTAAAACCCATTCTTCATGATTTTCACACCTTGACGTTAGAATCTGCATTTTTAGTAAGGACCTTTTTCTTTGTTATTTTCGGTCTGAGCATTTCTATTTCATCCTTATATAATTTTGAAGTGGCTGTCAATAGTTTTGCAATTGTTGCGATTCTTTATTTAATCCGATTTATTTTACTTCGTGTTTTTGCGAAAGAATATATGTTTCCAGAAGTATTCATTGCTCCAAGAGGATTGATTACAGTACTGCTATTCTTTGTTCTTATGAAGAATGATTCTTTTCATATTGCTAACTTCGATACAGGGCTATTATTATACCCTATTTTAATAACGAGTATCATAATGATGATTGCTTTGATCACATATAGAGGGGAAAAAGTAAAAGATGTTTTGATGCAAAATGTTCCTGGCTTAAAGAATAAGAAAGGTAAATTATCCGAAGAAGATTTTGAAAATCGGCAAGAACAAAATATAGAGGGGCAAGATTTTGATGGGTTTTAACCTACCAGTTAACCGATAATTTTCCTGTTGTTTTGCCACTTTCTAAAGCGTTATGCGCTTTATGAAATTCGTCTTTTTCATATGCCCCCCCAACCTGAGGTTTGATGATTTCATCCTTGTACATTTTAAAAGACTCACTCAAGCAAAAAGTTAACACATTTGGACGATTGTCGGCTATCTTCAACATATTTACTCCTAACACATTCTTAGATCTCATCATTAATCCAACTGGAAGAATAAGCCCCATTTTTCGAACAAAATTAAGTTTCGAAAAAATCCCCCACTTACCACTTGAAATTTCAGATGCACCAAATAATATTAAACGACCTCCAGAACCCATCAATTCAAAATCCTTCTTATAAGTCGAACCTGCCACGGGATTAAAACTAACATCTATTCTTTCACCTTTAAGAAGCTCCAACGTTTTGGCCTTATATTCCTCATCGTTATAATTTACAACATAATCAGCACCTAAATTTCTTACAAACTCTTCTTTTTCTTTTCTACCCACTTTTGCAATAACAATTGCTCCTCTAGACTTTGCCATTTGAATAAGCAACGAGCCCACCCCGCCTGCTGCCGCATGAATCAAGACCTTGTCTCCCTTGTGAACGGGAGTCAAATAAATGGCCATGTAATAGGCCGTAACCGCTTGTGTACAAAGTGCTAATAATTCAGAAGCAGGTTGATCACTTACGACTACAGTTGCAAAATCATTGGTGATTACGTGTTTTGAATAACCTCCAAATCGACAGAAAGCCATAACTCGTTTCCCCAATAATGATTGATCAGCTTCAGTTCCTAATTGGATTATTTTTCCAACAACCTCATATCCAACAACGCATGGAAATGCAGGAGCTTCTTTATATAGTCCTCTGCGCGCCATAACATCGGCATAATTCAGACCAAAAGATTCTACCTCGATCAATACCTCTTGATTGACCGGCGTATTAATTTGAAAATCTCGCAGCTCAAATGCCTCCTCTGATGTTCCTTTTTTGTGTAAAAAAAATGCTTGGCTATTTATTTTATTCATTGTTTTCCTTCAATTACAATTACTATTTCTCCTTTTGGAGGATGTGTCTCATAGTATTCCTTAATTTCTGCTGCGGTACCCCGCTTAAATTCTTCATATATTTTGGTCAATTCTCTCGCCACACAGACTCGACGATCGCTGCCCATAAATTCTTCAATCTGGCCTAAACATTTCACCAATCGATGTGGTGATTCATACAAAATAGTTGTTCTTTCCTCTTCTGCAATGTTCTTCAGTTTCGTTTGACGACCTTTTTTGTGGGGTAAAAACCCTTCAAATACAAAACGATCGCATGGAAATCCGCTGGCAACAATGGCCGGAATTAGAGCTGCAGGACCGGGCAAACATTCGATATCAATATCATTAGCAATACATTCTCTAACCAACAAGAATCCCGGGTCAGAAATTGCGGGCGTACCAGCGTCAGAAACCAGTACTGTCGAGTTGTTTGATTTTATTGTAGCTATAGCTCGGGCCAATGTTTTATGTTCGTTATGGGCATGGAATGGAGCAACAGTTTTTTGAATTTCAAGCTTACTCAATAATCGTTTTGTGACCCTTGTATCCTCGGCAAAAATCATTTCGGTCTCTTTCAAAATTCGTATCGCTCGCAGCGTAATATCTTCAAGATTTCCAATTGGAGTCGGAACAATGTATAATTTAGACATATCTTTATAATTATCGGGTCAAAACTACGTAGTCTTGAAGTAATGTTTGTAAAAATTTCAATCTTTTTGGAGGAGTTTCCTCTAAGCCTATTAAACGTGCTGACTCATTGGCCAAATCTATAGCAAATTGTTTGGTTTCAGTATTTGAATTCATTTTAACGCGCTGAATTGTGTTCTTAATTAACAACATGTCTTCATCAGTGAACCGAATCGCATTTGGATAAACAGGAGTATAAGTTTCTTGACTCTTTATAGAAAGGACGTCTTTCAATGAATAATTAACACTTGATTTATTTCGAATAACAATCGTATTGGCCATCACATCTCCAATTCTTTGGTGTCTTTTTGAAGTTCCTGCGTAAACAATTCCCATCAAACCAATTCCAAACCAGAACAACACCAAAAAATCAGCGCTTATCCATATAAAATCTCCTTTGAAGATCCAGCGTGTAAAAACCTCGCGTAAACCCGGTCTTTCACCAGAAACAGTAACCACTCTAATTCCAAGAATATATTTCCCTAAACTTTGTCCTTGCGCTAAATATTCAATCAACGGATTATAAAAAATCCATGGAAGCTTGACCAACAGCAATTGAACGAATAAAAACGAACCAAGATCTTTATCAAACCAGCCCGAAAAACCCATAGCCATTCCGACAATCAAAAAGTAAAAGAAAAAAGTTGTTATATCTATAGCTGTGGCTGCAACTCTTTGAGCCACAGAGGCCAATTCATATTCCACCTTGACATTTTGTGCCGATTCAAATTCAATTGATTTCATAACTACGTTAAAGATACTTTTTTAGAAATGTAATCCAAAAGAGAGTAAGTCAATGTCATTGAAGATGTTTTCTCAGACTTGTTAGATACATCAAAGGTGTTAATTCATGCAATACATGACATTTTTATGACAAATAATTTAGATGTTCTAAGCATCTTTGTGATAGTGGTTTTAGATAAAAATATAAGTGAAGTTTACATCATTGCATTCACGCATCGCAACCTCTCTGTAAATGAGATTGGTACGCTACATATTGATGTTGAAAATCAAGCTAAAAGACTTTCTGATTTAAAAGAAAAATCTTCCTTGAAAGAACTTATGTTTTTGTCAACTTGTAATCGCGTTGAATATCTTTTCACAACCGCTGAAATTTTAGATAAAGAATTCCTTCTGCAGTTTTTCCGCAATCTATACCCAGAACATTCAATAGGGCAGATTGAAAAGTATGTCTCAATTTGTGAAGAACATCATGGAATGAAGGTGGTTAATCATTTATTATCTGTAGCATCATCTTTAGACTCCATGATTGTTGGAGAAAGAGAAATAATCACACAGGTACGAGGTGCTTATGATGCTTCCAGAGCAATGAACTTGTCAGGAGATTTTATTAGAATTCTTATTCGACATACAATTGAAACTGCTAAAAAGGTTTATACAGAGACAAATATTGCAACGAGACCTGTTTCTGTTGTGTCATTGGCTTATCATAAATTAAGAGACTTAAATGTTCCGCTAGACTCCAGAGTTCTAATTATAGGAGCTGGAGTTACAAATAACAACATGTCAAGGTTTCTCAAAAAACATGGCTTTACTAACTTTCAAGTATTTAACAGAACCAAAGCAAAAGCGGAAAAACTTGCTAGTGAATTAAATGGAGTTGCTCATAGTCTAAATGAATTAAACAACTTCAGTAAAGGCTTTGATATTATCATTACTTGTACGGGTTCCGAAAATCATATTATTACTCCTAAAATTTATAAGCAATTGCTTCAAGGAGAAACCGCAAATAAAGTGGTTATTGACATTGCAATTCCTCAAGACTTGTCTCCAGAGATAAAAAACAATCATTCTGTTACCCACATATCAGTAGAGGTACTTCAAAAGATTTCAAATGAAAATTTAAAAGCAAGAACGGAAGAAGTTGCTCATGTTGAAGCTATTTTAGACGTTGCTATTAACCAATTTGAAGAGATTAATCACCACAGGTCTATTGAACTTGTCATGCGAGAGGTTCCCAATAAGGTGAAAGAAATAAAAAATCACGCGTTAAATACTGTTTTCCAAAACGAACTAAGTGAGCTAGATGATAACTCGAGAGAGGTTGTAGAAAAAATTGTGAAGTACATGGAAAAAAAATACATGAGTGTGCCAATGAAAATGGCGAAAGAAATTCTTGTCAAAGAAAAATCAAACATTCCTTCTAAATGAAAAAAGTAATTATTGGCTCTCGCGGCAGTGATTTAGCACTATGGCAAGCTAATTTCGTTCAGGCTGAACTTCAAAAGTTAGGTTGTGAAGTAGAAATTAATATTATCAAAACACAAGGAGATAAAATTCAGCATTTAAGCTTTGACAAGCTTGAAGGAAAGGGGTTTTTCACTAAAGAAATTGAAGCCGCACTTTTAAACGGTTCAATTGATTTAGCGGTTCATTCTCACAAGGATTTAGAAACAACACCTCCTGCAGGACTAAAGATTTCCTGTGTTTCGGAAAGAGCAAATCCATCAGATATATTGTTAATTAACAAGTCTGCGATTGACGAAAATGCCAAATGGTCTTTGAAAAAAGGAGCCATTGTCGGAACTTCATCTGCTAGAAGAAAGTCTTTAACGTTAAAGTATCGTTCTGATGTTACAATCAATGATTTAAGAGGAAATGTTCCTACTCGAATTAACAAATTAAGGCAAGGTAATTATGATGCGATCCTATTGGCAAAAGCTGGTGTTGACCGTTTAGAATTAGACCTCTCAGAATTTAAAGAGGTGGTCTTAGATCCTACAGAATTTGTTCCGGCTCCGGCACAAGGAGTTCTTGGGTTACAAATTAGAAATGGAGACACTGATTTACACAGTATTCTTCAAAAAATGAATTTCCCAGCTGTTCAACAACGTATAGAATTGGAACGAAAAGTTCTTAATTTATTAGACGGTGGATGCCAACTTCCGCTGGGCGTTTATTGCAATGAAAATAACGATTTGTACGTTTCTTTCGCAGACGGGTTACAAAATGAATGTATCTCACTTCACTATTCTGTTACTGAATTTGAAGGAATGGCGGAAAAAGTAATCCTCGACTTGAAGCAATCAAA
>CAJQPA010000023.1 GCA_905480145.1 uncultured Flavobacteriales bacterium | reverse complement strand
GAACAGTTTCACGATCTAACAATACTTCATTTCTTTCGATAGATACAACTTCTCCTGTATCCTCATCTACGAAATCTTCTACCCAAGACTTAAGAACTCTTGCAGCTAATTTACGTCCTAACGCCTTCTTAAGGTTCGTTTTATTCGCTTTTAATTCATCTGCAAGATCAAAAATCTCAAGGATATCTTTATCGGTTTCATAACCAATAGCTCTAAAAAGAGTCGTAACCGGTAATTTTTTCTTACGATCGATATAAGCATACATAACACTGTTAATGTCTGTTGCAAATTCAATCCAAGATCCTTTAAAAGGAATTACACGGGCAGAGTACAATTTAGTACCGTTGGCGTGACGACTTTGTCCAAAGAAAACGCCTGGTGAACGGTGAAGTTGAGATACAATAACTCTCTCAGCTCCGTTCACAACAAATGATCCTTTCGGAGTCATATATGGGATTGTACCTAAGTACACATCTTGAACGATTGTTTCAAAATCCTCATGCTCAGGATCTGTACAATACAATTTTAATTTAGCTTTAAGTGGGACACTATATGTCAACCCTCTATCAATACATTCTTCAATGCTATAGCGTGGAGGATCTACGAAGTAGTCCAAAAATTCTAATACGAATTGATTTCTCGTATCAGTTATCGGGAAGTTTTCTGCGAAAACTTTAAATAACCCTTCGCTTTCTCTGTTTTCTGGTGTTGTTTCCAACTGGAAAAACTCTTGGAAAGACTTTAATTGAATATCCAAAAAATCTGGATATGCAAATTGATTTTTGCCAGAAGCAAAATTCACTCTAGTCGAAATACTGTTTGATGATGCCAAGGCCAAACGCTTTTAATTAGTGAATAAAATATTGTGCACGATGCACTAAATGTAATAAAACAGGAATAGGCATCCCGATAAATCGGGATGCCTTTCCATAAAAAAGTCAATGATTACTTAACCTCAACTTCAGCTCCAGCCTCTTCCAAAGAAGTCTTTAGACCTGCAGCCTCGTCTTTAGAGACACCAGCTTTAATTGTTGTTGGTGCATTATCAACCATCTCTTTAGATTCTTTCAAACCTGTTCCAGTTAATTCTTTTACCAATTTCACTACTGCTAGTTTAGAACCACCAGCAGCTGTAAGAACTACATCAAATTCTGTTTTTTCTTCAGCAGCTTCTCCACCACCAGATCCGCTAGCCGCAACAGCTACTGCAGCTGCAGCAGGTTCGATACCGTATTCATCTTTAAGGATTGTTGCTAATTCGTTAACATCTTTTACTGTAAGATTTACTAACGCTTCTGCCATTTCTTTTAAATCAGCCATTTTATTTTAATTTTAATCGTGTTATTTAATAATAATAATTATGCTCTCTCTTCGAGCGTTTTAAGTATACCTGCGATCGTTCCGCCAGCATTCTTAAGTCCAGATATAACGTTCTTAGCAGGACTCTGAAGTAATCCAATAATGTCACCAAGTAATTCTTCTTTACTCTTAATTTCAGAAAGCATTGTCAACTGATCGTCTCCAATATATACTCCTTCATCAATGTAAGCTCCTTTAAGAAGTGGTTTGTCATTTTTCTTACGAAAATCCTTAATAAGTCTCGCTGGTGCATTACCAACCTCTGAAAACATGATCGAAGTGGAACCTGAAAGAGTATCTTTCAAATCACCGAAATTCTTATCTTCAACTTTATCCATTGCTTTAGATAATAAAGTATTCTTTACTACTCTTAAGCTAACGTTTGCGTTGAAAGCACGTCTTCTTAAATTGTTAATTACATCAACCGTTAATTCTGCTGTGTCTGCAAGATAGATTACGTTGTTACCTTTTAACTGGACAACTAACTCATCTATATAATTTGCTTTTTCTTCTCTTGTCATTTTCGTAAATTTAAACAGTTACAGACTTAGTCTCAATTTGAATACTAGGACTCATTGTTGAACTGATGTAAATACTTTTTACGTAAGCTCCTTTTGCTGATGACGGCTTCAATTTAACGATAGTTTGTAATAACTCGTTTAAGTTATCTTCAATCTTATTTCCTTCGAAACTAGATTTGGCTACCATTGCGTGAACAATTCCGTACTTATCAACTTTAAAGTCAATCTTACCCGCTTTTACTTCAGTTACTGCCTTAGCAATATCCATTGTTACCGTTCCTGTTTTTGGATTTGGCATAAGTCCTCTTGGTCCTAATATTCGACCTAAAGCACCTACCTTACCCATAACTGCTGGCATTGTGATAATCACATCGATGTCAGTCCAACCACCTTTAATCTTTGTAATGTACTCGTCTAAACCAACGAAATCAGCACCTGCAGCTTTTGCCTCTTCTTCCTTATCAGGAGTACACAATACAAGAACTTTCATGTCCTTACCCGTACCGTGCGGTAATGCTACTGTACCTCTCACCATTTGGTTTGCTTTTCTAGGATCAACTCCTAAACGTACACATACATCAACTGAGGCATCAAACTTCATAGTTGAAACCTCCTTAACTAAATTACATGCTTCAGTTATGGTATAAGCCTTAGACGAATCAATTTTCGCTAGAGCTTCTTTTCTCTTTTTAGATATTCTTCCCATTACTTTACAATTATTTAGTTGCTGGTGCTTCACCACCTTTTACTATTACACCCATACTTCTTGCCGTTCCAGCGATCATGCGCATTGCAGAATCCACTTTAAAACAATTCATATCCGGCATTTTGTCTTCCGCGATGAGACGAACTTTATCCCAAGAAATTGTCCCGACTTTTTGACGGTTAGATTCCGGAGAACCTTTCTTAAGTTTTGTTTGTTCCAAAATTTGGACTGCCGCCGGTGGCGTTTTTATTACAAAATCGAATGATTTATCACTGTAAACAGTGATAACCGCTGGTAAAACCTTTCCTGCTTTATCTTGCGTACGAGCGTTAAACTGCTTGCAAAATTCCATAATGTTAACCCCTTTTGCACCAAGTGCGGGACCAACTGGAGGAGCTGGATTAGCTGCACCACCTCTGATCTGTAATTTGATCAAACCTGCTACTTCTTTAGCCATTTGTTATTTAAATTGTGTAGTCAAACATGATTACTTACTGGAAGCTTTAGTAGCTTTCATCACTCCTACGGTTAATATACTCTTTAGTACTTCTATTCTTTTTCTACTTGCATGTAGCTGAGCTCCAACAAGTTTTTTCTTCCAAAAATTTTGACCATTACTTTTAGTTTCTTTTTCTCTTCATTGATTTCATCAACGATTCCACTAAAATTATTGAAAGGACCATCAATCACTTTGACAGGTTCTCCTACAACAAATGGTATTCTCATTTCCTCTTCTGTCTCAGATAACTCATCAACTTTCCCAAGTATTCTATTTACTTCAGATTGTCTCATTGGCGAAGGATCTCCACCTTTCTCATTACCTAAGAATCCCATAACATTGGGTATACTTCTAATAACGTGAGGTACTTCACCGTCAAGTGCAGCCTCTACTATAACGTAACCAGGAAGAAATGTTTTTTCTTTACTTACCTTTTTTCCATTTCTGATTTGAAATACTTTTTCGGTAGGTATTAAAATTTGTCCAACAAAATCATCTAATTTCAATCTTGAAATTTCCATTTCAAGATATTCTTTGATCTTCTTCTCTTTTCCGCTAATTACACGAACGATATAAAATCGTTTTTTAATTTCTGCCATGGCCCTAATTAAAATCTTAATTTATATATCCAGCCTAAGACTCCATTCCATGCTGAATCGCCATTGATACCAAAGGCATAATCCATTACGAAAATGCTTAACGCAATAAGCACAGAAGCAATAACCACAATTATGGTATTACTCTGCAATTCTTTCCACGTAGGCCAAGTAACTCGATGAACCATCTCTGTTACTGTCTCGTTTAAATATTCTTTTACTTTTGACATTTCATCATTTTAGCACGGGCGGTAGGATTCGAACCCACGACCAATGGTTTTGGAGACCAGTACTCTACCAACTGAGCTACACCCGTATAAAAGGGGAAGCGTTAAACTCCCCCTTTCAATCAATTTATTTTGTACCTAGTCTTACTAAGAGATAATCTCAGTAACCTGACCAGCACCTACTGTTCTACCACCCTCACGGATAGCGAAACGTAAACCTTTATCCATTGCACAAGGAACAATCAATTTAACGCTGATTGAAACATTGTCACCAGGCATAACCATTTCACGACCATCAGTCAAGAAAATTTCACCTGTAACATCCGTTGTTCTAAAGTAGAACTGAGGACGATATTTATTATGGAATGGAGTATGACGTCCACCTTCTTCTTTTTTCAAAACATAGATCTCAGCTTTAAACTCAGTTCCTGTTTGAGTCTTACCTGGTTCGCAAATAACCATACCACGCTTGATATCTGATTTCTCAATACCACGTAATAAAATTCCTACGTTATCTCCAGCTTCACCTCTATCCAAAATTTTACGGAACATTTCAACTCCAGTAACAGTCGATGATAATTTTTCATCTCCCATCCCAATAATATCAACAGCATCACCTGTATTGATAACACCAGTTTCTATACGACCTGTTGCAACAGTACCACGACCAGTAATCGTAAATACGTCCTCAACTGGCATTAAGAAAGGCTTATCTACATCTCTAGGAGGTAGTTCAATGTATGTATCAACAGCATCCATCAATTCCATTACAGTATCAACCCACTTATCCTCACCATTCAATGCTCCAAGAGCTGAACCTGCGATGATTGGCGCGTTATCTCCGTCATAATCATAGAAAGAAAGTAATTCTCTAATTTCCATTTCTACTAACTCAAGTAGTTCCTCATCATCAACCATATCCACTTTATTCATGAATACAACTAATCTTGGAATACCTACCTGACGTCCTAAAAGGATATGCTCACGAGTTTGTGGCATTGGTCCATCTGTAGCAGCAACTACTAAAATAGCACCATCCATTTGAGCAGCACCAGTAACCATGTTCTTTACATAATCCGCGTGACCTGGACAGTCAACGTGAGCGTAGTGACGGTTAGCCGTTGTGTACTCAATGTGAGAAGTATTAATTGTAATACCACGTTCTTTTTCTTCCGGCGCATTATCGATAGAAGAGAAATCTCGTGTTTCAGCCAATCCTTTATTAGCTAGTACGCTAGAGATTGCAGCTGTTAATGTTGTTTTACCATGATCGACGTGACCAATAGTACCGATGTTAACGTGTGGTTTAGAACGGTCGAATGTTTCTTTAGCCATTGTTTTGTGTTTTCGTAATTAAAATAATAAACTTTTATATATGCAAAAATTCCACCCCACAGGTGAAAAAACTTTAATTCTTTTTAATATACCAGGTTCAAATCTTTCAATTTGACAACTCCTTCCACAGAGTTTCTTGGCACCTTTAACTCTTTCAAAAAAAATGAGCGGGAGACGAGACTCGAACTCGCGACCCTCAGCTTGGAAGGCTGACGCTCTACCAACTGAGCTACTCCCGCTTATAATAAACGAAAAAAATTAAATGTGGGGAGAGCAGGATTCGAACCTGCGAAGACGTAGTCAGCAGATTTACAGTCTGCCCTCGTTGGCCGCTTGAGTATCTCCCCATCAATTGAGCCGATGGAGGGACTCGAACCCCCGACCTGCTGATTACAAATCAGCTGCTCTAGCCAGCTGAGCTACATCGGCACATTTAATATTTTTCCAGTATTTGAAAGAACTTAAAAAGTTTCCCGCTTCTCTAACGGGAGTGCAAATTTATGAAACTTTTTTCTTTCTGCAACAATAAAATTAATTTTTTTTCAAAAAAAATAGAGTGGTAAAACACCACTCTACATAATATATTGACATTCAACTGTTAACTAACTTTATTTTTATGCTTTTCCACTTGCTTTTTTAAAGCTTGTACTGCTGAATCAGCCGCCTCTTCAAAACTGTTGCATTGCTTCTTGGCAAACAGTTCATTTCCTGGCAACAATAACTTTACCTCCGCGACTTTATTATCATGAGACTCATTCTTATCTATTTTTAAATAAATCTCTCCAGCTATGATGTTGTCATAAATTATTTCTAATTTTTTAACCTTATCCTGTATAAAATTAACTAATTTTTCGTCTGGCGTAAAATGTACTGTGTTTATCTTAAAATCCATAGCTTAAGTTTTATGTCCTCTTGGATGGGACTGTGAATAAATATTTGTTATCTGTGTAAAAGAATTGTGCGTATAAACCTGAGTCGCTGATAAATTCGAATGGCCTAATAATTCTTTAAGTACTTCCAAACCAGCTCCACTATTTAACATATGTGTAGCAAATGAATGCCTTAAGATATGTGGACTCTTTTTCTCCAACTCCGTTACCTCTCCAAGGTAATAATTTATTTTTCTATAGACAAATTTAGGGTACAGTTTTTCACCTGATTTTAGAACAAAAAGATGCGGATTATTAGTCTTAATATCCGACCTAAAAATTTCGTAGGAATTAATTAAGCCAGCCAATTCTTTTGTTATTGGTATAATCCTTTCTTTATTGCGCTTTCCAACAACCTTGACACTATTATCATTTACATTGGAATGCAGTAACCCAATCAATTCTGATGAACGAATACCGGTTTGATAAAGAACTTCTAGGATCAATTGATCACGAATACCTTCAAAGTCATTCGCAAATAGAGTTGCCGTTTTCTCCAAGCGCAAATCTTTTTCTTGAACAAAAGAAGGCAAACGTTTAGATTTTTTCGGACCACGAACAGTGATCATTGGATTTTTATCTATAACGCCATTTTTCATCAACCATTTGAAAAATGTCTTCAAAGTAGAAAGTTTTCGATTGACACTAGCCGCATCATAATCTTCATCCATCAATTCAACTATCCAACCTCTAACAAGAGAAGAAGTCACTTCTTTAACATCATTATCATCCATTACGCCAGAAAACTCAAAGAACTGAGTAATGTCATTTTTATATGCTAGACAGGTATGATTCGAGAATCGTTTTTCCGAAATTAGATATTGAATGAAATTATCGCGCATAAAAAAAGGAGCCATATAGCTCCTTTAACGTATTTTATATCTAAATGTTTCGATTTATATCTCAGCAGACGCTCTTCTTTGTAAATAAGCTGCTTTGATTCTTCCCTGTCTATTAACAATAGATGGCTTCACAAATTCTCTTCTACTGCGAAGATGTCTCATTACTTTCGTTTTATCGAATTTCTTCTTATAACGTTTAATCGCTCTTTCGATGTTTTCTCCTTCTTTAACTGGAATAATTAACATATCTTTTTCTATTTTTTTACTCAATATTGGACGGCAAATATACAACAATTAACCAAAATCCAACTATTAAAAATAATTTATATTTATTTTTTCGACAATCTTTTGTTAAGACTTCAGTATCTCTCTAGAAATGACCACTTTCTGAATTTCACTTGTTCCTTCTCCAATTGTCATCAATTTAGCATCTCGCAAAAACTTCTCAGCTGGATATTCTCTTGTATAGCCATATCCTCCCATTATCTGAACAGCTTCATTTCCACATCTCACGGCAACTTCACTTGCGTAATATTTAGCATAAGCACCTTGACGTGTCATTGACTGTTTCGTATTCTTTAAATAAGCTGCTTGAAACGTTAACAATTCTGCCGCTTCAACCTCAGTAGCCATATCAGCTAATTTAAAAGCAATTGCTTGAAAGTGACTAATTGGTTTGCCAAACTGCTCTCTCTCTTTTGCATACTTTACAGACGCTTCATAAGCTCCCCTCGCTACGCCACAACTCAATGCTGCAATAGAAATTCTTCCACCATCTAAAATTTGCATTGCTTGTTTAAAGCCTTGCCCAACCTCTCCAATAACATTTGCATTCGGCACTCTAACGTTTTCAAAAATCAATTCAGCAGTTTCACTTGCTCTAACACCTAATTTATCGCCAATTTTAACGGCAGAAAAACCTGGCATTCCTTTCTCTATAATAAATGCCGTAATCCCATTACTATCTAACTCTTCACCCGTACGAACCAAAACAACAGCCACATCGCCAGATAAACCATGAGTAATCCAATTTTTAGCCCCGTTGATGATCCAATCATCACCATCGCGAACCGCTGTTGTTTTCATCCTCATAGCGTCTGAACCAGTATTAGGCTCAGTCAACCCCCAAGCTCCAATAAATTCTCCAGAAGCTAATTTTGGTAAATACTTCATTTTCTGTTCTTCAGAACCATGATAATAAATATGACCTGTACATAAAGAATTATGAGCCGCAACACTTAGACCAACTCCACCACAAACTTTACCTAACTCGATTAAAGCCGTTACATATTCATCATAAGTAAAACCACTTCCACCATATTGTTCTGGAATATATATTCCTAACAGTCCAAGTTCACCCATTTTTTTCATTGTCTCAACAGGGAAGTATTCATCTTTATCCCATTGATTCAAATTAGGACGTATTTCTTTTTCTGCAAAATCACGCACCATTTGCGCAATCATTTTTTGGTTTTCGTTTAAATCAAAATTCATATGTCTATATTATTGTTGGGCTATATTCTTTTTTAGTAGCCGGCTAAATTAACAATTTTGTCTGAGAATTGATTTAATTTTTCTTGTCCATTCAAGAAGTCTAGTGAAACTAAAAAGTTAAACCCAGCGATTTGACCTCCGGCTTTCTTGATTAAAAGAGCGGCAGCTTCTGCCGAACCTCCTGTAGCTAATAGATCATCATGAATCAAAACACGATGATTTGAAGCAATTGCATCAGTGTGCATCTCAATTGTTGCACTACCATATTCTAAATCATAATCATGACTAATTTTATCAAATGGCAATTTCCCCTTCTTTCTTATCAGTACGAAAGGAATTCCCAACTTCATCGCTAATGGATAACCAAATAAAAAACCGCGACTTTCTATACCCGCTATAGCATCCAGATTTTCATTTTTGTACAAGTCGTAGAGGTGTTCTACTATTTCATTGGACAAAATGGAATCCATCATAATCGGCGTGATGTCTTTGAAAACAATCCCTTCTTTTGGAAAATCTTTAATATCCCTTATTGTTCCTTTTATTTTTTCTTCTATGCTCATTCTATTGTTAGATATGGTTCTATTTTATTAAATATTTCTCTAGTAATTAGTTTAGACTTGAGTATTTCGTTAACCTGAAGATACTTCCCATTTACTTCTCTCATTTTCACGATAGAATTACCAATTTTATAATTAATATAAGGATGCCTAACCAACTCATCAATTGACACCTTATTAATATCAAGTTTAGCTAACTTTACTTTTGACAAATAAATATACTCACTAATGCTCTCTAACTTTACCTCGTCAAATTTCCAAATTTCTGTAAGTTGGTTCAATGATATGAATCCCCCAAGGTCAATTCTATGCTGTACTATTTTCCCCGCGTAAAAAGGGCCAATTCCCGGTATTGTTTTTAAAGTAACAGAATCAGCTGTATTAATATCCACAAGGACTTTTTCTTTCACTTCATCGTTCAAGTCCTTTGGGTAATTATCTGATCTATTAATTTCTGATTTCTCAGGGTAAATTAAAGAGTCCTTGATTAAATTGAATAGTTCTTCAGGGAAAACAAAAATCTTTTTTAAATCTTGATTTGATCGTAAACCGCGCTCAGAAAACTTGAGAACAATATTCGTTTGTTTTTGTGACAATCCTAAATTGATCCAATCTTGTTTAGACAATAAATTAGGGTCTGTTTTTTTCTCTAATCTTTTAAAAAATCTCTTTTCCTTTTTCTTAAAATTCGTTTTCGCCTTCTTGTTTACTTCAAATTGTTTTTCATATTCTTTGAATTCCTCAAAAGAAATAACAGGCTTTGGAGAAGATGAAAAATTCAACAATATTCTAGGAGTTAATACAATTGCACCTAGAATAACTAATAACAAAAGTAGATTACGTCTATTTCTTTTAGAAAGAGGCATTTTTTAGTTGACTCCTTTGATCGCAGTTTTGAATTTCACTAATTCTTCTTTCACTTTTGGAGCAAGAATGATAAGACCTATTATATTCGGAAATACCATTGCAAAAATCATTGCATCAGAAAAATCAATAACGGCTCCTAAACTAATTGATGCTCCAATGACAACAAAAAACAAGAACAATACTTTATAAACGATATCAGCTACTTTACCTCTTCCGAATAAAAATTTCCACGCTTGAAGTCCGTAATAAGACCAAGATAACATTGTCGATATTGCGAATAAAACAACTGCGATAGTTAACACCCACGAAAACCCAGGTATTGCAGATTCGAAAGCAGTAGTTGTCAATTCAACTCCTTGAACCCCTGACGCACCGTACTCAATAAATCCAGCATCAATATTTGTAATTATTATAACCAAAGCAGTCATTGTACAAATTATTACCGTATCAATAAATGGTTCTAGCAAGGCAACAACTCCTTCACTTGCTGCATATTTAGTTTTAACAGCAGAGTGGGCAATTGCTGCAGACCCAACCCCTGCTTCGTTTGAAAAAGCGGCTCTTTGAAAACCGACAATTAACACACCCAAGACTCCACCTAGAGCAGCGTTTGAATTAAATGCACCATCGAAAATCATACCGAATGCTTGTGGCACAACCGAGTAATTCATCCCAATAATAATGAGAGCTGCACCCACATAAACTACAGCCATAATAGGCACCACTTTTTCCGTAACCGAACCTATTCTTTTAATACCACCAATAATAACAACTCCGACGATAATAGCCATGACAATACCAAAGACAAAACCTGCTGCGCCACCCTCAAAACCAAAACGTTCTGTAATTTGAGCAGCGGCTTGATTGGCTTGGAACATATTACCTCCACCAAATGATCCTCCAACACACATAATAGCGAAGAAAATAGCGAGTACTTTTCCAAGTCCAGCCATTCCTTTTTCTTTTAATCCTTTCGATAAATAATACATGGGACCTCCATGAACAGTTCCATCTTCAGTAACTTCTCTATATTTAACTCCTAGTGTACATTCAACAAATTTCGAAGCCATTCCGAGTAATCCCGCTAATATCATCCAGAAAGTTGCCCCCGGACCACCAACAGCAACAGCAACTGCGACACCTGCAATATTACCTAACCCCACAGTTGCCGATAATGCAGCCGTTAAAGCTTGGAAATGTGTAACTTCTCCTTCAGACTCCTCTACTTTAATTGACTCAAAGACGTCTCCACCTGGTGTAGAATCTCCTTCTGCAACATCAGCGCCATGTTTATCAATAGAATCGTAATCACCTCGAACTACTTTAATTGCTTTTCCAATTAAAGTAAAATTGGCAAATTTGAAATAAATTGTAAAAAACAAAGCTCCCCCAATCAATACGAATAATACAACAGGCACTTGGCTTTCACCAACAGAAATTGGATAAAATATCCACCCTCCTAACCAATCGGCAATAGGCCTAAATACTTTGTCTATTTTTTGATCTATTCCTTCTGTTGCTTCTTGAGCAAATGATAAAATCGGGAATAATGCAACTGCAAGGGATAATAAATATTTCATAAAATAATTGAAGTTTGTTTTTCTAAGTGTGTCAAATATAACAATAATAAAATTGTGTAAAAATCTAGAACTTTAATGAACCTTGACAAAAATTTAGAATAGCAATTGTCTATCTATATTCGTCGAAATTGTTTAAGAGTATTCGCCTTTTCGAAACAGGTAATTTCTACAAAACAAGTAATTCAGATTCTAATGATTCAAATGAAAGTGTTCTATTAAACCTTTAATTTGAACTGTATTTCCAAGGACAAAAATTCTAGAATCCTTCTGGACGACAGTGTCAAAATTAGGATTAATAATGTATTCTCCATCTGGAGATTTAAACCCAATTATTGTTACACCTGTAATTTTCTTATCTTCCAGCTCTTTAATTGTCTTGTTCTGAAGAGACACTGGTAATTCATCGTAAGAAATAGATTCAACATTAGCTCCTTTATTCCCTTGCACACGAATAATGTCTAGAAATTCCATTACATCGGGATGGGCTATTAATGAAGCCATATGAGACCCACCTATTGAGTCAGGCATAATTACATTACTAGCTCCGGCTCTTTTTAATTTTGATACGGCAGATTGGTTAGAAGCTCTACTTACGATGAGTAAATCACTTTTAGATTCTCTCGCCGCCAAAACTACATATACATTATCGGCATCCTTGGGTAAACAAGTGATGACCGCCTTTGCATTATGAATACCTGATTGAATCAAAATCTCGTCATTTGTGCTATCACCATGAAGAAATACAATGTTTTTATGCATATCATTCTCAATAACCTCTAAACTATTCTCTATAACGACATAAGGATTATTGTGGGATTGAAGATCCTCAGCTACTTGTTTTCCGACACGTCCAAACCCACAAATAATTACGTGATCCTGCATTTTATCTAACTCTTTCATACTTTTAAATTCTTTAAAATATTTACGGTACTCACCTCCAACTAAATAAGTAGTTATTGCCGTTAAAGCATATGCAAATGTACCAAAACTTGAAATGATTAATATTGAAGTAAATAATTTACCATAAGATGTTAATTCAGCCACCTCACCAAAACCAACCGTTGAGATTGTAATAATGGTCATGTAGAAGGCATTGATAAACGTCCAACCTTCTATAAGCATATAACCTGCCGTACCACTCATGATAATAAGTAACAACAGTAGGATAAAATAGTAAACTTTCGAGAAGAGTTTATAGTTAAGTAGCATAGTTTATAATTCCCAGATTGAATTTCTTTTCTTTAATTGAAATTTAAAATAGTGTTTGTGTTCAAGCACCCATGCCATAATTAAATAAATTAACAACGGCGATCCTAAGGTAATAAATGAAGAATAAATAAATCCTAATTTAACTTTGGAGCTATCGATCCCTAAAGTTCTCGCCCACCACTTACAGACTCCAAAGGATCTCATTTCAAAGAAAAAAATTATTTTTTGAACCATGATTTATCTATTCAGAACTTTTTGACCAACGGTGCAAGATAAACATTTTTTACGACAGCAATAGTATCCATACAATGCAATTAATCCTTGTGACTCAAAAGCATTTTTCGGCTTTATGTCAAGCTCTTTCCATTTCCGTAATATTGAGTTTTTCTCAGATGGAATAGACACCAACAAATCAATTGCTAACTCCTGGAAGAATTCATTATTTACATATTCTCCATAAAACCAAAAATAAGGTGCAATTGAATTAATGAGCAACAAGTTTATCATTTGTCTCGAAGGCTTTTGCATTTCATTATTTGGAAGAGACCATACGCGTTCAATTTCAGACACGAATGTTTGCTTAATGGACTGCACGTCCATCACATCATTAAAAAGACTAAAATTAAAACTGGCAACCAATTCTGCAAACTGTCTTACTCTTATTGAAGGTGAGTTATTTGGCCTTGTTCCTTTGAATTGCCATATTGACTGGCTTCTATTCGACAACAATGATTCTTGCTGAATAATGCCACTTAAAGAAAGTAAAAAGGCTTTCCTTTTTCCAGTTGGTAATTTAGCAAGATCATTATATGAGACTGTTTTTACTAATTCTTCAAATGGAGTCTTATTCACATTTGTACCAAACGCTTGACCCAGAAATACATATAGTACGCTTTTCGGCTCCCACAAAGAATGGTTAACCATGAATTTTACTTTATGAGAAAACTTTTCTTCTACAGCCCTAATCAACATCGAATTAAAGTAGACGGAATCAATCTCCCCTATATATCGTTGACAAGGAAAGGCGCTTTTGGACAACAGACCTTTATTGTATGTCTGAAAACCTTTTGAAGTAATAAAATGTTTTAATTCAATAAAAGGAAGTGTAAATCCATTCTGAACAACTTCGATATCATTTTCATAAACTACATGAAGAATCACATTGTTATAATTTACATCATGGTGATGTTTGTGCTTGTACCAATCAGAACTCTTTAAATGCATTTCTATGTGACCATGCATTTGGACATTATCAAACTGAACACATCCGAATTTAAAGTCTGGTCCACTGTCATTTATATTGTATATTCCATAATCAAGCACTGAAATACTTTGCCCGTTTTGGATTGGATGATTTATTATAGGATACGTCTTTTTATCCCATAAATAATGGAGGTATTTTTCAGTCATAGCAATTGAACTTACTATATAAGATACAAAAAAAGCGTCTCGATAATCGAGACGCTTTAAAATATTATTTGTAAATCTTCAGTTATGGGTACTTCACGTACTCCATATGTTTAGGGTCTGCTGCTTCAGCAGTTGCTGCATCAAATTCCATTGACAAAACTTTACCTTCCGCCCGTCTATTAAATTGATGAAGTCTTTTGAAAAGCGCATTATCTGACCTTCTATACTTATTAATGTACTCTTCAGTCAAGATAATTTCTTCAACACCCGTCATGTCTATTGGTTGAGAGGTAAAATATTCATCTGCTTTTTTCCAAACTTTTCTAGCTTCAACTTCTCCTTTACCGACAGGAACAATTCTTCTCGGATCAACTCCTTTTTCTTCTACTAAGTATTTATAACAAGCTTTCGCTCTATTTTCTGAAAGCTTCTGGTTTGCAGAGTTTCCACCACGTGAATCTGTGTGAGAACTTAACTCTAAAACCATTCCTGGGTACTCTTCTAATAAATTAAATACAAATAATAATGAATCTGGAGAGTTGATTGTAGAATCAACTAATAAATCCCATTTACTCAGTGGGTAACGCACCTCTGGTAATCGAATTGGTTTTTTAGGTAAAAGTGCCATATCTATAATGAAACTTTGCCCATAATTTAAACCTTCTGTGGAAAAAGTAGAACCATTTTTATCTTCATGGTAACCCTCTTTTGATATTTGAATGTTATAACTTGATTCTTCATTCACGTATCGATCACCTGTTGGTTTTTTATCCCAGAAAACAGAACCAGAAGCATCCGAATAACCTTCCCACTTTTCTCCCGTTGAAACTGTAACAACAACTTTAACATCTTCAATTTTCTTATACTTATCTCCAAGCTCATTTATATTCACCTTAAGATCAAAAAGATTAGGAGGTAATTCATAAGAATAAATATCTGGAACGTACTCACCATTATTGCTTTTTCGCTCAGAAGTGAAGTAACCATATTTTGTTGTCTCTTCAACTAAAGCGTAATCATTATTTATTCCATTTATTGGTGAACCTAAATTTGTTGGGTTTTCCCATTTGTTTTCCCCAACATTGGCTGCTCTATATATGTCTAGACCACCTAAGCCAGCTAGACCATCAGAAGCGTATATCAAATCTCCGTTTAATCCAAAAGTTGGAAATAACTCATTCCCTTTTGTATTAATTCCTGATCCCATATTAATTGGTTTAGACCAGGTGTCAGCTTTTTTGTCGTATGTAGAATACCATAAATCTCTACCTCCCATTCCGCCTGGCATGTCTGAAGCGAAAATCAAAAACTTCCCATCTGCAGTACAAGGGTGCCCCACTGAAATAGAGTCATGAGTCTTTAAAACCAATTTTGTTGGTTCCTTCCATTCAGTTTTTCCTTTTGCATCAGAAACCCAGATATCACAACCTAAATTGCTCTTCTTAACATTTGGGCATCTTGTGAAAAACATTTTTTTGTAACGAGTATCGAAACAAACTGTTCCCTCGTTATCTACGGTATTAATCCCTTCGCCTTTTACAAGGTAAGGTTCTGTCCAATTGTGTTTTTTATCATAATCAGAAACCCATAAATCCATATAAGCTTCTCCAGATCTTGGATCTTTATCATTCCCGGTAGAACCTTTTCTTGCTGAACTAAAATAAAGTTTTGATTTCTTTCTATCACCGTGCATTGGAGCCATATCAAACTGCTTTTTATTTATCGCAGTCTGATTAACAATTTTATGCCTTGTCTTGTTAGCAGCATATTCCTTGTACATTTCACAAGATTTTTTACCAAAAAGACCTCTTTCATCCCCAGGTACTAGATCTAAAAACAAATCATAGTTTTTAATCGCTTTCTCATATTCCGCCATCATTTGAAGCATGTTCCCGTTTTGTAAAAACACTTCAGGGTTCACCTCTTGGTAATCCAAAATAATTGACTTATCCAGCCATTCATTCGCTTCTTTGTAGTGTTCCATTTGGCGGTAAGAATCTGCTGTTTTATAAGCCATGTCAGCCTTTCGCTTTTTCGCTATTCCTTTTGTCGCACCTTTTCTTCCCAGTTTAGCATAAGCTTGAGCACAAAGTTTAGTTGCCTCACTAAAGTTTTCACTTGCATAGGCCATCTCTGCTTTGACTATATACTTTCCTTGACCTTGAACATTCCCTATAAACAATAGGATTAATAGTGTAAAAGCTATGTTAATTCTCATAATTCTATTTTTATTAAAAATAAACCTTGAATGGCATTATAATATACCGTGAGTAAAATTAACAAAAAAATCAAATGTTAGTTAATGAAATGCTCGTAATTTTGGTTGTAAAATAAAATTCAACAAAACCTATACGCTCTATACGCTAGACACCGGTATAGCGATCCCACTTATCAATCACAGCCTGAAACCCAGCCGGCAATTCAGAATTCAATTGAATCCTCTCATTTTTAACCGGATGCTGGAAACCTAATGTCTTAGCATGCAAAGCTTGCCCTGCAAGATGATCAAAGCAATTTTCAATGAACTTTTTATATTTCGAATTTGTGGTTCCTTTTAATATTGAATCGCCGCCATACTCTAGATCATTGAACAAAGTATGCCCAATGTATTTCATATGAATTCTAATCTGATGGGTTCTTCCTGTCTCTAATTTACATTCAACTAATGTAACGTAACCATAGCGCTTTAGAACTTTGTAGTGAGTTACCGCATGTTTTCCAAACTCACCATCAGGAAAGACGCTCATTACCTTTCTATTCTTTATCGACCGACCGACGTGGCCCGTTACAGTTCCATCTTCCTTTACATCTCCCCAAACTAAGGCCCAATATCTCCTTTCTGTTGTTCGGTCATAAAACTGCTTAGCCAAATTAGTCAATGCGTGCTCTGTTTTCGCAACAACCAACAAACCTGTTGTATGTTTATCTAGGCGATGAACAAGCCCAGGACGACCGAAGAAATCTTTACTTTTAGTCGGTAAATTGTCAAAATGGTGAACCAAAGCATTGACCAAGGTTCCTGAGTAATTTCCATAACCTGGATGGACAACCATATTCGCTTCTTTATTAACGACTAGCAGATCATCATCCTCGTAAGCAACCTCAATTGGAATATCTTCCGGGAGCAATTCTAATTCTCTCACCGGATAAGGCAAAACAATAGAAACTTCATCCAAAGGCTTAATTTTATAATTTTGTTTTACCTTGATGTTATTGACTAAGATATTGCCATTTTTTGAGGCAATTTGAATTTTATTTCTGGAAGTATTCGGAATACGATCCATTAAGAATTTATCTATTCTAAGAACCTCCTGCCCTGGATCAGCCAAAAATTTATAATGCTCAAATAATTCTTCGGAATTTGATTCTTCCTGCTTTTCTAAAGAGTCTTCGCTCATTATTGTTTAATGATTTTATATGGTCCATGAATGTCATTTACTCGAACGAAATAAATTCCGTTTGGAATACCCTCTATATTCAACTGACTTTGGTTGGTCTCAAGAATATTTTGACCTTGAATATTGATTAACTCTATTTTTTCTATTTGAACATTACTTTGAATGTTTAAGATATTTGAAGAAGGATTTGGAAAAATATTAATTTGTACGTCATCTTCATACATTTGATCTTCCAAACCCAGAACTTCATCAAAAGAAGTGGAAAATATTGGGTGTATCATTACAGAACCTTCTATGTTCGATTGATTCCAACTTATTTCACCATCAACGCTATAAAATGTTTTGTCATTGTTAATGGTATTTACGTCAAGGCCAACATTCAATCTCTCGGGATCAAATTGTCGCCATCCAATATAAAATGTCCCGCCGACATGAACTTTCTGAGTATCTATAAACATATAGTCCGTAAACATTTCCGCATTATAATCATAAGATGGTTGTCTTGGGAAAAATAAATCATCTTGATAAATCACTTCACCAGGTTCTCCGCCATTGTCATCCCACACAGTTAACAAAAACAATTTATCTGAAAGATCAGTCACGGATGGTACAAAATGAATCCTAGCCCCAATTAGAGAGTCTGACTCATATGGTGTATACTTAATCGCTAACCTAGCTTGGGCAGCAGTAGGGCCATAAGCCGCTTCAGCCGAACCATCATCATAACTGTAATAATTTTGAAAAACCTGTTGTGTATAGCACGAATCATTTTCCGGATGTCCATCTGGATCTCCTGTCTCAACCCCAGTGCGAATATCGAATACTTCTTTAGGCCCTGTTTTTGATTCATCGAATCGTGGACCTAATGAAAAATCATAGAATGAGGTATAAATAGTCCATTCTTTGTAGTTCAAATCACCATTATTAAGAATACTTTCAGGAAGAATCAGTGTCTGTTCAACTGAACCATTATACATTATTTCAATAGCTCCATCCTTCTCACCTAGTGGAACATTATCATTATTTCGAACGACGACTTTGAATGTTGAATCCATTCTAACCGAAGGAGAATTTTTATAATGATCCCAAGGAACTGAAGTATAAGTTTCCAGCAGCGAACCAACTGGATATACCATTGCGAAATCTCGAATTACCGTATCTTGAAAGTTTGAGTTTAGTCTTAATTGCACATAATCAATATGGAAGTTATCTAAATCACCAGATAACCCACCATAATTTCTGAAGCGAAATCTAAATCCATCTGTGAAATAAATTGGGTCAGTAATAGGTAAATGGGTCATTTCAAAATCATCTAAAGGAACTCCATTGACACTCCAGATGCGGTTCCAAGTATCGGTAGCCTGATCAAATAACTCAACAACCAAAGAATCCGTTTCTTCTGGAGCATCTCCATATCCTTTTGCCTGATAAAGAAAACTTAAGTAAACGGAATCAGATGGACTGATAGAAGGAACACTTGTGCTAGACAAGTTAATTGCTTTTGAAGTCAAATGATCCCCATAATTTGTAATCGCAGAACCAATTTCATAAGGGTAACCATTTTCATCCAACCCATCAAAGGTAGCAACCCCTAATGTTGGAGGATTAATTGCCTTGGTATAATTTCTAAACGCTTCTGAATCCGCCCAAAGAGACTCTGGAGAATTTACAGAAGCAAAAAATTGTGTGGCCGAATCTTGAACCACATCAGCAGTAATCCAGACTGTATCCACTGGATTTGGGTAATCCAAAGTATCATAAATGTAGAAATTTGGATATACTAAAGTTGGAACATGTGTGACCGGGTATGAACTAAGATCACCTATTTTCAATTCTGTTGGAGTAAAATCAGTATCAGTTATAGTGTTTAATCCAATATTTATTTCTCTATAAAAAGTAACTTGTTCTGTATACTCAGCATTGTTTGGAACTACCACCCCAAAACTATCTAATAAATGATAAACTTTATCCGGTGCTGGACCGGGATCTGAAAAACTAGCGTCAAATTTTTGAAATTTATCAGTACTGAAGTCATCAAATAAGGGTGCTCCAACATTAATTGTAAGCGTATCTAACAAATAAATAAAAGTACTATCAAAAGTCCCCACATTAATTTTTGAAATATCAGTAAACGACTTAGACATCAAGACAGGATTACCTGATAATGGAATCGACTCCTCAAATTGAGCAGAAGAATATATTGTTATAAAACAAAGGGAAATAAGGCTTATTAACTTCATCATAATTAATCTTTATTATTGTTTCTCTGCAAACACTGAAATGGTAGTGCCTGAAGATACAAAAGCTCCTTCTGAATGCTCTGGTGATTGAGACTTAACAATAGCAATCAATGAATCCGAAGCGGTTAAACAAGATGGGCAAACAGCTAAAAAATCTATGTTCTGAATTGATTTCACCCTGTCTCTTGCCTCAACGATAGTTAAACCATATAAGTTGGGTAGAACAACTGAAATTCCGGTCTCATCTCTCCCAACCACTAATGTTATTCTTGACCCTATTGGCAGTTTTGATTTTGGGCTTATTGTCTTGCCTTTATACAACTGATCCAAAACGGCTCCATCTGATTCTCTTGAAGGTTGATAATCTAATTTGTATCTGAACTTTCTACTTCGCAAAATATTCTCGGCAAATCTTTGAGACTTATCTACTAAATCCGGCATTTCTATCAATTGTGAGCGTTTTGATACTCTCACTTTAATTATTCTTCCTTTTTTGACAAATATATCGGAAACTTCACTCGATTCAGGATCTTGTTCTATAATAGTTCCTTCGATTTTTGTCGGGTCATAAATAGAATCCAAGACTTGATATCCCAATTCTGAATTCTCGAAGAAGTGACTTAAGTTATTCTGATTCATTCCAACTAAATTCGGAACTTCAATTTTTTGTCCAATGTGTGTCCTAGAATTCAAGTAAGACTTATAACCAAAGAAAAAAAGGATATAAACCAAAATAATTCCAATCACGTTGAAAAGGAATATTTTATTCCAAAAAAAGTTTTTTATCTTATGAATCAATTCCATCTCGTCCTTTGTATTCCTTTATTAAAAGTTTGGAGAAAGCTCATGAGATTTGTAGAAGTCATCAATTGCATCGTAAGCTTCTTGCGCTGTATCAACTATTTTTATCAAATCTAAATCTTTTTCTGACACGTTGTTTTCTTGTGCAAGCATGACGTTTTTTATCCAATCAATTAATCCTGTCCAATAATCTTTCCCAATTAAAACAACGGGCCTATGATTAATTTTCTTTGTTTGTATAAGTGTCAGTGCCTCAAACAACTCATCTAAAGTTCCAAATCCACCAGGTAAAACCACAAATCCTTGTGCATATTTCACAAACATTACTTTTCTAACGAAAAAGTAATCAAATTCTAAGTTATGCTCTTGATCAATATAAGGATTGTGATTTTGTTCAAATGGCAAATCAATGTTCAATCCAACAGATTTCCCTCCACCTTCTTGAGCTCCTTTATTTCCAGCCTCCATAATACCAGGACCACCACCAGTAATCACACCGTAACCTCCCTGAGCTAGCATTCTAGAAACGTCAACACTTAATTGATAATATTTATTATCTGATTTAGTTCTTGCGGAACCAAATACAGATATACATGGGCCAATCTTAGCCATTCTTTCATAGCCTTCAACGAATTCAGCAATTATTTTAAAAATTGCCCAACTATCATTGATTTTAATATCGTTCCAATCCTTTATTATTTTATTCATAATTTTCTATTCTAAATTGCAGTTGAGAGTCTTCGATGAATGTTTTTCCTTCAGAGTTCTACCAATTAAACACATTACTTGTGCAATAAACAAAAATAGTAGAATATCCACTTAAACGCGCCTTTTGAAAGAAAATTATATGGGTAGAACACTATCTACCAAACATTTCCATTAATTTAGGCAATATGTTGCGCTATTTATCCTTAATAATATTCATTTTATCTGTACAATTCGGTATTGCGCAACGAGCTTTTGAGCACTCTGACTCTTTAAATAAAAAGAGATTCATCGGAGTGAGTTCTGGAATTGGAGTGGTTTGGGCAGGAAGCATGATTGGTTTGTCTCAACTATGGTATAAGGACATTCCAAAAAGTAAGTTTCACACATTCAATGATTCAAAAAACTGGTTGCAAATGGATAAGGTGGGTCACTATTATGCAAGCTACAAAATAAACAAACTAACCACAGAAATGATTCGCTGGTCCGGGTTTGATGATAAAAAATCCGTATGGATTGGAACTGGAATAAGCCTTGGATATCAAACAACTTTCGAACTTTTAGATGCATACAGTGAAGAATGGGGGTTTTCCTGGAGTGATATAGCAGCAAACACGCTGGGCTCCTTAACTTATTTAGTACAGCAATTAGCATGGAAAGAAGAACGTATTATTCCAAAGTTTTCATTTGCCCCTACCTCGTTTTCTAAAGAAAGACCTGAATTACTAGGAACTAATTTTAATGAAAGTTTACTAAAAGACTACAACGGTCAGACCTACTGGTTAAGTTTTAGTCCTGGTACTTTTTTTAAGAACAGTAACATTCCCAAATGGGCCTGTCTTTCCATTGGATACAGTGCTCACGAGAAACTAGTGGGTGAAAAGTCATATTATTTAAGTCCAACTTCAGGCAAAGAATATTTTGAAAAAAGAGAGTTCTTACTTTCGCTTGACATTGACTTTAGCCGCTTACCAATAAAAAAAAGATGGTTAAAAGTTATTGTTAGTCAATTGAATTATTTGAAAATTCCTTTTCCAGCTGTACTCATTAGAGGAGATAAATTAGTGGGAAGTTGGACTGGCTATTGAGTATACTCTCAACAAAGTTTAAAATGTAATTTAGATTCTCTTTTTAGCTGCCTTTGCCTCTGGATTGAACGCAAGGCATAGCTTCAACCAGTATTCAAGATCATCATCAGTATCGAAGCCATCAGGCGTAATAAAAACAAAACCCTTCATTGGCCTACCTGTGAAGTCCATAGGATGACAACCAGTCATAATTAAAGCTTCGGCAGTTGCCTCTAGCCCAATTCTTGCCATCAATAAGTTCGTGTTTGTTTTTTTTGAAAAATGAATGCCACAAAACATCTTATCATTGACCATAAAAATTAAGCCACCCATCATTTTCTTCTCAAAAAAGTCAACATGCATGGATTCAATAATTTGCCGAATCCTATCACCTAAAAATTCGTCATAGGCCATGATCTATTATATTAAAGTTGGCTATTCTTTAAATCTAAATCAGCCAGTTTATGCATATACGGCCTGGTTAGATTTTTCTCTAGCGCCATCAAATGATCCATTCTGTGACAATCTGTTGACACGTAGTCGACCAATTTATTATCTACAATATATTTGGCTTGTTTCTGAACGTCTGGCCCATAATGTCCAAACAAAGAATTATAATTTAATTGAATTTCTATCCCCATCCCTCTCCATTCAATAGCTTTTTCTGGCTTATCAAAAAGGAATTTATACCTCTCGTAATGCGCTAAAATTGGCTTGTAATTCTGTGAAAGTAATTCAAAAAACAATTCTTCGATTTGAGGTGGCTCAACATGAAAAGAGAATTCAAACAGAATGTGGTTGTCTCCGAATGTCAACAGTTTTTCTTTCTTTTTTAAGCGATCCATTAGGGTCTCATCAAAAAAATATTCTGCAGCTGCTTCAATTTCAATATTGAGATTAAGATCTTTTGCTGTTTTTCTGACTTCCGACAAACCTCCCAAAATAATTTCAGGAGTGTTTTTATAGAAATCACTCATAATGTGAGGAGTAGTAATTACTTTCTTTATGCCTAAACTTTCAAATTTAGCGAGCATAGCAATTGTTTCATCCATTGACTTTGAACCATCATCAATTCCTGGAATCAAATGACTATGCATATCAACTCCAATTTGAGATAAATCAAATACTGGAAGAACTTCTTCCTTCTTGTTAAATAATTTAGAAAAAAAACTCACAATTAATTGTTCGCCATTATAAGCTCCAATATTCTAATCTTTCGATTTTATTTCTAAAAATGCCTTTTACATCAACAAAAACACCCTTATCATCTTTCATCATTTTTTCAAAATCTGATTCCGTTAAAGATGTGTATTCGGCATGATTCACTGCTACGATTACCGCATCGTAGCCGGACCCAGCTGATTCTCTTAAAGAAACCCCGTATTGATTTTTCATATCTTCAGATGAAGCATGAGGATCAACCAAATCAACTTTAACTTGAAATGACTTTAACTCATTCACAATATTAATAACCTTGGTATTTCTTATATCACTTACATCCTCTTTAAAGGTAACTCCCATTACTAATACTCGAGAGTCTTGAATATTTTTGCCTTTTGCAAGAATTTTTTTAACCGTTTGTTTCCCGATATAGAATCCCATTGAGTCATTGACATAACGCCCACTTGTAATTACCTTAGAATGGTAACCAGCTTGCTGCGCCTTGTGCGTAAGGTAGTAAGGATCTACTCCGATACAATGGCCACCTACTAATCCTGGAGAGAAATTCAAAAAATTCCATTTTGTACCAGCAGCCTCTAAAACATCAAAGGTATTGATTCCAAGCTTATTAAAGATAATAGAAAGCTCATTTATCAAGGATATATTAACATCACGTTGCGTATTTTCTATAATCTTAGCTGCCTCCGCAACTTTAATTGATGCAGCTCGGTGGACTCCAGCATCCACAACAAGCTCATACGTCTTTGCAATGTTTTCTAATGATTCATCACAACAACCAGAGACAATCTTCACAACACTCTGCAAAGTATGGACTTTATCTCCTGGATTTATCCTCTCTGGAGAATACCCAACCATAAAATCTTCTTGAAATTTCAAACCAGACACCTTCTCCAAAATTGGAATACAATCTTCTTCTGTACACCCCGGATAAACCGTTGATTCAAAAACAACATAATCACCTTTTTTTAAGGCTTTAGCAACAGTTTCAGTAGCTCCTAAAAGTGGAGCTAGATTCGGTAGATTTGCATCATCAATTGGCGTAGGAACAGCCATAACAAAAAACTGAGCTTTTTTTAACTCATCCATATCTGCCGTGAACTGAATATCACTGTTCTTAAAATCTTCCGACTCTAACTCTTTGCTAGGATCAATATTGTTCTGCATCATTTCGACACGCTCCTCATTGACATCAAAACCTATCACTGATATTTTCTTCGCAAATTCCAACGCAATTGGAAGTCCAACGTAACCTAACCCAACCACTGCGAGTTTAGCTTCTTTTTTCAATAATTTATTATAAATCGAGTTGCTCATTTCTTACTTTATATATTCTTTCAATAATTTCTACCACCTTAAGACCTTCCAATGCATTTGTGGTTGCCGTTGTTCTCCCTTTTAAAGTGTCGATTACATTCTTTATAACATAGTTATGATTTGCAGCAGAACCTTTGTATGGACCATAATCATTTGCTGGATTTGATGGCGCTAATACTGGCATTTCATAATCTGCTACATTGCAAACCTCCACTTCATTCATATATTGGCCACCAATTTTAACACTTCCCTTACTTCCAATAATTGTAATTGAACTTTCTAAATTTTGGTTTGCGACAGCTGTAGAATAATTAATACTACCCATTCCTCCATTAATAAAATCAAAATTAACGAATCCTGAATCTTCAAATTTCGTTGAATTCTTGTGCGTAAAGTCAGCAAATTTAGCTGATATATTATCTATATCTCCAAAAAGCCAATACATAATATCAATAAAGTGTGAGAATTGAGTAAACAATGTTCCTCCATCTAAATCTGCAGTACCTTTCCATCCGTCAGCTTTATAATAGCGGTCGTCTCTATTCCAATAACAGTTCAGTTGTACCATGAAAATATCACCTAAAATTTTCTTGTCAATTAAAGATTTTATCCACTCAGATGGTGGAGAGTATCTGTTCTGCATTACGCAAAAAACGTTCTTAGACATTTGCAATGATTTAAAAATCACTTTTTCACAACTATCCTTTGAAAGCCCCATTGGTTTTTCACAGACGATATGCTTTTCATTAGAAAGACCTTTAATACTTTGTTCAGCATGCAATCCATTTGGCGTGCAAACATTCAAAACATCAAATTCTATTCCTGATTCGATCAGTTCATTTATAGATTTAAAGAAAGGAACGTCAAAACTCTCTGCCCCACATTCTTTTTTAGTAAGAACATCAACCATTGCGACTAACTCACCTTCTTGCTCTCTGCTTATCATTTCAGCATGTCTTTTCCCTATGTGACCTGCTCCTATTACTGCAAACTTTATAACTTCATTTTTATCCATAATTATCTTATAATTTGAATACTATATTATTCTCCAATTTGTACTTTTCTTTACTTTCTGGACATTCAGCTACACCTTCTGTTCCAAATTCTAATCGATGACCATATTCACTCATCCAACCTAATTGTCTTGCAGGGTTACCAACAACCAAGGCATAATCAGCTACTGGTTTCGTTACCACCGAACCGGCACCGATAAATGCAAATTTTCCGATGTCATGCCCGCAAACAATTGTAGCATTAGCACCAATACTTGCGCCTTTTCGAACTATTGTCTCAGTGTACTCACCTCTCCTAACAACCGCACTTCGAGGATTACTAACGTTGGTAAAAACCATAGAAGGACCAAGAAAAACATCATCTTCACAAATGACGCCTGTATAAAGAGAAACATTATTTTGAATTTTCACATTCTTGCCTAGAATAACCTTCGGTGAAACAACAACGTTTTGACCAATATTACATTTCTCTCCAATCACGCAATCGCTCATCACATGCGAAAAGTGCCAAATACTAGTTCCTTCACCAATTTGGCAACCTTCATCGATCACCGCCGTTTCATGTGCAAAATAATTCATCATCTAACAATGTATTTTTCAAAATTGTAATGGGCTGTTGCAGTCCATTCTTCTTCTGGTAAGTTTTTAAAATATTCGTAGGTTCTTTTTAAACCTTCCGCTCTATCAATTTTTGGTTCCCAACCTAATAATGCAATAGCCTTACTAATATCCGGTTGTCTTTGCTTAGGATCATCTTGGGGTAACCCCTTAAATATAACCTTTTGATCTGTACCCGTCAAATTAATTATTTCTTGTGCGAAATCCGCAATGCTTATCTCAGATGGGTTACCTATATTCACTGGGTCAGAACAATCACTAAGTAATAAACGATAGATTCCTTCGACTAAATCATCAACATAGCAGAAGGACCTTGTTTGCGAGCCATCACCAAATATAGTTAAATCCTCCCCTCTCAATGATTGACCTATAAACGCAGGCAAAACTCGTCCATCATTAAGTCTCATTCTTGGCCCATAAGTATTAAAAATACGAATAATTCTTGTTTCTAGCTTATGAAAAGTGTGATAAGCCATCGTAATTGCCTCTTGAAAGCGTTTTGCTTCGTCATAAACACCCCTTGGACCAACAGGATTGACATGCCCCCAATATTCTTCTGTTTGTGGATGTACTTCAGGGTCACCGTAGACTTCTGATGTAGAAGCTATTAATACTCTCGCATTTTTCGCTTTAGCTAAACCTAAACAATTATGTATTCCTAACGACCCTACTTTTAGTGTTTGAATAGGTATTTTTAAATAATCAATTGGACTGGCGGGAGATGCAAAATGCAGAATATAATCCAACTCACCAGGGACATGAATAAACTTAGTTACATCGTGATTACAGAATTCAAAATTCTCCAATGGAAATAAATGCTCTATATTTTCTATTCTTCCAGTGATAAGGTTGTCCATCGCAATGACATAGAATCCTTTATTCACATAGAAGTCACATAAATGTGATCCTAAAAATCCAGCAGCACCCGTAATTAAAATTCTTTTTTGACTCTCCATTCTTTAATATCTAAAAATGCTTATTGTTTAGTTGATAAAAATTCTGCTACACCCGAGCAAATAAAATCCAATTGCTCTTTAGTCATCTCTGTATGAATAGGCAAAGACAAGACTCTTTCGCACAACCAGTCAGTTATTGGTAGGTTCGATTCTTTAGAATTAAAAGCACTAAACATTTTTTGTCTATGAGCAGGCACAGGATAGTAAATCATTGAAGGAATGTTTTTTTCAGCTAAAAACGCATTTAATCCATCGCGGTCAATCCCTTCCAATGTCAATGTGTATTGATGAAATACATGACGAGAATTATTAGCTCTAACAGGAGTTTTAACTCCCTCAAATTTATCGAAGAAATTATCGTAATGTGAAGCAACAGCTCTGCGCGCTTCAATATAATTGTCCAATTCTTTTAATTTTATTTTTAAAACAGCAGCCTGAATACTATCCAATCTCGAATTACAACCAACAACATCATGGTAGTATTTTTTACTTTGTCCATGGTTGGCTATCATTCTCATTTTACCGGCCAAAACTTCATCATTGGTAAACATTGCGCCCCCGTCACCATAACAACCTAGATTCTTAGAAGGAAAAAACGACGTGCATCCAATATGACCTATCGTTCCAGTTTTTTTATTTCCATCTGGAAAGTGATAATCACTCCCAATTGCTTGAGCATTATCCTCAATAACAGTTAAGTTGTATTCATTGGCAATTTCCATTACAGCCTCCATATTTGCCGACTGACCATACAAATGCACTGGGACGATAGCTTTTGTCTTACTGGTGATCAATGCTTTAACCTGATCTGTGTCTAGACAAAAAGTATCCTTGTCCACATCAACAAACACAGGTGTTAAACCAAGAAGAGCAATTACCTCTGTTGTTGCAACGTATGTAAAAGATGGGGTGATTACTTCATCGCCTGGTTTTAATCCAGCTGCCATCAAAGCAATCTGCAAAGCGTCTGTTCCATTTGCACAGGGAATAACATACTTAACATCTAGATATTCTTCCAAGTCCTTTTGAAATGCTTTAACTTCTGGGCCATTAATAAATTGGGCAGCTTCTATTACATTGAGAATTGCTTTATCTACCTCTGGTTTAATCTTTTGATATTGTGACTTTAAGTCAACCATTTGTATATTTACCATAATGATCTGCTTTCAATTTAACAAGGTATAAAGATAAGTATTATGCCCAATAAAGACGAATTTCAAAGAGTTAAAATTAGGTCCTTAAAGCAATATTTTAACTTTCTAACGTTATTTAACGTATCAAATTAGTAAAGAACTATTGATACTAAGATTATTCTTTACTTTTGTATTTAAAAAACAGCTATCAACTTGAAGACAACATCTAAACCAATAAAAATATTTATTTACAACCTAACCCTGTGTGGTTTTTTCATTTTGTTCGCGAGTAATATTAATGCCCAAAGAAATGCGTCTGACACAATTATATCAACGCCATGGGTAAGTGTTAGCTATGGAGGAAATTGGACTGGAGGAGATTTAAAAGAGAGATATGGTTACTTAAATCACATTGGTTTTTTTGCTGGTTACAAAACTAAAAGAAACTGGATTTATGGAATCGAAGGTAATTTTATCTTTGGCAACCAAATCAATTTAACAGGCTTGTTTGACAACCTGACTGATTCCAAAGGAAACATTACAGATGTGAATGGTGATATCGCAATAGTACAAGTTGTTTCTCGCGGTATGAATGTGAACGCTGCCATAGGAAAAATATTTCCAGTTCTGAGTCCAAATAAAAACTCTGGAATTTATGCAAAAGTTGGTATAGGATTTCTTGCGCACAAAATGAGAATTGAAACACGAGATCATGTAGTACCTCAAATAGAATTAGACTACCGAAAGGGTTATGATAGATTAGCGTCAGGAATTAACATACATCAGTTCCTTGGTTATGCTTTCATGGCAAACAGAGGCGCGTTCAATTTTTACGGCGGGTTTTATGCACAGCAGGGTTTTACGAAAAATCGCAGAGATGTATTTTTTGACCAACCGGAAATACCGGTTTCGAATGAATCAAGAATAGATATGCAATATGGTTTTAAAATTGCCTGGCTAATTCCAGTCTACAAAAGGTTGCCAAAATCTTATTATTACGACTAATGCAGGCACTTTATAATCTAGGTATTATTTTTATCGGATTATTTATGCGATTAGCATCGTTATTTAACCCTAAAGCAAAACTATGGGTTGATGGTAGAAAAGAACTTTCCAAACAATTTATTGACACAAAAAGAAAAGAAGTTATTTGGTTTCACTGCGCGTCGCTGGGAGAATTTGATCAAGGTCTTCCCCTACTTAACAAGTTTAAAAAAGAGAATTCCAATTATTTTATCCTTGTTACATTTTTCTCACCATCAGGAATGAATTTCCACCATAAACGCAAGCATTCTGCAGATCATGTGATGTATCTACCCTTGGATACTCCGAAGCAAACAAAAGCGTTTATTCAACATTTTCAGCCTAAAAAAGTATTCTTCATTAAATATGAGTTTTGGTTTAATATTCTTCAAGAAGCAAAAAAATCGGGTGCAGAAATTTATAACGTTAGTGGTATTTTTAGGGAAGATCATCGCTTTTTCAAATGGTATGGCTCGTTCTTTAAAAAAAGACTTAATGTGTTCAATTGGTTTTTTGTGCAAAACAAGAAGTCAAAAGAACTTCTTAATTCTATCGGATATTCAAATGTTTCAATCAGCGGAGATGCTCGGTTTGATCGTGTAATCGAAAACAAAAAACATGTCACAAAGAACGAAATAATTAAGTCGTTCAAAAATGATGAAACTCTGCTAATTGCTGGAAGTACTTGGCTAGAGGATGAAAATTTAATTTCTCCATGGATCAAGGAGCAAAAAGGGAAAGTTTTAATTGCCCCCCATAACATTGACGCAAGCCGCATTAAGCAAATTCAAGATATCCTTCCTGAAAGCACCTTGTATTCTGAAGCAGAATTAGAAACAGTAAGTTTAAGTAAAGTGCTAATTCTAGACACCATGGGCCAATTAGCTAATGCATATTCTTATGGTAATATTTCATATATCGGAGGAGGTTTCTCCGGTAATCTTCACAACATATTGGAACCAGCGGTATTTGGACTTCCTGTTATTTTTGGACCAAAACACCATCGTTTTCCTGAAGCGCAGCAATTTATTGATCACGGCTTTGGTTTTTCCGTCAACTCTACGTCCGAATTTTCAAAAGCTTATTCTGAGATTAAATCTAATTATGATTCTATTAGCGCAAAAGAAAAGTCTTTCGTAACCGAAAATGCGGGTGCAACAGATGAAATTTTAGCCTTCCTAAGGCTACTTCCAATTAAGAATTGACAAGGAACTATTAGAGGTGCCTTTATTATATTCTAACTGAACCGTTCTAATTATCGCTTCTAAAAATTTCATTTTAGGAGATTTATTCGGTACTAATGAAACAACCTCTCTAGCCGGCACTTCGTTTGCGGCAGAAAATATCCTTTTATAATCTTTCGTATTCTTATTCATATAAAATTCTGGCACCAATGTGTATCCTCCGTTAATTAAAACCATATTTTCAAGTAAGGAAATATTACCCCCTTCATAATCCCAATTGTCTTTTGACTCATCGGATTTCAACTGGCAAAAATGCATCATTTGTGTACGGAGACAATTCCCTTTCGTTAATAGCCATGGATGCTCATTCACCAAATGCTCTAGTTTTATGTCCGTACCTTTTTTACTTGGCAAAAAGGCTTTTATTTCCTCTTTGAACAATGGGATGGTTCTCCACTTTGGATTAATTATTGGCCCAGCCAGTATTCCAATGTCAATTTTACGATCTTCAAGACTTGACAAAATCTCTTCTGTTTTCAGTTCTTCAATTGTTAACTGCACATTGGGAAGAGTCTTTTTCCATTCATTATAAAGCTCAGGAATCATATAACCTGCAATTGTTGGGATAATTGCCAATTTAATTTCTTCCTTATAAAGACCGTCTTTTTTCAATACCACATTTTCTATGTTAGAATAGTCAGCAATTATATCTCTAAAAATTGGTAACAACTCATTTCCAAACTTTGTCATTTCTAAAGGAGACCGTGACCGGTCAAACAATTGTCCGCCTAACATTTGCTCAGCCTTTTTGACTTGCATTGACAAGGTAGGCTGAGTTACAAAACATAGCTCACTGGCCTTTTGAAACTGTTTCTCTTCAGATAACGATAGAATGTATTGAATTTGTTGAATTGAAATCATATTTCAAATTTTAAACTATAGATAAAAACTATGTAAATATAGATTAAATTGATTTAACTTATAAACATTAGGTCGTATATTTGTATTCGGATTTAACTATTTAAATCAAAAAATACTTGCTTTAAATAGTTAATTTTGTAATCAATTTATTAAACAAAAAAAATAGAAAATATGTCAGTATTAGTTGGGAAAAAAGCACCATCATTTAGTGCAGGAGCAGTTGTAAATGGGATGGAAATTGTTAACGATTTTTCTTTAGATCAGTATATCGGAAAGAACCATGTCGTTTTCTTTTTCTACCCGAAAGATTTCACATTTGTATGTCCATCAGAATTACATGCTTTTCAAGCAAAGTTAGAAGAGTTTGAGTCAAAAGGTGTTAAAGTTGTAGCATGCTCTACTGATACAGAAGAGTCTCACTGGGGATGGTTGAACGTTGATAAAAATCAAGGTGGAATTAAAGGTGTTAAATACCCAATTGTTGCTGATACCACAAAAACTATTTCAGAAGCTTTCGGTGTTTTAGCTGGAGAATATGAGTATGATGTTGAAGGAAATATGACTGCTTCAGGACCTATGATTGCTTACAGAGGTCTTTTCTTAATTGACAAGGAAGGAACAGTAATGCACCAAGTCGTGAACAACTTTCCATTAGGAAGAAGCGTAGATGAAGCTATGAGAATGGTTGATGCTTTGCAGTTTTTCGAAGAAAACGGAGAAGTTTGCCCTGCTAACTGGTCAAAAGGTGACGAAGGTATGACGGCTTCTTTTGACGGTGTTGCAGAATATCTTACGAAGCACTAGAAGAAAACTAATACAATAGTTAAAGCCGTCTTGATAATCAAGACGGTTTTTTTGTGTTTATAATTTTGAAATTGAAGGATGAATTCCTAAAAATAAAATCTACTATTTGGATCGTAATCGATTTGACAATTAAGACGCGATACCTGAAGGTAAAATCAAATTTATAAGTTAAAGAAGAAAGTACTACATTTGTTATTATTACCATGGTTTAAACCAAGGTCGTGACCACTTGAAAAAACATAATGGAAAACTTCGCAGCTAATGAGCGCTTTAGAAATGTACTAATACCTTCTCTCCTATGCGGTATTGGAACTAATATCTACATCATCTGTACGCTAGTAATATGTGGAGTTCCCTACGCAATTTGGAGCCCTATATTTGGAACAGTCTTTTTCATTATTGGCATATTGCAACTTAGAAATGGAAGTAAATTTATAAAGCCTATATTTTTAATTACGGCACTCATCGTTTGCATTGAAATAATTATCCACACATATCTGCTAGGATGGAGTTCAGGATTTTTTTATTTTTTTATTCTTTTACCTGCGATTTTTTTACTCAACAGCTCTTGGAAAATTTGGTTAACAATTCTATTTAACATCTCAATTATATCTGCAGTGTGTTTGACCTTTTATTTATTCAAGGGCAAACCAGGTTTTGCGCATTTAAGCATTGAGTATAGTAATGTTATTTATTTTATTAATGCTTCAGGAACTGGAATGATTGTAATTTTTGTTTTTCTCTATTTTAACAGAACCGTAATTAAAAAAGATAAAGAATTAATTCAGTCAAACGCCGAACTTGAAAAAAGTTATACTGAAATTCAGCTGCAACATGAATACTCTAAAGTATTGCTACAAGAAATCCATCATCGAGTTAAAAATAATCTACAAATTATTTCATCACTTATGTCACTGCAATCTAGATCCATTGAAAACAAAGAGGCAAATCAGGTGTTAAATGAAAGTAAACGAAGAGTAGAAGCAATTGCACTTATTCATCAAAAACTGTATCAGGATAAGAAAAGTAATTTGGTTGATTTTAAATCTTATTTAGAAGAAATATTAGCATCACAGAAAATACTTACTCCAAACCTTGATTGTCAGCTTAAATCCGATGCTGTAACAATTTCATTAGACACGGCAGTTCCTTTGGGACTTGTCGTTTCAGAAATTATAACAAACTCAGTAAAACATGCCTTTGATGCAATCAAAAAACCTGCTCTACAGATAGAATTAATAAGAAACAACAATGATTTTCAATTGGTTGTGAGTGATAATGGCAATGGGCTACCAGAAGATTTTAACATTGAATCTTCCTCTTCTTTAGGTAGCGAAATTATTGTGGCATTGATTTCACAAATCAATGGTGAAATTGATTTTAAGAATAACCCTGGTGCAGAATACACCATAAAATTTCAAGACAGTACAGATTAAAACTTCTTCTTATCGAGAATACTTGCCATTTGATCCCTCAAGCCCTTCGCTGACTCACCTGCCTTTTCAGCGAAATCCAATTCATTAGATGCATATATGATTCCGCGCGATGAATTCACCAATAATCCACAATCATCATTCCATCCATAATTTGCGACATCTTCTAGAGAACCACCTTGTGCTCCAACTCCTGGAACTAAGAAAAAATGGTTTGGAACAATCTTTCGAACCTCTCCTATTCCTTCGGCTCGTGTTGCACCAACAACATACATTAAGTTCTTATCAGCCCCCCATTCTTGGGACTTTCTTAAAACCTTCTTGTATAATTCTTCATTGTTTCCATCGGCCATGAATTGAAAATCTAACGCTCCTTTATTCGAGGTCAGCGCTAATAATATCACCCATTTGTTTTCATGCTCAAAAAATGGCGTAACGCTATCTTCTCCCATGTATGGCGCAATTGTAACAGAGTCTGCATTTAAATAATCAAAAAAAGTATTCGCATAATAGCGAGAAGTATTTCCAATATCACCTCTCTTTGCATCGGCAATTGTAAAAATATTTTTCGGAATATAGTCCAGCGTTTTTTTTAGAGACTCCCAACCTTTAGGTCCATGACATTCATAAAATGCAACATTTGGCTTATAGGCAACTGCAAAATCTTTTGTTGCATCAATTATTGCCTTATTGAATTCAAACATTGGATCTTCTAACTTCAATAAATGAGGTGGAATTTTCTCTAAATCCGTATCCAAACCAACGCAGAGAAAAGAACGTTTAATTCTTATTTGTTCTATTAATTCTGCTCTAGTCATTTTCTTCTGAATTTTTCAGTTTCTCAGCATTTTCAGCCAACTTCAACGCATCAATCATTCCCTGAATGTCGCCATTCATGAAATGTGCTAAATTGTACATTGTTTTGCCTATTCTATGATCTGTAATTCTTCCTTGCGGATAATTATATGTTCTAATTTTAGCCGATCTATCCCCAGTAGAGACTAAAGATTTACGATGTTCTGATCGTTCACTTTCAAGCTTATCTAATTCTATTTGATACAACCTTGAACGCAAAATCTTTAGCGCTTTATCGTAATTCTTATGTTGAGAACGCCCATCTTGACATTCTGAAACAACACCTGTTGGAATATGCGTTAAACGAATGGCCGATTCAGTTTTATTAACATGCTGACCACCCGCACCAGAAGCACGATATGTGTCACGTCGCACATCAGACATGTTTAATTCAAAATCCACTTCTTCAGCTTCCGGCAAAACTGCAACTGTAATTGCTGAAGTATGAACACGACCTTGAGATTCTGTTTCCGGAACACGTTGAACGCGGTGAACTCCTGATTCAAATTTCAAAACACCGTACGCCGCAGGCGCATCAATGTTAATAGAAATTTCTCTATATCCTTTTACAGTTCCTTCATTTGAATTTACAACCTCATAAGACCAGCCTCTCTCCTTGAAGAACATGGTATACATTCTGAAAACATCTTCCACAAAAATACATGCCTCATCACCACCTGTTCCAGCACGAAGCTCCATAATCGCGTTCTTTTCATCTTCTGGATCTTTAGGAATTAGCAACATTTTGATGTCCTCCTCCATTGAAGGTCGACGTGTTTCTAATTCGTCGATTTCCATTTTAGCCATTTCACGCATCTCAGGATCAGTTTCTTCCTTCAGCATTTCCTTTGAACTTTCCAAGTTTTCAATTACTGCCTTGTATTCTTTATACACAACAACCAGTTCTTCCAGGTCTTTGTACTCTTTTGTCAACTTAACATATCTTTTCATATCAGAGATAATGTCAGGATCAACAATTAAAGTACCCACCTCAACAAAACGGATGTTAATAGCTTCTAATTTTTGTAATAAATCGTTCATTTTCTTCTAGCTTAAGGCAGAATTTTAAATTCTCCCAAATGATTAGGCTTAATAAACAAACTCTCCGTAAGGCGAATTAATCGTAAGCTTTTTGCCATCATGCTTTTCAACACGACCAACAATTTGAGCATCAACATTAAATGATTTTGAAATCGAAATAATTTCTTCTGCTACTTCTTGAGGAACATAAATTTCCATTCTGTGTCCCATATTGAAAACTTTATACATTTCCTTCCAGTCTGTTTTGGACGCAGATTGGATGGCTTTGAACACAGGGGGTGTCGGGAATAAATTGTCCTTGATGAAATGCACATTGCCATGACCAAACTTAATACACTTGGTCTGGGCGCCGCCGGAACAATGGATTAGCCCCTTGATCAGCCCCGGATGGTCGTCCAGAAGTTTGTAGATAACAGGTGCATAGGTGCGCGTTGGGCTGAGTATGGCTTCACCGACGCTCATCGGTGAGTCGGGGAGGGGGTCTTCCAGTTTGTAGGGTCCGCAATACATCAACTCCCTGGCCACATTACTATCAAAAGATTCGGGGTAATTATTGGCATAATAACGGCCAAGCATGTCATGCCGAGCGCTGGTCAGGCCATTGCTGCCTATGCCACTATTTTCCTTGTCCTCATAACTGGCCTGGCCGGTAG
>CAJQPA010000022.1 GCA_905480145.1 uncultured Flavobacteriales bacterium | reverse complement strand
AATTGAGCAATCGCCTTTGCAGCATAAATAGAATCTATTTCAGTAACTCCAAACGCTGCGAAAAACATATTCCTATATTCAACACTAGACTGTAATTCAGACGAAACATTCATCCAAGTATCGTGCATTTCAATTGGATCGGTAACAGGAATTATTATCTGTTCTTCTAGACTTTTTGCTCGGCCATCCCAGAAAAAATCTTCATTCCACCCGAGGTTAATCAGGGCCATAGAGTTTCTCGTTCCAACAATTCCATCTATCCCTTCTGAATATTGATTAGGGTCTGAAAAAGCATTTGCTGGAGCATGACAAGAAGCACAAGCCATTGTATTGTCACCGCTCAACTTCTTTTCGTAGAATAATTTTCTACCAAGCGCTACCCCCTCAACAGTCATTGGGTTATCAGCAGGAATTGGCATGTCAGGAAAGTGAGAAGGTATTTTTAAGGTATATGGAGTGGGCATAGATTGAACCTTATCTTTCTTACATGATAAAAACATTGTACAACAGAAAAAAAGGAGAGCAGAGAATCTCATTATTTAGGCCTTAAAGCTTCTGAAAAATTAGCAATCACTTTTGCACTCAAAGCTTCTTGCCCTGACGACGAATGACTCGAAGATTCTGTTTTCACATCAATAATATTCGGAGAATTCAAAAATTCATTTAAATCAACTATTAATTCCACTCGACTTTCATCACCTACTTTAGTCCATTGTATATTTTGAAATTCTACTGTTTGAAGGTTTTCATCTAAACCTATATGATAAACAACATTATGATTGAATAAAGGAACACCATCTTGGATTGTATCAACCTTCGCTTCAATTTTCAAGAAAATATATCCTGGATTCCAATCCCAATGCATATCGTTTGCATTTAATATGTTTAGCGGACTTGCATTATCAAAAGCACTAGGATCCAGATGGTTGACATTGGGTCCAACTCCTAGATTAGCATTAAGTGTTCCTGTAAAATCACCATCAGTAATTAGCGTGCTTTCCTCTCTAAAAAGAAGTGTTCCATTCTCTCGATAATCAAACAATGCTGACTCTAATATGGTAGCCCCATCATTTTTGACATCTTCTAAATAAAATTTCAAATTGGAAAATTGTATGTCATATCCTTGCAGGGTAGTATAAGTAGAATCTAAGTTTAATTTTTCAGTTCCAAAAACAGGTTCTACAGTACCTCTAATAAACCTAGGTGTTTCTTCAACAATTTGAATTTTATCCGTTTTACATTTTACATTCAAGAAAAGAAATGCAAACACAATAAAAAGAAAACTTAACAACCTCATGATTCAAATTTACAAAAAATACATCTACTGCATATATAACGTGGTATTATTGCTTTTGGTTTGTTTTGTTATTATTCTTTTAAAAACAAGAATAAATTAGACGATAATTGTATCTTGATCTTCAAATTCAATTGCTGTGATGGATACATCTGAAAAGACATTTAATATTGTAAAAGCTTCGGCCGGAAGTGGCAAAACATACCGACTAGTAAAAGAGTATATCGCATTGATGATTAAGGAAGATTACTCAAAGTCATTTTCAAAAGTGATCGCGATGACATTTACCAATAAGGCTGCAATTGAAATGAAGCAAAGAATTGTTAGTGGCCTCGATACCATCGCATCGCCGAGTACCGGAAAAAAAGACAACTCTTTGTTAATGTTAGATTTAGCTAAAGAATTAAACCTCAAACCAAAAGAAGTACAAAGGAGATGTGGCAAAGTCCTTCAATCAATTTTACACCAATATGAGGATTTCAACGTAATGACAATTGATAAATTCAATTTACGCTTGATTCGTTCATTTAGTCGAGACCTAGATTTAGGGACCGATTTCGATGTAATTATGGAAGAAAGCGAGGTCATCGAAAAAATTGTCGATGGTTTATTAAACAAAATTGGAGATGAAGACAGTCATCAATTAAGCGAACTTCTATTTAAATACGCCAAATCTAATCTAGAAGAAGAAACGGGTTGGGACTTTCGTCGAAAACTCGTTGAGTTTGGGAAAATTTTAAGCTCTGAAAAAAACAGAGAAAACGTTAAGTCCTTGATGGAGGTTAATTTTTCTACTGAAATGCATGGGGTACTTCAAGGAACGATCAAGACAATCGATAAACTTTTCCTTCAAAAAGCACAGTTTATTCGTGACTTATTTAATAATGGAACTGTATCATCAGATGATTTACCAGGAAAATCTAAAACTTTAAGTAGAATTGATAAGTTTCTAGATGGAAAAACCTTTTTTACAGATGGGAAAGTACCTATTCATACCGATGCTTTTCACAAAATGTTAGAGAAGGAAAATTACCCCACAGAATTAAGGTCTTTACTCTTGGATTTAGAAAAATATTGGAAAGAGAACATAGATGAGTATGTCAGCACGAAACTATTCTTGTCGAATTTTTTCAATATGGCCCTCTTACAATATATGGCGAGTTCATTAGAAGATGTAAAGAAGGAGGAACAAATGATTTTGATTTCAGAATTCAGTAAATTGATTTCGGATTTAATACAAAATGAACACACCCCTTTTATATACGAGCGTTTAGGTACTCGATTCCAACATTTTTTACTGGATGAATTTCAGGACACTTCGCATTTACAGTGGCTAAATTTAGTTCCGTTAATTGATGAATCAATTGGAAATGGCCGAAAGAATTTAATTGTTGGGGATGCAAAACAATCGATTTATAGATTTAAAAATGGACTAGCAGAACAGTTTATTACTTTACCCTCTATATACAATCCGGATAACATTCCTTCAATCGCTAGCAAGTCTGCACTATTTGAGAATGCAGGAATTGTAGAGGAATTAGAATATAATTATCGTTCAAGTCCAACGATTGTGAATTTCAACAATCAATTCTTTGAACAATTGAAGAATAAGATGAACCCAACAACGGCGAACTATTACAATTCTATTTTTCAAACACCTAAGTCCAATAAAAATGGATTGATTGAAATTATTTCTGATCAAAGGAAACCTGTCGAGAATGAGATCATACATCAAATTGATCTATGGATAAAGCAATGTCAAGCAGATGGCTTTGAATTGGGTGAAATTTGTATTCTTGGAAACAAAAACAAAGAATGTAATCAATGGGCTATTGCACTAACAGAATTAGATTATAAAATAGTTTCAGCTGATTCTCTGCTGATCGATACAGATATATGTGTTAAGTTGACGATCGCTTTTCTGAAGTGGCGCCTTAGTTCTGGCGAGAATGAAAAGAAACATTTCGCAGAAATATATTTTAGATGGAAGAAAGATGCTTTTAAAACATATCAGCAATATATAATTGAGGTTAAAACAAAGGATGAGAAGAAAATTCGAGTTTTTGATGACAATTCTTTTTTAGAAAATCATTTTGGTTCTTACGAAGCTTTCTTTTTTAAGTATGAAAGTATTTACGATTTGGTTCAAGGGTTTTATCGTTTGACAAACTTTAATGAACTGGAAAATGTTTACTTACATCACCTTGCTGACATTACCTTTGATTTTGAGTTAAAAAGAGGGCCAAATTTACGAGGGTTCATTGACGACTACCAAAGAAGAAAGCATAAAATTGCAGTTCAAATTCCAGAAAGCTCTGATGCTATAAAAATAATGACATTTCATAAGTCAAAAGGATTGGAATTTCCCATAGTTATTATGCCATCCGTTGATGCTAAGATGGATGTGAAATCTTCTTTTTTAATCAACATTGAAGACAAGATTATTTATAAAACGCCAAGTGGATCTGAAGTATTAAAACCTTTAATAGATATTTATGAAAGCGAATCCGAACAGGTTATAACCGACTATATTAATATCTGTTATGTTGGTATGACTCGTCCTATTGAACGCCTTTTCATTTTAAACTTACATGATAAAAAAGGCTTCGGCACTCTCTTTCATATGGTTCTAGGAGACTTACCTGAAACTATTCAAATTGAGAATACGCGTCATGTGCTCGTTGGAGACAAAGAGCGATCCATGGGAAAAGAAAACATTTCTGAAATAACACCATATACACCTAACGACATTAAGGATAAGCTATGGTTTCCAGATATAGCATTGCAAGATCACGATGACTTATACGATGAAAAATATCTGAGTTCTGAAATGCAATTTGGAATTCAGTTTCATTTATTAGCAAGTAAAATTGATCACGTTAAAGATATTGAAGCAGAATTAGAAGAACATATTCAACGCGGAGAAGTTGATCATAAGAACAAGACGGAGCTCAAAGAGAAATTAACTCACCTTCTGAATACTCCCGAATACTTGGCTCTCTACGACAACAATATTGAAATTTTAAATGAACAAGATATTCTTGTCAATGAAAACAGTGTCATTCGGCCTGATAAAATTATTATCAAGCAGAATGAAACTATTATTATTGATTATAAGACTGGATTACCAGGCAAGAAAGATATTAAGCAAATCTTAGAATATAAGATGACCTTGGATGACATGGATTATCCGAATGTAAAATGTTACCTTTTTTATTCAGCTATCGGTGAATTAAGGTTGGTAGGTTAATCAAAATAACTTCCCAATCAAATCATCTGCAACTAATTCTGGAACCGTCACTTTTAAGTTCGGTTCAATGGCCATAGCACGCTTTATTGCATACATAGCACCTTCATTTCTCGCCCAACTCCGTCTAGAAATTCCATTATTCACATCCCAATGCAGCATTGACTTTAGTCTTCGTTGAGCATCATCTGAACCGTCTAGAAGCATTCCAAACCCTCCATTGATCACTTCTCCCCAACCTACACCACCACCATTGTGAATAGAAACCCAAGTTGCACCTCTAAAACTATCACCTATCACATTTTGGACGGCCATATCAGCGGTAAATCTAGAGCCATCATATATATTTGAAGTTTCCCTGTATGGAGAATCTGTTCCTGATACATCATGATGATCTCTTCCTAAAATAACTGTTCCTATCTCACCATTAGCAATCGCCTGGTTAAAAGCATCTGCAATTTTCATTCTTCCTTCTGCATCAGCATATAAAATTCTAGCCTGAGAACCTACGACCAATTTGTTCTCTTGAGCACCTCTTATCCACTGAATATTATCGGCCATTTGTTGTTGAATTTCTTCAGGACTATTTTCCTTCATTTTTTCCAAGACTGCACAAGCGATATCATCTGTCTTCTGCAAATCTTCAGGTTTTCCTGAAGCACAAACCCATCTAAATGGACCAAAACCATAGTCAAAACACATTGGTCCCATGATATCCTGAACGTATGAGGGATATCTGAAATCAATACCATTCTCGGCCATAATATCCGCACCAGCTCTTGAAGCTTCCAATAAGAATGCATTTCCATAATCGAAGAAATACGTTCCTTTCTCTGTGTGCTTATTTATAGCCTCAGCATGTATACATAATGTTTTTTGAACCGCTTTCTTAAACTGACTAGGATCATTCGCCATCATTTCATTTGCTTCTTCAAATGTCATTCCAACAGGGTAGTATCCACCAGCCCAAGGATTATGCAATGACGTTTGATCAGAACCTAAATCAATGTGAATATTTGATGTATCAAATTTCTGCCAAACATCCACAATATTTCCTAAATAGGCAATTGAGACTACCTCTTGATTTTCTTTTGCCGCTTTAACACGCGTAACCAATTGATCAATATCTTCTATAATCTCATGAATCCATTCTTGCTCATGACGGATTTTTGCAATCTTAGGGTTCACTTCAGCACAAACGGTAATACAACCGGCAATTGTCCCTGCTTTTGGCTGAGCTCCGGACATGCCTCCTAATCCTGAAGTAACGAAAAGTGATCCTGTCGGTGATTTTTCTATTTTTCTAAACCCATTTAAAACTGTTATTGTTGTACCATGAACAATTCCTTGAGGGCCAATATACATGTATGAACCAGCCGTCATTTGACCATATTGGGTTACACCAAGCGCATTAAATTTCTCCCAATCATCTGGCTGAGAATAGTTCGGAATCATCATTCCATTTGTAACCACTACTCTTGGAGCATCTTTATGTGAAGGAAATAAGCCCATTGGGTGCCCTGAATACATCGTTAAAGTCTGATCATTTGTCATTTCTGACAAATATTTCATCGTCAAACGATATTGAATCCAGTTTTGAAAAACAGCACCATTACCACCATACGTGATTAATTCATGAGGATGCTGTGCTACAGCATAATCCAAATTGTTTTGAATCATGAGCATGATTGCCTTCGCTTGTTCGCATTCCCCAGGATATTCTTCAATATCTCTCGCGTACATTCTATAATCTGGACGATATCTTAGCATATAAATACGTCCAAGATCATTTAACTCTTTTAAAAACTCTGGAGCTAATTCTTCATGTTGTTCTTTCGGAAAATATCTTAAAGCATTTCTCAATGCTAATTTCTTCTCATCAGCCGACAAAATTTGTTTTCTTTTTGGGGCGTGATTAATTCCTTTCTCTACAGGTTTAATTGCTGGAATTTGAGATGGAATACCTTCTCTAATTTGATCTTGAAATGTGCTCATAATCTCTTTCATATTAAAAAGCGAAGTTAAAAGAAAAAGCGCTATTGAAGAATCAAATAGCGCTTTAAATTAGTTCCAAGAAATTATCTTATTATGTTTAGATTTCCGTTAAAAATATGAACATCATCATTCACCAAATCTCCTGCTTTAATAGTCCATACATATGATCCTTCTGGAAGAGCTTTTCCATGATAATAACCATCCCATGTAATTTTAGAATCATGTGACTCCCAAACAATTTCACCCCATCGGTTAAACACTAAAAGCGTAAAATCATACTCATCAACTCCTTCTATGTATACTCTCCAATCCTGATTTAACTCATCTCCATCTGGGGTAAAAGTATTCGGAGCATATAAAATGACCTCAGGATAAATTGTAACATCCCTGATCAATGTGTCAACACAGCCTAATTCGGAAGTAGTAATTAACATAACCTGATGAACGCCTTCTTCACCATCCGGAAACATAACCATAACATCTTCAGAAGTTGATGAATAAGGTGTGGCACCTTCAAAAAACCATTGATAGGTATAACCATCATAAGAATAATTACGAAATTCAACTTCTGTAGTGAACATTGTAATTGGATCTGGTGAAAAATGGAAGTTTGCAACAGGTCTCGGATCAACATGCAAGGCATTCTCCACTCGAATTGAATCAATACAACCCTCATAGGAGGTCACCATCATATAAAGTTCGTAATTACCTGCATTAAGCCCTTCAGGATATATTGTATCTTGATTTACAAAGTCCATATCACCATCGACACTCCAATAAACGAACTCACTCAATAAAGGATCAGTAGTATTGACAATATCAAAATAAGCTGTTTCACATTGAATTGGATTCAAAACTTCATATTGAGGAATAGGAAGTGGTGCTACTCGAATATTTGTTTCCATTACCAATGGAGTTGTTTCACATCCATCAGATATCGTCACAGAATAAGTTCTTGATACATCTGGAGAGACCGAAATAGTATCCGTCAAACCTCCTGTATAAGTATCGCTATTCGACCACACATAAGTATATGGTGCACCAATACCGCCCGTAACTGTAGCTATTATATCTGTCCAGAATAATGGGCAAATTGTATCATTTGCAGTAATTGTGCCCGTTAAAGATGGCCTAATAGTAACAGAAATAGTCTCTGTAGGTGAAACACATCCATCTTCAGATACGGCAAAGACAGAATAAATTGTATTCATTGATGGATTAACACTTTGTGTAGCAGCTGTATTTGAAGTAAAATCCCAATTGAATAAATACGAAGTACCACCGTCAGCTGAAGCGGATAAGTATCCAGTTCCATTCTCACAAATTAAAGTATCCTGACTTACGGATATCGTAATGGGTTCTGGATCGACCACGGTAACTTGAGTGCATTTTGTACACCCCAGCAAAGAACGAACACAAACAGTATAATCTCCTGCAGCAAAAACCATAGCAAAAGAATCCGCTTGCCATGTGACACCATTATCAAAACTATAACTCTGCGCACCGGCGGCTGTAATATCTATTTGACCATCTGAACTTCCAATACATGAAGGTTCAAATGAGCTGGCAGAAATTTCCAATTCTTCAATAGTAATTAATACTGTATCAAATACTGCGGCACAGATTGGTGTTGATTCACTAAAGTAAAATTCATACAACCCTGTTTGATCAACAGAAACCACTGCTGAAGGGTCAGAAAAATTCGGAGTGAAACCAACTACTGGAACGGGTATAATTCCTGCGACTGAATATGTCCATAACACAGTATTAGCGTTATCAGAAGGCGTTGCATTCAAGTTAATAATATCACCTAGACATAATGATTGATCTATTCCCGCATCTGGAACTGGCGGGTTTTCAATGAAAATGGTAAACGTATCGATTAAAGGCGTAATTAGATTGGCATCCGTAATTTCAACGTAATATTCAGTTGTTACCGCGGGAGTTACTATTACACCCGCACCAGATGTTATATCGGATACACCAGTTGTTACTAACCAGTTAAAGGAAGGATTTGCGAGATTAGCAGGTGACATAATATCGACCGTTGCAGATTCTCCAAGGCAAATTGTTTGATCAGGAGTATTTGGTGTACAAGTGATACTTGCCGATTGTCCGCCAGCAGGGTTACCTGGTATATCAGCGCCAAAAGTCAATTGTGTTAAACCTACTCCTCCACTAAAATTGGAAAAGCACAAGACAAAAGCATCGCCGGGATTTACTAAGAGCCCATATTCGAAATTCGCTTGATTGGCTCCCGGGGGAAGGTTACCCTGTTGAGTCATCCCTGTAAATCCTGCAGATGATCCATTCCAGTTGCATGCCACGGGCGCTAAAAGATTATTTGTAATGTCATTACATGCAGATGTTCCGTCAGCATTTTCATAATATGGCCATAATGCCCAATCATAAAAACCATTGTTACCGGCAGCACCAATAGTAAACTCAAGAAATCCTGGAGAACTAACGTTAATCACAAACCAATTTGGATTTAACTCATTGCTGTTCAAACAACCAGACCCATTTGGATTCCCATTATTTGGACCTAATCCAAATCCTGGATTAGAAACATCTAGACCACCGGGAAGATCATCAAAACCACCACCAATACTTAAAGGAAAGTTAGACCCATTATCACCACAGACATTTTCTGCTTGCGCACAATCAGGAGATTGAATTTGACTATATGCATTAAAAACATACCCTATGAGAAATACAAATAATAAATGTTTCATATTAATTGTTGCAATTTTCAAATGGATACTTGGCAATTTGATCTATTCCTTTTATACCAATTTGCACACAAGATATAGTTTCACTATAATTTTCAAACCAAGAAGAAAATTCATTGGTTGAAAGTGTGTCAATACCTTTTGTTAAAATAAATGCACGTTGGCTGTTAAAGTCCAAACGCACTATTGTTGAACTTGGAAGAGCCTTAATATTCTCTTCCAAAATTAGCATATCCGACACGTTAGGGATAGAAAAATGGCATTGAGCGAAAAGAACCGTATGTGTCTCTCCTTGCGAAAAAGCACTGCCGTTATTCATAACGATGAAACACAACACAAATAAAATTGTTCTCATTTTCATACTACTATAACGTTATAATAGCAAATAAGGTTGCGTTTACAAGGAACTAATGAATATTTGTCAAAAAAAAGTCCATCTAAAACATAGATGGACTTTACATAAAAATACTTTTATGACTATATATACTTAAAATCTTTACCAGGATAGTATGCCGTTAGTCCCAATTCTTCTTCAATTCGAAGCAATTGATTGTATTTTGCCATTCTATCACTCCGAGATGCAGAACCTGTTTTTATCTGACCACAATTAAGTGCTACAGCCAAATCTGCAATTGTATTATCTTCTGTTTCACCAGATCTATGGCTCATAACAGAAGTATAACCATTTCTTGTTGCCATTTGAACAGCTTCAATCGTTTCCGTGAGTGTTCCAATTTGATTAACTTTTACCAAAATAGAATTTGCCGTATTAGATTCTACTCCTTTCTCTAATCTTTTAGTATTGGTCACGAATAAGTCATCACCAACCAACTGTATTTTATCACCTAATGCATCAGTCGCCATTTTCCAACCACTCCAATCATCTTCATCTAAACCATCTTCAATAGAGGCAATAGGGTATTTTTTTGTCCAATCAAACCAGAAATCTACCATTTGTTTAGATGTCATTCTTTCACCAGTAGATTCAAAAACATATTCGTTCGTTTTATTATCATAAAACTCAGATGCAGCAGCATCTAAAGCTATCCAAACATCAACTCCAGGTTTGAAACCTGCCTTTTCGATTGCTTCAATAACGACTTGAATCGCTTCTTCATTCGATCCTAAATTTGGTGCAAAACCACCTTCGTCTCCAACATTTGTAGACATTCCTTTTGACTTCAAAACATTTTTTAAGTGATGAAATATTTCAGTTCCCCATCGCAAGCCTTCTGAAAAAGAAGAAGCTCCAAATGGCATCACCATAAATTCTTGGATATCAATTTTATTATCAGCGTGAGAACCACCATTTAGGATGTTCATCATTGGAACCGGCATTGTTACTGCTCCTACTCCACCAACATATTTAAATAGGCTTAATCCAGATTCATCTGCGGCAGCTTTAGCGCATGCTAAAGAAACACCTAGTATTGCATTAGCGCCGAGATTTGATTTATTCTCTGTACCATCTAGTTCAATTAATTTAGCATCGATGGCTTTTTGGTCACATACATCAAACCCGTATAAGGCTTCATTAATAATAGAATTAACATTGGCAGCAGCTTTCAAGACTCCTTTCCCCATGTATGTACTTTCATCGTTATCCCTTAATTCCATTGCCTCATGAACTCCAGTAGATGCTCCAGATGGAACCGCAGCTCTACCATATGAACCTGATTCAGTTATTACATCAACCTCTATAGTAGGATTTCCTCTTGAATCAAGAATTTGTCTCGCAATTATTCTTTCAATAAAACTCATACTAATTGTTTTTCATATTATTAATAAATTGATCGAAAAGGTATCTAGAATCATGAGGTCCTGCAGAAGCTTCTGGGTGATATTGCACAGAGAATACTTGCTTATTCTTAATTGCTATACCAGCAACTGTCTGATCATTCAAATGTATATGTGTCAATTCAATTGAATCCGTTTTATCCAAACTGTCTTTTGAAATTACGAAACCATGATTTTGGGAAGTAATTTCACCTTTTCCGGTCTTCAAGTTTTTTATGGGATGATTTATTCCTCTATGGCCGTTAAACATTTTTTCCGTTTTTAACCCTTGACTTAAACCTAGAATTTGATGACCAAGACAAATTCCAAAAACGGGTTTATCTTGTTTTACAATCTCTTTAACTATTTCAATTGAATTAGGCATAGCTGAAGGATCACCAGGACCATTCGATAACATATATCCATCTGGACTAAACTCATTGATTTTTGCTAATGGCGTATCCAAAGGGAATACTTTAACGTGGCAGCCACGATCAGCTAAACAATTCACAATACTTTGTTTAACACCAAAATCTAATAAAGCAACTTTATGACATGCATTATCAGGCTTCACTTCATAAGCCATTTTTGTCGCAACTTTTGATGAAAGTTCAAGTCCCTCCATAGAAGGCACTAAAGCCAATTTTTCTTTTAACGCCTCCACGTCTTCTATTTCTGAAGAAATAATGGCATTCATGGCACCTTTGTCACGAATGTGTCTGACTAATGCACGTGTATCAATATCTGAAATTCCAACTTTGTCATTCTCCTCCATATATTTCTGAAGAGACATAGACCCAGAATCTCGAGAGTATCCATCAGAGAATTTTTTAATAACCATACCGGATATTTTCATTCCTTCGGATTCAACTTCTAAATCATGGACTCCATAATTTCCAATATGAGCTGTGGTCATGACCAATATTTGACCATAATAAGAAGGGTCAGTGAATACTTCTTGATAACCTGTCATTCCTGTATTAAATGCAATTTCACCAGTAGTTGTACCAGTTTTACCTATTGCACTCCCTTTAAACACTGTCCCATCTTCGAGAAGTAAAACAGCCACTTTATTATCCCTCATTCTGAAAATTTTCTACAAAGTTAGTAATTCCATATTGTTTTATTTGAAAAAATAGACATAAAAAAAGGGCAATGAAACATTGCCCTTTTAAACGAAATTGAATTCGCTTATTTCTTATCAGAATCTTCAGACTTATCGTCTTTCTTTTCTTTTGGTTTTGCTTTTGCTTTTGCAGCTGGTTTCGCCTTAGCTGCTGGCTTATCATCAGATTTTGCCTCAGCCTTAGTTTCCTCAGTTTTAACTTCTTCAGTTACCACAGCATCAGTTGCAACTTCTACAGTTTCTTCAGTTGAAGCAGCAGCAGAAGATCCAGAACCTCGACGTGAACGTCTAGTAGTTTTCTTAGCTTTCTCGTTAGAATAAATTTCGTTAAAGTCAACTAATTCAATCATACACATTTCTGCGTTATCACCTAATCTGTATCCTGTACGAATAATTCTAGTGTATCCACCTGGACGATCTAAAATTTTTGGAGCAACTGTACTGAATAACTCAGCAACTCTGTCTTTATCTTGCAAGTATCTAAAAACTAATCTTCTTGAATGTGTTGAATCCGTTTTTGATTTCGTAATGATTGGTTCAACATACTTTCTTAAAGCCTTTGCTTTAGCTACTGTCGTATTAATAGATTTGTGCTCAATAAGAGAACAAGCCATGTTTGATAACATTGCCTTTCTATGCGCTGTCTTTCTACCTAGATGGTTAAATTTCTTTCCGTGTCTCATAATTTAAAATTTCGCAAGTAACGGTTAACTGAACTATGTATCGTTTGAGATCAGCCACCTATCACGCCATTTGTGTTTTTGTTAATAATTCCGATACTAATCTTTGTCTAATTTATATTTAGAAACATTCATTCCGAAATTAAGACCTTTATTATCTACTAGATCTTCTAATTCCGTAAGTGATTTTTTACCAAAGTTTCTGAACTTCAATAAATCGTTCTTGTTATAAGAAACTAAATCTCCTAATGTTTCTACATCTGCTGCTTTCAAACAATTCAATGCACGAACTGACAAGTCCATATCCACTAATTTTGTTTTCAACAATTGACGCATGTGCAAAGAAGTCTCATCAAATTCTTCTGTTTCAGATTTCACTTCACTATCCAATGTGATACGCTCATCAGAGAATAACATAAAGTGGTGAATTAAAATTGTTGCAGCTTCTTTTAAAGCTTCTTTTGGATGAATTGAACCATCAGTTGAGATGTTAAATACTAACTTTTCGTAATCAGTTTTTTGTTCAACTCTGAAATTTTCAACAGCATACTTTACATTCTTAATAGGTGTAAAGATTGAATCAATAGCGATTGTTCCAAAAGGAGCATTGCTATCTTTATTTTCTTCAGCTGGATAGTAACCACGACCTTTAACTATCGTTAATTCCATTTCCAATTTAACAGAAGGCTCCATGTTACAGATAACCAAATCAGGATTCAATACTTGAAATGCTGATGTGAATTTACCTAAATCACCTGCTGTTAATTTATCTTGTCCTGAGACAGAAACGATTACCGTTTCGTTGTCAGTATCTTCGATTTGTTGCTTAAAGCGAACTTGCTTAAGGTTCAAAATAATTTCAGTAACATCCTCTACGATACCTTTGATTGTAGAAAACTCATGATCTGCACCTTCAATTCTTATTGAAGAAATCGCATAACCTTCTAAAGAAGAAAGTAAAATACGTCTTAATGCATTACCAACTGTGATACCATACCCTGGTTCTAAAGGACGAAATTCGAATTGTCCTTCGTGCTCGTCAGAGTTTATCATTATTACCTTGTCCGGTTTTTGAAAATCTAATATTGCCATTTTTCTTCTTTTTAATTGTTCTCTAGTTGCGCGGTCCGAAAGATTGAAGACTTTCAATCAAACCCTTTGGCTGAGATCCAATATGATTAATTATTACTTAGAGTACAATTCAACGATTAATTGTTCCTTGATATTCTCAGGAATCATTTCTCTTGTAGGAACTCCTACAACTTTTCCTTCTAACCCACTTGGATTCCAATCTAACCAATCGAAAGTTGTAGTATTAGCAGATAAAGAATTAGATATCGCTTCTAAAGATTTAGATTTTTCACGAACTCCAACAACATCTCCTACTTTAAGAGAATAAGATGGGATATTCACTACTGAACCATTTACTGTAATGTGTTTGTGCGTCACTAACTGACGAGCACCTCTACGAGTAGGAGAAACACCTAATCTGTATATCATGTTATCTAAACGAGCTTCACAAAGAAGTAACAAGTTTTCACCTGTAATACCTTTCATAGCTGAAGCTTTTTTAAACATGTTTGAGAACTGACGCTCAAGAATACCATAAGTATACTTAGCTTTTTGTTTCTCAGCTAACTGAATAGCATATTCAGACTGTTTACCTCTACGCTTGTTTGGACCATGTTGTCCTGGACCGTATTGTCTTTTTTCCAACGCTTTGTCTGGTCCGAAGATTGGATCTTGGAAACGACGTGCAATTTTTGAAGTTGGACCTGTATATCTTGCCATTTTACTTTTGTTTAAAGGGAGAGTATGAATTAAGGCTTATTCCTTCGACACTCTTGATCCCTTTGATTATTAATTCTACTTATTAAACTCTTCTTCTTTTCGGAGGACGACATCCATTATGTGGCATTGGTGTAACATCAACAATCTCTGTTACTTCAATACCTGCATTGTGCAAAGAACGGATAGCAGACTCACGCCCAGAACCAGGTCCTTTTACAAATACTTTAACTTTACGTAATCCGAAGTCATGTGCTTCTTTTGCAGCATCTTCCGCAGCTACCTGTGCAGCGTAAGGTGTGTTCTTTTTAGAACCTCTGAAACCCATTTTTCCAGCTGAGGACCAAGAAATAACTTGTCCTGAGTTGTTCGTCAAAGAAATAATAACATTGTTGAAGGTCGCTTGAATATGCGCTTCACCCATTGCATCTACTTTGACATTTTTCTTCTTCTTTTGATTCGATTTTGCCATTTTTATTTAGCTTATTTTAATTGTTTATTGCTTTCAGTTGAATTGGATAGCCATCTATCCAGTCCTAATACTTCCAATACCGAGGGTGATTATTGCAACTTTGCTTCAAAATTTGGAATACAAATTCCAAAAATATTAACAATAGCTGCGGACCACCTATCCGCGGAATCAGAAATAGCAGGACTACTTCTTCTTATTCGCAACTGTTTTTCTTCTACCTTTTCTCGTACGAGAATTGTTTTTCGTTCTTTGACCTCTCAATGGTAAACCAGATCTATGACGAATTCCTCGAGTACATCCGATATCCATTAAACGCTTGATGTTTAATTGAACTTCAGAACGCAAGGATCCTTCTACTTTGATCTCGTTTAATTCGTTACGAATATCAGCAAGCTGCTCATCATTCCAGTCTTGAACTTTGACACTATGGTCAATTTTCGTTTTGTCTAGAATTTGCTTTGCTCTGCTTCTTCCTACTCCATAGATGTACGTCAATCCGATTACACCTCTTTTATTTTTTGGTAAATCAATACCTGCAATACGTGCCATATTTTTCTATTTTACCCTTGTCTTTGTTTAAACTTAGGGTTCTTCTTGTTTATAACATAAACAACCCCTCTTCTCTTAACAATCTTGCAATCTACAGATCGCTTTTTCACTGATGCTCTAACTTTCATCTTTTCTTTTATTAATCCGCCTTATACGATAACAAACCTATTTGAGTTAGGGCACTCCCTCGTCAAACTTCTCGCTTGAATTATCAAAAGCTTCGCTTTTTCTATTTATATCTAAATGTTATTCTTCCTTTTGTTAAATCATAAGGAGACATTTCCACTTTAACTTTATCTCCAGGTAGAATTTTAATGTAATACATTCTCATTTTACCAGAAATATGTGCAGTAATAACATGACCATTATCTAATTCGACGCGGAACATCGCATTTGATAATGCTTCAATGATTACTCCATCCTGTTCTATTGATGCTTGTTTTGCCATAATTACATTCCTGATGTTTCGTTTTGTGTTCTTCTACCTTGAATTCGAGTTCCTTCCATTAAACTGTCCATCTGACGGTTCAATAAGTAAGACTCAACTTGTTGCAAAGTATCTAAAACAACACCAACCATAATTAATAAGGATGTTCCTCCGAAGAAGATTGCAAAAGCATCGTTTACTCCTGCCAATTTTGCAATTGCTGGAATAATCGCAATAAATGCTAGAGCTATGGATCCTGGTAACGTTATTCTAGAAACTAATGAATCTATATAACCTGCTGTTTCTTCTCCTGGTCTAATACCTGGAATAAAACCACCACTTCTTTTTAACTCATCTGCAATTTTACGCGGATTAATCATAATCGCAGTATAGAAATACGTAAAGACTATAATTAACACGAATAATAAACCATTATAACCTATTCCGTAAATATCACTAAAGTAATTAGCAATAAAACCTGATGATTCACCCGCTTTAGGTGCAAACATCATCATTGGAACAGTCATAATCGCTTGTGCAAAAATGATTGGCATCACGCCCGAAGCGTTTACTTTAATTGGTAAGTAATTTCTTGCTCCTTGCTCTTCAGCTGACCTAGCACCAACTACTCTTTTTGCAGTATTCAATGGCACTTTTCGAACTCCTTGAACGATTAGAACTGTTGCTAATACAACAACCATAAACATAAAGATTTCAAGTACAATTTTAATTAAGTTACCCGAATCAACAGCAAAACCAATCTCTGCCATGAAGGCACTTGGCAAGTTTGCAAGGATACCAACAGTAATTAATAAAGATATACCGTTACCTATTCCTTTGTCTGTAATTCTTTCACCTAACCATACTGCAAACATAGCTCCTGCTACTAGTACAATAATTGTTTGCGTCCACCAGAATGCACCAGCATCAACAGGTAAAGCTCCTTTGCTCTCAACATACAAACCAAGGTAACTAGGTGCTTGAAGTGCACAAATAACAATCGTCAATATACGAGTGTAATTGTTTATCTTCTTACGACCTGATTCACCTTCATTTTGCATCTTTTGAACAGCAGGAACTGCCATTCCAAGAAGTTGCATGATAATCGAAGCACTAATGTATGGCATAATACCTAAGGCCATTACAGAAGCATTCGAAAAACCACCTCCTGAAAATAAAGAAAGCAACTTTTCTAACATATTTTGTCCTCCATCAGCATTAGCTGCAGCCAAAGCATCGTAATTAACGCCAGGCAGTATTATAAAGGATCCAATACGATAGATAAGAATTAAGAAGAGTGTCAATAAGATTCTCTTCCTTAATTCTTCTACCTTCCAGATATTACTAAGGTTATTAAATAGTTTTTTCATCTAAAAAATTTTGTGCAAAGTTAATTAGATTTCTGAACAATTCCCACCTTGTCCTTCAATTGCTACTTTAGCAGTTGATGAGAACTTGTGAGCAGTAACATTGATCTTTGTCTTCAATTCTCCTCTACCCAATACTTTAACCAACTCATTATTAGACATTAATCCATTTTCTCGAAGGATTTCAGGCGTAATTTCTTTTACCTTTTTTCTTTCAATTAATGATTGAATAATATCTAAATTAATTGCTTTATACTCAACTCTGTTGATATTCGTAAAACCAAATTTAGGCACTCTTCTTTGAAGTGGCATTTGACCACCTTCAAATCCTACTTTTCTTGAGTAACCTGATCTTGATTTTGCTCCTTTGTGTCCTCTAGTAGAAGTACCACCGCGTCCTGATCCTTGACCACGAGCGATTCTTTTTCTATTTTTGGTAGAACCTTTTGCAGGAGTTAAATTATGTAAATTCATTTGTTTAATGTTTTAAAAGATTAATCAACTACTTCAACTAAGTGTTGAACTTTCTTGACCATACCTAGGATTTGCGGAGTTGCTTCTTTCTCAATAATTTGATTCAACTTTTTCAATCCTAATGCTTGTATAGTAGCTTTTTGTCTAGCAGTTCGCCTAATAGCGCTTCTTACTTGCTTAATTTTTATTGTCGCCATAATGCTCTATTTAACCGTGAAATACTTTCTCTAAATCAACACCTCTTTGTCTTGATACTTGAACAGCATCCCTCATTTGAGATAATGCATCAATTGTAGCTTTAACAACATTGTGCGGATTTGAAGATCCTTGTGACTTGGCCAATACATTATGTACACCAACACTTTCCAATACGGCACGCATCGCACCACCGGCGATTACACCTGTACCTTCAGATGCTGGACGCAACAATACTCTTGCACCACTGAATTTACCTTTTTGTATATGAGGTACTGTACCATGTAAGATTGGAACTTTTATTAGGTTCTTCTTAGCATCATCAATACCTTTAGAAATTGCCTCAACAACTTCTTTTGCTTTTCCTAATCCGTGACCAACGACTCCGTTCTCATCACCAACAACAACAATTGCTGAGAAACTAAACGTACGTCCACCTTTAGTAACCTTGGTTACACGGTTTATAGCAACTAGCTTATCTTTAAGCTCGATGTCTGCAGATTTTACTCTGTTATCAATTTTCGCCATTTTTATAATTTTAGTCCGCTTTCTCTTGCCGAGTCAGCTAGTGATTTAACTCTACCGTGGTATAAATAACCATTACGATCGAAAACTACAGTTTCGATACCGGCTTTCTTTGCCAATTCTGCAACTTCTTTTCCAACAAGTGCAGCTTGTTCAATTTTTGTTCCTTTAGCCGCCTTATTGTTATAAGATGTCGCTGAAACTAAAGTAGTTCCATTTGAATCATCAATAATTTGCGCGTAAATCTGTTTGTTACTTCTGAACACAGATAAACGAGGTTTCGCGGAAGTACCAGAAATATTCTTTCTAATTCTTCTTTTGATTTTTGCTCTTCTATTTACTTTACTAAATGCCATGATTTTATGATATCTAATTATTATTTCGCTGCTGTTTTACCAGCTTTTCTTCTGATTTCTTCTCCTAAGAATCTAACACCTTTTCCTTTATAAGGTTCTGGTTTACGGAGGGATCGAATTTTGGCAGCGACCTGACCAACTAGTTGTTTATCCATAGATTCCAATGTTACCACTGGAGCCTTACCTTTAGCTGATTCTGCAGATACCTTTACTTCTTTTGCAATTTCCATAACGAATGGATGTGAGTAACCTAAAGACAATTCTAATGTTTGACCATTAGCACTAGCTCTATAACCTACACCTACTACTTCTAATTGCAATTTATACCCTTCCGATACACCTAGGATCATATTGTTAACTAAAGCACGGTAAAGACCATGTTTAGCTCTATTCTCTGGGGCGTCTGATTCGCGGGTGAAAGTAAGAACACCATCTTCAATAGATGCAGAAACACTTGAATGTAATTCTTGTGTTAATTCACCTTTAGTGCCTTTTACTGTAACAACGTTACCGTCTACCTTCACTTCAACTCCACTCGGGATTGTTATTGGGGATTTACCTATCCTTGACATTTTTCTTAACTTAAAAAATTAATATACGTGGCAAAGAATCTCTCCACCGACGTTTTCTCTTTTTGCTTGCTTACCTGTAATAACACCTTTGTTTGTTGAAACAATCGCTATTCCCAAACCATTCAATACACGTGGCATGTTACCTGCACCGTTAAATTTTCTTAGTCCCGGACGAGAAGCTCTTTCCAATTTAGTAATTGCTGGAACTCTTGTTGATGGATTGTACTTCAAAGCAATCTTAATGCTACCTTGTTTGTTATCTTCTAGAAACTTGTAATCAGTGATATAACCTTGATCAAACAAAATTTGCGTCATCGCTTTTTTAATGTTTGATGCAGGTATTTCAACCGTTTTTAATTTGGCTGCACTTGCATTACGAATTCTCGTAAGATAATCTGCTATTGGATCTGTATTCATTTTAAATAATTTCGGAAGTGGTTTTCAATTTATTTGAACCTACAACCAGTTAATAATTTTACCAGCTTGCTTTTTTCACTCCTGGTATCTTCCCAGCTAACGCCATTTCACGGAACGTTACTCTTGAAAGACCGAATTGACGCATATATCCTCTAGGACGTCCTGTCAATCCACATCTGTTATGAACACGCACTTTTGCAGAGTTCGCTGGCAATTTCTGAAGAGCAATCATCGCTTCCCATTTTGCATCTTGCATCTCTTCAGAGTTGTCTGAAGATTTTAAAATCTTCGTTAACTCAGCACGTTTTTCAGCATATTGAGCTGACATTCGTTCTCTTTTGCGCTCACGCGCTTTCATTGATTCTTTTGCCATGTTCTATTTTTTTGTAAACGGAAAACCGAATTCATCCATTAAGGCTTTACCTTCTTCATCACTGCTAGCAGTAGTTACAAAAGTAATATCCATACCCATGATTCGACTCACTTTGTCAATATCAATTTCTGGAAAGATGATATGCTCTTTAATACCCATATTAAAGTTACCTCTTCCATCAAAACCTTTAGCGTTGATTCCCTTAAAATCTCTTGTTCTTGGCAATGCTACAGACAAAAGACGATCAAGAAAATCATACATACGATCTCCTCTCAACGTTACTTTCGTACCAATTGGCATTCCTTTTCTAAGTTTGAAATTAGAGATATCCTTCTTTGATAAAGTAGCGATTGCTTTCTGACCAGTGATAAGCGTAACATCAGCTACTGCATTATCGATCAATTTTTTATCCGCTACAGCATCTCCGACACCTTGGCTAATTACGATTTTTTGAAGTTTCGGAACTTTCATTATAGTCTTGTATCCGAACTTTTCAGTAAGTGCTGGAACTATCTCCGCACTATACTTTTCCCTAAGTCTTGGTGTATAACTCATTATTTAACTTCCTCCCCGGACTTTTTTGAATAACGTACTAATTTACCTTCTTTGTTTGCTTTACGACCAAGACGCGATGCCTGACCATTATGAACAACCATAAGATTAGAAATGTGAATTCCTGCTTCGGATTCAACGATTCCACCTTGAGGATCAGCTGCGCTAGGTTTAGTGTGCTTCTTTGCAAGATTTACACCTTCCACTTTTGCACGTAATTTAACTCTATCGATCGAAAGGATTTTTCCTTCTTGACCGTTTGATTCACCTGTTAAAACCTTAACAGTGTCTCCTACTTTAATGTGTAATTTTTGTTGCATAACTACATTTGTTTTAAAGTACCTCAGGAGCAAGTGATACGACTTTCATAAAGTCTGCGTCACGAAGCTCTCGGGCTACGGGTCCGAAAATACGAGTTCCTCTCATCTCACCTGCTTGATTTAAGATAACGCAAGCGTTATCATCAAAACGAATGTAAGATCCATCTGGACGACGTACTTCTTTCTTTGTTCTTACTATTACTGCCGTAGCAACTGTCCCTTTTTTGACAGCTCCAGAGGGCATTGCGCTCTTTACTGTAACTACAATTTTGTCGCCTACAGAAGCGTATCTACGTTTAGTTCCACCTAATACGCGGATACATAGTACTTCTTTTGCTCCAGAATTATCTGCTACTTTAAGCCTTGATTCCTGTTGTATCATTACTAAAAATTATTTAGCTCGTTCGATAATTTCTACTAACCTCCAATTTTTCGATTTCGAAAGAGGTCTTGTCTCCATGATCTTAACTGTATCGCCTTCGTTACAGTCATTTTTCTCATCGTGTGCGACAAACTTAGTAGTTTTCTTCACGAACTTACCATATTTAGGGTGTTTTACTTTTCTCTCTACTGAGATAACGATAGATTTCTCCATCTTATCGCTAGTAACAATCCCGATACGTTCTTTTCTTAAATTACGCTTTTCCATTTCAAGCTGTTTTTTTATAAGCAATTAAGCTTGTGCTTCACGTTTTGTTAACTCTGTCTTCAATCTAGCGATCGTGCGTCTCGTGTCTTTGATTTGGATCGGATTTTCCATTGGAGAAACTGAATGCGATAATTTCATTTTCGCATATTTCTCAGAAAAATTCGAAAGGTTATCTCTAACATCTTCGATTGACATCTTTGTGATTTCTTGCTGCTTCATACTAATTTCAATTAAGCCGGTAAATCATAATCGTTACGAGTAACGAATTTACATTTCACTGGCATTTTTTGTGCTGCCAAACGCATTGCTTCCTTAGCAACATCGTAAGGGACACCATCGCATTCGAATAAAATTCTACCCGGTCTAACTACTGCGACGAAATGACTTGGAGCACCTTTACCTTTACCCATTCTCACCTCTGCTGGTTTTGCAGTAACTGGTTTGTCTGGGAAAATTCGAATCCATACCTTCCCTTCACGCTTCATGTATCGAGTAACGGCGATACGTGCAGCTTCTATTTGGCGGGAAGTAAGCCATCCTGGCTCCAAAGTCTTCAATCCGAAAGATCCGAAAGATACAGTGCTACCTCTATGAGCTAAACCTCTGTTTCTCCCTTTCTGAGCCTTTCTAAACTTGGTTCTTTTTGGTGATAACATTTTCTTCTATTGTTAAATTTTATTCATCGTTCCAACGTGTCGGAACTTTCTATCTTTTTGGTCTTCTTTTTCCTCCACCTTGTGGTTTTCTACCACCTTTTTGAGCGGCCATACCGATGTTTGGAGAAAGATCTCGCTTACCAAAAACTTCACCTTTACATATCCAAACTTTGATACCAAGTTTACCATATGTGGTTTGTGCTTCTGCCAAAGCATAATCGATGTCAGCTCTGAACGTATGTAACGGAGTACGTCCATCCTTGTACATCTCTGAACGAGCCATTTCTGCGCCATTCAAACGTCCGGAAATCTTAACCTTGATTCCTTCTGCTCCCATTCGCATTGTACTCGCAATAGACATTTTAATTGCTCTTCTAAAAGAGATTCTTGCTTCCAATTGACGTGCAATTCCATCCGCAACTAATCGAGCATCCAATTCTGGACGTTTCACCTCGAAAATGTTGATTTGGATTTCCTTCTTTGTCAACTTCTTCAACTCTTCTTTCAGTTTGTCAACCTCTTGTCCACCTTTTCCGATGATCACACCTGGTCGCGCTGTATTGATAGTAACGGTTACCAATTTCAACGTTCTTTCGATGAT
>CAJQPA010000021.1 GCA_905480145.1 uncultured Flavobacteriales bacterium | reverse complement strand
TCATGACTACAAATCGCAAACTAACAAACGAGGAAATGTCATTAATCCAACAAGGTGTTGATGATATTTATGACTTATTCAAAACTCGAGTTGCTGAAGGCAGAAAAATGACGAAAAAACAAGTCAATGTAATCGGACGTGGTCGAGTTTGGACAGGACGTGACGCAAAAAGAATTGGTTTGGTTGATCAATTAGGAGGGTTAAAAGACGCTATTGCATACGCCGCAGACAAAGCTGGAATAAAAGAGGTGAAAACATTATACTATCCTTTCGTTAAAGCAGATCCAATTGCAGAATTACTTGAGCAGATAGGAGAAGACAATGAAACCAACATAGCTCTTCCGGCAAATCAATTGCCAAATGCTGTGCTAAAATATTATGAGCAACTTAAAGCCTTGGAGAATATTCAAGGCATTCAAATGAGATTACCCTACGAATTTATCATTCAATAATTAATCTAACCACGAATGAAACGCCAGACACTGAAGTGTCTGGCGTTTTTGTATTATTTTTGTTAGTCATTACGTGAATCATGATCAAAACTTTAGTCTTACTTTTTACCGTTTCATTAGTACATTCTTGTGCACTAAATAAAATGTTTCTTGACCCCATTGTGACGTTAAAGGCTGAAACATACAAGGTCTATTCACCTATATTTAACGACACTGTCTCACTCGCTTTTCACCCAATAAATGATCCAGTTCTTACTCTTTCGAATGACAAAATAATGGAATCAAACTATTCCATTAACAATTCTTATTTCATCAATTCAAGTGGTGACAGCACAAATTATTGGCTAATAACGCCTGATAGATATAATGGCACTACAATATATTTTTTACACGGGAACAAAGGAAACATTCCTCTCAATTTCCCTTTAGCTGAGCCTTTTGCAAAAAAGGGATACCAAGTATTTATGCTTGACTATAGTGGTTTCGGTTATTCGAATGGAAAATTAAAAAGAAAAAATGTTCTTTCCGACGGCAATGATGGGATAAATCACCTCATAAAAACTGTATCCTACGACAAATTAATAGTATATGGTCAATCTCTTGGCGGCCACCTTTCCTGCGCAGTCGCTCAGATGAATCAAGATAAAATAGATGGGTTGGTAATAGAAGGTGCGTTCTCATCTCACAAAGATATTGCTGCAGAAACCGTTCCCGTATTATCAAGAATAGTGGTGCGTGAAATGTACAGTGGGGAGAAAAATTTAACGAAATTGAACAAGCCTGTTTTGGTAATTCACAGCACAGAAGATGCAAGAATCCCATTTGACCATGGACAGAAATTGTTTTCTATCGCCAATGAACCGAAAATGTTTTATCAAATTGAAAAACGTCACATCTTTGGACCTTTGTATTACATTGACTCGATAACTGAGAAAATAGAAACGCTTTTAACACTTTCAACTCAAACTAATCATTGAGAATCATTTTAGCTATATCGTTATCATTACTTGTGAATTATCAATTATACTCGCAACTAGATTCCTCTGAAAAAGTAAGATATCAAGCTTTATACCTAGAAATTGGTGGCCCATCTACTATTACTTCGCTTAATTATGAAATGGGGTTATTTCAATATAATAGATTGAAATTAAATGCAAGAATTGGTGTCGGATTTACGCGTTTAAATGACTTTTACCTTAATTTCAACCCTGATCTTACTTTTCCTGTTGGACTAAACTCAACATTTCTGCTCTCAGACAAAAAGAAGGGAACTTTGAGTTTTGAATTAATGGGAGGAAACACCTTCTCAACATATATAAGAGCAAACCATAATTACCAACCTGAACGGGAATTTGATAGTCATGGATATATATCAACCGGACCAAGTTGGATCTTTACAAAAGGAGTTTACACCCGGCTAACATACTGTCTATTACTTGAAAATTACAAGACCCCTTTCCATTGGGGAGGATTGTCCATTGGTTATATATTCAAATGAGATATTTAGCCTTCATATTCGTCGTTTTATTTCTTGCATCTTGCAAAAAGCATAATTTTGAAATAGACAATTTAAACGGCAATAGGATTGATGCATTAGGTCATGCTGGAATGGGCTTATCTAGTCTTTACCCAATCAATAGTGCCGAGTCTGTATTGAATGCCATCAGCATTGGTGCCGATGGAACAGAACTTGACATTCAACTGACTAAAGACAATATACTCGTTGCTTTTCACGATGAAAATTTAAACAATTCAACAAACCTAGAGGGGTTTATTCGTGATTATACTTGGGAAGAAATTAAAAATGCTTCGTACAACTCTACCCAATACCTATCTTATAAAATCACCCGAGTTTCAGATCTAATGGAAAACGTAGTAAATAGGTCAAATTATCTATTTTCTTTTGATGTTAAGCTATACCCAGGAACGGGTGAACAAGCTACATCATATTACAACGACTTTGTAAATGCTGTTTCCCTTCTCTTTAACAACTACAATTTATACTCACATTGCTTTATAGAGGCTCAAAGTGAAACTTTTATCAATGAGTTAATAACAATCAATGGACAAATCAAAACGTTTATCTACCCCCAAGATTTTATTTCAGGTTTTGAATTAGCAATCAATAATGGTTTGTATGGAATTTCCATTCATAATGACAACATTACCAAAGAACAAGTCAAAATTGCTCATGAAAATGGTCTCTATGTAATCATTTGGGGAGTAAATAAAAGCTCTAAAAATGAAGAAGCCATCTTAAAAAATCCAGATATGATTGAGACAGATGCATTGAAAAATCTCATCAAAACTCTAGGTAACTCAACGTAAATGAATAAGCACAAAAAAAGCCCCACAAGTGCGGAGCTTTTTGTTTAAAATCTAGCGATTTTATTTTGAAGCCATCTCTACGAAATCATCATAAGCGATTTCTTTTTCATTCAATTTCACTGTATCCTTGAACAATTTCGTTAATTTCTGTTCTCCTAACATTTCATAAATACGATTTGCTTCTTCTCTATTTTGAAGAACTTGCATAGCAGATGCTGATAATTCTTTATCTTCTGGAGCAGGCATACCATATTGTGCATAGTTGCTTACTAACAAACTCTTCGTAAAGTTTATTACTTCATCTTGCTCCATTTTGATGTCATTATCCTTGAACAACTTACCTTGAATCAACTGCCACTTCAGACCTTTTGCGTATCCGTCATATTCTGCTTCAAGTTGCTCATCAGTAATTTCTTTCTCATTTGAAGCCTTGATCCAACGTTTCATGAATGCGTCTGGTAATTCAACTTTCGTCTTATCAATTAAATTCTCATAAACTGAACGTGTTAACATTTTATCAGAATCATTACTAAACATTCCTTCTAAATCAGAAGTAACTTTTGCATTCAAATCTTTTTCGTTTTTCACAACCCCTTCTCCAAAAAGTTTGTCATATAATTCGGCATTCAAATCAGCCATTTCCATTTGCTTAACCTCAGTAATTGTCATTTGGAACTGTTTAGAAAGACCTGCTAATTCTTCTTCATTCACACCCAACATGGCTGCTGTATCTTTTGCACCTTTAGAAACATTTGCTGGATCAACTATTATTTTGTCCCCAACTTTCTTTCCAAGTAAAGATTTTGTTGTTTTTTTATCATTAACAAACTCCATTGAAATTGTAGAAGAATGAAGAACTCCACTTTCTTTTATTGTTGCATCATCATTTAACTCAACAAACTGAGCCATGATCATATCTCTTTCTCCTACCTCATCAGTAGAAATTAACTTTCCATAACGACGACGTAAATCCTCAATTTGCTTAGAGATTAATTTCTTGTCGATTTTCACCTTGAAGTAATCAAATTTACTTTTTGCAGTTAATGCAACCTTAAACTCAGGAGCTAAACCTAACTCATAAGTGAATGTAAACTCCCCTGGATTTTCAAAATCACCTTTAAATTCTTCATTTGCTGAAGGAAGTGGATTTCCAAGAATATCAATTTTATTCTCCGTTATAAACTTTTGTAGTGATTCGTTAACGATTTTATTTAACTCTTCTGACAGAACACCTCTGCCATATTGCTTTTTAATCATTCCCATTGGAATCTTCCCGTTTCTAAAACCAGGAATCTTCGCCGTTTTGCTATGCTTAACTAAAATTGCATTTACTTTCTCTTGATAATCAGCTGGAGCTACTACCACTTTCAATTTTGCGTTTAACGCATCAATATCTTCACGTACAATATTCATATCACAAGTTGTTATAAACAAAAAATGGTATAAGACCATCTTATACCATCTAATTAAAAGTGCGGATGGAGGGACTCGAACCCACACACCTCGCGGCACTAGATCCTAAGTCTAGCGTGTCTACCAATTTCACCACATCCGCATTACTCTGTTACTCTATTTTTGACTCGCTTGTCTAAAGAGTGTATTTCAATCCCGTCAACAAATAACGGAGTGCAAAGATATTGATTTATTTTAATTCTAAAAGAAAAAAGAACAAAAAAGGTAGATCGTTAGAACTAAAAGATTTCAAATACTATATTGAATAGAATTTGATTCGTTAACATCTCTAACAAATTGTGGATAAAACCTTTAATAAAGCTTCGCTTTTAAATTAAAAAGGTGGTATTTTTGTATGCCTAACTGAAGAGTTTTATGTTAACAATTGACCCAAAAGAAATACCAGTTCCAAAACTACACCATTACTTACTCGGTGCTATTGGTCCTCGTCCTATTGCTTTTGCTTCCACTTTGGATGCAGATGGGAATGATAATTTAGCTCCTTTTAGTTTTTTTAATGTTTTTAGTGCAAATCCTCCTATTTTAATTTTTTCACCTGCAAGAAGCGGAAGAACAAATACAACGAAGGACACATATAACAATGTAAAGGTAATTCCGGAAGTAGTGATCAATGTTGTCAATTATGACATGGTTCATCAAATGAGTTTGGCTAGCTCTCCATTCTCTCCAAATATTAACGAATTTGATAAGGCAGGATTTACCGCAGTTTCATCAGAGACAATTCAACCTAAACGTGTTGGAGAATCACCAGTTCAATTTGAATGTAAGGTGATTGAGGTCAAAGAACTAGGTCAAAATGGTGGAGCTGGAAACTTGGTAATATGTGAAGTACAAAAAATTCACATTGATGAAAAGGTATTGAACACTGAGGGAGCAATTGACCAAAAAGAAATTGATTTAGTGGCAAGGATGGGGGGAAATTGGTATTGTCGTGCCGATGAAAACTCAATGTTCGAAATTCAGAAACCCATTACAACTATTGGAATCGGGTTTGACGGAATGCCAAAAGATGTTTTGACAAGCTCAATATTAAGTGGGAATGATCTAGGACAGCTTGGAAATATAGAAGAATTACCCAACGAAACAGATGTAAACGAATTCAAATTAATTGAATTGAGTGAACTTTTCGTTTCTTTGGAAGATGATGCTAAGAAATTAGAAACAGAATTACATACTCGTGCAAAACAATTGTTGAGCGAGAATAAAGTAGAAGAAGCATGGATGACGTTGCTTTCTTTTAACGATGGCTAAAAAAATAATTAAATAAGAATAAAAACAAATAAAGTAGACCAATATGTACAAATTAACAGGAACAGTCAAAATCATTAAGGACACAGTTCAAATTACAGAGAAATTTGCAAAAAGAGAATTTGTTGTTTCTGAAACTTCAAGCATGTATCCTCAAGATATAATGTTTCAAGCGGCACAGGACAAATGTTCTATGTTAGATGGTTTCAATGAAAATGATCAGGTTGAAGTTTCATTCAACTTAAGAGGAAGAGAGTGGACAAGCCCGCAGGGAGAAGTTAAGTACTTCAACACACTAGATGCTTGGAGAATTGAAAAAGTAGCTCAAGGAATGCCACAAGGAGGACCTTCTGACATGAACTTAGATCCAATTCCAGCTGCACCAAGCGCAAGCACTGAAAGTGCGGATGACGATTTACCATTTTAATTACGGGATCAAATAAAAAAGCTCTACTGAAAAGTAGGGCTTTTTTTGTGCTGTAATTAAAAGTCTGTGCTGAATAATTGCATCTCTCAAAAATGAAATTAAAACACACCTACATCCTAATTAAATCTCATGAATGGTTTAACTGAAGTGAAGTGAAGAATCAACAATAATAACTTGAGAAATTATTGCCGGTCAACCACTGAGTATCTTCTATTGTTCATTCATTTATGCTTAACTACTCTTCCCTTCCATTTAGGCTTATAAAAGAATATTCCTACAACTATTATCAAAGTATAGAGCGGGAAAAAAAATTCATAAAGAGGTATAAATAACCATGTTTTTAAACGCTTTATTCTTTTTAGATAAGGGAAAAATGCCAACAAATCAATCACTGTTTTCACTCCAACCAAAAGAAACAATACTGGATAATTCAATTGCAAAAGACTACCGATAAGAATAACAAAAAATGCCAAAGTTAATACAGATTGAACAATAGCTAGGGTTGTGCTCAGGTTGTCTTTCAAATCACTTGTCTTACCCAACCACCTCAATCTTTGATTAATAAACTCACTGAAAGACTGAGGAGTTTCTGTGTAAATTGCATGTTCAAGATTTGAGACTAATCGGACATTTTTATCATTCTCACGAAAATCTTTCAATGAATACATGTCATCCCCACTGGCTACTTGTTCATGACTTTGTATTGAATCAACTTGTTTAAAAACTTCAGCCTCATACATTAAATTTGCGCCACTCGCCATAATTGGTCGTTTCCAACCGGCTAAACCAACATTCACGGCATTGACCAACGCCAAATCAATTTCATACAAATACTCTATAAAACTATTCGCAGTCATGATCGCCGGACGAACATACATATCGCAGCGCTCTAATGATTCTAAATTCTTGAAGAAATTCTCGTCAAAATTAACATCTGCGTCTAATGTCAATAGATATTCACCTTGGCACTGCTCCTGACAAAAACGGATAGCTCTTTTTTTACCTTCTAAACCGGTTGGCATTCGAATTATTCTAACAGGGTAACCTTTTAATTCTTTTTGAATAAAATTGAGTCCATCATCAGTAGAATGATCATCCACAAAAATAATTTCTTTAGGTAAAACTGTTGCTTGCTGAATACTTTTAAGAATACCTTCTAGTCTATGAACCTCATTTCTAAATGGAATTATCACACTAATTTTATCTAATTCGAACCCACTCTTTATTTCATATCTAGATTCCTTCTTTATTTGGAAAAAAAAACCAATGAATACGGTAAGAAGAATTGAAACTCCATAGAATAAGCAATATGTAATTACGAGTAGCGTCATTTTTGAAATTTACTTCTACAGAGAGTAAGGCCGACCAATGCAGGAAAACATGTGTTCACAAACCAAATAATAAGTGATGTAAAAATCACAGCAAATTCATTAACTCCAAGAGCTCCAAGAATTGCAATGCCAACAACCTCCTTAATTCCTATTTTCCCTAATATCAAAGATGGAAAAACCATTGTAATAAGGTACACTTGCCAAATAGCAAAAATTAATGTTAGGTTCAACTCTTCACCAAAAGCATAAATCATTAACGAATACTGCAAGGTGAAGATTAAAAAACGCAAACCACTCAAAGCGAGAATTTTCAACCTATAACTCTTCGCATTCATTAATACACTCTTGAATTCAAGAAAATATCTCTTTTTTCTAAATCTTAACGCAAAGTTTTCAATAAAGAAAAAACTCAAATAGGATCCGATCAAAAGTAAACCTACACCAATGGTGTAATTGTCACTATATTCTATAGAAAGAAAACCACCCAAGGCTAAAACAGCAATCCAACCAAAAGTTATTGTTGAAACAAACTGACCAAAATTGGAGATTAAAGTGAACAAGGTTATTTGAATTCTGTGAGAACGATTAAAATAATAAAACCTACCCAAAAAATTCCCTATCATATTAGGCGTGACCAGTCCTGTAACAATTCCAGCAAAAAATGACTGCACCCTCATTGATCTGGAACTCACTATATTTAATGTTTTCAATGTGATTTTCCATTTTAGAAAAGCCAAGTATATATTCGGAATTACTAATAATATCGATAGTAAAATCATCAACGGCCTTTCCAGATGGAAATCGTTCCATTGTTCACTCCCAACTTTTCTCAACTGTAGATATATCAAAAATAAAACACCTGCAAAAAGAATCAGTTTGGCAAAAACAAATAATTTCTTTCGATTTTGTTTAGTTTTAAGCAATAGTTAATTGAATTAATGCTTGAAGATAAAATAATTCTTGGAATTGACCCCGGAACAACCGTTATGGGATATGGAATAATTCACATCAAAGGAAAAGAAATCAAGATGCTTAATTTTGGCATTATCCAACTTCAAAAACTACCAACACATCCAGATAAGTTAAAGCGTATTTTTGATCGACTCGATGGGTTGATCAAGGAATATAAACCAGATGAAATGGCTATTGAAGCTCCTTTTTTCGGAAAGAATGTTCAATCAATGCTTAAACTAGGGAGAGCTCAGGGTGTTGCAATTGGTGCTTCCCTCTTAAACAATGTGCCCTTTGAAGAATATACTCCTAGAAGAATTAAACAATCTATCACTGGATCTGGTGCTTCGTCAAAAGAACAAGTTGCAATCATGTTGCAAAAGGTTTTGAAGTTCAGTGAAATGCCTAAATACCTGGATGCAACAGATGGCTTAGCTGTTGCACTTTGCCATCATTATTCAAAAGGAATTGGGGAACATAATAAAACGAAATCTAATGATTGGGGTTCCTTTATTAAAAATAATCCTAAAAGGAAGCTATAAGCTATTTACTTTGTAAATCACCGAGTTCTTTAGTCAACTCATCCAAAACATCGGAATTAATATCTTGCATCAAAGCATGTTGAGCGCCATAATACTCCATATTGGCGGTGTAATCCTTGACCGCAACTCCATGTGCTTTTAATAAAGAATCTCCAGATTTTTTCATTACATCACTGTAATAGGTGACCGTTTTATATTCAGACTCTATGTGTGATTCAAGTTTGACCATATCGACCAAAATAGTCGTTATTTTTTCTCGACTAATTAATGGGTTAGGCTCGTCTATACTTCCTATATCATTCGAAGAACAACCAGAGAAAAAAAGAAGCGCTATAGCAAGGCGATAGATCATCTTTTAAACAATAAACGATGACCTCTAGTTCCATCAACGATTAAATTATTCTTATAAACTAAATTACCATTGACATAAGTTGAGTCTATCGCATTGCTAAAATTAACACCCTCGAAAGGTGACCAACCACATTTATATAACAAAGACTCTTTGGTTACTAATAAATTTGATTTTGGATCGATCACTACAATATCAGCATGATAACCTTCTCTGATAAACCCTCTTTCTTCAACTTCAAATAAGATTGCTGGGGCATGAGCCATTTTCTCTACAACTCTTTCAATTGAAATTTTTCCTTCTTCAACTTTTTCCAACATAGCCAAAAGTGCATGCTGAACGAGAGGTCCACCTGAAGGCGCTTTGAAATAAGAATTTTGTTTTTCCTCTAATGTATGCGGAGCGTGATCTGTAGCAATAATGTCAATTTTATTATCCAAAACAGCTTGAAAAATAGCATCTCTATCACTTGCTTTTTTAACTGCAGGATTCCATTTGATCATTGTTCCTTTTTCAGCGTATTGCTCTTCGGAGAACCACAAGTGATGAATACAAGCTTCCGCCGTAATTTTCTTTTGTTCTAAGGGAATTGAATTATCAAACAATCCTATCTCTTTCTCTGTAGAGATGTGAAGAATATGTAATCTAGTCCCGTGTTTCCTTGCCAGTCTCACCGCCATAGAAGAAGATAGATAACATGCTTCTTCACTTCTAATGATATGATGTTGACTCATTGGAACATTTTCTCCGTATTCCGCTTTTGCCTTTGCAATGTTAGTAATTATTGTTTCTTCATCTTCGCAGTGCGTTGCAATTAACATTGGAACTTGTGAAAAAAGATTTTCAAGCGTCGATTCATTATCGACCAGCATATTTCCTGTAGATGACCCCATGAATATCTTTACTCCACAAACATTGCGTTCATTTGTCTTTAAAACCTCTTCAACATTATCATTCGAAGCGCCCATAAAGAAAGAGTAATTCGCTATGGATTGTTTAGCCGCTGTTTGGTATTTATCTTCTAATAGAGATTGAGTCAAAGCATTTGGGACAGTATTGGGCATCTCCATAAAAGAAGTAATCCCTCCTGCCACTGCCGCCCTGGATTCCGTAAATAGATTTGCTTTATGTGTTAAACCTGGCTCTCGAAAATGAACTTGATCATCGATACATCCAGGTAGTATGTATTTACCTGAGGCATCAATTAAGTCGTGCTTCTCTGCAATGGATATAGACGGAGCAATTTTCTCAATTCTTCCATTCTTAATCAGTATATCCAATACTTCTTTCTGGCCCTCGTTTACTACAATTCCAGATTTTAATAACGTAATTTTACTCATAAATCCATGCTTCGCATTTTCCAAACTCCGAAAAATGCTTCTTTAAATATTCCTGTTGACATTTTCGATACTCCTAATTCTCTATCAATAAAAGTGATGGGAATTTCTTTAATAGAGAAACCGTGTTTTTTTGTTGCGTATTTTAGACAAATTTGAAAAGCATAGCCTTTGAAGATGACCCCATCTAAATTAATTGTCTCCAACACCTTTCTTCGATAACATTTAAATCCTGCCGTTGTATCTTTAATACCAACCCAAAGAATTATGCGGACATAAACACTTGCGAAGTAAGACATTAAAATTCTCTTTAATGGCCAGTTTTTAACCTTACCGCCTCGGACATATCGTGATCCTATGCTCAAATCAGCGCCATCAACACAAGTCATGTACAGACGGTCTAAATCCTCAGGGTTATGAGAGAAATCACAATCCATTTCAAAAATATAATCGTACTTGTTCGTAATCGCCCATTTAAATCCATGAATGTAAGCAGTACCTAATCCTAGCTTACCTGTTCTTTCTTCTAGGAAGATTCTTCCAGGAAATTCTTTCTGTAATTCTTTTATAATCGTTGCCGTTCCATCTGGTGATGAATCATCTACAAAAAGAACATGATAATCTTTTTTCAAAGACATCATTTTACGCGTCATATTTTCGACGTTTTCTTTTTCATTAAAAGTTGGTATTATTACAATTGAATCAGACACACTTCTCTTTTATTGTCTTGCTAAATTAATGAAAAAAGCGTTTACACGTTAATACTAGATAAATCATTTTGATGTTTTATCTTTACATTAACATTTATTGGAAAAATAACTGACTAAGCAAGACTTTGAAAGCAACAACCCTCTTCCTATTAATATTTTTATTAGCTGATGTTCTTTCAGGACAATCCTCTTTAAATATAACCCTTCTGGACAATTGGCAGGATGAGCAAATAATATCAAATTCTTCTGAAGTTAGATACAATGATTGTTGGGGATACGTTCAAAATGGAATTGAATATGCCGTTATCGGTTCAACCGAAGGCATTCATTTTTTTGAAATTAAGAACAACAACACCTTTGAATTCGTGGATTTCGTAGAAGGGAAATTTTCTTCAACAGCTGTAGTTCATAGGGATATCAAAATTTACAAGAATTTTCTTTATACCGTTTGTGATGAGGGTCAGAGTAGTCTTCAAATCATTGATTTGAGTGGCTTGCCAAACTCAGTAAGCGTTATTGGTGAAATAGACACTACATTCTCAAAGGTTCATAATATATTTATTGACGAAACAAACGATTTAATGTATGCTTGCACTATAACTTCAATGATAAATGGAGTACAATCAAGTCCTGTTGCAATGCAAGTCTATTCCATTGTCAATCCAATAAACCCTACTTTATTATACAGCGGACCAAATGATATTCCGGAGGTTCATGATGCGTTTGTTAGAGACAATATTGCTTATTTAAACTGTGGCTTTGATGGCTTAAGAGTATACGACTTTTCCATTCCGTCCAACCCCGTATTTCTGCAAAACGAATCCATATATCAAGAGCAAGGTTACAATCATCAAGGATGGATGACTCCTGATGGAAAAACATATGTTTTTGCCGATGAAACGAACGGAAAGAAAGTTAAAAAATGCTCAGTAAAAGGCGATCACACGATTAATATAGATCGATATTTCGGGACTAACTCTGAAGATAATAGTGTTCCACATAATATCATGTTGGACAATAATTTTGCATATGTTGCTTATTATAACGAGGGATTAAGAATATACAGTATTATTGGTTCTGACACCAAAGAAATTGCTCATTACGACACTTACCCGACGGAATCACCATTTAAAATGAATGGGGCTTGGGGAGTTTATTCTGACTTACCTTCCGGAAGAATTCTTGTTTCTGATCGAGAAAATGGACTGTTCCTGCTCGGATTTGAACGCTCCATATTTACAACTACTCAAGAAGGAGAAGTAACTATTTACCCTAGCTTAATTGAGAGTAATAAACCTCTAACAATAAAAGTGAATGATCATGAAGTTACTTCTTTTGAATTGGAGATCTTGGATTCAAATGGAAAAATTTGTTTTAATGTCGAGGCGACTTCTAGTAATTACATAACTTTTCAAGGTGATCTATCAAAAGGAGTTTATTTCATTCGTGTACGATACTTAAATTACATTGATGATGTGATTGTTACGACGAAGAAAGTTGTTGTGTACTAAGGTTTCATTAATAGATCGACCGCTTCTCTAATAAACTCAGTCTCGTAACCTTTAGAAGCTAAGAAACGGTATACTTTTGTTTTTTTAGCATAACTTTCTCTCTCTTTTGATAAACTCAAAACTTTTTTTTCTGCCAATTGATTAAGATTTCTAAAATACACCTCATCTTCAATAGTGGCTATTGATTTTTTAATCGAATAGTCTGAGATTCGCTTAGCCTTTAGGTGTTGTATTATTTTTATTTTACCCCACCTTTTAATGTTGACTTTCCCAGAAACAAATGCTTCCGCGAAACGCTCTTCGTTTAAAAAGTTATTGGAAATTAAATGTGATAATAATCTACCTTGATCTTCGAAATCAATTCCCCAATTGTAAAGTTTTTTTTGTAATTCTGATGAACATCTTTCTTGATAAGCGCACAAGGCTTCTAACTTGGCCTTCGCTTCTAAAAAAGAGTATTTACACTCTGACTTCATGTCAGAGTGTAATTTCCTCTTTTGCCTTATTTACAAAAGAATATTCTAAAAGATGTTGTGATGAAATTCCATGAATTGGAATCCATTTTTTATACTTAAAGAACCATTTCATTTGTTTTGAAATAATTCCCTTCGTAAAGAACGCTTCTAAATAGGGATGTAACACTAGTGTCACTTCTTTCTCGTTGCGTTTCATTAAATAATCTAAACTATTCTCGATTTCTTCTGCCAATAAAATTGACGCTTGCACCTCTCCTGTTCCCTTACAAGTTGGGCAAGATTCAGCTGTAACAATATTGGTTTGAGGACGAACTCTTTGTCTGGTAATTTCAACAACTCCAAATTTGGAGGGAGGAAGAATGTTGTGCTTTGCACGATCTCCTTTCATCGCAGCCTTCATCACTTGGAAAAGCTCTTTATTGTTTGCACGCTCATGCATATCAATAAAGTCGATACAGATAATACCACCCATATCACGCAACTGAAGAACACGAGCCATCTCTTGAGCTGCCTCAAGATTAGTTAAATAAGCATTGTTCTCTTGTCCGCTAGCTCCTTTCCTATTACCACTGTTTACATCTACAACATGCATTGCTTCTGTATGTTCAATGATTAAGTAACCTCCACTAGGTAAAGGAACTTTTTTACCAAAGAGCGCTTTAATCTGACGATTGATTCCGAACTTTTCAAAAATATCAAGTTTACCTTGATAATGTTTGATTATTTTCTCTCGACCCGGAGCAATATCGGCAACATACGCATTCAACGAATGGTACATTTCCTCACTATTGACATGAATATTGGTAAAGTCTGCATTTAACAAATCTCTGAGAATAGAGGATGTTTTATCCAATTCTCCCAACACCCTTGTCGGCGGCTTAGCACCTTCAAGATTATCATGAATATTTTTCCACTTATCAACGAGGCTCAATAAATCTTGCTCTAAAGCTTCTAATTTTTTTCCAACGGCTACTGTACGAATAATTACTCCAAAATTCTTTGGTTTAACCGCGCGCATTACCTCTTTCAACCTTTCTCTTTCCTCCGGATCCTTGATCTTTTGAGAAATTGAGACTTTATTTGAAAACGGCACTAACACAAGGAAACGACCTGCAAGAGTTATTTCTGCAGTTAAGCGAGGTCCCTTTGAGGAAATTGGTTCTTTTGCCACCTGAACTAAAATAGGTGCTGAAGCTGAAATGGTATCTGTAATCTTACCATCCTTCGTAATATCTTTCTCCAGCTTAAAATACTGAAGATCGGCAACATTTTGCTTGCCACGCAATGTTTCTCGAGTAAACTTATTTAGTGAAGTATATTGAGGACCTAAATCAAGGTAATGCAAAAATGCATCCTTTTCATATCCAACATCCACAAATGATGCATTTAAACTAGGGACAACTTTACGGACTTTCCCGAGGTAAACATCACCTACGGCAAATTCATTGTCACCACCTTGTTCTTGATGCAGTTCAATAAGCTTCTCGTCATTGAGTAGAGCAAGCCATGTACCATTTTTTCTGGTATCGACTATTAATTCTAAACCCACGAAAGCTTTGTATTAAATGAATAATTAAAATATAGAAAAAACTTAGCGGACTCATCCACTAAGTTTTTACGTATTATCAATAAGAAAGAAAAATTTATTTCTTCTTCTTGTGACGATTTTTTCTTAATCTTTTCTTACGCTTGTGAGTAGACATCTTATGTCTCTTTCTTTTTTTACCGCTTGGCATAATTGTATATTTTTATTTCGTTTAAATTCTATATTTTCTCTTCACAATTTTGAAATACTGCATTTCGAAAAGGAAGTAAGAGTGCAAAAGTAATAAAAGCAAATGAATTTATTTCATTCGCATCGCATTATTTACTTAACCTTTACATTCATTTTGACATCCTCAACAAAAGTTTTTGCTGGTTTGAATGATGGGATATTGTGCGCTGGAATGATAATAGCCGTATTCTTAGAGATGTTACGCCCTGTTTTCTCAGCTCTTTCTTTAACAACAAAACTTCCGAATCCTCTTAAATAAACATTATCCCCTTTTGACAAAGATGCTTTGATTGTTGTCATAAATGACTCAACCACTTTTAGTGCTTCAACTCTTTCTAAACCTGTTTCTTCAACTATGTTTGAAACGATGTCTGCTTTTGTCATATCTATTTGATTTTTTGTTGTTTGTTTTTGTAATTTCCTTTTGAGGGTGCAAAAATAGACTTCTATTTTGAATTTAAAAGTTACTTTTGGAAAAAAAACTTACTTTTTCCCTAAATGAGTGATTTTTCCCTATCAATTATTGGCTGGTATAGACAAAACAAAAGAGATTTACCTTGGAGAAACACAAAAGATCCTTATTTAATCTGGCTATCTGAAATTATCCTCCAACAAACTCGAGTTGAACAAGGTACTAGCTATTATTTGAAATTTAAAGAGAACTACCCAGAAGTAGCAGACTTAGCCAATGCTACAGAGCTTGACGTTCTCAATAATTGGCAAGGATTAGGATACTACAGTAGAGCAAGAAACCTGCACCATTCAGCAAAACATATTCACGAGGTTTTAAATGGCGAATTCCCTTCGGAATACTCAGAAATCATCAAACTAAAAGGAGTAGGCAAATACACTGCAGCAGCCATAAGTTCTTTTGCATTCAATGAAGCTCAAGCGGTTGTTGACGGAAACGTGTATAGGCTATTGAGTCGTGTTTTCGATATAGATCTCCCTATAGATTCAGGAAAAGGTCAAAAATATTTCCAACAGCTAGCTGACCAGTTAATTGACACAGAAGATTCCGCAACCCATAACCAAGCTATCATGGAAGTTGGATCTATAGTTTGCTCTCCAAAAGCTCCATCATGCGCAGTTTGTCCGTTAAATGACATCTGCCTTGGTCTTAAAAACAACACAATTGAACAACGACCTGTAAAGACTAAAAAAATTAAAGTCACAAGTCGATTCTTTCATTATTTGGTTTTTCACTTTGATAATAAAACCTACATTGAAAAAAGATCGCAGAAAGGTATTTGGCAAAATCTATATCAATTTCCCTTAATAGAAACCTCTGTGGAAGCTTCCGAGGAAGAAAAAACAATTTGGAAAGATCAACATTATGAATCTATTCCAATTCGGCATTTATTAAGTCATCAAAAAATTGATGTAGTCTTTCATCACATAAACAAAAAGCCTGAATTAATTCAGAATAATTGGCAAGAAATTAAATTAAGCTCAATTCAAGAATTTCCGATCCCAAGAATTATAGATAAATATTTGATAGAACATCCTCAATTCTTCTAATTTTTAGTACATTTATTTACACTTTATTAAAAAGAATAATGGCTGGTACAGTAAACAAAGTAATTCTCATTGGCAACTTAGGAAAAGACCCTGAAGTAAGACACCTTGAAAACGGAGCTGTTGTGGCGAACTTTCCTATTGCCACATCTGAATCTTACACGGATAAAAATACAGGCCAAAAAGTTGAGAATACTGATTGGCATGACATTGTCGTATGGCGTGGACTTGCTGGTGTTGTTGAAAAATATGTTAGAAAGGGACAAAAAGTTTACATTGAAGGGAAGCTTCGAAAAAGATCATGGCAAGACAAGGATAACAACACCCGATACACAACAGAAGTTGTTGCTGATGAATTAACGATATTGTCTCGCCCTGAAAACATAACTCAAACATCAAAAAGTCCTTACAATAACGAAGGGACTCCTGACAAACCATCTCAGGTTGACGACATCATTAAAAAAGACAAAAACGACTTACCGTTTTAATTCTATATAAATGAACACCATAGAACCTCCGAGTACCGTGCCCTTTGACGGGGTTATTCAAACAGGATTTGGAACCATTGAAATCATTCTTTGTTTCGTATTGCTTTTTCTTTTAACCATGTCGGCTTTAATCTCAGGCTCTGAAGCCGCTTTCTTTTCCTTAAGTCCTCTGGACAAAGAAAATTTAAAAAGCGATGATAGTTCTGGCGCTGGCTTTGTAAGCGAGCTATTAAAAAAGCCGAAAGAATTATTAGCCACAATTCTTATCACTAACAATTTTGTAAATGTTGGGATAGTTATTATTTCCTCCGCTATTTTAAGTAAAATTTTTGATGCTTCGATTAATCCGGCACTCCAATTTTTTCTTGAAGCAGTACTTATTACTTTAACACTATTACTTCTGGGAGAAGTTATTCCTAAAATATACGCCACAAAAAATGCCCTAGGCTTCAGTAAAGGCATGGGACGTTTACTTCACATACTGAATAAAGTACCCCCTATCTCTTGGGTTCGCTCAATCCTTGTGAGTGGAACGGAGTTCATTCAAAAAAAGTTTAAGACACGAAGTGTTGACATTTCTTCAGACGAATTAGAGGCTGCTCTAGCACTTACCAAAGAAGACGATAGCAAAGAAGATGAGCATCGAATCCTAGAAGGGATCGTGAATTTTGGAAAAACGGAAGTTCGACAAATCATGAAGCCAAGAATGGATGTTTATGCCATTGAAGAGAAGTCTTCTTATCAAGAGGTAATGACAAAAATTCTTGATTGCGGACATTCAAGAATACCCGTTTTCAGTGAATCATTTGATAAGATCATTGGTATACTATTTATCAAAGACTTACTACCACACATAGGAAATGACGAAAATTTTGATTGGATACAATTAATTCGAGAACCATTTTTTGTGCCGGAGAACAAGAAAATTGATGATCTTCTAAAAGAATTTCAATCCAAGAAAGTGCACATTGCAATGGTGGCTGATGAATTTGGTGGCATCAATGGTATTGTAACATTGGAGGATGTTTTAGAGGAGATTGTTGGAGATATAACTGATGAGTTTGATAATGATAAAATCGCTTATACAAAAATAGACAATGACACCTACCTCTTTGAAGGAAAAACAGCTTTGATTGACTTCATTAAAGTTCTTGATTTGCAGGAAACAGAATTTGACATAAAGAATGCTGAAACACTAGGTGGTTTTATAATCGAAAAAGCGGGGAGAATTTTAAAAAATCATGAATTTATCGTTGTTGACCACTTAAAGTTAATCGTTGAATCCAGCGACAACAGAAGAATAAAAATGATTAAAATTATTAAAAACTTCATCGAATGACAAAAGCACTATACATACTTATCCTTATATTATTGTGTTCTTGCAAAGAGGAGTTATACATCCCTAAACCGCCCACCTATCTTAAATTAGAATTGCCTGGACACAAATATTCTGATTTCTCTGATGAGTGCCCTTATGAGCTTTCTGTTTCAAATCTTTTTAAAGTCGAAGCTGTTTCAAACGGAGGGAAAAAAACTTGTCACAAGGATATCGACTTGGGGCCTTTAAACGGAACGATCCATTTAACTTACATAGATATGACTGAGCCTTTAAGCAGCTATGTAAACTTTGTCAACGACAAAATAGACGAACACAAAATTAAAGCCACAGCAATCAACGATGAAAGAATAATAATTCCTGAAAATAAAGTCTATTGTACATTTTTTGAATTAGAAGGGAATGTCGCATCGCCATTTCAGTTTTACATGACCGACTCTATTGATAATTTTGCGAGTGCTGTAGTCTATTTTAATTCCACTCCAAATTACGATTCTCTTAAACCATCTTTAGATTACCTTAAGTTAGACCTAGAGCATTTGATAAATAATTTTCAATGGAAAAATTAAATTCTATTTTTTTGAGTCTTGGATCTGACTTAGAAGATAAAGTTTTGAATTTAAAGCAAGCGCTTTTGCTTATTGAGTTGAAAATTGGTCCAATTGTTAAAACATCTTCTATATTCGAGAGTGAGCCATGGGGATTTGAATCCCAAACCAAATTTTACAACATTGCTATTGAATTAAATTCAGAGCTTTCACCACAAGAGATTCTTGATACAATACAAAAAATAGAAAAGGAAATCGGTAGGAGTAAAAAGTCAAGTAATTTGAGTTATGAATCGAGATTAATTGACATTGATATCATTTTTTACAATGATTTAATATATTCAGATTCGAATCTAACTATACCTCATCCACTTTTTCAAGAAAGAAATTTTGTGCTTTTCCCATTAAAAGAAATAGCACCAGACAAAACTGACCCCTCAACATCTTTTAGTATCAGACAATTGGCTAACAATAGCCCAGATCTCGCTCAAGGAAATATTATAGACAAGCAATTTTAAAAAGACCATACTTTTTTGTCTTATAAATAACACCGAATTAATTTAATTATCCGTATAATTGCATTTGAAAATTGAAATAGAGTTTTATTAAATAGTATTATGAAAAAGCAAACCGTAAAAGTTTTATCTCTTATCGCAGTGTCAGGAGCATTGGCTACAGGGTGTAAATTACTAAAGGATGTTGACTACGTTGCAACACCTAACCCATTAGAAATGCATGGAGATTCAGTTCTTGTGAAAGTTAACATTACATTTCCAGAAAAAGGGATTCACAAAAAAGCAGCTGCTGAAATAACTCCAATGCTTGGTGCACACGCATTGAAGCCAATTAGAGTTCAAGGTGAAAAAGCTACTGGTAACGGAGAAGTAGTTTATAAAGCTGGTGGAAGAGTAACTTATACGGATATTGTTCCTTATGCATCAGATATGGAAGTAAGTGATTTAAACATTACGGGGAAAGTTTACAAAGGAACCAAAGAAAAAGGTGACATTGAGCTGACTAAAATTGCTGATGCAACAATCATCACTCCATACTTAGTAAAGAAAGATTTTAAAGTAATAATGGCAACTGATGAGTTCCAAAGAGTTACTGAAGAAACATTCTCAGCACAGTTAAACTATGCTAAAGGAAAATCTGCAGTTTCTTCTAAAGAATTAAAAGAAGATGACATTAAAGCATACGAAGCGTTTTTAGCTAATGCACAGTCTGATGCTAAAGTGGCTATCAAGTCTATTAACATTACAGGTTTTGCATCTCCAGAGGGTGAAGAAGATAAAAACAACACTTTATCTACTGACAGAGCAAATGCAGCAAAAGAATCTGCTATGTCAATTGCAAAGAAAGCTGAAAATGAAGCTGGCGCAGGTGAGATATACACTACTAAAGGTAGTGGTGAAGATTACGCTGGATTCAAATTAGCTTTAGAAGCTGACACAGAAATGAACGAAGATGACAAGAACTTAGTTCTACGTGTTCTTGAGACAATTTCTAATGCAACAGAAAGAGAAACAGCAATGAGAGATATGGGTAAAACTTTCTCTTACCTAGACAAAAACATTTTTCCAATGTTACGTCGTGCTGAAATGGTAACTGTTTACGATCAAACAGGTTTCTCTGATGAAGAATTAGTTGCTTTATCAACTTCTAACCCTGATACATTAAACTTGGAAGAGTTATTATTCACAGCTGCATTGTCAACTGATTTGAATGAGCAATTAAGAGTTTACAAAATTGCAGAGGAAAGATTTCCAAATGATTATAGAACATCTAACAATGTTGGAGCTGTTCTATACAAGCAAAACAAAACTTCTGAAGCAAAAGCACAATTCGAAAAAGCGAATGGAATTCAAGACAATCCAATTTCTAAGAACAACTTAGGAGCTATTGCAGGATTAGAAGGAGATCGTGTCAAAGCAATGGAATTATTGGATCAATCAGAAGGTTCAACAGAAACTAATTACAACAAAGGAATACTTAATATCCTTGATGGTGATTATACTGATGCAGTTTCTAACTTGAGCTCAGAAGATTCTTACAACAACTCTTTAGCAAATTTATTAGCTGGTAACACTAGCGCTGCTAAAGCAACTGCCGATAAATCTATGGAAGCTGAAACAGCTATGGGATACTACCTAAAAGCAGTTATCGCGGCTAACGAAAATGATTTACAAGGAGTTGTTTCAAACTTGAAAAGCTGTTTTGCAAAAGATGCATCTTACAAAGCGAAAGCGAAGAAAGACAGAGAATTTTTAAAATATGCTTCTGATGCAGCCTTGACTGCAATCATGTAATATTTAACATTTCAAAAAACCCAATCAGTAATGATTGGGTTTTTTTTGTGCCCAATTGTTAATAACTCAAAAAGTAGTATCAAATTGTAACTACTTTACTTAACCGTTTAAGGATCTAATAAAAACACTAAAACCTATTGAGACAAAGGGATTAGAGCTAATCACTGTTAATAACTAGGACCCTAATTCTTTGGATACTCTTTGATCATACTCTAGTTTTACACTACCAAATAGCATAGTGCAATGCATGTAATTCAACGACTTTTATTAGTACTCTCATTTCTTGCTCTGTCTAACGCAGTGCATTCGCAATGGATTAACGAGATACATTATGATAATTCTGGTACAGATGCCAATGAAGGGGTTGGTATTATCGCTCCATCTGGAACTGATCTTTCTTGTTATTCCATTGAATTATACAATCAGGCAGGAACAAATTATGACACTGAAGTCTTATCCGGAATCGTTGGAGATGAGGGCTGCGGATATGGAGAAATATGGTTCGATATACCTGGAATTCAAAATGGCCCTAATGACGGTATAGCTCTCGTCTATAACAATAGTGGAAGCTGCACTGACGCTACTTCAATAATTCAACTTCTTTCTTATCAAGGAACTTTTACTGGAGATTCAGGAACCACAGCTGATGGCCAAACATCAATAGACATAGGAGTATATCAAAATGAAGCTCCGCTAAACACGTCATTGCAGTTAACCGGATCAGGAACTTCGTATGCTGATTTTTCATGGACATTTAACACGGCTTCAAGTTATGATGCAATTAATGGTGCTCAATCTATCTCCCCCTGTAACACCATAACTACTGAAGATATTAATGGTGTTAGCATAGGAGCTTCATTTACTGTCGATTGTAACTTACCTTTATCAGACAATGGCACAGTAGAGTTTTCTGCAACCGGCACATATAATTCTGGAAATACTTTTACCGCTGAACTTTCTGATATAAATGGCAGTTTTGATTCACCAACCGTTATTGGCTCATTAAGTTCAACATCAGTCTCTGGAAGTATTCCAATTACAATTCCTTCGAATGCTCCAGCAGGATCTTATACAATTAGAATTATTTCAGACAACCCTTCAACAACAGGAAGTGATAGCGAAGTATTCACAATTAACCAATCAACACCATGCGATGTTGTACCGTTTATGAAATCCGTGATTATAAACTCATGTTCTTTGGGCGGTTGCAGTGAGGGTAACAATGAAATCATTTTTGGCAACACGGGAAGTTATTCTGTAGAAATAAATCCAACTAATTTTGAAGTTACCTATGATAACACCGATTCAAATCAAGACTATACATCTTCTCTCGTAACCAATAGTTCAACAACTTCAGATTTGAATTCAGATGCTAATTGTTCAACTATATTTTTTGAAGGTACCAACGAAACACTACCCCCAAACTCTAGTTTTATGTTAGTTAGTGATAATATTTGCACCGGTGCTTTGGATTGGACTTCTCTTTGCAGTTCAGGCCCTATCTATGTAATTTACAGCACCGATCCAAGCTGGGGAGCAAATGGAAATTTTGCTAATGATGCTGGAGCTACAAGTATTCGGTATTTCAAAACTTCTATAATTGACACATATGGTATGTCACATGAAATAGACTACAATTATGATGCTGATGACTTAACATTGCATCAAGATGGTGATTATATTTTATTTGATACTGATGGTGGTTTAGCTTCAACTTATGGAAATAACGGTTGTACAATTGACCCAGTTGTTCTATCTTCAGAAGTTACTGATTTTAAAGGTGAATACAAGAATAAACAAATCACTCTTAATTGGAAATCTATCACTGAATTCAACAATGACTATTTTACCATCTTCCATTCAATCGATGGTTTTGAATGGAATAGTATAGGAGATACACCAGGTCATGGAAATTCGATATCAGAGTTGTATTATGGAATGATTCATGATCGTCCAGAGTCCGGTCTAAATTACTATCAATTGCACTCAACAGATTTTGATGGCACAACATACAATAAGGCAACAATTGCCGTAAATACAGACATCAGCTTTGCCTATTTCAATATCACCAATAACACTATTGAACTTGAAAAAGAAACTGATTTAGAAATATATTCTACAGATGGTAGGTTAGTCTATAAAAACGCAGAGGCAAAAAATGTTTCAATAGAAACAAAGGGTATGTTTATTCTAGTTGATTTAAAGACGAACCAAACAGAACGCATTATGGTTCACTAGTTCTATTTATTTTAGCCAAATACTCTTGTTCAGCTTGTCCCTTTGTAGGATACATCTCAAATGATTTCTTGAGGAAATGCAAATCCATAATAGTAGAATAACCAGACCTGGATATAATCTTTGACGCATTCATTATAACAACATCCTGCGCTTTCCATTGATTCGAAACCCTTACCCATTCATTTGGAATCTCTATTGAACTAGCTGCTATAACTTGTGCATCGTCCTTATTCAAAAAAGGCAATTGTTCATCAACAAATTGTTTCGCATAAATCACTGGTCCGCTTGCAATAAGGACCTCGCCTCCATTTTGATTCATCATATTTTCTTGAAACATAAATCGAGAATAAGGTCCTATAAAATCAACAGGTAAACCTTTCTTTTTTTTAGATAAATTTCCGGCTAAACGGTTGTCATCAAAATCCATGACCCAAATAAAATTGAACTTGGTCATGAGTTTCTCATGCCATTTCTGGATAAAAGATGCATACCATTTTACAGGCAAGTTCAGCTGATGGGTAATAAATATGGAAGTTGTATTATCATTTCTAAATCCATACCGATGATCTGATATAATTAAATCAATTTTATTTTGAGATAAATAAGTTGTTACCTCCTCTACTTCCTTACTCATTCTCTTTCGTAGGATTGGGAAACACCCGACCAAATCCATTTCAAAATTTCCTTTCCCATTGAAACGAAATGGATAACCCTCGTGATTTAAATATAAGAGGCTAGGGAAATATTCTTCAAAAACACTCTTCTGAGCAGAATCGCAGGCAATAAGAATCACATTTCCATTCTTTTCTAATTGTTGAATTAGTCCGATACACCGAGAAACATGACCCATTCCCCAGTTTAAGGCGGAAAATAAAATTCTCTTATTTCGTATTTCAGAAGGAGTCACGTTCAATCGTATTGTTATGCCTGCTAAAAGTAAGAATACCTTTGAATCTTAACAAAAATTCAAATAAAATTGATTGCCAATCCCAACTTTGCGTTTATCTTTAACGTCAATACGAACGAAACTTATATTTATATGTTTGACAACAAAGAATTTATGAAGTATGCAACCAAGCACATGGGCTTGAGCAGTATGCATACTCAAAGCTATATTGAATCATCAGTAACACCGTATATCATTGAGGAACGTCAAATGAACATGACTCAAATGGATGTATTTTCTAGATTGATGATGGATAGAATCATTTTTTTAGGAACAGGAATCAATGATCAAGTAGCTAATATTATCAATGCACAATTGTTATTCTTAGAATCTGTTGATGGTAAGAAAGACATTCAAATTTATTTGAATTCTCCTGGAGGATCTGTTTATGCTGGTCTTGGAATATATGACACTATGCAATACATTAACCCTGATGTAGCGACAATCTGTACTGGAATGGCCGCTTCTATGGGAGCTGTCTTATTATGTGCCGGAGCAGATGGAAAACGTTCTGCATTAAAGCATTCTCGTGTTATGATTCACCAACCGTTAGGTGGTGCTCAAGGTCAAGCTTCTGACATTGAAATCACAGCGAGAGAGATTCAAAAATTAAAGAAAGAGTTATATAATATTATCGCAACTCATTCTAAACAAGATTACGATAAAGTTTGGGCAGATTCTGATAGAGATTATTGGATGACTTCTGGAGAAGCGAAGGATTACGGAATGGTGGATGAAATTTTGCTTCGTAACCCAAAGTAACGTAACTTTACAGTAGCAAATTTAGGCCTTTATCTGTTTTACAGCGGATAAGGGCTTTTTTATCAGAAAATTATGGCAAAAGAAGAGACAGGTTGTTCATTTTGTGGACGACCAAGAGAAGAAGTAGGAATGTTGATTGCGGGAGTATCAGGTCACATCTGTGAAAACTGTGTTACGCAAGCGCATACTATTGTGAAGGAGGAAGATGTTCAGTCATCTGGTGAAGTCGAAGAATTGAATATATTAAAGCCAATTGAGATTAAAACAAAATTGGATGAATATGTAATTGGTCAAGAGGATGCGAAGAAAGTATTGTCCGTTGCCGTTTACAATCATTACAAGAGGTTGAATCATAAAGTTCAAGAAGACGAAGTAGAGATTGAAAAATCAAATGTCATACTCGTCGGAAGAACAGGTACTGGAAAAACACTTTTAGCAAAGACTATTGCTAAAATGTTAAACGTTCCTTTTTGTATTGCTGATGCGACCGTTCTTACGGAGGCAGGATATGTTGGTGAAGACGTTGAAAGTATACTTTCAAGGCTACTACAAGCATCAGACTTCAATGCAGAAGCTGCACAACGCGGTATCGTTTTCGTTGATGAAATCGATAAAATTGCGCGTAAAAGTGATAACCCTTCAATTACCAGAGATGTTTCTGGAGAGGGAGTTCAACAAGCTTTATTGAAACTATTGGAAGGTGCCGTAGTAAGTGTACCGCCTCAAGGAGGAAGAAAGCATCCTGAACAAAAAATGATTCAAATCGACACGAAAGACATTCTATTTATTTGTGGAGGAGCTTTCGATGGTGTAGAAAGAATTATTGCAAATAGAGTTAATCGTCAAACAATTGGTTTTTCTTCTAGTGATGAAGAAAGAATTGAAGGTGAATCTTTATTGAAATACATCAACCCTACAGACATTAAGACTTTTGGGTTGATTCCAGAATTAATTGGACGTTTCCCTGTATTAACTTATTTAGAGCCACTAACTTCAGATGCTTTGCGAAGAATTTTAACAGAGCCAAAGAATGCTTTAATTAAGCAGTACGTTAGAATTTTCGAATTGGACGGAGTTGATTTAAAATTTGATGGAGATGTTCTAGACTTTATTGTAGAAAAAGCCATTGACTTCAAACTAGGAGCTAGAGGTCTTCGCTCGATTTGTGAAGGAATATTGAACGACGCAATGTTCGAGATACCATCTTCTGACCAGAAAGAATTCAGAGTAACCTTAGATTATGCGCAAGCTAAATTTTCAAACAGTAAAATTGCTAAATTGAAAGTGGCTTAATCAATTATATCAAAGTGTAAATAAAAAAAGGCGGTTGAATATTCAACCGCCTTTTTTTATTTAACTGATTTTAAACTTACAGTATTTTATTATGGAACCTTTCGAGGTGAATAGTTTTTCGTAATGCGTTTTTATATGAAAAATATCTCGGGTAACAGGATCGATGTTCTCCGGAAGCTCATTGTACAAGTCCCAAGTCAGTTCTAGCTTTTCATATTTTTGAGAAGCAATTTGTTCTTCAGTATACTCAAACAAGAGGTCACTATCTGTTTTCATGTGAATTATTCCGCCTTTCTTCAAAATTTTGCGATACCGCTCAATAAATGGTGGTGAAGAAAGTCTTTTATTCTCTTTTTTAGGCTGAGGGTCTGAAAATGTTAACCATATTTCGTCGATTTCTCCAGGAATGAAACAGTCTTGAATAAAGTCAATTTTTGTTCTTAAAAAAGCAACATTATCCAGACCTTCTTCTAGTGCTTGTTCTGCGCCAATGTACATTCTTGCTCCTTTGATATCTACTCCAATAAAATTCTTTTCTGGAAAGTGCTTCGCCAATCCAACAGAGTATTCTCCTTTACCGCAACCTAATTCTAAAACAATAGGATTGTCATTTTTAAAATGATCCTTATGCCATTTACCTTTCATATAGTATTGCTCCTTGATCACTGGCTCATGAAAGTTGTCAAAACTTTTGACAGCAGCAAACCTTCTAATTTTATCCTTTCCCATTACAATCGAATGCTTATTGAATTCTCATCAAATATTAACTTATAAATACCTTCTTTAAATTTCATTCTCGAGATTTCTACCGTTGAGGAAATTTCAAACTTCTTAACTACTCTTCCCGTCAGATCAATTAATTGACTAGCACTCTCTTTATTTAAAGTAACAATTACTTTACTTTCTAAATATTTTACGTGATACCCCTGAATAGAATTCTCTTTCAAATCAACGCTGGGATTTTCTAATAAAAATGTGCGATTCATAACTACCTGATTAGAATCCATACCACCAGCAATGATCCATCGGTTATTGGAAAGTTTTGCAACACCTCTCAAATCCATCACGCCATATGGTTGTGGGAAGTCATCAGCAAAATCATTTGCTAAATTATTATACGTTAATACGCGAGCAGAAGGAGCAACACCTCCAGATCCGTTATAGGCTATTCCATCAAAATTATAAGACACGGAAGATCCACCAATCCAAAAGACAGAATTCTCTGTACCGCTGCATGCCGACCTGTAACTTGCTAGTCCAGGAGCGTCAGGCATCAAACTCCATGTAATATCTGTTGGGTCAGCTGGATTTATA
>CAJQPA010000020.1 GCA_905480145.1 uncultured Flavobacteriales bacterium | reverse complement strand
GGACCTATTGGAGTTGCTGCACATTTAGCACCATTCTTACCTGGCTCTCGATTAATTGAATCAGGTGGTGAGAAAGCAATTAACGCGATATCGTCAGCTCCTTATGGAAGTGCATTAATCCTTTTGATTTCTTACGGTTATATTAAGATGCTTGGTTCTAAAGGACTTCAAGAGTCTACTGAAATAGCGATACTAAATGCTAATTATATTGCGGCATCGTTAAAAGGTCACTACGACATTCTTTACAGCGGCAAAAATGGAACTGTGGCTCACGAAATGATTCTCGATTGCCGTGACTTTAAGAAAACAGCTGGAGTTGAAGTGGCTGATATAGCGAAGCGATTAATTGATTACGGATTTCATGCACCGACGGTTTCATTCCCTGTAGCCGGAACACTTATGGTTGAGCCAACGGAAAGTGAAGACAAGGAAGAATTAGATCGCTTTATCGATGCCATGATCTCGATACGTAAAGAAATTGCAGAAGTTGAAAATGGACAAGCTGACAAAGAAGACAACGTTCTTAAAAATGCTCCTCATACTGCTGATTGTATCATAAATCAAGAATGGAATCATTCATATTCCGCGCAGAAAGCGGCCTATCCTATTGAATATTTAAAGGATTCTAAATACTGGGTTCCCGTGAGAAGAATAGATGACGCTTATGGAGATAGAAATTTAATCTGCTCTTGCCCTAGTGTTGAAAGTTATATGCAAGAAGAAGTTGAGGTATAGCTTAAATCGAAACATTAAAAAAGGCCATCCATTGAGATGGCCTTTTTTGTTTGAGTCTATTAATTAAACCTTATATTTATTGGCCTAATTTATTTATCTATGATAAAGATTTTTACCACCACTTGCTTTGCATTGTTTAGTATTATCAATTTCGCTCAACATTCAATCGCTTGGGAAACAGAGATTTCTGTATCAGACGGCAACTTGTATGGAAATATAAGGCCTAGAATGACCATTCTTGAGAATGGCAGTCCCGCAATTATTTATGGAAACACAGGAGATGAAAATCTTCATATCTCAGCTTGGAATGGTACTTCATTTAACACGCCCATTCAAATTGTACCTTCTGGAATGTCATCCTATATAGCAAATTGGACAGGTCCGGACATTGAATCAAAAGGTGATACCATCATTGCCGTTTTCAAGCTTAACCCAACAGAAACAGGAAACGTGTATTCTGTTAGATCAGTTGATGGTGGTGCTACTTTCTCAGATACTATTCGTGTTGATAATCTTGACAATGGCGTAGCATGGATGCCATCAATGGGCATTGACGATAATGGAAACCCTGTTGTTACGTACATGTCTCATGGAGCATCTTGGTCAAACCCCGAATACGTGATTGTCCATTCAGATGATGCTGGACTCACATACAATCCAGCGCAAAGTGTTTCAAATGTAGTTGGAGAAGCATGTGATTGCTGTCCTTCTGAAGTAATTGTCGAAGGACAAAAACAAGCCTTACTTTTTAGAAATAATGATGCAAATATAAGAGACATATATGCAGTATTCTCTAACGATGGGGGTACAACATTTCCATACGAACAAAATATTGATTCACTTGACTGGTTGATCAGTTCTTGCCCATCTACGGGACCTCATGGAGTATTTATGAATGATACGTTGTACGCTGTTTCAATGAGTAAAGGTGGTGTAGGATATAGCCGTATTTACGTTAGTTCTTCAAATGTCGCTGACTCAATTTTATTAGAGGAAAAAATGGTTATTCCAGAACCAGACCCGGTATATGCAATACAAAACTTCCCTCGGATTAGTGGAGAAAATGACACAATCGTAATGACTTGGCAAGAAAATGTTGGCAATAACACAGAAATTTTCTATTCCTTATCGGCAACAGGTGCTAATCATTTAACCAATTTGACAACGTATAAATACATCGCAAACGATTCCACTGATGGAGCTCAAACAGCACCAGACATCCGTTATAAAAATGGTTATGTACATTTGACTTTCCGCGATGGATTAACCGGTAACATCATATATAAAAGAGGGCAAGTTCAATCAAATGTTGGCCTTTCAGAACAATTTAATTCAATTGAATTTGGTCCAAATCCTTCGCAAGATGGTTTGTTTGTATTTTCGGAAGACCTTGAAATTCAATCGTTGGTGAATGAACTAGGACAAAGTGTTTCATATTCTCAAAACAAAACGGGAACTGAAACACAATTACAGTTGAATGATAATCTGCATGGAAACTACTTTCTAACCTATAGAGTAAGTCAAAGCCAACTTAACACAATTAAATTAGTTGTTATAAAATAGTCAAGAATTACGCTCTTTTCTGTATTGATGATTAACATTAGAAAAAAATAGGCATAAAAAAAGCCATCTATTAGATGGCTTTTTTTATTTGCAACAGACTATGCTGTTTCTAAATCTCTTTTTGATTTTCTATATAAGTACGAATTAAAAATACTTCTCTTCGCAAATCTGAATTGCTTATCAGAATTAATTAGTTTCTGAAAAACACCTTTTGTTACACCAAAATATTCATAAGTTGTTCCATCCAAAAATTCTATTTCTAATACTTGACCTTTGTGCTTAAAATCAGCAATTCCTGATTCAGATATAGTTTTTGTATACTCTTCTAAATTTGCTTCTTTTGTTTCTGGAGCTATACTCACTAAGAAATGGTAGGCATCAATAATTTGAAGACTCATCTCCTCAGCTTCTTTCGCTTTCTCGTCTCCGTCTTGAAACTTATCAGGGTGCCACTCTTTCACCAAATTTCTATACGTTTTTTTCAGTTGCTTCAAATCCGTCGTTGGTTCAACTGCAAATAACTTCTTGTATGCGTTTACTCTTTTCATGTTATATTCTTCAAATGTGGCGCAAAGCTACTATCTATTTAACTAAGAACCACCAAATTCCCTAGAAAATTTTAGAATAAAGCAATTTATCAACCTAAATAATGTATCTTTTACCTACTTAATCTATAAAAACATGATCGTCACAAATACTGAAAGAATACCAAATAAAGAAACCGTTGAAATTCTTGGAATTGCCAGGGGAAGCACAGTTCGTGCAAGAAATATTGGGAGAGATATTTTTGCTGGACTCAAAAACATTGTAGGAGGAGAAATTAGCGAGTACACAAAGTTACAAGCACAATCAAGAGAGGAAGCCCTTCAAAGAATGAAACAAGATGGGGTTAGAATGGGCGCTGACGCAATTGTTAATGTTCGTTTTTCAACGAGCACAATTATGCAAGGTGCTTCGGAAATTTTAGCCTATGGAACGGCTGTAAAACTTCAATAATGGAAACTTTAAGTAATCCACTCCCGTTCATTGCCTTCAATTTTTTAATCTGGATTGTGTTAATTGCTCTGTTGATATATTTCCTATTGAAAAGAGTGAAAGACAAGAAATCAGAGGACTTTGAAGATCGAGATAATTAGAAAAACTATTTAGTAAAAGGGTTTAGCTTTGTTTTTTTATATTTACATCATGAAAAAACTACATTCCTATCTAAAACTATCATTCTTTGTTCTTGGATTTTCCTTTTTTGGGTTTTCTCAAGTGCCCGGAGATACAATTGTAATCAACACTTTAGATTATAACTCTACTACTCGAGACACAATCGTAGACTTTTCAAGTTTGCCAAATGTCACTTTTGAAAAAATTCTAATGAAATACAACATGCGTTGTAAAGATGGAAACGTTTCAAGTGGAGGCAATCCGAATTTTGGTTGCGGTGAATGGGATTATTCCTGTAATACCTACCTGCATGATTCAACTAGAATTGACTCCGTAGTATATAAGCATCCAAATACTTTAATTTCAGGTTTTAGTGGATCAACGTATAATTACAATACGCAACCTACTTACGATTTCTATCAGTATTCCCAAAATGATGTGACATTAAACAGTATTACAAGTGAGAATCAATACCCTATACTTTCTGGCACCGCTTCGTTACTCGAGGCATTAGATGGAAGTAATCAATCGGGTAAATCTCAATATTTATATACAGCCGCTGAATTAACAGCTGCTGGCTATGCTGCTGGAAACATTGATGGATTTATTCTTCAAGCTGTAACTCCAGGCTCTATAAACTTCATGCGTGTTAACATGCAAGAAACGACTTTAACAACTTTGGATAACTCATCTCCATTTACAACTGGATTTAGCGAAGTGTTTTTCAGCAACTATGATTTTACCGTTGGTCCCAACAGAATTCAATTTGCCACTCCTTTCGTATGGAATGGAACAGACAATATCGTTCTTGAATTTTCTTTCTCAAATACATCTCCAACAAATTTAGTTGAATTGCAAGGGACTGCTGCAGCTGGAATGGCTATTTATAGTAACAATGGATACAATGTGAATCTGGCGGGAAATACGCATATTTCAATTCCTACAACGTCGATGACAGGAATTCAAGATGAAATTACTATTTCGTTTTGGGCGCATGGAGACGTGGACCTATTGCCTGATAACACAACAATTATACATGCTAATAATGCAGCCGGTGATCGTAATTTCAATTTACATTTACCGTGGTCCAATAGCAGAATTTACTTTGATTGCGGAAATACTGGAAGTGGATACGATAGAATTGACAAAGCTGCAACAGTTGCAGAAATTGAAGGTAAATGGAATCATTGGGCTGCAACAAAAAATGCCATTACTGGAGTAATGAATCTATATTTAAATGGCGTTTTATGGCACACTGGGACGGGAAAAACGAACCCAATTGAGATTGCAGAAATGTTCATTGGAAAGACGAATGCACTGTCTTACAATTATAAAGGGCGCATTGACGAAGTAAGAATTTGGGATGCAGAACTTGGAGCAACGGAAATTGCTGACTGGATGAATATAAGTGTGGATGGAACTCATCCGAATTACGCTAATTTAGTTGCATACTACACAATGGATGAAGGAAATGGTGGCGTTTTAACAGACGGAATTAATAATGACATTGCTAATTCAAACAATTCAGATATTTGGAATTTTTCCAGAGGTAAAGAGTTATCAAGATTCTTTAGCACGGCGGCTGTTCGTCCTTCTATCACTTTATTCGAAGGCGTTTATGATTTAACAATTACTCCAACAATAGTTCTTGATTCCATTCAGAATACACCAAACGTTGTAACAACTCATTCTGTGAGCTCTAACGCGGGAACGCTTCTTGATGATGACATACTTACAGATAGTGAAGTTTCATACTGGGAAGCGACTCCAGAAGTCATTTATGACGCTTTAACGGGTGCTGTAGTATCAACTCTCCCTGTTTCTATAGAAGGTTCTATTACTCCGTCTGATTTAAATTATTACAGACGTTGGCCTGCCAAATTTGAAATTATGTCTTTTGTAACTCCTTATGGGATTAACTTAAATCTAGGTCCAGCTGGAAAAACATGGACTTTTGATATGACAGATTACGCTCCTATTTTCAATGGAGAAAAAAGAATGACGATGGAACGAGGCGGTCAATGGCAAGAAGATATGGACATCCAATTCTGGTTCATTGTTGGAACACCTCCAAGAGATGTAATAGATATCAATCAAATATGGAGACCTGAATCCAGAAACTATACAGATATAATGACGGATCGCTATTTTCCAGCAAAAGATGTTGTGATGAACCCAGCAGGACAATCATTTAAAATTAAAACAGCGATTACTGGACATGGGCAAGAAGGAGAGTTTATTGCTCGTCAACATTTTGTTGATATTAATGGTGGTGCAAACGAGTTCATGTGGAATGTTTGGACAGAATGTGGCGACAATCCTATTTACCCGCAAGGTGGAACATGGGTTTACGACCGAGCAGGATGGTGTCCTGGTGCTCCAACAGATGTTAGAGAAAGTGACATTACGGCCTTAGTAACACCCGGTCAAGTTGCCAATCTTGATTATGGATTAATGACTGCGTCAGGCGACTCAAGGTATATTGTAAGTAATCAACTTGTAACTTATGGCGCAATCAATCATTCTCTCGATGCTGCTGTAGTAGAAATTAGAGAGCCTTCAAATAGAGTTGAGTTCACACGATTTAATTCTATTTGTCATTCGCCAAAAGTAACAATTCAAAATACTGGAAGTACGATGTTAACTTCGTTGACTATTACTTACTGGGTGAATAATGCAGCAACTCCGTTAACTTATGAATGGACTGGGTCTTTAGAGTTTTTAGCCAAAGAAGAAGTTATCTTGCCTTCTCCTCAAGAGCTATGGAATTCTATTCAACCAGCTGCCAACGTTTTTAAAGTAGCGTTAAGTAACCCAAATAATGGAACGGATGAATACACACCAAACAATTATTACTCTTCCAATTTTGAAATTCCAGAAGTCTTGCCAGCAAACATTGTGATTTGGTTCAAGACAAATAATGCTGCTTTTGAAAGTAGTTATGATGTTCGAGATAGTGATGGAAATGTCATATTCTCTCGGTCTAACATGACAAACAATACGCAATATAGAGATACCGTGATGATGGGACAAGGTTGTTATACTTACAATGTTTACGATTCTGGCGATGATGGTATTTCATGGTGGGCAAATAATGACGGGAATGGCATCAACTATATTAGAGAAGTTGGTGGTGGCACAGTGAAGTCTTTTAACGGAGATTTTGGTGACAACATTAAGTTTAATTTTACCGTTGATTTCCCTCTATCATATGAAGAACTCAATAAGATTGAAAAATTCAAAATATTCCCTAATCCAGCAACCGATGAATTAAACATTACACTTCGTGGGTTAAATGATGAATTAACAATTGAAGTCTTTAATATGGTTGGTCAATCGGTCTATAAGAAATCAGTGAATGCAGAAAATAGTATTTACGAAGGTTCGATTGCAATAGAAGACTTACCAAATGGTATGTACACAGTGCAAATTTCAGACAAAGACAAAACTGCACATGATAGTTTTGTAAAACAGTAAATTAAATAAAACGAAAAAGCCTGTTTATCATAGATAAACAGGCTTTTTTATGTCAAGGATAATTATTCTTTATCTACAAATTCTTCATATGATTTTAAAGTTGGAAGTTTTATTTCTGCCTTTTCTGCAGCTTGACTATATTTCTTCATACTCCCATTTTTAATTGAAGCAAAAGATTCTTTCGCTTTAGACATCTCCTCTTCGATTAGAGAAGAATTCTCTAATTGTGTTTTAGTAGGAGCACCATAATACCCTGTTATTGAAGCATAAATTTCAGACAACTTCTCGCGCAATTGATTCTCTACAGTACCCACGTAATTATCACCTTTTGTTACGACCAAAGTTTCTTTCAGCGCCATTAGCTCTTTGTTCAGTTTAAGAGCACTCTTTTTTAACTTTGGATTCTCCTTTGCTGTATTTTCAGAATGTTCAATGAATTCATCAACCTCATAAACGAGAAAAGCCAATTCTTCATTCAAGTTATACAATTTTGTAGAAACTTCAAATTGTTGATCTCTCTCAACTAATGTAAATATGGAATTCTTTGGATACTCAACTTCTATCGATGTTGTGAAAATTTCTTTTCCTTTCTTTACTTCAATAGTATAAGTCCCAGCGGCAACCCTAGGAGCTGTCATGCCACCAACAGAAAATGTTTTTCCTTTTGCAATAATTGGAGCCATGGCATTGAATCTCCAATCAACAACATTGATTCCTTTTTTCTTTCCTGGATCTAATTTTGTGACGAAGTTTCCGTTTTTATCCATAACCTTCATTGTCATCTTTCCAAAAGTGTGACGTTTTGATAAAAAATAAGTAATTCTTGCGTTTGAAGAAGGATTTGCTCCAACAAACTGAGTTGCTGAACTTGTTCCACCGAAAGAACTTTGCTCATTCATTTCAAACGGCTTCATCTCCATAAAATGAAGCTTTTTAGCCATTATTTCATTTGAAATTTGACGTAAAGGAGATACATCATCCATGATGATAACACCTCGCCCATGCGTTCCCATGACTAAATCACTTGTCGCTTTCTGCATTGTCAAGTAATGAATCGCAGTCGCAGGCATGTTATTTTCAAACTTTACCCAGTTCGCGCCACCATTCAGTGTGACATACAATCCAAACTCAGTCCCTAAGAATAGTAAATCAGGGTTTTCAAAATCTTCTTGAAAACTTCTTGCAAAACCATAAACGTCATCTGTAATTATTGACTTCCATGTTTTACCAAAATCCGTCGTTTTATAACAATATGCGTTCTTATCATTGCTCGTATGTCCATCAAAAACAGCATAAGCAGTCCCTTTATTAAAGCTACTCGCTTCAATATGATAACACCATGTATTTGCAGGAAGACCTGCAATATTTAAAGATACATTGGACCAATCTTTTCCTCCGTTTTGCGTTACTTGTACATTTCCATCATCTGTACCAACCCAAATAATGTTTTGATCTAGGCCAGATTCAGCGATTGTAAAAATGGTACAATGATTTTCAGCACCTGAATTATCTTTTGATAATCCGCCTGACTCTTCTTGATTTAATTTCGTTGGATCATTCGTAGTTAAGTCGGGAGAAATCTTTGTCCAGTTATCACCTCGGTCATTTGAAACATGCAAGAATTGACTCCCCGCATATAATCTATCAGGATTGTTCAAACTTGTTGTAATGGCAGCATTCCAGTTAAAACGCAATTTAGGATCACCTTTAACCCTCAGTGGCTTAACCACTTTAGATTGTTTGATCTTATCGTCGTATCTCCAAATTGCTTGAGCCCCTTGCATCTCAGAGTATGTTATGTTTGGCTCATTAGGATGCGGATAAACTCTAAACCCATCTCCATATCCAATTGTTTCCCAATCTCTCCCCTCAATTCCTCCTGCACTTGAAGATGGGCCAAACCAACTTCCGTTATCTTGAAGACCACCATATATGTTATATGGCGATTGATTATCAACACTTACATGGTAAAATTGAGATATTGGAAGGTTTTGAATCATTTCCATAGTAGTCCCAAGGTTTAAAGAACGATACAATCCACCGTCTGTTCCAACAAATAATTTGTCTTCATCTTTAATATCAAACCAAATATCATGAATGTCTGGATGCATCTGACCTAAACTTTTAAAAGTCTTTCCTCCATCTCTTGAAAAAGAACCAAACAATCCGGCTTTAGCAACGATATCTGGATTGGTAGGATGAACTACAATTCTTGAAAAGTAAAAAGGACGAACAACTAATCCGAAATCAGCATTCAGATGTTTCCAAGATACTCCAGCATCATCAGAGCGATACATACCACTCAATTTTTTGTCTTCTGACTCCACAACAGAGTATAGGATTGATGAGTTTGATGGAGCTACTGCCAATGCAATTCTTCCTAATTTTCCTTTTGGAAAA